>CBIHOW010000049.1:0-42869 GCA_966211695.1 uncultured Massilia sp. | reverse complement strand
GCGGCCAGCCAGTCGTCCGGCGCCAGGTACGTGTCGCCGTCGGTGCGGCGCGCGACGCGGAAATGGCGGCCCCGGTGGCCCGGTTCGCTGACGATGCCGGCGTTATGGCCGCCGCTCGTGAGCACGAACGTCACGTCGGCGTCGGCGACGAGGTTGATCTTGTAGACGGACTTCCACGGCGCCACGTGGTCCGCCTCGGTGGCGACGACGAACAGCGGCGCGCGGATGTCCGCCAGCGCCACGTGCCTGCCGTCGATCTGGTAGCGCCCTTCGAACAGGTCGTTCTTCAGGAACAGCCGGCGCAGGTATTCGCTGTGCATCCGGTAGGGCATGCGCGTGGCGTCCGCGTTCCACGCCATCAGGTCGTTCATCGGCTGGCGCTGGCCGAGCAGGTAGTCGTTGACGATGCGCGACCATACGAGGTCGTTGGAGCGCAGGAGCTGGAAGGCGCCGGCCATCTGGCGCGTGTGCAGGTAGCCCTGGCGCCACATGATGTCTTCCAAAAAATCCAGCTCGCTGTCGTCGATGAACAGGGACAGCTCGCCCGCTTCCGTGAAATCCGTCTGCGCGGCGAACAGCGTGAGCGAGCGCAGGCGTTCGTCGTGCCGTCCCGCGAGGTAGGCGGCCGCGATCGCGAGCAGCGTGCCGCCCAGGCAGTAGCCGACGGCGTTCACGCGCTGGTCGGGGACGATGGCGCTCACGGCGTCGAGCGCGGCGAGCACGCCCAGCCGCAGGTAGTCGTCCATGCCCAGGTCGCTGTCGGCCTCGCCCGGGTTGTGCCAGGAGATCATGAAGACCGTGTGGCCCCGGCCGACGAGGTAGTTCACGAGCGAGTTACGGGGCGACAGGTCGAGGATGTAGTACTTCATGATCCAGGCCGGCACGATCAGCACGGGTTCCGCGTGCACGTCCGGCATCGCGGGCGCGTACTGGATCAGTTCCACCAACCGGTTGCGCAGCACGACGCGGCCCGGGGTGACTGCGACCTGGCGGCCCGGCACGAAGTCCTCGGCGCCGGCCGGCGGGCGGTCCGCCAGCATGCGCCACCAGTCGTCCGCGAAGTGCGCCATGCCTTGCGCGACATTCATGCCGCCCTGCTGCGCGGTGGCTTGCAGCACGTCCGGATTGGTCGCCACGAAGTTCACGGGCGACATCATGTCGAGCAGCTGGCGCGCGACGAACGAGACGACCTGCTCGTGGTGCGGCGCGACGCCGCCGATGCCGGTCGTGACGTTATGCCACCACTGCTGGTTGAGGAGGAAGCCCTGCTGGATCACGTTGAACGGCCAGCGCTGCCACGCCTCGCCGGCGAAGCGGCGGTCCTGCGGCAGCGGCTGGATGCAGGGTTCCGCGTGCCCCACCGCGGCGCGCGCGGCATAGTCGCCGAAGCGGGCGGCCTTGCGCACCGCCTTGTCGCACAGCCGGGCCCATTTGCCGGGCGACTGGGCCAGGTGCAGGCTCCAGTCCAGCCACGCGAGCGCCAGCGCGGCGGGCGAGATGCCGGACGTCATGCGGCCGAGCGCCGCATGGAGCATGCGGTCGGTCACGGTGGGTGGTTCGATGTCGGCCCAGGGATCGGGAGAGGCGATGACGGCGCAATGCGGGTTGAACTTGTCCATATGCCCACCTTACCGGTTCGATCGATTTCAGATCGTTGATGCAAATCAAAATCTAGAAATATCGTCAATCCGCCCGCAGCGCCTGCACCAGTTGCTCGTCGAGGCCATAGACGTCTTCGGTGAACAGGGCGCGGCCGTCGCGGTCCGTGAGCGCCGTCGCGTAGAACAGCACGACGGGGACGGGTTCCCGCAGCGTGACCGTGACGGTGCGGCCCGGCCGCAGTGCCGCGGCCACGGCGTCCGCGTTCCACCGCGCCGGGTCGGCCAGCACGAATTGCGCGAGCGCGGCCGGGTGCTCGACGCGGATGCAGCCATGGCTCAGGTCGCGCCGCGACCGTGCGAACAATTCCTGCGCCGACGTGGAATGCAGATAGATGTTCATCGGGTTCGGCATGGCGAACTTGACGGCGCCGAGGGCATTCTTCGGCCCCGGCCGCTGCCGGACCCGGGCCGTGCCCGCGCGCAGGGCGGCGAGGGCGCCCGCGTCGGGCAGCACCTGGCCGGCGGCGGACACGAGTTCCATGTCGTTGCGCGCCAGGTAGCCGGGTTCGCGCGCCAGCTTCGGGATGATCTCGGCCGTCTCGATACTGCGCGGCACGTTCCAGTACGGATTGAATTCCAGGTAGCGCATCTGGCCGATGAACAACGGCGTCGGCGTGCGCGCGGCCGCGCCCACGATCACGCGCATTTCCAGCAGCTGCCCGGCCGGATCGCGGCCGTCGAACGCCCACAGGCGGTAGGCCGGCACGTCCACGACGACGACGCGCCCCTGCGGCGGACGCGGCAGCCAGCGCAGGCGCTCCAGCGTCAGCTCCAGCTGCGTCACGCGGCGGGCCGGCGGCACCGCCAGCGCGGCCAGCGTGCCTACGCCCAGGACGCCGTCTTCCGCAAGGCCGTGGCGCGCCTGGAAACGGCGTACGGCCGCCGCCAGGTCGGGCGTGTAGACGTCGCCGGCGGATGCGTCCGCGTCCAGGTCGCCGAGCAGGCGCAGGCGCTCGCGCAGCAGCGCCGTGCCGGCATAGCGTGTGCCCGGTTCGCCCCGCCTGGCCGGCAGCGGCGGCAGGTCCGGCCAGTGCGGGTGCGCGGCGGCGAGGGCGCGGTAGCGGGCCAGCGTGGCCTCGACCCGGCGCACCATCGGGATCGGCGGCGACGCCGTGTCGACCGCGTCCGCGAGGCGTCCGTCGCGCAGCGCGCGGCGCAGATGGTCCACCGGGTCGAAGGGGGGCGCGGCGTCGGACGGCACGCGGTAGCCGGACGCGACGCGGCCGAAATGCAGGTCGGCCAGGTACTGGAGCATGGCAGTGCCCAGGTCCCGTTCGAGGGCGGGGGCGGCCATCTCGTCCGACCCGGCGTCGAGCCGTGCGGCCAGCCCTTCGGCGTCGTAGCGCGCCGGATCGAGGCCGTGTGCCGGTGCGTCGCGCAGCAGGCGCACGGCCTCGCGCGCGCGGGCGCCGCCGTCGCCCAGCCAGGATGGCGGCGGCGCGTCGCCGGCATGCAGCCGTGCCGCGAGCATGCGGGCGTCGACGGGGCCGCGCGGCGCGCTCTGGGCGGTGGCGAGTGCGGAGGAGAAGGCGAACAGGAGGCAGCAGATCCAGCGGGAGGCGATGACGTTCATGGCTGCACGATAGACGGCGGGCCGTCGCATCGTCATTGATGCAAGTCAAAACGGCCATCGACGCTGCATTTGACGAAACGTGCGGTCTTTCCTTTAAAAATTAATTTGTCATCAACATTTCATCATCGTTGCCTACGCTGAAGTCTCGCTGAGCACTAAATTCATCAATTTCCGACAATCAACCTGGATGAGTCAAATGCAATATTTCGATCTCGCGTTTCCCGCCCCGATGGTGCATGCATGAGCCGCCGCGACTTCCTCCGCACGCTCGCCCAGGCCGGCGGCGCCAGCGCCGTCCTCGCGTCCTTCCCGCCCGCCATCCAGCGGGCGCTGGCCCTGCCCGCGAACCAGCGCACCCGCAGCCTGCAGGACGTCGAACACATCGTCGTGCTGACCCAGGAAAACCGCAGCTTCGACCATTACTTCGGCACGCTGGAAGGAGTGCGGGGCTTCGGCGATCCGTTCCCGATTCCCGTGATGGATCGCCAGAACCTGTTCAACCGCAAGACGGTGTTCGTGCAGCAGACGGTCGGCGGCGCGCCGGTGCCGGGCCGGCCCAACTGGCCGCAGAGCCGCGCCATCGCGCCGTTCCGCCTGAACACCGTGCAGGACTTCCCCGTCATGCGCGTGGCCGGCACGCCGCACGCGTGGCTGGATGCGCAACTGGCGTGGGACCACGGGCGCATGAACGACTGGTGCACCGTGAAGCAGAACCATTCGCTGGGCTATTACGCGGAAGGCGACATACCGTTCCAGTTCGCGCTCGCCCGCGCGTTCACGATCTGCGACCATTACCACTGCGCGACGCAGACCGGCACCAACACCAACCGCCTGTTCCTGTTCACCGGCCACAACGATCCGCTGGGCGCCGCCGGCGGGCCGTCGACCGACAACAGCCACGACGACTTCAATCCCGACCCGAACACCGACTACCGGTGGACCACGTATCCGGAGCGCCTGGAAGCGGCCGGGATCAGCTGGCAGGTTTACCAGAACATGGCCGACAACTTCACGGACAATTCCCTGGCCGGCTTCCGTTCGTTCCGCAACGCGTGGTACCAGCGCCCGGGTTATTCGCCCTCGCTGCGCAGCCGCGGCGTCAGCACGCGCGACCTGGACCTGCTCAAGGCGGACGTGCTGGCCAACCGGTTGCCGCAGGTGAGCTGGGTCGTCGCCACCGCGGAAGGATCCGAGCACCCGGGGCCGTCCAGTCCCGCGTCGGGCGCGGACTACATCGCGCGCGTCCTCGACGCCCTGACGGCCAATCCCGAGAGCTGGAGCAAGACGGTCTTCATCATCAACTTCGACGAGAACGACGGCTTCTTCGACCACATGCCGCCCCCTGCCGTGCCGTCGTACCTGACGTACAGCCCCGATCCGGCGCAGGCCCGGCTGGCGGGCGCGTCGACCGTGGACACGACCGGCGAATACCACCACATCCTCAATGGCGCGGATGCGCGCACCCTGCATCGCCCGTACGGCCTCGGCCCGCGCGTGCCGCTGTACGTCATCTCCCCGTGGACGAAGGGCGGCTGGGTGAATTCGCAAGTCTTCGACCACTCGTCGATCGTGCGCTTCATCGAGGCCCGTTTCGGCGTGCGCGAGCCGCTCATCAGCCCGTGGCGGCGCGCGGTGAGCGGGAACCTGCTGTCCTGCTTCGACTTCGCGAATCCGAACGACAGCGCGGTCGCCTTGCCCGACACGGCCGCCCGGCGGGCGCTGGCGCTGAGCCTGGGCAGCACCAAGGTCCCGGCGACGCCGACGACGCTGGCCGCACCCGTGCAGGCCGCCGGCGTGCGTCCCGCCCGTGCGCTGCCGTACGAGCTGCAGGTGCAGGCGCAGGTGTCGGCCACGGGCGGCCTCGTCGACCTCGCGTTCGAGAATGCCGGAGAAGCGGGCGCCGTGTTCCACGTGTACGACCGCCTGGCGCTGGACCAGGTTCCGCGCCGCTACACCGTCGAAGCGGGCAAGCAGCTGATGGGCCGCTGGACCGCGGGCGCCGCCTACGATTTGTGGGTGCTGGGACCGAACGGCTTCCACCGCCACGTCGCGGGCGACGTGCGCCGCGCGCCCGACGCCGCCTTGCCGGAACTGGTCGTGCGCGCCGACCGCCGGGCCGGGGAGCTGGTCGTCGACTTCGTGAACAACGGCGGCCAGCCGTGCATGTTCCAGCTCGTCGCCAACAAGTACACGACGAACCGGATTCCCGACGTGCGCGTGCCGGCACGATCGCGCAGCACCCTGCGCCTGTCGCTGGCGCAGACCGCCAACTGGTACGACTTCAGCGCGCGCGTGCACGGCATGCCCGGCTGGCTGCGGCGCTTCGCCGGGCACCTGGAAAACGGGCTGCCGTCGATCAGCGACCCCGCGATGCAGGGCGCGGCCCAACTCGACCAATACCGTATCGCCTGACCAGGAGATTGTCATGCACGTTCGATTCCTCATTGCGACCGCGCTGCTCGCCGCGGCGTGTAACGGCCAGGCCGCGGTCGTCTACGGCAGCAACCTCGTCGTCAACGGCGACGCGGAAGCCGGTACCGCCGGCTGGACCGGCTACGCGGGCTACAACCTGTTCCAGGCCGTGGACTACGGCGGCAACTGGGTGCTGCCCACGCAGCCGGGACCGGTGGACCGGGGCAACAAGATGTTCGCCGGGTTCGGCCAGTACGCCGTCGGCTACCAGACGCTGGACTTCGGCACGGCGACGACCCGGGACACGTCCTACGCGCTGACCGGCTGGCTGGGCGGCTGGCAGGACCAGGGCGACAACGCCTTGTTCTACGTGCAGTTCCTCGACGCGTTCGACAACGAGATCGGGAATTCGGTGCTCGGCCCGGTGACGCCGCAGGACCGCGACAACCAGACCGGCTTGATGTACCGCGAGACCGACGGCTTCGTGCCGACGGGCACCCGCAAGCTGTCGTTCTGGCTGTCGATGGAACGTCTCGTCTCGGGCGACAACGATGGCTATGCGGACAACCTGTCCTTCGTCCTGCAGGCGCCGCCCGCAGGCGAGGTGCCGGAGCCCGGCATGGCGGCCGTGTTCGCGCTGGGCCTCGGCATGCTGGGCTGGTCACGTCGGGCGCAGCGCCAGGCTGTGGCGGTGGCGCACGACGGGACCCGCCAGGTCGATGCCGAGCCGCAGGCAGGCCAGGGCCAGCAACAGGCCGGCGCTTGAGGCCAGCGGCGGCATCACGCACGCCGCCAGTGCCGCCGCGACGGCGGCCGCGTGCCAGCGGCATTGGGTGCGCAGGCGGTTTGGCGCGATGAGTTCCGCGAACTTCGGCACCGCCACGTCCGGCGGCAGGCGGGCGCGCAGGTGGTGCCATACGAGGAAAGGCACGATCCGGTACAGCATGCCGTTCACGGCCGACATCGCGCAGCCGGCGAGGAAGCAGACGCCGGTGAGGGCTGTGCGCGCCTCCGACGGTGCGCCTGGCCAGGCGAACAGCCACGCGGCGCCGGCCAGTGCCGCGAGCGACAGCAGCCAGTAGCGCGTGCCGGACGCTGTCCGCGTGCGCTCGCGCCGCAGCAGCAGGGCCGCGGCCACGCCGGCATAGGCGGTGACGACCGCGGCGCCGGCCAGCGCGGGCACGGTGCGCCAGGACGTGTCCAGCCAGCGGCCCGCGATCCAGGCGGCCAGCGCGAGCAGCGCGAGGGGCACCAGCTTGCGCGCGGCGAGCGGCGGAAACGGGTCGGTTCCCTGGAACATCGGGATCACCTGGAACGACACGGCCATCACGAGCGGCACCACCCAGCCGGCCAGGCCCAGCGCCGCGTGGGTGTCCACGAGCGGCAGCACGGGGACGGCCGGGCCGCCCGCGAGCCAGCCCGCGAGGAGCAGGCCGGCCGCCACGCACGCCAGCAGCGCCGCGACGGCCGCGCGCATGGCGCCGGCGATGTGGGTGACGGCGGCGGCGGATGTCCGCTGCCACAGCGTGGGCAGCAGGCAGCCGAGCAGCAGGGCGAAGGCGACGAACAGCAGCGCGCCGGCCAGCGCGAACAGCAGCCGGTGTCCGGACAGGAAGGCGCACGCCAGCAATACGGCGCCGGCGCCCAGCAGCGGACAGGTCCAGGCGGCCAGGCGGGATGTGCCCCGCAGCGGCAGGCCGGCCACGGCGGGCATCATCTGCAGCAGCGATCCGGCCATCGTCATCGTCAGGAAGCCCAGCGTGACGAGGTGCACGGCGGCCAGCGCCGGCGCGGTCCAGCGCGACGCGAACACGGCCGCGCCATGCCAGGCGACGACGCCGCCCGCCGCCACGCCGAACCACGGTGCCGCCAGCAGGAAGGCGAGCGGCATGGCGGGCGGCGGGAGGCGGGAGTAGTCGAGGGCGCGGCGCATCAGGCATTCCGCGCGATGGTCACGAGGCAGCCGTCGTCCTGCCATTCGGACTGCCAGCGGTAGCCGGTGCGCGCGAGGATGCCGTACAGGGGATGCGGCTCGCGCGCCAGCAGCACGCGCAGCCGCGCGCCGTCGGGAAGGGAATCGAGCGCGTCGAGCACGCGCTCCATGGGTTCGGGGGCGGGCAGGGCCCGCAGGTCGAGGATGTCGTTCATGATGCGGGGATGAGGCTGGACAGCGCAATGCCGTCGAGCGACTCGAGAAAGCAGGCGGTCGCGCGGCACAGCGCCCCTTTCAGCACGCACCCCGGCGCCAGGGGGCACGCGCGGGCGCGGCCGTCCAGGCAGGCGACGAGGTGGAAATCGGGCTCCGTGTGGCGCACGACGTCGCCGACGGTGATGTCCGCGGGCGCGCGGGCGAGGCGGATGCCGCCGCAGCGGCCCCGCACGGTCTCGATGAAGCCCGCGTGTCCCAGCGCGTTGACGATCTTCGTCAGGTGATGATGCGAGATGCCGTGCAGGGCGGCCACTTCGCCGGTGGTGGCGAGGCGTCCCCCGTTGGCGCCCAGGTACATCAGGACGCGCAGGGCGTAGTCGGTATGTTCGGTGAGACGCATGTTCGCTCCGGCGCCCGTGGTATCAGGCCTTGGTGGAAACGCGGGCCTTGGCGGCTGGCCGCCCGGCGATCTCGATGGGAACCTCCACCGGGACCACGGCCGGACGGGCCGGACGGCGCATCGCACGCAGCACGAACAGTGCGAGGAACACGGTGCCCACCGCGAACACGACGTCGCCCGGCACGCGCAGCCACACCATGTTCTCCATGAACGGGGAGTGGATCACTTCCGGCGAGCGCGCGAACCACATGCCCTTCGTGATGCTGGCCCAGGCCTGGTAAATGCCGGCCGGGACGAGCGCCATGAACACCATCATCGCGAGGCCCAGGTTCAGCAGCCAGAACATCGGTTTCAGCAGGGCGTCCGACCAGGCCAGCCGGTCGGTCAGGCCGCGCAGGCAGAACAGCATCAGGCCCACGCCCAGCATCCCGTACACGCCGAACAGGGCGGCGTGGCCGTGCGCGGCCGTCATGTTCAGGCCCTGCATGTAGTACAGCGCGATCGGGGTGTTGATCGAGAAGCCCAGCAGGCCCGCGCCCACGGTGTTCCAGAAGCCGACGGCGATGAAGCACAGGATCGCCCAGCGGTAGTTCGCGACCCACGGCGCGGCCTTCGTGCGCTGGTAGTTGCGGTAGGCTTCGATGCCGATCATCGACAGCGGCACCACTTCCAGTGCCGAGAACATGGCGCCGATGGCAATGACGGCCGTCGGGGTACCCGTGAAGTACAGGTGGTGCAGGGTGCCGAGGATGCCGCCGAACAGGAACACGATGGTCTCCAGCACGATGGCGGCGTTGGCGCTGGCCGCGCGGATCAGGCCCAGGCGGGTGAACAGCAGGGCGATGACGGCCGTGGCGAACACTTCGAAGAAGCCTTCGACCCACAGGTGCACGAGCCACCACCTCCAGTATTCGACCATGGCGTAGTGCGTATGCTGGCCCCAGGTCAGCGAGGTGGCGTAGAAGCCGCCGATGCAGACGGCCGCCAGGAACACCATGGCGATCAGGCCGCGGCTTTCCGACGGGCGGCGCAATGCGGGCCACAGGCCGCGGCCGAGCAGGAAGGCCCAGAACAGCAGGCCCACGAACAGCAGGTATTGCCACACGCGGCCCATGCTGGTGAATTCCAGGCCCTGGTTGCCGAGCCAGAAGCTGAAGTCGACGCCGCGGTGCTGCAGGGTGCCGAGCCAGCCGCACGCGGTGGAGCCGGCGACGATGAACAGCAGCGCGTAGAACAGCACGTTGACGCCCAGCGCCTGGAACTTCGGCTCATGGCCGGAGATGGCGGGCGCGATGTACAGGCCCGTCGCGAGCCACGCGGTGGCGATCCACAGCACGGCGAACTGGGTGTGGATCGTGCGGCTGATGGTGAACGGCAGGATGTCGCCCAGCGGGATGCCGAAGAAGCTGTGGCCCTCGACCGAGTAGTGCGCGGTGACCACGCCCATGCCCACCTGGGCGAGGATCAGCGCGACCACGACGGCGAAGTACTTGCGCGTGGCCTTCATCGACGGCGTCGCCTTCAGCTTGAACAGCGGGTCGTCCTTGGGCGGCTGCGGATCCGCTTCCTCCGGCTGGGCGGAGTGGAACAGCACCATGCCGGCGATGGCGCCGATCATGACGATGATGCTGGCGACCGACCAGATGCCGGCGCCGGCCGTCGGGGTGTTGCCGACGAGGGGTTCGTGCGGCCAGTTGCTCGTGTACGACAGGTCCGCTTCGCCCGGGCGGTCGGTGGCGGCGGCCCAGGACGACCAGAAGAAGAACGCCGTCAGCGCCGTGCGGTCGTCGACGGCGGGCAGGGAGTTGGCGCTCATCGCGTACTGCTCGCGCAGCTTGTCGAGCTTGGCATCGGTGCCGAACAGGCCGGCGTAATGGCTCGCGACAGCCGCGATGGCGGCGGCGCGGTCGGCCGACAGGCTCAGGGTGTCGGCGGCCGCGTCGTACGTGTTGCGGCGCAGGGCCTCCTTGACGAGCGCGTCGATGCCGCCCCGTGCGGCCGCATCCAGCTGCGCATACGGCTTGCCGTGGTCGCGTCGTGCCAGCTGGTCCTGCAGGGCGACGGCTTCGCGGTGCAGCCAGTCGGCCGACCAGTCGGGGGCGACGTAGCTGCCGTGGCCCCACACGGTGCCCAGCTGCTGGCCGCCGGCGGCGAGCCAGGCCTGCTGGCCCCGTCTGATCTGCTCGCCGGTGTAAATGACGCGGCCCTGGTGGTCGAGGACTTGTCCGGGGATCGGCGGCGCCTTCAGGTAGATCTCCCGGCCCACGAACAGCAGCGTGCCGAAGGAGAGTACGCAAATGATCGCCAGCCAGGTCCATAGTCTGCGTGTCGCGTGCATGGCTTGTGTTCCTTCACTGTGGTTGATCGGTGGCGCAGCGGGGCGCCTGGACTGCATTGTGCGGCGAAACGCGGCAATAGTTGCATTGCAAATGCAGCTTTATTTGAAATGCTTGACCCAGTTTAGGAAACCACGCGGACACGTCATATCGGCACCGCGAACTAGTCACTTTGGCCGATTGTCCGGCGCCGTGGCGGCTCATAACATGCAACCGAGATACCACTTAAAAGGAGGCCGCCATGGCCCTGCTCACCATCGAAGAAGCCCGTCCGGCGCCGCAGCCGGCCGGCCGCGGCGCGCCGCTGTTCGCGCTCGGCTTCCGCCCGTTCTACCTGCTGGCCGCCGCGTTCGGCGCGCTCGCCGTGCCGCTGTGGATCGCGGCGCAGGCGGGCGTGCGGCTGCCCGTGCGCATCGACATGCTGTGGCACATGCACGAAATGGTGTTCGGTTTCGCGCTGGCCGTCGTCGTCGGCTTCCTGTATACGGCCGGCTACAACTGGACGAAGCTGTGGACCCCGCGCGGCAAGACGCTGGCCGCCATCGCTTGCGTGTGGCTGGCGGGGCGGATCGCCATGCTGGCCGCGCCGCCCGTCGCCGGTGCCGTCGTCGACGCCGCGTTCCTCCCGATCGCCGCGTGGCCGCTGTTCCGCGTGCTGAAGCAGTCGGGCAACATGCGCAACATGTTCCTCGTCGGCCTGCTCGCGCTGCTCACCCTGGCCAACGTGTGCTACCACGCGGCGGCGCTGGGCTGGATCCACGTCGACCCGCTGACGCCAGTGCATGCCGCGATCCTCCTGATCGTCGTGATCGAGATCGTGATCGGCGGCCGCGTGATCCCAATGTTCACCCGCAACGGCGCGCCCGGCACCCAGCCCGTGCAGGATGCGCGCCGCGACAAATGGGCGCTGGCGCTGACCGTGCTGGCGGGCCTGGCGTGGACGATCGGCCTGCCTGCGCCGGTCACGGCCAGCCTCGCGCTGTTCGCGGCAGTCGGCCAGGCCGTGCGCCTGCTCGGCTGGCAGCCGTGGCGCACGTGGCGCAATCCGCTGCTGTGGATCCTGCACGTGTCGTACTTCTGGATCCCGTTCGGCTTCCTGCTGCTGGCGCTGGCGCAGTACGGCGTCGTCACGGGCAGCGCCGCGCTGCACGTGCTGACGGTCGGCGCGCTCGCCGGCCTGATCATGGGCATGATCACCCGCACGGCGCTGGGCCACACGGGCCGTCCGTTGAAGGCCGGCCGCGGCGAGACCGCGATGTTCGTGCTCGTCCAGGCGGCCGTCGTGCTGCGCTTCGCCGCCGGCGTGGTGCCGGCCTGGCGCGATGCCGGCCTGGTGCTTGCGACCATGTCCTGGAGCGGCGCCTTCCTGATCTACCTGGCCGTCTATGTGCCTTACCTGACTTCTGCCCGCATCGACGGCCGCGAAGGCTGAACCGGAGTGACCATGCATCCCACCATCGAATTCGACGCCGACCTCATCGCCCGCATGACCCAGCGCGGCCCGCGCTACACGTCGTACCCCACCGCGGACCGTTTTACCCCGGCGTTCGGGGCCGGCGAGTTCGCCGCCGCCGCGCGGCCGGGCAAGCCGCTGTCGCTGTACGTGCACATCCCGTTCTGCGAATCGCTGTGCTACTACTGCGCGTGCAACAAGATCATCACGCACGACCGCACCAAGGCCGCGAAGTATCTCGGTTACCTGCTGCGCGAGATCGACCTGCAGGCGGCCCTGTTCGCGGAGGGCGCCGTCGTCGAGCAGCTGCACTTCGGCGGCGGCACGCCGACTTACCTGGACGACGCCCAGATGGGCGACCTGCTGGGCCATCTGCGCAGCCGCTATGCGTTCGCGTCCGACGACGTGGGCGAATTCTCCATCGAGATCGACCCGCGCACGGTGGACGCCCAGCGCATCCGCACGTTGCGCCGGCAGGGCTTCAACCGGTTGTCGCTGGGCGTGCAGGACTTCGACGAGGACGTGCAGCGCGCCGTCAACCGCATCCAGCCGGAAGCGCTGACGCGCGACGCCATCGCGGCCGCGCGCGAAGCCGGATTCCGCTCGATCAGCATCGACCTGATCTACGGCCTGCCGCTGCAGAACGTCGCCACGATGGCGGCCACGCTGGACAAGGTCGTCGCGGCGGCGCCGGACCGCATCTCCGTCTACAACTATGCGCACATGCCGCAGCTGTTCAAGTCGCAGAAGCTGATCCGCGACGAGGACCTGCCTGACGGCGCCACCAAGCTGGCCATGCTGGGCCTGTGCATCGAGCGCCTGGGCGCGGCGGGCTATGTGTACATCGGCATGGATCATTTCGCAAGGCCCGACGACGAACTGGCGCGCGCGCAGCGCGACGGCACCCTGCACCGCAATTTCCAGGGCTATTCGACGCACGCGGACATCGACATGGTCGCCTGCGGCGTGTCGGCCATCAGCGCCGTCGCCGGCACCTATGCGCAGAACGAAAAAGCGCTCGAGCCGTATTACGCGCGCCTCGACCGCGGCGCGCTGCCCGTGGCGCGCGGGCTGGCGCTGTCGGCGGACGACCTGCTGCGGCGCGACGTGATCCAGAAGCTGATGTGCGACTTCGCACTCGACCTGCGCGACCTCGCGGCGCGCTGGAACGTCGACGTCGCCGCGCGTTTCGCGCCGGAGCTGGCCCGCCTGGCGGAACTGGCGCGGGACGGCCTGCTGACCGTGACGCCGGACCGCATCGACGTCACCCCGAAGGGCCGCCTGCTGGTGCGCAATATCTGCATGGTCTTCGATGATTATTTCGGCAAGCCGGCGGCCGTGCCGTTGCAAAGGATGCAGTATTCGCGCACCGTCTGAGTTGCCGGAGCGTCCAGACTGTATTCACAGAGACACAGTTTTCGCAAATATGTGAACATTCCGTACGGCAATGTTCTATATTCTCGACATAAGGCTTGATTCCTCTCAAGCTTATCGAGTATTGCAAAACTGCCATGAATGCAGCCACCTCACATCTTCCCACGCCCAAGTCGGCGTCGACGCTGCCTTGCCCCGAGGGCTATGTCGCGCTTGAATGGCTCGAACATGCGCCCGGCTTCGTCGCCTTCCTGGTCGGCCCCGACCTCGTGTTCGCCCATGCGAACGACGCGTACAAGCAATTGGTGGGGCGCGCCGACCTGCTCGGCCTGCCGGTCGACGTCGCGCTGCCGGAAGTGGCGGAGCAGGGCGTCGTGGCGCTGCTGAAATCCACGCTGGCGACCGGCGAGCCGCTCGTGCAGCGCGCCTGGCCCGTGCGGCTGGCCGGCCCCGGCGGCGAACTGCAGCTGCGCTACGTCGACTTCGTGGCCCAACCCGTGCCGCACAGCGCGTCGCCGGGCGGCGCCGGACTCCTCGTCCTGGGCAGCGACGTGACGATGGAGACGGTGTCCCGGCGCGACCTGCAATTCACCCTGACGCACGACGTGCTCACGGGCTTGCCGAATCACGCGCTGTTCCTCGACCGCCTCGAGCACGCGCTGCGCCGCGCCGCGCGCGACCAGCGCCCGCTGCAGGTGGCGGCGCTGCAGCTCGACCTGTTCAAGCGCGTCCATGCGCTGGTGGGCCGCGAGGGCGGCGAACGCATCCTGAACGAGATCGCCCGGCGCATCGAACGCGCCGCCGGGCCGGACGTGACGGTCGCGCGCGACGGCGACGACAAATTCCTGCTGCTGCTGGAAGGGCTGCAGCAGCCGCAGGTGTCGGCGCGGGTCCGGGACGTCGTCCGGGCCGTGGCCGAGCCGTTCCAGCACGACGAGCACAGCGTGTACGTGACCTGCTGCGCGGGCGGCGCCGCGTTCCCCCTGAGCGGGCGCACGGCGGAAGACCTGTTGCTGGCCGCCGACCGCGCCCTCGCATCCGCGCAGGAAGCGGGCCCCGGCACGCAGCGCTGGGACGACGCGCTGCCCGAGCACGGCGGCCTCGACCGGCTGCGGCTCGGCTTCGTGCTGCGCGAGGCGCTCGCGGGCGACGGCCTGTCCATGCGCTACCGGCCGCGGGTCGACCTCGTCAGCGGCGCGATCTGCGTCGTGGAAGCGTCGGCCTGCCTGGACCACGACGGCGCGGCGGTGCCCGCGGCCACGCTGCTGGGCGTCGCGGAAGAGTGCGGCCTCGGCGGCGAGCTGGCCGACTGGACGCTGCGCCACGCGGCCGCCCACGCGGCGCACTGGCGCGCCCAGGGTCACACGGCATTGCGGGTGGCCGTCAACCTGTCGACGCGCCAGTCCTCGCTGTGCGACCTGGTGGGCGCGATCCTGCCCGCGCTGGCACAGGCGGACGTGCCGCCGGCCTGCCTGGACCTGGGCCTGGCCGAACACCTGCTGATGGAAGACGTGGAGCGGCTGGGTGAGTCCCTGCACGCGCTGCGCGACAGCGGCGTCCGGCTGTGCCTGGACGGATTCGGCACCGGCTCCTCCAGCCTCGTCAACCTGCAGCGCCTGCCGATCGACGTCCTCAAGATCGACGGCTCGTTCATCGCGCGCGTGCCCGACGGCGCCGGCGCCGCGGCGGTCGTGGATGCGATCGTCACGATGGGGCACAGCCTGGGCATGCGCGTCGTCGCCGACGGCGTCGAGCGCGAGGGCCAGTGCGATTTCCTGGCGCGCCACATGTGCGACGCGGTGCAGGGCGACTTCGTGTCCGCGCCGGTGCCGTTCGACGCGATGACGGCGCTGCTGCAGACGGGTCCCGGCCTGGCGCCGCGCCTGCTGCGCTTCAACCGCACGCAGCCCACCCTGCTGCTCGTCGACGACGAGACGAGCATCGTGTCGTCGCTCCGGCGCCTGCTGCGCGGCGACGGCTACCGCATCCTGACCGCGAACAGCGGCAGGGAGGGCCTGAAGCTGCTGGAGGAACACACCGTCGACGTGATCGTGTCCGACCAGCGCATGCCCGAGATGACCGGGGTCGAATTCCTGCGCGAGGTGCGCCGGCTGTATCCGGACACCGTGCGCATCGTGCTGTCCGGCTACACCGAGCTGCAGACGGTGACGGATGCCGTGAACGGGGGCGCGATCTATAAATTCCTCACCAAGCCCTGGGACGACGAGCAACTGCGCAGCCACATCCAGGAGGCGGTGGCATATGGCGCGATGGCCAACGAAAACCGCCTGCTGACGCTGGAAGTGCGCACGGCGAACCAGAAGCTCGCGGCCGTGAACCGCCAGCTGGAATCCGTGCTGGCGCGCCAGCAGAGCGACATCGAACGGGGCGAGATCAGCCTCGACATCGTGCACGAGGCGCTCGACAACGTACCCATGCCGGTGCTGGCGTGCGACGATACCGGCACCATCGTGCTGGCCAACCGCGCAGCGCTCGGGCTGTTCGCCGACCACGGACCGGTGCTGGCATGCGAGCTGCGCCAGCTGTTCCCCGGCCTGCCCGAGCCCTTGCCCGAAGGGGCGGCCTTTGCGTTCGAACACCGCCTCGGGACGCACCGGCTCGCGTGCCGCGTGCAGCCGATGGGCCACGGCACCCAGTCGCGGGGCTGGCTGATCGTCATCGAACAGGACCGGACGGCGGCGCCGGCATGACGACGACCGCGGTGCAACTCACCCAGGTGGTGCAGCGCCTGCGCGACCTGCCGGCGCTGCCGTCCGTCGTGCTCGACCTGATCAGTTCGTTCGGGCGCGAGGACGTCGACGTGACGACCCTGGCGGAAAAGATGTCGCGCGACCAGGCCCTGGCCGCGAAGATCCTGCGCCTGGCGAACTCGTCGTTCTACGGCCTGCCGGCCAAGGTCAAGACGGTCAAGCAGGCGATCGTCGTGCTCGGGTTCGACAGCGCGCGGGCGCTGGCCGTGGCCGGCACCGTCATCGACCGCTTCGGCGGCGCCGGTGGAGCCAGGATCGATGTCGCCTACTTCTGGCGCCATTCGATCGCGACGGCGCTGTGCGCGCGGAGCCTCGCGCGCCACGCGGGGCTCGACCAGGACGCCGCCTTCATCGGCGGCCTGCTGCACGACATCGGCCGGCTCGTGCTGGCGACGAGCTTTCCCGAACAGTACGCGCAAGTGATCGCCGGGTATGATGACGCGGGCCTTTCCGCGGTGGAGCTGCGCGTGCTCGGCGTGGACCACGAGCGTGCCGGCCAGCTGCTGGCCGAGGCGTGGAAGTTCCCGCCGGTGATCCAGCGCGCGATCGGCCAGCACCACGCGCCGGCCGCGGCCGACCTGGCCGACATCCCCGGCGTCGTGCACGTGGCGAACGGCCTGGTGCATGCGCTCGATCCGAACGGGCGCATGGCGGGCGTGGCGGCGGCCAACCTCGGCCTGTTGCCGGAACAGCTGCAGGCCGTGTGCCGCGAGACGGAAGGGCAGTTCGAGGAAGCGTGCCGGCTTTTGATGCAAGATTAGCTATGAACGACAATATCGAGAGGGCTGGCGCCATGGAGGCACGGTCATGAACATGTTTTCCGCCACCGCGCGCACGGATGCGCCGGCGGCCACGATCCTGTGCGTCGACGACGAGCCGAACATCCTCGCCGCGCTGCGCCGCCTGTTCCGCCGCGAGAACTACAAGGTCCTCGTCGCGGGCGGCGCCACGGCCGGCTGGGCCGTGCTGGAAGAAGAGCACGTCGACATCGTGATTTCCGACATGCAGATGCCGGAAATTAACGGCACCGAATTCCTCGAACGCGTGCGCCAGCGCTGGCCGGACACGCTGCGCCTGCTGCTGACGGGCCACGCCGACCACGAAGCCACCATCGGCGCGATCAATCGCGGCGAGGTCTACCGCTACATCACGAAGCCGTGGAACGAGGAGGCGATGCTCCTCGTCGTGCGCGACGCGCTGGAACGCCAGGCGCTGCAGCGCGAAAAGATCCGGCTGGAAGAACTGACGCGCCGGCAGAACGAGCAGCTGCGCGACCTGAACGCGAACCTGGAGCAGCGCGTGCGCGACCGGACGGCGGAATTGTCCGCGGCCCAGAAATCGCTGCAGGCGTCGCATGAACGCCTCAAGAACAATTTCCTTACGCTCATCAAGGTGTTCTCGAGCATGGTCGAGACGCGTGCCGGCGCCGTGCCCGGCCACGGCCGCCGCGTGGCCGACCTGGCGCGCCGCATCGCCTTGCGCATGGGCCTGCCGGCCCGCGAGGCGCAGGACATCTTCGTGGCGGGCCTGCTGCACGAAATCGGCAAAACCGGTTTCCCGGACGGCCTGATCGGCATTCCGGAATCCGTGCTGAAAGGTGACAACCTCGGGCTCTACCGCAAGTACCCCCAACTGGGCGAACAGATCCTGATGCCGCTGGAGGAATTGCGCGAGGCGGCCCGCATCATCGGCGCCCACCGCGAGCGCTTCGACGGCGCCGGCTTCCCGGAAGGCACGGCCGGCTTCGACATCCCGCTCGGCGCGCGCATCCTGGCGGTGGCCCACGATTTCGAGGCGCTGCAGCGGGGCCTGCTCGCGCAGCGCCGCGCGGATGCGGCGCAGGCGACGGAACTCGTCGCGGAAAGCCGCGGCAAGCGCTACGATCCGGAAGTCGTCGAAGCGTTTTACGATATCCGCACCGGGCGCAGCGTGGCCGAGGTGATCGCGGAAGTGGCGATGGGCACGGCCCAGCTCAAGCCGGGCATGGTGCTCAGCCGCGACCTGCTGTCGCCGGAAGGGACGCTGCTGCTGTCGGCCGACCATGTCCTGTCCGAACGGATGCTGAAACAGCTCGCCGAATACGAGCGCCGCTCGTCGATCGAATTGCAACTTTTTGTGAAGTCAGGGTCTCCCGATGCGCCGCATTCTCATTCTTGACGACGAACCGTCCGTGCTGAGCGCCCTGCGCCGCACGCTGCGCGCGGCATTCCCGCCGGAGGACGTCGTGATCGAAGCGTTCGACGAACCGGAAGCGGCCTTGCTCCGTGCGGGCGAACAGGACTTCGACATCGTCATTTCCGACTACCGCATGCCGGGCCTGAACGGTGCCGACGTCCTCCAGCTCATGAAGGGCCTGCAGCCGGAAGCGATCCGCATCGTCGTGTCCGCCACGACGGAAATCCTCGAGGTGGCCGATGCCGTCAATCGTGCCGAAGTGTTCCGCTACCTGGCCAAGCCGTGGCAGCAGGAGGAACTGGTCGCGACCGTGCGGGAAGGGTTCGCGCGCCGCGACCGGCTCGCGCCGCCGCGCCCGGCAACGGCGCACGGGAACGACGACGTGTTGCGCCGCCTCGAGCAGGACGAGCCCGGCATTACCCGGGTCGACTGGGACGAAGACGGCAATATCCGCCTGTTCTGAGCGGGGAATCCTGTCCGGATCGGCGGGAAACCGGGCCGGCAACCAGAATATCACGCCATTTATGTCGAATGAATTGCCTTTAAGCAATTTCTTTGACACAATCCAACGCATAACAATATTTACGTTGGCGCGGGGTGACGATCATGGGTTGGATTTCTCGTTTGATGGGCGGTTCGGACGGCGGCGCCAGCCAGTCCGCGGTGGCGGCAGCCAGGACCGGCGAGCAGAAACAGGAGCAGGCGCGGCAGCTGGAGCGCATCGGCCACGACATCGATGTGGCTTATTACCGCTGGCTGACGGGTTCGGCCCGCTTCGACGCGGCGCCCGACGTCGAACAGCGGATCCTTGACGAGGTCCGGGCGCTGGCAGCCAATCCCACCGACGCGGCCGGGCTCGTGCCGCGCGTCCCCGAAGTGATCCCGCGGCTGCTCGACAGCCTGGGCGAGGAAGACGTGTCGACCACCGACCTGTCGCGCCTCGTCGTGCAGGATCCCGTGCTCGTGGCGGAAGTGATCCGCGAGGCGAACAGCGCCTATTATCGTCCCATGACGAAGGTCGATACGGTCGAGGCCGCCATCAAGCTGCTGGGGCAGAACGGCCTGCGCATGGTGCTGGCGCGCGTCGCGTTCCGGCCCGTCATCAACATGGATTCGGACGGCTTCGCGCGCCGGGTCGCGCCGCACGTGTGGGACCAGTCCGAACGGTGCGCGCTGGCCGCGAGCCTCATCGCGCCGGGGATCCCCGCGGGCGGATTCGAAGCGTACCTGGCCGGCCTGATGCAGAACGTGGGCCTGATCGTCGCATTCCGCCTGTGCCCGGATCGCGCCGTCCCCGGCTCAGCCGAATTCAGCGGCCAGTTGCTGGCGCTGGGGCGGCAGATGTCAGCCGGCATCGCGCGCCACTGGGACTTTCCGGCGGAAGTGACGCAGGCCATCGAGCAGGCGGGCGCGCAGGACGCGTCCAACCTCGCGCGGGCGCTCGCGCAGGGCGACCGCATCGCCAAGCTGCGCCTGCTGATCGACGCCGGCACCGTGGCGGAAGACGACGCGCTCGTCACGGATGGCCTCGACAGCTTCCAGCGCCGTTGCCTGGGCAAGCTGGCCCATCTGGAGAGCTGACGCGCGACTCACGGATTAACCCTGCGCTGTGTGTGGAATGTCAATTTTCCGCAACATTCTACCGCTAACTCCTGTCGTTTAATTTACGACAGAATTGCCGGATTTGCGGTTTCTTGGTGCGGTAGCGAACGGTTTATTGTTAGAAATTGCCTAAAATCCCCTCATAAGGCCATTCTTCCCGCATGAACCATGGTCTCGCGTCCATACGGCGCACCGGGGCCGGTGAGACGGGGGACGCCAAGGTCCGCTACGATCAGGCTCATGCGAGAAATGCCAGCGGTCGCATGGCATCGCATCGACAGGAGACGGTCATGATTCCCTCCGCTTTTGCGTCCGAAGCGGCGTTGCCCTCGCGGCAGCCGGCGGCATTGCAGATCCTCGAGTTCATCTGCCGGGGACAGCGCTTCGCCGTGCCGCTGGCATCCGTGCGGCGGGCCGTGCTCAGCGCGCGGCCGGTGCCGTTGCCGGGTGCGTCCGGGATCGTGCTCGGCGTGCTCGACGTGGGCGGCGCGACCGTCACCGTCCTCGATTTCGCCCTGCGCGCCACCGGCCGTCCGACGGTCATCACACCGGACCAGCAATTCCTCATCGTCGACATGGACGGGGACCTGTGCGCGCTCGTCGTCGATGCCGTCGTCGGGCCCGGCACGGCCGTTCCGGACAGCGCCTGGCCGGATGCCGCGGGTGCCGCTGCCTGGATCGACGGCGTGGTGCGCCTGCCGGACGGGCTGTGCCTCGTGGTCGACCCGGCCCGGTTCCTGTTCGAGCACGAGCGGGCGCAGTTGACGCAGGCGCTGGGAGCGGCGGGTGAGCGCCACTGACGACACCGTCGTCGCCGACGTGGTCGACCTGGCGGCGCAGCGGGTCGAGGCCGCGACGGGCCTGACGTTCGCGGGGCTGCGGCGCCGCCAGTTCGACGCCGCCCTCGACCGGATGGCCGCCGCGCTGGGCCTGCCGGGTGCCGCGGCCTGCGCGTCGTGGCTGCTGGCGGGGCCGTGGGACGATGACCGCAGCGCCCTGTGCGCCCGTTTCCTCACGGTCGGCGAGACGTATTTCCTGCGCGAGCCGCGGGCCTTCGAGCTCGTGTGCGACCAGGCGCGCGCGCTGCTGGCGCGCGGCGCGGCGCGCCCCTTGCGCGTCTGGAGCGCCGGCTGCTGCACGGGGGAGGAACCGTATTCGATCGCGCTGGCGCTGCGGCGCTGCGTGCCGCAGCTGCCGCCCGGGCGGGTGGACATCCTCGCCACCGACCTGAACGAGGCCTTCCTCGACGTCGGCCGTGCGGGCATCTACCGGCGCTGGTCGTTCCGCCGCACCGATCCGGCCGACCTGGGGGCGTTCTTCCGGCAGCTGGGCGACGGCCGCTACCAGGTCGAAGAGTCGTTGCGCGCCCAGGTCCGGTTCGCCCGCCTGAACCTCGCCGACGCCGTGTATCCGTCCGCCGCCACGGGCACGCTGGCGCAGGACGTGATCTTCTGCCGCAACGTCCTCATGTACTTCGGCCAGGCGCAGGCCGCGCGCGTCATCGCGCGGCTGCGCGACTGCCTCGTCGACGGCGGCTGGCTCGTCGTGAATGCGAGCGAGGCCACGACCCGGCTGTTCCGGGGCTTTACGCCCGTGTTCCTCGAGGATGCCGTGTTCTTCCGCAAGGACGCGCTGCCGGCGCCCGCGCCGGAGCCGGCGGCGCCCGCCGTCGCGCCGGCCGCGCGGGCGCCCCGTCCCGAGCCGTTGCCGGCCACGGCGCCGTCCGCGCCGGTAGCCGCGGACGATGCGGCCATGGCCCGCGTGCACGCGCTGGCGCAGGCGGGCGGGCGCGAAGAGGCGCTGCAATGCCTGCGCCGCGCCGTCGAGGCCGAGGCGCTGTCGGCCCCGTTGCAGCAGCGCGCCGCGCTGTTCGCGCTCGAGCATGGCGACCCGGCCCTCGCGCGCCACTGCGTGCGGCGCCTGCTGTACCTCGAACCGGACAGCGCGTTCGGCCACTACCTGTGGGCGCTGATCGAAGACGCCGCGGGCCGGCGGCCGCGTGCGCGCAGCCTGTTGCGCGACTGCCGCAGGCTGGCCGGCGCCGATGCCGACGCCGAACTGCGCGGCGCGGCGGCGGCGTGGCTGGAGCGGATGTCATGACGGCCGCCTTCGACTGGGAAGCGCTGTCGCGCCGGCTCGAAGCGGCGGCCGCCGGCCTGGCCGCGCTGGACCGCTTCGATCCCGGCGCCCAGGAACGCCTGCTCGCCGACCGCGCCGCCGCACTGGCCGCCGCGGGCGCCGCGCCGGTGCAGATCCAGCCCGCCGGCATCGAGGTGCTGGCCTTCCGCTGCGGGGGCGAGCGCTATGCGTTCGACGCCGCCTGGGTCGCGCGCGTGCTGCCGGCGCTGCCGCTGACCGCCTTGCCCGGCGTGCCTGCCGTCGTCGCCGGCATCACGATGTGGGAAGGCGAGGTGCTGGCCGTCGTCGACCTGCGCGTGCTGCTCGCGCTGCCGCTGACCGACCTGGCCGAGCCGGGCGCGCTGATCGTGCTGCGCGGCGAGGACAGCCGTTTCGCCGTCCTGGCCGACGCGATCGACGGCACCCGCCGCTTTCCGCCCGATCACCTGGGGCGCGACCTGACGCTGCTGGCCGACCCGGACGCCGGCTACCTGCTCGGCGTCGCCCCCGACCGCACCGCGCTGCTCGACGCGCGGCGCCTGCTTGCCGATTCCAGGTCGATCGTGAATCCGGACCACCAATAACAACAGGAGACCACCATGCGCGCCCTTGCCGACCTTTCCACCCGTGCGAAACTGCTGCTCGGTTTCAGCCTGATCGTCGTGGCGATGGCGCTGTCCAGCCTGTCGTCGTGGGACGGTCTCGCGCGCCAGCGGGCGTTGCAGCAACGGCTGTACAACGACGACCTGGCGATCACGATGAAGGTGCTGGAACTGCGCAGCGCCATCAACCGCGAACGCGTGGCGCTGCTGTCGACGCTGGTCGCCGGCAGCACCACCCAGGCGGGCTTCGGCCGCCAGCTCGACACCGAGGAAACCGCGGTCCGCGGGCTGCTCGGCGACCTCGCCGCGCACAAGAACGTCGACCAGGCGTTCGCCGCGGATTATGCGCGTCTCGTCAACGCGTACCAGGAGTACGGCATCGTGCGCGACAACGACGTGCTCGCGCAGGTACGGGCCGGGCAGCGCGCGGCAGCCGGCGAAGCGGCGACGGGGCGCCTGCAGAACACGTTCGACCGGCTCCGCACCGTCGCCGACGAGATCGCGACGCGGCAGATGACGGAGGCCCGGGCCCGGATGCATGAAGGCGAGTCGCTGGTGGAAACCGCGGGCGCGACGCTGATCGTCCTGAACCTGGCGGTCATCCTGCTGGCGTTCGCGAAGACGGTCTGGCTGAACCGCGCCATCGCCGTCCCGCTGCGCGACGCGACCGCCGCCGCCGCGCGCATCGCGACCGGCGACCTGCGCGGCGACATTCCCGCCAGCACGAGCCGCGACGAGGTCGGACAGCTGATGCGCGCGCTGGGCGACATGGTGCAGTCGTGGCGCACCCTCGCGGCCGAGACGACGCGCGGCGTCGGCACCCTGACCGGGGCCGCCGGCGAAATCCTGTCCAGCACCGCGCAGGCGGCCGCCAGCACGGCCGAGACGGCGGCGGCCGTGAGCCAGACCACCGCCACCGTCGAAGAGGTCAAGCAGACGTCGCTGCTGGCGTCCGAGAAGTCGCGCGCCGTGTCGGACGCCGCGCAGCAGGCCGCCCGCACGGCCGACGAGGGCAAGCGCGCGCTGGAAGAGAGCATGAAGGGCATGGCGTCGATCCAGGAAAAGATGGAGGCCATCGCGACCACCGTCGTGCGCCTGTCCGAGCGCAGCCACGCGATCGGCGAGATCACGGCGACCGTCGCCGGGCTGGCCGAGCAGTCGAACCTGCTGGCCGTGAACGCGGCGATCGAGGCCGCCAAGGCGGGAGAACACGGCCGCGGCTTCGCCGTGGTGGCGCAGGAAGTCAAGAGCCTCGCCGAGCAGTCGCGCCAGGCCACGCGCCAGGTGCGCGAGATCCTCGGCGAGATCCAGAAGAGCGTGGGCGCGGCCGTGATGATCACGGAGCAGGGCGCCAAGACGGTGGCGCAGGGCGTCGAGCAGACGACGCAGGCCGGCGAGGCCATCCGCGGGCTGACGGACAACATGACGGAGGCGGCGCAGGCGGCGGTGCAGATCGCCGTGTCGAGCCAGCAGCAGCTGGCGGGCATGGACCAGGTGGTGCTGGCGATGGAGAACATCCAGCAGGCCAGCACGGAAAACGCGGCCGGCACGCGCCAGGCGGAGGCGTCGGCCCGCAACCTGCATGCGCTGGGGCAGTCGCTGCGCCAGACCGTCGCCCGCTTCCAGTTCTGATCCCGCGATGACCGACGAAGCCTTCCGGGAGCGGCTCCGCGCCATCTTCGGCGAAGAGGCGCGCGAGCACCTGGCCCAGATCGACGTGGGCCTGGTGGCGCTCGAGCAGGCGGGCGCGGGACAGCGCGACGTCCTGGTCGACCGGCTGCTGAAGGTGCTGCATACCCTCAAGGGCGCGGCGCGCACCGTCGACGAGCTCGAACTGGAGCGCCTGTGCCACGCGCTGGAAGGCATGCTGCCCGTCGTGCGCGCGAGTGCCACGGCCGAACAGTTCGACCTGCTGCACCGGGCCGCCGCCGCCGCGCGCCAGGTCGTCGACGCGCCCGGCCTGCGCAGCCGCAAGGTGGCGGGCCTGCTGGCGGCGCAGGTGGATGCCGCCGCGGAGGCGGCGCCGCCACCGCCGGCGGCGCAGGCGGCCGAGGCGCCGGTGCCTGAGGAGGCGCCCGCGCCGGAGGAGGCCGATCCGCCGCCGGACGGCAGGGCCGACGAACGGATCCGCGTGGACGGCCGCTGCATCGATTCGATCCGCACCCACGCGGAAGCCCTGTTGCCCGTCGAACTGAAGTTGCGCCACCACGTCGACGAATTGCGGCTGCTCGCGGCCGGGATCGCGACGCGGCGGCGCGAAGGCGTGGGCGACTTCGACGACGAGGCGGTGCGCATCGAGCTCGCGTGCGCGCAGCTGGCCACGGGGCTGGAAAACACGGGCAAGGAATTGCATGGCGTGCGCGCGCGCCTGTTCGACGCCGTGCTGGAAACGGCGCTGGTGCCGGCCGCCGCCGCGTTCGGCGAGCTGCCCGCGCTCGTGCGCAACCTGGCGCGGGGCCGGGGCAAGCAGGTGCGGCTCGAGACGCTGGGCGCGGACGTGGACCTCGACCGGCGCGTGCTGGGCGTCGTGCGCGAAGCGCTGATCCACCTCGTCACCAATGCCGTCGACCACGGCATCGAACCGCCCGACCAGCGCGCGCGCGCGGGCAAGGATCCGGCCGGGCGGATCGAGATCGCGGTGGCGCAGCGCGACGCGCGCATGGTGTGCGTGCGCGTGCGCGACGACGGCGCGGGCATCGACACGGACGCGGTCGCGCAGCGTGCCGGCGTGGACGCGGCGGAACTCGCGCAGATGAGCGAACAGCAGCGCCTGCAGCTCGCGCTGCGCGCCGGGGTGTCGACCCGGACCGAGGTCACGTCCGTGTCGGGGCGCGGCGTGGGCCTTGCCATCGTGGCGGACAAAGTGGCGGCCGGCGGCGGCCAGCTCACCGTCGCCACGGTGCCGGGCGCCGGCACGTCGTTCGAACTGCTGTTGCCGGTGGGCGTGGCGAGCCTGCGCGCGCTGGTCGTGGAAGTCGACGGCCACCGCTACGCCCTGCCGCTCGCCGGCCTGGAGGCCGTGCGCAGCGCGGCGCAGGCGGCCGTCCGCACCGTCGAGGGCCGCGAGACCGTGCTGGTGGGCGACCGGGTGCTGCCGCTCGTGCGCCTCGGGGCGCTGTTCGGCACGACGCGGCCCGGCGCCCCCGCCGCCGCCACCGAACAAGGCGTGGTGATCGCCGCGCAGGCAAGCGGCCACGCGTTCGGCCTGCTGGTCGACGCCATCGTCGCGGAGCAGGACCTGCTGCCCAAGCCCCTGGGCCCGTTGCTGCGCCGGGTGCGCTGGTTCAGCGGGGCGGCGCAGCTGGGCGACGGCACGCTCGCACCCGTGATCGCGCTCGAGGACGCGGGCGCCGCTGCGCTGGCCGGCGGCGCGGGGGCGGCCGCTCCTGGTGCGCCGGCGCCGGCGACGGGGCCGGCGGCGGGGCCGAGGCGGGTGCTCGTCGTCGAGGATTCCGTCACGTCGCGCCTGCTCCTCAAGCACATCCTGGAAGGGGCCGGCTATGCGGTGGACACGGCCGTCGACGGCCTCGACGCGCAATCCCGGCTGCGCACGGGGCGCTACGACGTGGTCGTGAGCGACGTCGAAATGCCGAACATGGACGGCCTGGCGCTCACCGCCAGCATCCGGGCGACGCCGGCCACCGCCGAGCTGCCGGTGATCCTGGTGACGTCGCTGCAGACGCCGGAGCAGCGCGAGGCCGGCCTGCGCGCCGGCGCGGACGCGTATTTCACCAAGGGCAGCTTCGACCAGGACCGCCTGCTGGCGACCGTGCGCCGCGTGGCGGGGATGGAGGCATCATGATCCGGGTACTGGTGGTCGACGATTCGAATTCGGTGCGGGCGCTCTTGATGCACATCCTCGGCACGGCCCCGGGCCTGGCGGTGGTCGGGTGCGCGGCGGACGGCGAGGAAGCCCTGAAGCTCGCGCGCGAGCTGCAGCCGGACGTGATCACGATGGACCTGCACATGCCGCGCATGGACGGCTTCGAGGCCATCCGCCGCATCATGCGCGAGTGCCCCACGCGCATCGTCGTCGTCAGCGGCAGCGACGACCGGGCCGAGGTCGACGCGAGCTTTCGCGCGATCGAGGCGGGTGCGCTGGTGCTGGTGCGGCGGCCGCTCGGCATCGGCAACCCGGCGCATGCGGACAGCGCGCGCGACCTCGTACGCACGGTGAAGGCGATGGCGGAGGTGCGCGTCGTGCGGCGCTGGAGCGATGCGCGGCGCGCGGCGCGTCCTCTGCAGGGGGCGCCGCGCCGTCTCGTCGCCATCGGCGCGTCGACGGGCGGGCCGACCGTGCTGCGCGACGTCCTGGCGGAACTGCCGCGGGATTATCCGTTGCCGGTCGTGATCGTGCAGCACCTCGCGCCGGGCTTCATGGACGGCCTCGCGACCTGGCTGGGCGACGCCAGCGGCTACCCCGTGGAGGTGCTGAAGGACGGCGCGCCGCTCGTGGGCGGGCGCGCCTGCCTCGTGCCGGAAGGCTGGCAGGCGGCGCTGGGCCCGGGGCTCGTCGGCCGGCTCGTGCTGGCGCCGCCGGAACACGGCATGTGCCCGTCCGTGTCGCACCTGTTCCGCGCCATCGATCCCGAATTGCGCCCCGCCACCGCGGCCGTCCTCCTGACCGGCATGGGCAAGGACGGCGCGGCCGAACTGAAACTGTTGCGCGAGCACGGCGCGCTGACGATCGCGCAGGACCGCGCGAGCGCCGTCGTGTACGGCATGCCCGGCGAAGCGTTGAAGCTGGACGCCGCGATGCTGGTGCTCGAACCCGCGGAAATCGGCAAGGTGCTGGCGCGCCTGCCGGCCGAGCCGTTTCCGTCTTCCGTTTTCCCAACGAATGGAGACCTTCCATGAGCACGTCTCCCAATAACGTCGTCGAACGCGAGACCGACAAAGCGAGCGAGAACGCGCACGACATCGAGATCCTGGTGGTGGAGGACAGCGCCACCCAGGCCCGCCAGCTGGCGCAACTGCTCGAGTCCGTGGGCTACCGGGTGCGCATCGCGTCCGACGGCCGCGCGGGCCTGGAGGCGGCGCGACAGCGACCGCCGACGCTCATCGTCACCGACATCAACATGCCGCGCATGGACGGCTTCGAGATGTGCCAGGCGATCAAGCAGGACGCGCGCCTGCGCGACGTGCCGGTGATCCTGCTCACGTCCCTCTCCAGCCTGTACGACGTGATCAAGGGCCTGGATTGCGGCGCCGACAATTTCATCCGCAAGCCGTTCGAGGCGGACTACCTGCTGGGCCGCATCCGCTTCATCCTCGCCAACCGCGCGCTGCGCTCGAACGAACGGGTGCAGCTGGGGATGAAGATCAACCTGGGCGGCCAGACGCATTTCATCACGGCCGAACGCCAGCAGATCTTCGACCTCCTCATCTCGACGTACGAGGAAGCGATCCACATGACGGAGCAGCTGCGCGCCCAGCAGGAGCGCATCGCCCATTCGTACCAGTCGCTGGAAGGGCTGTACCGGGTCGCGGAAGCGATCAATCCGGTGCTGTCGGAGCAGGACGTGGCCGAGCGCGCGCTCGACCGCGTGCTCGACCTCCCGGGCGTCACCGGCGCGACGATCCGCCTGCACGACCACGACGGCCGCCCCACGTTCGCCGTCGCGCGCGACGGCACCGGCGCGGTCATGGCGCCGTGCAACTGCGAGCTGCCGGCGGGTGCGCAGCCCGCGGCCGTGACGCGCTCCACGTGCCGCGGCTTCCCCAGCCTGCGCGTCCCGCTGTCGACCGGCACGCGCAGCCGCGGCATGATGTGCCTGACCGTCGGCGACGGCCCGCTGGCCGAGGACGACCGGCAAGTGCTCGAGACGGTCGGCAGCCAGATCGCCGTCGCCGTCGAGCGCGCGCACCTGTACGGCAACATGGAGCGCCTGGTGGACGAGCGCACGGCCGCGCTGGAATCGGAACGCGCGCTGCTGGCGGCGGTCGTGAACCTGTCCGGGGCGCTCGTCTGCGTGGTCGACGGCGACGGCAACATCCGGCTGTTCAACCCGGCCTGCGAGCAGACGTCGGGCTGGCGCGCGGACGAGGTGCTGGGACGGCCGTTCCGCGACCTGTTCCGCCGCGCGGACAACGAGCCCATCGAGTTCAACGCATCGCCGGCCGGCGCCGTCCCCGTGCAGCAGAGCGGCGAATGGGTCGCGCGCGACGGGACCGTGCGCTCCGTGATCTGGTCGTCGACCATGCTGCGCCGTGCGGACGGCAGCGTGCAATACGTGGTCACGGCGGGGATGGACGTGACGGAGCTGCGCCGCGCGGAGGAGAGCCTGCGCTACCTCTCCAATTTCGACCGCGAGACCGGCCTGCCGAACGACGTGCTGCTGCGCGACCGCGTGCGCCAGATGCAGGCCCGCGTCATCGACGGCAAGCCGCTGCTCGGCTACATGCTGCTGCGCCTGACGCGCCTGCAGGTGATCCGCGCCAGCGTGGGGCTGGAAGCCGAACAGGCGGTGCTGCGCCAGGCCGCGGCCCGGCTGGGCGAACTGCAGGACGCCGACCTCACCGTCGCGCGCACGGGCGAGCGCACGTTCACGCTGGCCGCGCTGCGCGCGAACGAGTCGGAACTGGCCGCGCTGGCGCGCCAGGTGCTGGAGCGGATGGACCAGGCGTTCGTCCACGACGACGAGGACGTGCACCTGGACCCGTGCATCGGCATCGCGCTGTTCCCGAACGACGCCGACGACTACGACGGCCTCACGCAGGACGCCGAGGCGGCGCTGCAGCGCGCCCTGGCCAGCAAGGACGAGCGCTACGCGTTCTACCGTCCGGAACTGAACGACGGCGTGTACGAGCGCTTCCGCTTCGAGAACGCCTTGCGGCGCGCGCTCGAACGCGACGAGTTCGTGGTGTACTACCAGCCGCAGGCCAGCCTCGCGACGGGGCAGATCATCGGCTTCGAGGCGCTGCTGCGCTGGCAGCATCCGGAACTGGGCCTGATCCCGCCGGGCCGCTTCATCGGCCTGGCCGAGGAGACGGGCATGGTCCTGCCCATCGGCGAGCGGGTGCTGCGGCTGGCGTGCGAACAAAGCGTCGCGTGGCAGCGCGAGGGCCTGCGTGCCGTGCCGGTGTCCGTCAACCTGTCGGCGCGCCAGTTCTCGGAACGGATCGTGGACACGGTCGCGAAGACCCTCGCCGAGACGGGGCTGGAACCGAAGCTGCTCGAACTGGAGTTGACGGAAAGCGCGTCGATGGAAGACCCGGAGAAGACGGTCGACATCCTGTGCCAGCTGAAGGACATGGGCGTGCGCCTGGCGATCGACGATTTCGGCACGGGGTATTCGAACCTGAACTACCTGAAGCGCTTCCCCGTCGACCGCCTGAAGCTCGACCAGTCGTTCGTGCACGACCTGACGTCCGACCCGGACGACCTGGCGATCGCGCGCGCCGTGATCGCGATGGGGCACGGCCTGCGGCTGGACGTGATCGCGGAAGGCGTGGAGACGGAAGGGCAGCTGGCGCTGCTGGCGCAGAACGGGTGCGACGAGGTGCAGGGCTATCTGTTCGGCCGGCCCATGTCCGCCGCCGACAGCGGGCGCATGCTGCGCGAGGACAAGGCGCTCGCGCTGGACAAGCTGCAGCCGCAGCCCTACCACCGCACCCTGCTGTACGTGGACGACGAGGTGAACCTGCTGGCCGCGATCCGGCGCGCCATGCGCCAGAGCGGCTACCGCGTGCTGGTGGCGAGCAACGCGCGCGAGGCCTTCGAGATCCTCGCGACGACCGAGGTCGGGGTCATCGTGTGCGACCAGCGCATGCGCGGGATGAGCGGCACCGAATTCCTCGAGCGTGTCAAGCAGATGTATCCGCTCGCCGTGCGCATGGTGCTGTCGGGGTACACGGACCTGCAGTCGGTCACGGATGCCGTCAACCGGGGCGCGATCTTCAAGTTCCTGACGAAACCCTGGGTCGACGCGGAGCTGGACGAGGCGGTGCGCGAGGCGTTCGCCGAATTCGAGGCGAAACGGGGGCACGGCAGCCCGTGACGGGCGCTGCTATCGCGCTTTTGGATACCGCGCCGGCCCATTTCGTATAGCTGGGCGCGGGGAGGCTGGCTCATACTTCGGGTTTCACTTCCCATAACCATAACCACGAGACCATGACGCTTCTTCCCCGCTCCCTCACCATCGTTGCCTTCGGCGTCGCCCTGCTGTGCGGCGCCGCCCATGCCGCCGACGTCCGCGAGCGCCTGTCGTTCGACGCCGGCTGGCGCTTCGCGAAGGGCGATCCGGCCGGCAGCGCCGCGCCCGACGCGACCGCCCAACCGGGCTTCGACGACGCCGCCTGGCGCAAGCTCGACCTGCCGCACGACTGGGGCGTCGAAGGGCCGTTCAAGCAGGAATACCCGGGCGAGACGGGCAAGCTGCCGTGGTGGGGCGTGGGCTGGTACCGCAAGCACTTCACCTTGCCGGCCGGCGACGCGGGCCGCCGCGTCTACCTGGACATCGACGGCGCCATGTCGCACGCGAAGGTCTGGGTCAACGGGCAATACGTGGGCGGCTGGCCGTACGGCTATGCGTCGTGGCGCGTGGACCTGACGCCGTACGCGAAGCCGGGCAGCGACAACGTCGTGGCGATCCGGCTCGACAACCCGCAGAAGTCCTCGCGCTGGTATCCCGGCGGCGGCATCTACCGCCACGTGTGGCTCGTCAAGACGGCGCCCGTGCACGTGGCCCAGTACGGGACGTTCGTGACGACGCCGCAGGTGTCGAAGGCTCAGGCGACGGTGTCGGTACAGACGACGGTGGAAAGCAACGGCCGCGCGGCGCAGGTGCAGGTCGCGACCGAGATCTACACGCTCGACGCGGCAGGCAAGCGCGGGGCGACGCCGGTCGCGCGCCATGAAGCGTCGAAAGCGACCAAGGTGGAGAGCGACCGCCAGGCCAATCTCACGCAGACCCTGACGGTGCCGCAGCCGAAGCTGTGGAGCATCGCGAACCCGCAGCGCTACGTGGCCGTCACGACCGTGACGGAAAACGGCCAGGTGACGGACGTGGTCGAGACGCCGTTCGGCATCCGCACCGCCGTGTTCGACGCGAACAACGGCTTCCTGCTGAACGGCCAGCGCGTGCCGCTGAACGGCGTGTGCATGCACCACGACCTGGGCGCGCTGGGCAGCGCGATCAACGAGCGGGCCCTGGAACGCCAGCTGGAACTGCTGCGCGAGATGGGCACGAACGCGATCCGCACGAGCCACAACCCGCCGGCGCCCGAGCTGCTGGACCTCGCCGACCGCATGGGCTTCGTCGTGCTGGACGAGGCGTTCGACATGTGGCACGAGAAAAAGACGCCGAACGACTATCACACGTCGTTCGACGAATGGCACGAGAAGGACCTGCGCGCGCAGATCCGGCGCGACCGCAACCACCCGAGCGTGATTGCCTGGAGCACCGGCAACGAGATCCCGGAGCAGGGTAAGCCGGAAGGCTGGAAGCTGGCCGCGCACCTGGCCGAGATCGCGCGCGGCGAAGACCGCACGCGTCCCGTCACTTCCGCGTACAACCATACGGGCTCCGGCTACAACGGCTTCCAGAACGTCGTCGACATATTCGGCTACAACTACAAGCCGGGCGAATACGGCAAGATGCACGCGTCCGCGCCTTACCTGCCGATCTACGGCAGCGAGACCGCGTCGACGGTCAGCTCGCGCGGCGAATACTTCTTCCCGGTCAGCGACGACAAATCGAAGGGCGCCTTCAACTTCCAGGTGAGCAGCTACGACCTGACGGCGCCGCCGTGGGCGACGTCGCCCGACGTCGAGTTCAGGGGCCAGGACGACAACCCGTTCGTGGCGGGCGAATTCGTGTGGACCGGCTTCGACTACCTGGGCGAGCCGACGCCGTATAACGACGACACGACGAACCTGCTGAACTTCACGGATCCCGCCCAGCAGGCCCGCGCCGCGCAGGAACTGGCAACCCTGAAGAAGATCGCGATGCCGTCGCGCAGCTCGTACTTCGGCATCATCGACCTGGCCGGCTTCAAGAAGGACCGCTTCTGGCTGTACCAGGCCCGCTGGCGCCCGGAGCTGCCGATGGCGCACCTGCTGCCGCACTGGAACTGGCCGGAGCGCGTGGGCCAGGTGACGCCGGTGCACCTGTACACGTCCGGCGACGAGGCGGAGCTGTTCCTGAACGGTAAATCGCTGGGCCGCAAGAAACGGGGCCCGCGCGACTACCGCCTGCGCTGGGACGACGTCGTCTACCAGCCCGGCACCTTGAAAGCCGTCGTCTACAAGAAGGGCAAGCGCTGGGCCGAGGACACCGTCGCGACGACCGGCAAGCCCGCGAAGCTGCTCGTGTCGGCCGACCGCGCGCAGCTGCATGCCGACGGGAAGGACCTGTCGTTCGTGACGGTCACGATCGCGGACAAGGACGGCCGCCCCGTGCCGCGCACGCATGACCGCATCACGTTCAAGCTGTCCGGGCCGGGCGAGATCGTGGCGACGGACAATGGCGATGCGACCGACCTCGAATCGTTCCAGTCGCCGCAGCGCAAGGCGTTCAACGGCCTGGCCCTGGCCATCGTGAAGACGAAGGCGGGCGAAGCCGGCAAGCTGACCCTGACGGCCAGCGCCGACGGGCTCGACGGCGCGCAGGTGACGCTGGACAGCCAGGCGCAGTAACGGCACTGTTGTAATCAGGCGATAGTAACCGAAACTCTTGCATGCAAGAGTTTCAAGAAAGGCCCCACACTCGGCGTTTCCTCTGGATAATAGAATATCCGTAGAACCGCCGAGCCATCGCCATGGAATTTGAAGTTTTCGAATCGCTCTCGTCGAGCCCAGCGCCGGCCGAAGCCGCCTCACCGCTGGTCCGGCTGCAATACCTGATCGACAACACGCCGGCGATCATCTACGCCACCGTGCCCAGCGGCGACTTCAAGATGACGTTCGTGAGCAACAACGCTTACAACGTCCTCGGCTACCGGCCGGAAGAGATGCTGGCCGACCCGAACTTCTGGTTCGACCACATCCACCCGGAAGACGCCCCGAGCATCTTTTCCAGCCTGGCCCAGTTGTTCGTGGAAGGCGAGCGCACGTACGAATACCGGTTCCGCACGGCGAGCGGCGCCTATGTTTGGATGCACGACCGCCTGCGCCTGATCCGCGACGAGCACGGCACGCCCGTGGAGGTGATCGGTTCGCTGACGGACATCACGGCGCGCAAGGGCATGGAGCAGAAACAGCAACAACTGATCGCCCGCCTGAGCGAGGCGCACGAGCAGCTGCTGCAATCGGAAAAGATGGCGTCGATCGGCCAGCTGGCGGCCGGCGTCGCGCACGAGATCAACAACCCGATCGGCTTCGTCAATTCCAACATGGGGACGTTGCGCCACTACGTGGGCACGCTGCTGAACGTGGTGGACGCGTACGGCGAGGCCGTGCACAAGGCGGCGCCCGGCTCGGCGCTGGAAGGGCAGATCGACGCGATCAACCGCGAGGCGGACCTGGGCTACCTGAAGGACGACATCGCGGACCTCGTCAGCGAGTCGATGGATGGCCTGAAGCGCGTGAAGGACATCGTCCAGGCGCTGAAGGATTTTTCGCACGTCGGCCAGAACGACTGGCAGTACGCGGACGTGCACGCGGGCCTGGACACGACGCTCAACATCGTCGCCAACGAGATCAAGTACAAGGCGACGGTCGAGAAGCACTACGGCAAGCTCCCCGAAATCAAGTGCCTGGCCTCGCAGCTGAACCAGGTGTTCATGAACCTGCTCGTCAACGCGGCCCAGGCCATCAAGAGCAAGGGCGTGATCACGATCGCCACCGGGTCGAGCGACGGCTGGGTGTGGGTGAAGATCAGCGACAACGGCTGCGGCATCCCGCAAGACAACCTCAAACGCATCTTCGAACCGTTCTTCACGACCAAGCCGGTCGGCAGCGGGACGGGCCTCGGCCTGTCGCTGTCGTACAGCATCGTCAACAAGCACGGCGGACGCATCGACGTGGCGTCGAAGCCGGACGTCGGCACCGTCTTCACGATCAAGCTGCCGGTGGTGCCGCCGGCGTCGGCGACGGAAGCGCCAAAAGCCTGACGCTCATTCCTCGTGCAGGGTAATTGCCTGCTTCTCCTTCTCCGGCTTGTCCAGCCAGCGCCGGTGCAGCGCGCGCTCGATCGGCTTGCCGCAGACGAACAGGACGAACACGAGGGCGAGGGCGATCGCGGCGATCTGCCATGAGCCCATGCCGCAAAGGATGCCGAGGATGGCCGTGATCCAGATCGACGCGGCCGTCGTCAGGCCGCGCACCCGGTCGCTGCCGTTTTCCCGGATGATCACGCCCGAGCCGAGGAAGCCGATGCCCGTCACCAGTCCCTGGATCACGCGGCCGACTGCGGCAGGGTCCGCCTGGCCGTCGCCCGCCACGAAGTTGGCGCCCGCCAGGGTCAGCACGCAGGCGCCCAGGCTCACGAGGCCCAGCGTGCGGATGCCGGTGGGCTTGCCGTGCAGGTTGCGGTCCAGGCCGATCAGGCCGCCGACGAGGACCGAGACCGTCAGGCGCAGCAGGATTTCGAGGTAGTCCATGCGTCGGTTTATTGTCGAGAGGACATTATTGTACCGGCCCCGGTGTGAATTCTTGTTGGATCAAGTGTCGTGCATATGCCACGAACTGACACATTCTGATAGAATTTCCGCATGGAAATATGTAATGTTGGCCCACGCGCCACGAGGTCCATCATGTCCAACCGAATTCCGCTCATTACCCTGCGCCGCCCACGCGGCTTCACCCTGATCGAATTGCTGATCGTGGTGGCCATCGTCGGCATCCTGGCGTCCATCGCATTGCCGGCCTACGGCAAGTATCTCGTGCGCGGCAACCGCGCGGCCGCGCAGGCCTACCTGCTCAACCTGGCCCAGGCGCAGGCGCAGTATTTCGCCGACGCCCACGAGTACGCGGGCACGCCGGACGCACTCAGCCTTCCTGTGCCGGCCGAGGTTGCGAGTTACTATACGATTACCATCGAACCCGCGGCCGGTCCGCCGCCGTCCTTCACGATTACGGCCAAGCCGATACTCGGGACGCGCCAGGCCGGCGACAGCGATCTCGCCATCGACAACAGCGGCGCCCGGACGCCGTCCAACCTATGGTAATGCGTGCACGCGGATTCACGCTGATCGAACTGCTGACGGTCGTGGCCATCACCGCGATCCTGTCGGCCATGGCCGCGCCGGCGTTCAAGAGCCTCGTGGCCGGCCAGCGCGCGCGCGCCGCCAGCACCGACCTGTACGCGGCCCTCGTGCTCGCGCGCAGCGAAGCGATCAAGCGCGATACCCAGGTGACCCTGCAGCCGGCGGGCGCTACGTGGCAGGCCGGCTGGCGCATCCCGAATCCGACCGACACGGGCCACCCGGTCGCGAACCACGGTCCCGTGCCGGGCGCGACCATCACGGGCCCGGAGGCTGTCGTGTACCTGCCCAACGGCCGCGTCGCGAGCGATACGGCGCCGTCGTTCGACGTCGCCGTCGACGGCGCGGAGAACCACCGCTGCGTGCAGGTGGACTTGAGCGGGCGTCCGCGCCTGCAGGCGTCGGGGTGCTGAATGCGGCGCGCACCGAGTCTCCACGGCAGCGCGGGCCTGAGCCTCGTCGAAGTGCTCGTGACCGTCGTCATCCTCGCGTTCGGCCTGCTGGGCATCGCCGCGCTGCAGGCCAAGGTGCAGGTGGGATCGATCGAGGCGTACCAGCGCGCCCAGGCCGTCGTGCTGGTGGACGACATGCGCGCCCGCATCCTCGGCAATGCGGCCCATGCGGCCGACTACGTGACGGACACGCCGCTCGGCAAGAGCGACGACCAGCCGGCCGACTGCACCACCGTGGCCCTGGGCAGCGCGCGCGACCAGTGCGAATGGAGCCAGGAACTGAAGGGCGCCGCCGAGAAGACGGACGCCGGTGCGGCATCCGGCGCGATGATCGACGCGCGCGGCTGCGTCGAGCAGCTGCAGGCGCCCGACCCGACGGCCGGCGTGTGCAAGCCCGGCATCTATCGCGTGAGCGTCGCGTGGCAGGGGCTGCATCCGACCAGGGCGTCCGGGCTCGCGTGCGGCGCCAACCAGTACGGCCCGGACGCCAACCGGCGCGCGATCGCCGTGCAGCTGGCGATCGGCCTGCCTTCGTGCAGTTAGGAGACGTGATGGTTGCCGCACCTCTGCCCAAGCGCCGGTCCGCCGGTTTTTCCATGCCCGAGCTGCTCGTGTCGGTGACGATGGGCCTGTTGATCGTCGTCGGCATGGTCACGCTGTTCTTCCACAACAGCCGCGCCCAGGCCGAGATCGAACGCGCCAACCGCCAGATCGAGAGCGGCCGCTATGCCGTCGACCTGCTGGCGAACGATCTGCGCAACGCCGGCTTCTACGGCGAATTCGACCCGACCCTGCTGGCCGACCCGGCGGCCGTCCCCGATCCGTGCGCCGCCACCCTGGCCGCGCTGAAGGCCATGCTGCCGCTGCACGTGCAGGGGTTCAGCCCCGCCGACACGCTGCCGTCCTGCGTGGACGACGTGCGCGCCGGCACGGCCCTCATCGTCGTGCGCCACACGCGTGCCTGCATCAACGGGGACCCGAACTGCAGCGCCAACGATCCCGCCGGGCCGCTGTTCCAGGCGTCGCTGTGTAACGATGCGGACGAACTGGGTTCGGCCGACCCGGCCAACTGGTATGCGCTGGACACCGATCCGGCCCAGCTGCTGCGTACCCGGCGCGACTGCACGACGCCGGCCGTCGCGCGCCGCTACCAGACGCACATCTACTACGTCGCCAACAACGACGAGCCGGGCGACGGCATCCCCACGCTGAAGCGCGCCGAACTGCGCTACGTCGACAACACGTTGACGTTCGTGCGCGTGCCGCTGGTGGAGGGCGTCGAGAACCTGCAGCTCGAATACGGCATCGACACGCGCGGCAATGGGAGTGTCGGCGTCACGACGAGTTCGCCCGCCGGCGCCAACGGCTGTACCTTGCCGGCGTGCGCGGTCTCGAACTGGCGCAACGTCGTCGCCGTGCGCCTGCACGTGCTGGCGCGCAGCCCGAGCACGACGCCCGGCTGGAGCGACACGAAGACGTACAACCTCGGCACGGCCGCCGACGGCAGCGCGCGCACGGCCGGGCCGTTCCGGGACGGCTACAAGCGCCACGTGTTCCAGACGCTCGTGACCCTGGCCAATCCGGTGGGAAGGAAACAGCCATGAGGACGCCGCGCCGCGAGCAGGGCATCACCCTGGTGACCGCCCTGATCATGCTCCTGCTGCTCACGATGCTGGCGCTGGCCAGCGTCAACCTGGGCAATTCGAACCTGCAGGTGGTCGGCAACATGCAGCGCCGCGACCAGGCGCTGGCCGCCGCGCACGCCGTGCTGGAAGAGACGATCAGTTCGCCCACGTTCACGCAGACGCCGGACAGCGCGCTGTCGAGCCCGTGCGGCGCGCCGAACCAGCGCTGCGTCGACACGGACGGCGACGGCAGGACCGACATCAAGGTCACGCTGAGCCCGCCGCCCAGCTGCGTGAAGGTCCAGCCGATCAAGAATTCCGACCTCAACCTGAACGACGACGAAGACATCGGCTGCGCCGTCGGCGCCTCCCAGATGCATGGCGTGGACGGCGCCAACGACGGCAATTCCGACTGCGACAACAGCGTCTGGGACGTGAGCGCCGTCGCCACCGACGACGCGACGCAGGCCTCCGTCAAGGTCGTCCAGGGCGTCGCCGTGCGCATCGCCCGCGACGACGTCGCCACCAACTGTCCGCAACCGTGAGCAAGCCCATGATCCGATCCAATCTCGCACTGGCGCTGGCGCTGGCCGCGTGCCTTGCCGGCCTCCCGGTCGTCGCGGCCGCCGACGACATCGACATCTTCACCGGCGCGTCCGCCGGCAACAACATCAACCCGCGCATCCTGATCGTGCTCGACAACACGTCGAACTGGGCGCGCCAGAGCCAGCAGTGGCCGGGCGGCCTGCAGCAGGGCCAGTCGGAAGCGCGCGCGATCCGCAACCTGCTGACGACCCTGGACAGCACGGTCAGCCTGGGCCTGATGGAATTCGTCACGGGCGGCAACGCGAACGACGACGGCGGCTTCATCCGCTCCGCCATCCGTCCGCTCGACAACTCGGCCAAGACGAGCTTCACGAGCCAGCTGTCGACGATCTACGACAACATCAACTCCCCGAACGAGAAGCGCAACTCGCACACGCCGTACGGCAACCTGATGTACGACGTGTACAACTACTTCGCCGGGGCCGATGCCTATTCGCCGGGCGGCGTCATCGCCAGCATCGCGGACGCGGCCGGCTACACGACGCCGTATTCCACGTTCCTGTCGCCGCGGACGGCCGCCAACACGTGCGGCAAGAGCTTCGTGATCTTCATCGGCAACCCGAACGCTTCCGGCCCGGCCAGCGACACCGCGGCCAACACGGCGCTGCTCAACCAGATCAACGGCAGTACCGTGAGCCAGCTCGGCCTGCCGAACTTCACGACGCAGAACGCGACGACGACCAGCAACCTGGGCGTTACCAATGCCTGCTACGCGAGCCCCACGGCCGCGGCGGGCGAGGTGGACGCGTACGCGGCGCAGTGCGCGAGCTACACGGAAGGCTGCTCGATCGGCGCGGCGACCGCGAACGTGAACCCCATCGCCTGTCCGGCGGGCAGCCTGTCGTACACGGTGACGCAATCGGTCTACCATCCGGCCACGACGAACCCCGGCCAGCCCGTGCCGGGCACCGTCACGACGGCGACCGGCACGACGACCGGCTACTACGCAGCGGCGGCCGACGTCCCCGCGAGCGACCACGGCAACCTGGCCTGCCCGGCCACCGAGACGACCACGAACGGCAACAGCACGACGACGACCACGTACAGCTGCACCTACACGGTCGGCGCGGCGGTCGGCACCGCGACCACGTCGACGGCCGGCGCCACCGCAACCCAGGACGCCAACGGCCGGGGCGCCGGCTGCTACACCGGCATCGGCACGGCGGCCGGCAACTGGAATCCGGCGACGACGACCGACTTCGGCGGCCTGTCCTGCCCGGCCAACAGCACCTGCACGTATTCGGGCGCGCTGTCCAGCAACGCGAGCGGCTGCCAGGGCTCCGGCTACCGCCAGGTGAACGTCACGCAGACGGCGACGAGCAAGCGCCAGTACACGATCACGCAGACGGTGAGCCCCACGTCGGTCAGCAATACGACGACGCCGCCGTACACGACGACCACGAACCTGGGCATGACGTCGCAGTGCTATTCGAGCCCGCCCGCGTCGACGCCGGACTACGCCGCGTCCTGCACGGGCACCAATATCAGCTGCACGTACAACAACACGCCGACCAGCACCACGCTGGCAGCCTGCCCGGCCGGCACGAGTGCGTATTACGTCGTCGGGACGAACATCGTGCTGACCGACGTCCCGACCGGCACCACGTCGACCGACACCGGCCCGCGCAACGCCGACGAATGGGCGCGCCTGCTGCACGACAAGGGCGTGCCCGTCCCCGGTGCGACGAGCGTGCGCTCGCCCGTGACGACGTACACGATCGACGTCTACAACGCCCAGCCGAACGCCACCCACACGGCCCTCATGATGAGCATGGCCAAGGCGGGCGGCGGCAAGTACTTCGCCGCGAAGAACGAACAGGCCATCCTCGACGCGCTGCGCCAGATCATCATCGAGATCCAGGCCGTGAACACGACGTTCGCCTCGACCAGCCTCCCGGTCAACGCGACGAACCGCTCGCAGAACGAGAACCAGGTCTTCATCGGCATGTTCCGCCCCGACCCGGACGCGAAGCCGCGCTGGTTCGGCAACCTCAAGCGCTACCAGCTGATCGCCAGCGGCGCCAACATCGAGCTGGGCGACGTCAACGGCAAGATCGCGGTCAACACGCTGACCGGCTTCGTCACGCCGTGCGCGGCGAGCTACTGGACGTCGGATTCGGGCGCCTACTGGAACGGCCTCGGTATCAATCCCGACCCGGCCGGCGCCTGCGCGCCGGACGGCGTGAGCGCCTATTCCGACCTGCCGGACGGCCCGCAGGTGGAAAAGGGTGGCGCGGCGGAGATCCTGCGGCAGGGTAACGTCGGCGGCACCTGGAGCGGGAACCAGGGCGTCAACCGCAACATGCTGACCCTGTCGGGCACGACCCTGGCCACGTTCGACGCGGCCACCACGGGCCTGTCCGAGAACCTCGTGAACTTCATCCGGGGCGCGGACGTCAACAACGAAAAGGGCGGCGGCGCCACGACGATGACGCGGCCCTCGATCCATGGCGACGTGATCCACTCGCGCCCGCTGCCCGTGAACTATGGCGGCACCACCGGCGTGCGCGTGTTCTACGGCGCCAACGACGGCGCGCTGCACGCGGTGAGCGCGAATACCGGCGTCGAGAGCTGGTCGTTCGTCGCGCCGGAATTCTTCGGCCGCCTGCAGCGCCTGATGGACAATTCTCCGCTCGTCAGCTACCCGAACCTGTCCAGCGCGATTTCGCCCGCGCCGGCGCGCAAGGATTACTTCTTCGACGGCTCGATCGGCCTGTACCAGAACGCCGACAACTCGCGGGTCTGGATCTTCCCCGCGATGCGGCGCGGCGGGCGCATGCTGTACGGCCTGGACGTCACCCGTCCCGACCAGCCGGTGTTCAAGTGGAAGGCCGGCTGCCCGAACCTCGCCGACGACTACGGCTGCACGGCCAACCTGGACGGCATCGGCCAGACGTGGTCGACGCCGAACGTCGCGTTCATCAAGGGGTATTCGAGGACGACGCCGGTGCTGGTGGTGGGCGGCGGCTACAATGCCTGCGAAGACACCGACCGCGTGTCGCCCGGATGCGACGGCGGCAAGGGTCACTTCGTGTACGTGTTGGACGCAAATACGGGCGCGGTGATCCGTTCGTTCGAGACCGACCGCGCGGTGGCGGCCGACGTGGCCCTCGTCGACGTCGACAACGACGGCTATCCCGACTACGCCTACGCGGCCGACCTGGGCGGCGGCATCTACCGGGTCGACTTCGTGGGCAGCTACGCGGGCCGCACGCCGCTCGCGTCGGAGTCGTGGACCTCGCGCAAGGTCGCGTACACGACGGGCGCCGGCCGCAAGTTCCTGTTCGCGCCCGCGCTGCTGGCCACCCAGGGCAAGGTCTACGTGGCGCTGGGCAGCGGCGACCGCGAGCATCCGCTGCAGTCGCAATACCCGTACGCCAACGTGACGAACCGGTTCTACGTCTACCTGGACGACCTGACGGCGGCCGCCGGCACGCCGGCGACGAACCTGGACACCATCACCAACTACACGACGAACACGGATTGCGCGGCCGCGAAGGTGCTGCCGAATTCCGGGACGAAGGGCTGGTTCATGGACCTGAACCAGTACGGCCAGGGCGAACAGGTGGTGACGTCGGCGCTGATCGCGAGCGGCATGATCACGTTCAGCACCAACCGTCCCATCCCGCCCGACGCGGCCAGCTGCTCGACGTCGCTGGGCGAGGCGCGCGGCTACTGGGTCAACCTGCTGAACGGTTCCGGCGCCATCAACGTGCCGGGCCTGTGCGGCGGCACGCGCTCGTCGATCTTCGTGGGCGGCGGCCTGCCGCCGTCACCGGTGAAGGCCAGCAGCGTGCCGATCGGCGGCAAGGCGGTGTCCGTGGTGCTGGGCGCGGTGCAGAAGGGCGGCGCGGCGTCGGCGGGGGCCAGCGTGTCGATCTCGCCGCAGCGGATCCGGCCGGCCATTGCGTCGAAGCGGAAGCGGGTGTACACGTATACGGCCGGGGACTAAAACATCGTCGTCCCCGCGAAGGCGGGACGCCTAGTCCGGGAACGACGTATCTATGCCTTCTCGACCGCCTTGACCATGCACTTCGACAGCTTGTCGAAGTGCGCGAGGGCGGCCTGCGTGAGGGTCACCTGCTTGCGCCGCGTGTCCTCGGTATCGGTCAGCATGATCCAGCCCTTTTCGCGCATCGACGTCAGGCGGCTGTGCACTGTAGCGGGGGCGCCGAGTTCCTTCTTGGCCATCATGTCGCGCACGCACAGGCGCTCGCCCTCCTGCATGGCGCGCGCCACGGTGCCCAGGATGCGTTCTTCCAGGGGATCGAGCGAGGGCAGGGACGGCAGCCCGCGCAAGGCCTCCGCGAGTTGCAGAAAGCGCAGATAGATGTCGGCGGGACGGGTCGATTTGCTCATGCGCAGATTATAATGCGATAGCCACGCGAACTCCATCACCTACAACCCGTCATGC
>CBIHOW010000048.1:0-42922 GCA_966211695.1 uncultured Massilia sp. | reverse complement strand
ATCGTGTCGCTCGCGTCCAGCACGCACGACATCGCGGCCGACGGTTTGTATATCGCAAACCTGTCCGCGCGCCAGCAGGCCGCCTATGCCGGCTGGCAGGGCGCGTTCTTCAACGGGGCGAAATTCCTTTCGCTGGGCGGGCTCGTGATCCTGGCCGGCTTCCTCGAACAGCGCATCGGCCCGCCGGCCGCGTGGGCCACCGTGTTCGGTCTGCTGGGTGCCCTGCTGGCGGCACTCGGGCTGTACCACGTGTGGGCATTGCCGGGAACGGTGAAGACCTCGGCTGGCGCGTCGGTGCGGGGCACGGTGGACGTGCTGGTGGACGTCGTGCGCGCGTTCTTCGCCAAGCCGGGCATCTGGATGGGCATCGTGTTCATCCTGCTGTTCCGCCTCGCGGAAGGGCAGGTGCAGACGATCGGCCCGCTGTTCCTGCGCGACGCGCGCGCGGTCGGCGGCCTCGGTCTCTCCACGCAGGAAGTGGGCGCGATCTACGGCACGGCCGGCACGGCGGCCTTCCTCGTCGGCAGCATCCTGGGCGGCTGGTTCACGTCGCGCGTGGGTCTCAGGCGCGCGATGCCCGTCTTGATCGTCGCGATGAATGTGCCGAACCTCGTGTTCTGGTACCTGAGCGCGTTGCAGCCCGGGAGTCTCGGCCTCGTCATGGCGGCGCTGTCGACGGAGATGTTCGGCTACGGCTTCGGTTTCGTCGGCATGATCCTGTTCATCATGCAGGTGATCGCGCCCGGCCGCTACCAGACGGCGCACTACGCGCTGGGCTCCGGCTTCATGCAGCTGGGCCTCGTGCTGTCGAAGGTGGTCAGCGGCGACATCCAGCAGCTGCTCGGCTACCGCCACTTCTTCCTGTGGGTGGTGCTGTCGGCGTTGCCCGTGCTCGTGCTGACGCGGTTCGTCAAAATGACCGCGCTGGAAGAGTGATTTGCTATCCTTGGGGTTTTCGCATTCCGGAGCAGGACATGGTTTCCCTACAAGAGCAGCTGATGAAGGCCGGGCTGGTCGACAAGAAGAAGGTCAAGGTCGCCAACCAGGAAAAGGCCAAGCAGCAGAAGATCGAGCGCCGCACGGGCGTCACGAGCGTCAACGAGACGAAGGAGGCAGTGGCTGAAGCCCAGCGCCAGCAGGCCGAGCGCGCCCGTGCCCTGAACGCCCAGCGCGATGCGGCCGCCGCCGCGAAGGCCATCGAGGCGCAGATCGCGCAGATGATCCAGGTGAACCGCCAGCCCAAGGGCAAGGGCAACCTGGACGTCGCCTACAACTTCACGATCGGCACCAAGATCGAGCGCATCCACGTCTCCGCGGCCGTGCGCGACCACCTGGTGGCGGGCCGCCTGTCCATCGTCGCCCACGCGGGCGGCTTCGAGCTGGTGCCGCGCGTGATCGCGGACAAGATCGCGGAACGGGCGCCGGACCGCGTCGTGCGCGTGAATAAAGCCGCGGAAGCGGTCGCGGAAGGCGAGGACGATCCTTATAAAGACTTCAAGATCCCCGACGATTTCGACTGGTGATCAGCGCTTTTTGATGGGGAGTGCGAGCCAGCCGCGCCAGCGGCCGTCTTCCCCCCGCTCGACCTTCTGGATATGCGGTCGGGTGCTGTCCAGGCGCCAGACGGCCTGCTTGTCGAGCCAGTCCTCGTACATGGAGCGGAAGCGCGGCCATTCATCGTCGAAGTCGAGGCAGGCGTAGGTGCCGGCCGGCAGCACGCGCACGCCCAGCCCGGGGTCGAGGACCGTGTCGTCGGCGCAGCCGAAGTCGTAGCAGTATTCGCGCTCGCCCGTGAACCCCGGGTCTTCGTCGAACACGCCATACCACGGCGTGCTGGCGGGCAGGCCGTCCGCCTTTTCCCGTTCCTGGATGAAGTCGTGGCAGGCGAACGACAGCGCCGCGCCGGACTGGCCGAAAAACCGTTGGTAACGGAGCAGCAGCGCCGGCAGGTTGCGCACGGCGATGCGCGCGGCGATCGTGCCCGGTTCGGGCGGGCAGTAGGGGGCCAGGATCGCTTCCAGGTCGTCCGGCTCGGCCACGAAGAAGCTGACGTCGCTCTCGCGGCCGACCTGGCGGTCCATGTAGTCGCGCCATCCTCCCTCGCGCCACGCCTTGGCCGACATCGCGAATTGCTGCTTGAACGCCTTGGCGAACGCCGCGTTCGACGGGAAGCCGCAATCCTGGGCGATGCGCACGATGGGCACGTCCGGCTCGTGGCGCAGCAGGTGGGCGGCGCGGCGCAGGCGGCGCTTGCGCTGGTATTCGCAGGCCGAGAATCCCGTCAGCTCGCGGAAGATGCGGTCGAAGTGGAAGGACGAATAACTGGCCGACGCCGCCAGCGATTTCAATGCGAGCGGATCGCCGACCGAGTCCAGCATCAGGTCCATCACTTCATACAGGCGCGACACGCGCGCGGCGGTCTTCGGCATCAACGGCAGTCATTTACAAAATTGAAATAACTAGTTTCCAGAAATAACACGCCGTTGGCAAGCGTTTGGCGTCGCCGCCGCCGCCGAGTGTTGTCAGTACGCCGCCTGGGGCGTCATCTCCAGCTTGCTCAGGTCGAACCCTTGCCGCTCCAGCCGCTCGAGCAGGGCGCCGTACGCCTGGCGCGACACGGTCGGGGTGCGCGACAGGATCCACAGATAATCCCGCCCCGGTTCGCTGACGGCGGCCAGCTGGTAGTTCGGGTCGAGGTCGATCACCCAGTAGTCGCCCCACACCATCGGCAGGAACGACAGCCAGGCGGGCGCGAACCGCACTTTCAGGGTCGGCGACGCGGGGCCGCCCAGCTGGCGCGCCGTGCCCACGGCTTCATCGATGGTGCCGTCCGCGCGGCGGCAGCGGTTGATGACTTGCACCGTCTTGTCCGGCTGCAAGCTGTAATGCGCCGTCGTGTTGCCGGCGCATTTCCTCTGGAACCGGTTCGGATATTTCGCGATTTCGTACCAGGCGCCCATGTAGCGCGGCACGTCGAGGCCGGGGATCGGCGTCACGGGCGCGGGACGGGCGCCGCGCTCGGCGGCGAGCAGGGTCGCACTGGCGCCGAGCAGGCCGAGCAGCAAGAGGATCAGGCGGGTATTCGGGAGCATGGGACAGGTCATTGAACTGGACTGTCTCTATCGTACGACAACCTTGCCCGTGCCGTCGCCCGTTGCTCTAGATGCCATTGCCAATAATGCAACTACATTGGATCACAAGAAAGTTTCCCGGTGGACTTAATGGCGGATGCTCGGCTGTCGCCTTTCTCTTTTGCTGACAGCACTCTTACTGGCATAGGAAGAAGACGTCATGCGCCGCGTGGCTGGAAAAGCCAAGTCCGGATTCGTTATCGAACGGATAAAAAAGTGTGGTGGAGATAACGGTTGTGGAGAAAAAACAACCGGAAATACCTCAAGTTGCCGGGTTTGTTGCCGTAAAGCATTCGTAAGCGCACCAATAAAATGTATCCTTAGGGAAATAGTCTTTTACTGATATCGCGCATCGGGCGGCGATTCTCTCGGACAACGATCAATATATTTAAAGGTTCACAACCATGGCATCAGTTATCACCGGAATGACCACCGCCCAGATACAGGCGTTGACTACTTCCCAAATCGTCGCACTGGCGACCTCCGACATGGCTGCGTTCTCCACCACGCAGCTTGGCGCGCTGACAACCAACCAGATCCAGGCAATCGAAACCCGTGACCTGGCGGTCCTGACCACGGCCCAGATCTCGAATGGCCTGACCACCACGCAGATCGGCGCCCTGACCACGAACCAGATCTCGTCGCTGACCACCGGCCAGACCGCGTCGCTGACGACCAACCAGGTCGGCGCGATCACGACGACCGACCTGGCCGCGCTGAAGACGAGCCAGATCGCCGTGCTGACGACGAACCAGGTGTCGGCTGGCCTGACGACGAACCAGATCGTCGCCCTGACCACGGCACAAGCCGCCGCACTGACCACCGGCCAGACCGGCGCGCTGACGACGAACCAGGTCGCCGCGCTGGAGACCCGTGACCTCGCCGCCTTCAAGACGAGCCAGGTCGCCGCCCTGACGACGAACCAGATCTCGGCCGGCCTGTCGACGAACCAGCTGTCGTCGATGACGACGGCGCAGATCGCCGCGCTGACGACCGCCCAGGTGTCCGCTGGCCTGACGACGAACCAGATCGTCGCCCTGACCACGAACCAGGCAGGTGCCCTGACGACCGGCCAGATGGGTGCCCTGACGACGAACCAGGTTGCCGCGATCGAAACGGCCGACCTGGCCGCCATGAAGACGAACCAGATCGCCGCACTGTCGACGAACCAGGTGTCCGCTGGCCTGACGACGAACCAGATCGTCGCCCTGACCACCAGCCAGGCTGCCGCGCTGACGACGGCGCAGACTGCCGCCCTGACGACGAACCAGGTTGCCGCGCTGCAGACCGCCGACCTCGCTTCGTTCAAGACGAGCCAGGTGCAGGCGCTGACGACGAACCAGATTTCGGCCGGTATCTCCACGAACCAGCTGTCGTCGATGACGACGGCGCAGATCGCCGCGCTGACGACCGCCCAGGTGTCCGCTGGCCTGACGACGAACCAGATCGTCGCCCTGACCACGAACCAGGCAGGTGCCCTGACGACCGGCCAGATGGGTGCCCTGACGACGAATCAGGTTGCCGCCATCGAAACGGCCGACCTGGCCGCCATGAAGACGAACCAGGTCGCCGCGCTGACGACGAACCAGGTGTCGGCTGGCCTGACGACGAACCAGATCGTCGCCCTGACCACGGCACAAGCCGCCGCACTGACCACCGGCCAGACCGGCGCGCTGACGACGAACCAGGTCGCCGCGCTGGAGACCCGTGACCTCGCCGCCTTCAAGACGAGCCAGGTGCAGGCGCTGACGACGAACCAGATCTCGGCCGGCCTGACCACGAACCAGCTGTCGTCGATGACGACGGGCCAGATCGCCGCGCTGACGACCGCCCAGGTGTCCGCCGGCCTGACGACGAACCAGATCGTCGCCCTGACCACGTCCCAGGCTGCCGCGCTGACGACGGCGCAGACTGCCGCCCTGACGACGAACCAGGTCGCCGCGCTGGAGACCCGTGACCTCGCCGCCTTCAAGACGAGCCAGGTTGCCGCGCTGACGACGAACCAGATCTCGGCTGGCCTGTCCACGAACCAGCTGTCCTCGATGACGACGGCCCAGATCGCCGCGCTGACGACCGCCCAGGTCTCGGCAGGCCTGACGACGAACCAGATCGTCGCCTTGACCAGCAACCAGGCAGGCGCCCTGACGACCGGCCAGATGGGTGCCCTGACCACGAACCAGGTTGCCGCGATCGAAACGGCCGACCTGGCGTCGATGAAGACGAGCCAGATCGCCGCCCTGACGACGAACCAGGTGTCCGCTGGCCTGACGACGAACCAGATCGTTGCCCTGACCACGTCCGAAGCCGGCGCGCTGACGACGGCGCAGACTGCCGCCCTGACGACGAACCAGGTCGCCGCGCTGGAGACCCGTGACCTCGCCGCCTTCAAGACGAGCCAGGTCGCTGCCCTGACGACGAACCAGATCTCGGCCGGCCTGTCCACGGCACAGTTCTCCTCGATGACGACGGCGCAGATCGCCGCGCTGACGACCGCCCAGGTGTCGGCTGGCCTGACGACGAACCAGATCGTTGCCCTGACCACGAATCAGGCAGGTGCCCTGACGACGGGCCAGATGGGTGCCCTGACGACGAACCAGGTCGCCGCCATCGAAACGGCCGACCTGGCGTCGATGAAGACGAACCAGATCGCCGCCCTGACGACGAACCAGGTGTCCGCTGGCCTGACGACGAACCAGATCGTCGCCCTGACCACGTCCCAGGCTGCCGCGCTGACGACGGCACAGACCGCCGCCCTGACGACCAACCAGGTCGCCGCGCTGCAAACGGCTGACCTGGCCGCGTTCAAGACGAGCCAGATCCAGGCCCTGACGACGAACCAGATCTCGGCCGGTATCTCCACGAACCAGCTGTCCTCGATGACGACGGCCCAGATCGCCGCGCTGACGACCGCCCAGGTGTCGGCTGGCCTGACGACGAACCAGATCGTTGCCCTGACCACGAACCAGGCAGGTGCGCTGACGACGGGCCAGATGGGTGCCCTGACGACGAACCAGGTTGCCGCGATCGAAACGGCCGACCTGGCCGCCATGAAGACGAACCAGATCGCCGCACTGTCGACGAACCAGGTGTCCGCTGGCCTGACGACGAACCAGATCGTCGCCCTGACCACGTCCCAGGCTGGCGCGCTGACGACGGCGCAGACTGCCGCCCTGACGACCAACCAGGTTGCCGCGCTGCAGACCGCCGACCTCGCTTCGTTCAAGACGAGCCAGATCCAGGCCCTGACGACGAACCAGATCTCGGCCGGCCTGTCCACGGCACAGTTCTCGTCGATGACGACCGCGCAGATCGCCGCGCTGTCGACCGCCCAGGTGTCCGCTGGCCTGACGACGAACCAGATCGTCGCCCTGACCACGAACCAGGCAGGTGCACTGACGACCGGCCAGATGGGTGCCCTGACGACGAACCAGGTTGCCGCGATCGAAACGGCCGACCTGGCCGCCATGAAGACGAGCCAGATCGCCGCCCTGACGACGAACCAGGTGTCGGCAGGCCTGACGACGAACCAGATCGTCGCCCTGACCACCAGCCAGGCTGCCGCATTGACCAACGGCCAGACCGGCGCGCTGACGACGAACCAGGTCGCCGCGCTGGAGACCCGTGACCTCGCCGCCTTCAAGACGAGCCAGGTGCAGGCGCTGACGACGAACCAGATCTCGGCCGGCCTGACCACGAACCAGCTGTCGTCGATGACGACGGGCCAGATCGCCGCGCTGACGACCGCCCAGGTGTCCGCCGGCCTGACGACGAACCAGATCGTCGCCCTGACCACGTCCCAGGCTGCCGCGCTGACGACGGCGCAGACTGCCGCCCTGACGACGAACCAGGTCGCCGCGCTGGAGACCCGTGACCTCGCCGCCTTCAAGACGAGCCAGGTTGCCGCGCTGACGACGAACCAGATCTCGGCTGGCCTGTCCACGGCGCAGTTCTCCTCGATGACGACGGCGCAGATCGCCGCGCTGACGACCGCCCAGGTGTCGGCAGGCCTGACGACGAACCAGATCGTCGCCCTGACCACGACCCAGGCCAATGCCCTGACGACGGGCCAGATGGGTGCCCTGACGACGAACCAGGTCGCCGCGATCGAAACGGCCGACCTGGCGTCGATGAAGACGAGCCAGATCGCCGCCCTGACGACGAACCAGGTGTCCGCTGGCCTGACGACGAACCAGATCGTTGCCCTGACCACGTCCCAGGCTGCCGCGCTGACGACGGCGCAGACCGCCGCGCTGTCGACGAACCAGGTTGCCGCGCTGCAGACCGCTGACCTCGCTGCATTCAAGACGAGCCAGGTCGCTGCCATGACGACGAACCAGATCTCGGCCGGTATCTCCACGAACCAGCTGTCGTCGATGACGACGGCGCAGATCGCCGCGCTGACGACCGCCCAGGTGTCCGCTGGCCTGACGACGAACCAGATCGTCGCCCTGACCACGAACCAGGCAGGTGCACTGACGACCGGCCAGATGGGTGCCCTGACGACGAACCAGGTCGCCGCGATCGAAACGGCCGACCTGGCCGCCATGAAGACGAGCCAGATCGCCGCGCTGTCGACGAACCAGGTGTCCGCTGGCCTGACGACGAACCAGATCGTCGCCCTGACCACGTCCCAGGCTGGCGCGCTGACGACGGCGCAGACTGCCGCCCTGACGACCAACCAGGTTGCCGCGCTGCAGACCGCCGACCTCGCTTCGTTCAAGACGAGCCAGATCCAGGCCCTGACGACGAACCAGATCTCGGCCGGCCTGTCCACGGCACAGTTCTCGTCGATGACGACCGCGCAGATCGCCGCGCTGTCGACCGCCCAGGTGTCCGCTGGCCTGACGACGAACCAGATCGTCGCCCTGACCACGAACCAGGCAGGTGCACTGACGACCGGCCAGATGGGTGCCCTGACGACGAACCAGGTTGCCGCGATCGAAACGGCCGACCTGGCCGCCATGAAGACGAGCCAGATCGCCGCGCTGTCGACGAACCAGGTGTCGGCTGGCCTGACGACGAACCAGATCGTCGCCCTGACCACGGCACAAGCCGCCGCACTGACCACCGGCCAGACCGGCGCGCTGACGACGAACCAGGTCGCCGCGCTGGAGACCCGTGACCTCGCCGCCTTCAAGACGAGCCAGGTGCAGGCGCTGACGACGAACCAGATCTCGGCCGGCCTGACCACGAACCAGCTGTCGTCGATGACGACGGGCCAGATCGCCGCGCTGACGACCGCCCAGGTGTCCGCTGGCCTGACGACGAACCAGATCGTCGCCCTGACCACGGCCCAGGCAGGCGCGCTGACGACCGCGCAGACCGCCGCGCTGACGACGAACCAGGTCGCCGCGCTGCAGACGGCCGACCTCGCCGCGTTCAAGACGAGCCAGATCGCCGCGCTGACGACGAACCAGGTCTCGGCAGGCCTGTCGACGACCCAGATCGTCGCCTTGACGACGGCCCAGGCCGGTGCGCTGACGACGGCCCAGGTCGGTAACCTGACGACGAACCAGGTTGCCGCGCTGGAAACCGCCGACCTCGTGGCGCTGAAGTCCGGCCAGATCCAGGCACTGACGACCGCGCAGATCTCGGCCGGTCTGAAGACGTCCCAACTGGCTTCGCTGACGACGGCCCAGATCGCCGCCCTGACGACGAGCCAGGTGCAGGCAGGCCTGACGACCAGCCAGATCGTCGCGCTGACCACGGCCCAGGCCAACGCGCTGACGACGAACCAGGTCGCCGCCCTGACGACGAGCCAGGTCGCCGCGCTGGAAACCACCGACTTCGCCGCGCTGAAGTCGAGCCAGATCGCCGCGCTGACGACGACCCAGGTGCAGGCTGGCCTGACGACGGCCCAGATCGTCGCCCTGACGACGGCCGACGCCGGTGCCCTGACGACGGCCCAGCTGGGTGCGCTGACGACGAACCAGGTGGCTGCGCTGGAAACGGCTGACCTGGCCGCACTGAAGACCAGCCAGATCTCGGCCCTGACGACCGCGCAGATCTCGGCCGGCCTGTCGACGAACCAGGTGGCTTCGCTGACGACGGCGCAGATCGGCGCGCTGACGACGAACCAGGCGGCGAACGGCCTGACGACGAACCAGATCGTCGCGCTGTCCACCAGCCAGGTGCAGGCGCTGACGACCGGCCAGCTGTCGTCGCTGACGACCGGCCAGATCTCGGCGATCGAAACCCGCGACATCGCAGTGCTGAAGACGAACCAGATCCAGGCACTGACGACGACCCAGATCCAGAGCGGTCTGACGACGACGCAGGTCGCCGCGCTGACCACCGGCCAGGTCGAGGCGCTGACGTCGGCCCAGGTGAACGCGATGACGACGGCACAGATCCAGCAACTGAAGGTCGGCAGCCCGATCGTGCTGGACCTGAACGGCGACGGCGTCCACACGAAGAGCATCGCCCAGGGCGTGCAGTTCGACCTGTTCGCGACCGGCAGCAAGGTCACGACGGGTTGGGTGGACGCGACCGACGGCCTGCTGGCCCTGGATCGCAACGGCAACGGCGCGATCGACGACGGTAGCGAGCTGTTCGGTACGTCGACCAAGCTGGCGAACGGCCAGAACGCTTCCAACGGCTACGAAGCACTGGCCCAGCTGGATGCGAACGCCGACGGCGTGATCGACGCGAAGGATGCCGCCTACGGCGACCTGAAGGTGTGGGTCGATGCGAACGGCGACGGCGTCAGCGAAGCGGGCGAGCTGAAGGGCCTGGCGTCGCTGAACGTGGCAAGCATCAACGTCAACGGCGACAAGACCGCGGCCAAGGACAACGGCAACTGGATCGGCATGCAGTCGACCTTCACGAAGACCGACGGCTCCACGGCCGCCACGGGCGACGTGTGGTTCACGACCGACAAGTCGGCAGCGGAAGCCGCGGCGACCACCCTGAGCAGCAAGGTGGGCAGCATGGTCCAGGCGATGACGGCCTTCAACGCTGGCGATGCGAGCGTGGCGGCCGGCGGCCTGACCCTGCCGAACCTGTCGGGCGGCACGCAGACCGGCCTGCTGGCTTCGGTCGGCACGATGGTCGACGTGATGAAGCAGTTCGACGCCAACGGCAACAAGGTGAGCGGTTCGAACGCGGCGATGACGTCGACGGCCGAATCGCTGGCCAAGTCGGTGACGACGCCGCAAGACTCGGGCTTCCTCACCACCGGCGGCCGCAAGTAATGTCCTTCCGGGCCGGTTCGCGCCGGCCCCGCTTTGACAGCAAAAAGGCAAGACCGTTATCGGTCTTGCCTTTTTTTGCGTCCAAATTGCGACAAACCAAGAATAAGGGGCGTAACACAGTGCTGTTCAGCAACAATTCTGGTCTACAACAAGGTAATCTCTCGGTCTGCCGCACTTCGCTTCTATTAGTTTCCTAATGGCCGACAAATTTCCTCATACAACCTTGCAATGCCTGACTGCCATCGCGCAGCATCATGGCTTGCAGGTGAACCCGGAGCGCCTGATCCACGACTACGCGTTGAACGCGGAGGAGCCCTCGTCGTCCATGCTGCTGGGGATGGCCTCCAGCATCGGACTGAAGGCGAAGCTGCGCCAGCTGACGGTCGACAAGCTGCTGGGGCAGAAGGGCGTGTTCCCGCTGCTCGCGCGCCTGAAGGACGGGAACAGCATGATCGTCGTGGGCGCTCGTGGCGACGACGGCGGCGTGCTTGCCGTGCTCGACCCGCTCGGCGACCTGGGCGCCGTCAAGATGCTCGACCCGGCCGCGTTCGCGGCGCTGTGGAGCGGCGAAGTCCTGTTCCTCAAGCGCACCTCGAAACTGTCCGACACGCGCCAGCCGTTCGGCCTGCGCTGGTTCATTCCCGAGATCCTGCAGCAGAAGGCCGCGTTCCGCGACATCGCCATCGCCGCGATGGCGATGAACATCCTCGGCCTCGCGTCGCCGATCTTCTTCCAGCTCGTGATCGACAAGGTGCTCGTGCACCACAGCGTGTCGACCTTGTGGGTGCTGGCGGCCGGCATCGGCATCGCGCTGCTGTTCGAATCCACGTTCGGCTTCATGCGCCAGATCCTGACCCTGTGGGCCACCAACAAGATCGACATCCGCCTGACGCGGCGCACGTTCGCGCACCTGCTGTCGCTGCCCATCGATTATTTCGAGACCACGTCCGCGGGCGTGGTCGTGCGCCACATGCAGCAGATGGAAAAGATCCGCGGCTTCCTCACGGGCCGTATGTTCTTCACGGCGCTCGACCTGACGGCGCTGTTCATCCTGCTGCCGATCCTGTTCAGCTATTCCGTCAAGCTGGCGATGATCGTGCTGCTGTTTACGATGCTTATCAGCGGCATCGTCGCGGTGCTCGTCCCCACGTTCCAGCGCCGCCTGAACGACTTGTACACGGCCGAGGGCCAGCGCCAGGCGCTGATGGTGGAAACGATCCACGGCATGCGCACGGTGAAGGCGCTGGCCATCGAGCCGATGCAGCGCCGCGCCTGGGACCAGCGCTCCGCGCACGCGCTGAACCAGCATTTCCGCGTGGGCCAGATCTCCATCACGGGCAATGCCGTCACCGATTTCCTCGGCAAGCTGTTGCCCGTCGTGATCATCGTGATCGGTGCCCAGGACGTCTTCGACCAGACCCTGTCCGTCGGCGCCCTGATCGCCTTCCAGATGCTGTCCGGCCGCGTCAGCGGGCCGCTGATCGCGCTGGTGGGCCTCGTCAACGAATACCAGGAAACCGCGCTGTCGATCCGCATGCTGGGCGAGGTGATGAACCGCGCGCCGGAAGGCCGCACGGGCGGCCTGCGCCCGGAACTGCGCGGCAACATCACGTTCGACGGCGTCGTGTTCCGCTATCCGGGCGCGCAGAACAACGCGCTGGACCGCGCCAGCTTCGAGATCAAGGAAGGCAGCGTGATCGGCATCGTGGGCCGCAGCGGCTCGGGCAAGACGACGATCACGAAAGTCATCCACGGCCTGTACCGCATCCAGGAAGGCATCGTCCGTTTCGACGGCTACGACGCGCGCGAGATCGATTTGTCGCACCTGCGCCGCCAGGTGGGCGTCGTCCTGCAGGAAAACTTCCTGTTCCACGGCACGGTGCGCGAGAACATCGCCGCGACGATGCCCGAGGCCAGCTTCGAGGACATCGTCGAGGCGGCGCGCGCCGCCGGCGCCGACGAATTCATCGAGCGCATGCCGCAGGGCTACGACACGATGCTGGAAGAGAATGCGTCGAACCTGTCCGGCGGCCAGAAGCAGCGCCTGTCGATCGCCCGCGCGCTGCTGGCCAAGCCGCGCATCCTCGTGCTGGACGAAGCGGCGAGCGCGCTCGACCCGGAAAGCGAAGCGATCTTCATCAACAACCTGTCGCGCATCGCCGTCGGCCGCACCGTGATCATGGTGTCGCACCGCCTGTCGACGCTCGTCAACGCCGATTCGATCCTGGTCATGCAGCGCGGCCAGCTGATGGATGCGGGCCGCCATGAAGAACTCCTGACGCGCTGCTCTACTTACATTCAATTATGGAACCAGCAAACAAGTCATCTGTAACGGCGCTCGATCCGACCGACATCGAGTTCCTGCCGGACGCCGACGAGATCGAGCGCCGGCCGCTGCCGCCGTATGCCCGCATCACCGTGCACGCGCTGGCGGCGATGCTCGTGTGCTTCCTCGGCTGGTCCAGCGTCGCCGAGATCGACGAGGTCGTGAAAGCCCAGGGCCGCCTGACGACGCCGTCCGCGAACATCGTCGTGCAGCCGATCGAGACCTCGATCATCCGTTCGATCGACGTGCGCATCGGCCAGGTCGTCAAGAAAGGCGAGCGCCTCGCCACCCTGGACCCGACGGACGCCGACGCCGACCAGGCGCAACTCCGCCTGAAGTTCGACAGCCTGGACACGCAGGTGAAACGCCTCGAGGCCGAATTGTCCGGCCGCGGCATGCCGGTCGAGACGGGCAAGGTGTCGGCCGACACGCAATTGCAGGACAAGCTGGCCGGCGAGCGCCGCGCCAACTTCGCCGCGCAGATGGCGCGCCTGGACGAGAACATCGCCAAGGCGCGCGCCTCGCTCGACACGAACGTGCACGACCAGCAGGTGCTGGCCGACCGGACGAAATCGCTGCGCGAGGTGGAGACGATGCAGGAACGCCTCGTCGACCAGAAATTCGGCGCCAAGGTCAACCTGCTGGACGCGCGCAACAAGCGCATGGAAGTGGAGCGCGACTACACGCTGGCGAAGAACCAGGAACCGGAGATCCGGCGCACGCTGGCCGGCCTGGAAGCGGAAAAGCGCGCGTTCGTGAACGGCTGGCGCCAGAAGATCATGGAAGACATGCTGAACCTCACGCGCGAGCGCGACGCGACGGCCGAGCAGATCAAGAAGGGCACGCTGCGCCGCGACAAGGTCATTCTGACCGCACCGGCCGACGCCATGGTGCAGGACATCGCCAAGCTGTCGCAGGGCTCCGTCGCGCAGGCCGCCGAGAAGATGTTCACGCTCGTGCCGCTGGGGACCGCGCTGGACGCCGAGGTGCAGATCGATTCGCTCGACGTCGGCCACGTGAAGCCGGGCGACGTCGCCCACATCAAGCTCGACGCGTTCCCGTTCCAGAAGCACGGCACGCTGGAAGCGAAGGTGCGCACGCTGTCCGAGGACGCGTTCAAGCGCGACACGGCGACGACGGAATCGGGCACGGATGCCTACTACGTCAGCCGCATCGACCTCGGCGGCGGAAAGCTGAAGAACATGGACCCGCACGCGCGCCTGCTGCCGGGCATGACCCTGACGGCGGAAATCGTGGTCGGCAAGCGCACCGTGTTGTCGTATCTGTTGTGGCCCCTGACGAAGGGGCTCGATGAGGCGATCCGGGAGCCGTGATCGAAACGAAAGGGGGACGCGATGTCCCCCTTTTTTAGTTGATGTGCACGTGCGCCACCGGCGTTCTCGCCATGTCGCGCCGCAGGACCCAAAGGCCGGGACGGTCCGGCACCGGCGCGAAGCCCGCGCGCTGGTAGACGTCGCGGCAGGGCGTGTTGAGTTCCGTCTCGACGATGGCGCCCAGCAGCAGTTCCGCGCCGGCTGCGAACTGCAGGTCCGCCACGTGGTGCAGCGCCGCCAGTTCCACGTCCATGCCGAGCACCCGGCAGCTCATCGTGTACTGCTTGATCACGCCGTGCTGCACGAGCACGGCGCCCACCTGGCCGTAATCCGAAAACTTGTCCTGCACGCTGAACGAGTGGATCGTGCCGCCGTCGCGGAAGAACGCGGCGAAATCGGCCGCGCTCCAGCGCACGCCCGTCGTGTTGAACTGGTTCGTCTTGTTGATCAGCTCACTGGCGCGGGCGAAGCCGGGATGCGCGCTGTCCGCGATCGTGTCGAACTGCATGCGCACGTCCAGCCCGGCGAGGAAGTCGGCGCGGCTGTGCGTGGCCTTTTCCGTTTCGCGTGCGACGATGTTGCGGTACGACGCCTCGCGCTGCGCGGCCTCGGCGCCCAGTTGCAGGCGCTGCGTCTCGGCGGACCACAGCAGGATGCGGCGCGTGACGAACGGATCGCTGCCGATCACGCGGATGCCCGGGATGTTGCTGCGCACCTCGTCGCGCTCGACCGGGTTGTCGTCCACGAACACGGCGCTCTTCGCCGTCAGCGACAGCGTGGCCAGGGTGTCGCGGATGTTCATCGACTTGGGCTGCCAGTTGATCTTGGGGAGCACGAAATCGTCGTAGCGGAGCCAGGGCAGCACGGCGCGTTCCCACCGTTCGCGCACGATGTGCTCGTCGTTCTTGGAACTGATCGACACGACGATGCCGCGCCGGCGCAGGTGCTGGATCGCGTCCCAGATGCCGACCGGCCAGAAGTGCGACGGCGGCCATTCGCGTCCGTGCTCGTAGTGCTCCGCGATCTGGCCGCGCCACAGCGTGTTGTCGAGGTCGAAGAACACGATCTTGACCGTGTCGAGCTGGCGCGCGACGCGGTACAGCCACTCCACCTGGCGCAGCACCAGTTCGCTGAACACGGACGTCTGCAGCGCATACGTCGAGCCGACGTCGGGCAGCAGCTCGATGCGGCCGCTGGCCGGCAAGGCCCACGACGGCGCGTTGTCCAGCACCTCCACGTCCGCGCTCAGCGTCGCGCCGTGCGACGAGAACGACACCGGATCGTCGAGGAAGAAGCGCTTGCCGAACGTGGCGGCGACGCTTTCCACATCGGCGACCCAGGCGTTCGGGCGGCCGCGCAGCTGGTCTTCCAGCGCCTGGTTCAGGAAGCGCACGAGGCGCGCCAGGTCCGTATCGGTGCCGCGCTCCGCGAGCGCCGGCGCCGTCGGGCCCTGCGGCACGATGAAGTTCGACACGAGCGTCAGCAGGCCGTGTTCGCGCTGGTAGCGCAGCACGGCGTCCAGCACGGCCGCCAGCATGCCGGCCGCCTGCGCCGCCAGGGCTTCGTAGCCGCCGGCCTGCGCGAAGTCGACGGCGCGGATCAGGTTGTCGCCGACGAGCGTGCGCAGCGGGATCTGGATGTACTGCAGCTGGTACGCTGCGGCCGTTTCCGGCGCCAGGTCCGGCAGCGCCATCAGGTTGTTGAACGGGATGTAGTCGAACGTGATGTCGGGCCGCTGGACGCGGAAGTTGTCCAGGTATTGCTCGGTCAGGCAAGAGCCGATGACGAGGATCCTGGACAGCCCGGTCGGCGAGGCTTCGAGCTCGCGCGGGAACAGGTAGTCGGCGGGATGCATCGTGCGTCCTTATTCCGGTTGCAGCATCAGCGCCGTGGCGCGCCGGATCAGCGAGACGGCGCGTTCCGTGTCCACCGCGTCGCGCAGTTGCGCCGCCGGCAGGCGTGGCAGGATGGCCGTGACTTCGGCCAGGCGGTTGCCCAGCAGGCCGCGCAGGCCGGGGGCCGATTCGAAGAAGTAGCGCTGGTCCCACACGTCCGACAGGATCTGCAGGCCTTCGAACTGGCCGGCGATCTGCGTGCGCGTCGCACGCTGGTCCTGGCCGCCGTGGATGCGGAAGGAGCTGTACGCATCCTTCAGGTACACGCCGTCCTTCTTGCTCAGCACCGTCAGCCACGTGGCGAGGTCGGAGCTGACGATGTACTGGTTCCCCATGTACATGCCGAACTGCGGACCGGCGTCGCTCTTGCGGTACAGCGCCGTCGTCGGCTCGCCGACGATGTTCCCCACCGTGCACAAATGCATGCCCAGCGCGCGGCCCACGATGCGCGTGTCCGTCTCGAACGCGCGGCCCAGGTGGGCAGGCACGTCGTTGATCGCGTTGCCGTTGCCGTCGATGATCTGGCGGCACGACGTGACGAGGCCCACGCCGGGCTGCGTCAGCATCACGTGCATCATGGCGGCGAGCTTGTTCGGGTGGAACAGGTCGTCGTCCATCAGGAAGTTGACGTAGTCGCCGCGCGCCTGGCTGTAGCAGTGCTGGAAGTTGTCCAGCGCCGGGCAGCTCGCGATGCGCAGGTAGCGCAGCTGCGGATAGCGCGCGGCGTACGGCGCGAAGCGCTCGGCCGTGCGCTCGTCGTCGCTGTTGTCGCTCACGACCACCTCGAAGTTCGGGTAGGTCTGCGCGAGCGCGCTCTGCAGCGCGAGTTCGGCGTAGTCGGGCCGGTTGTGGGTGGGCAGCAGGATGCTGACGAGGGGCAGGGCGCTGTCGGATGTCGTCATCGGTCGTGGGCGGAGCGTTACGCGGTGTGCGGGGTGGCGAACCAGCGGTAGGTCTTGTCGACCACCTGCGGCAGCGTGAGGGTCTCCTGCACGCCCAGGCGGCGCACGGTGAGAGTCAGGTCCGGGAACAGGTCGTCCACGTGCTGCTGGCGCTGCGGCGCCGTGTTGTGCGCCACGCGCGGACGGTTGACGGACCGTTCGCCGATCAGGCGCACCAGGTCGTTGTGGGTGACGGCCGTGGCGCTGCCCAGGTTGTAGGCTTCGCCGTCCTGGCCCTTGATCAGCGCGACGAGCGTCCACCAGGCGGCGTCGGCGCCGTACAGGTAGCTGCGGCGCGCGCTGCCGTCGCCGTGGATGCGGATCTCTCCGCTCGTCAGCGTATCGCGCAGGAAGTTATTGATGGCCCACGGGCGGTCCAGCTGCTGGTAGGCGCCCGTCAAGGTGAACGGCCGTACGGTCGACACGGGCAGGCGGTACTGGCTGCGGTAGATGGCGGCCGCCGTCTCGGCGGCGCGCTTGGCTTCCGCGTACACGGTGTGCGGCTGGCCGGCCGCGAGCGGGAACACCTCGTTCTCCGCCAGCGGGCCGGGACGCTGCGGCGCGCCGGCGACGAGGCAGGAGCTGACGTTCACGAAGCGCAGCAGGCCGTCCAGCTGGCGCGCCGCGTCGAGCGCGTTGGTGACGCCGGCCACCGTCGTCTGGAACACGCGCAGCGGATCGGACGAGTGCACGCGGTTGTTCGGGATGCCGGCGGCGTGGATCACGTAGCTCGTGTTCTTGGCGAACTCGAACGACGAGCGCACGTCCTGCGCGCGCACGCGGATGTCCAGGCGCGACGCGAGGTGCGGGTAGCGCTGCAGCCACTCGTCGGTGTTGCGCGCGTACAGGTCGAGCGTGATGCCGAGGCGGTATTCGTCGTTGAGGGCGGCCACCAGTTCGGCGATCCAGGTGCCGAGGAAGCCGGTCCCGCCGGTGACGGCGATGTGGCGGCGCGCCAGCGCGGCGCGCACGTCCGGCTGGCCGGCGCAGGCGGCGAGGGCGTCCTGGCGGATCTCGGCAAAGCGGGAATCTTGCATGGCTTATCCTTTCGCGGCGGCGTTGGCTTTTTGTTCGGCGAGGTCGCGCGCGACTTCGATGATCAGGCTTTCCTGGCCCGCGACGGCGTTGCGCTTGCCGAGGCCGAAGAAGATGTCGCGCGCATCGACGCCGTAGTCGGCCGCGGCGCGCGCCACCGGCTTGGCGAAGCCGGAGAATACGCCGGCGAGGCCGGACACGATCGACAGCGGCGAGATCGACGGCGCCACCGGATTGAACGCCTTCTCGGCGATGTCGGCGGCGTCGAGGATTTTATACAGGTCGATGCCGGTCTCGAAGCCCATGCGCTCGAACACGGCCACCAGCACCTCCAGCTGGGTGTTGCCGGCGCCGGCGCCGAAGCCGCGGATGGTGCCGTCGATGATCGTGGCGCCCGCGTTCACGGCCGTCACCGAGTTGATGACGGCCATGCCCAGGTTGTTATGGCCGTGGAAGCCGACGGGAATCGACAGGCCGTCGACCAGCGTTTCGATGCGTTCCTTGACGTCGTCCGGGAAGTAGGCGCCGGCCGAGTCCATGATGACGATCGCTTCCGCGCCGTACGATTCCATCTTCTTCGCTTCTTCCAGCAGCACGGCGGGCGTGGCCATGTGACTCATCATCAGCACGCCCCACGCTTCCTTGCCGGCCTGGCGCACGTAGTTGATGTGGCGGTCGCTGATGTCCGCTTCCGTGCAGTGGGTGCCGATGCGGAACACGTCCACGCCCAGTTCCACGGCGCGCGTCAGGTCGCGCTTGATCGTGCAGAAGCCCGGGATGACGTGGATGCTCATGCGCGAATCGTGCAGGTGCTCGCGCGAGACTTTCAGGATGTCCTCGTCGGTGAGGCTGCATTCGCCGACGAGCATCGACGAGGCGCCCAGGCCGTTGCCGTGGCCGACTTCGACGATGGGCACGCGCGCCGCCTCGGCCGCCTTGCAATAGGCGATGAAGGCGTCGCGGCTCAACTGGTGGCGCACCGCGTGGTTCCCGTCGCGCAGCGTCGGGTCGGTGATCAGGATCTTCTTAGCCATGCTTGCGTTCCTCGGAAGGGGTGCCGGCGCCGCCCTGGCGCGCGACGGCGATCTTTTCCGCCATCGCGATGGCGGCGCAGTTGATGATGTCCAGGTTGCCGGCGTACTGCGGCAGGTAGTCGCCCGCGCCCATCACCTTGATGGTGGTGACGACGCGGCCGCCTTCGACGGTCGGCGGCACGATCAGCTGGTAGCCCGGCACATAGCTTTTCAGTTTCTCGACCATGTCCGCGACGGCGGCCTGGATCGCGGGCAGGTCGGGTTCCGCGATCTTGGCGTAGATCGTCGTCTGCATGTCGATCGGCGGGTTGGCCGGGTTCAGGATCAGGATCGCCTTGGTGCGGCGCGCGCCGGAAAAGCGCTGCAGCGCATCCTCGGTCGTCTCGATGTATTCGTCCAGGTTGGCACGCGTGGCCGGGCCGGCCGAGCGCGACGCGATGCTGGACGCGACTTCGATGTACTCGATGTTGTCGTGCACGCCGCCGATGGCGGCCGCGATCGGGATCGACGACTGGCCGCCGCAGGTGATCATGTTGATGTTGCAGTTCCCCGTCAGCAGGCAGTCCTGGGCGTTGATGGCCGGGATGCAGAATTCGCCCAGCTTGGCCGGGGTCATGTCGATCACGGTCTTGCCCAGTTCGTCCAGCTTGGCCCAGTGGCCCACGTGGGCCTGGGCCGACGTGCAGTCGAACACCACGTCGCAGATAGCCGGATCGGCGACGATGGCTTCGATGCCGCGGTCCGAGATGGGGACGCCCAGCTGACTGGCGCGCTTCATGCCGGCCGAGTTGAAGTTGCGGCCGGCGAACAGGGTGCAGGTCAGGTGCGGCGAGCGCATCACCTTGATCAGGAGGTCGGTGCCGATGTTGCCCGATCCGATGATGGCTATCTTGAGTTTGTCGGTCATCTCGTGGTACTCACAGTCTGTCATGTGCGGGCCCGCCCAGGATGGCGTCCGCTTCGATGCGGATGCCGTCCAGCGACGTGTGCGCAGGTGCGTAGCCCAGGCCGGCCGCGCGCCGGTCGAGCGAGTAGTAATGGGGCTTGGCGCCGGTGGCGTTCACGCCCGCCGGGGCCGCGGCGACTTCGTAGCGCAGGCCGTAGCGCGCGGCCATCGCGTCCAGCAGCGCGGCCTTGTCCACCGGCGCGGCGCTGTAGCAATCGAGCGCGCCGTTGGCCGGCGGCGCGGCCAGCACGCGCGTCACCAGCTGGTAAAAATCGTCCGGGTGCAGGTAGTCGCGCACCATCGTGCCGGGCGACGTCTTGAGCACTTCCTTTGCCTGGATCGCGCGCAGGATGTCGGTGATGAAGAAGCGCGCCTCCAGGTCCTGGTGGCGGCTGAAGTAATTGAAGACCCGCAGGTCCGTGATCGCCAGGTCCGGCAGCGCGCGGTGCTTGCATTCGGCGTGCAGCTTGGCGATCGCGTACCAGTCCTGCGGCTGCAATGCGTTGGGCGCGAACGCCGTGCGGGTAGGGAGTCCCGCCGGTTCCTCGAAGCCGCTGCCGTACGCGGCGCCGCTCGACAGGAAGACGTAGCGCCGCTGCGGATGCTCGCGCAGGCCGCGCAGGGCCAGGTCGTCGAATTCCTGCGTCACGCCGAGGATGGAACCGCCCATCTGCGCGGCACGGCGCGGGTCGCCCACGCCGACGAAGTTCAGCACGGCGTCGTGCGGTTCCTGGCCGTAGGCGCCGTAGTCCGCGACGGGGTAGGATAGCCCGTGCGCATCCTGCCACCCGCGCAGGGCAGACAGGTCGCGGCCGTACAACAACAATCCCCGATGACCATGGCGCGCGAACGACAGGATCAGGTCCTGTGCGATCCGGCTGCTGGCACCGAGGATGGCGATGCGTTCCATGTCAGAGCGACTTCGACTTCTCGTGCATGCCGCCGATCATGGCCGCGTCCAGCACGTCGCGCGGAAGCAGCGGCGACAGGTCTTCCAGCGGCGGCGACACGAGCGTGCCGTCCGGCCGCGCCACGACGCCCAGCTTCGGCGAGAACAGCTGTTCCGGATGCATGAACACTTCGCAGATCACGGGACCGGTGGCGGCCTGCACGGCCTCCAGCGTGGCGTCGCACTCGTCCCAGTGGCGGATCTGGTAAGCCGGGATGCCGAAGCCCGCGGCCACCTTCGAGAAGTCGGGGCAGGACACGCCGGAAGCGCGGTTCGTGCCCACGAATCCGCTGTCCTTGAACAGCGACTTCTGCGTGTGCTTGATCATCAGGTAGCCGTCGTTGTTGAAGATGAACAGCTTGATCGGCAACTGGTGGTGGACCATCGTCTGCAGCTCCTGCAAATTCATCATCATGCCGCCGTCGCAGTTCAGGCACATCACCTCGCCGCGGTCGCGCGCGAACGACACGCCCAGGGCGGCCGGCAGGCCATAGCCCATCTCGCCCAGGCCCGTCGACGTCATCAGGCGCTGGCCTTCCTTGAAGCGCAGTACCTGGTGGCCGGACAGCAGCGCCGTGCCCATGTCGGTGACGACGACCTGGTCCGGTTTGAAGAAGCGGTTCAGGCGCTCCATGAAGCGGTACGAATTCATCCAGCCCGGCGCGTCGGCGTGTTCCGCGCCCACCCACGGGAATTGCTCCTCGTAGGCGCGGCAGCGGGACAGCCAGTCCGTCTTTGCGGCCACCGGCGCGGCTTGAAGGCGCGCCAGCAGGGCCTCGATGAAGGCGCGCGCGTCGCAGCGCACATTCTCGCGCGTACGGCGCGCATGCTTGACCACTTCGTCCGCGTCGATGTCGACGACGTCGATGCGGGCCAGGCGCGCCAGTTCGTTCAGGTCGTAGCCGATCTGCGGGATCGCGAGGCGCGTGCCGATCGCCAGCACGTAGTCGCTGTTCTGCAAAATGAAATTGGCGGCGCGCTGGCCGTACACGCCCGCGCGGCCGAACACCTGCGGGTGGTTCGAGTCGATCATGTCGATGCCGGCCCACGACACCAGCGCGGCCGCGCCGGTCGCGTCCAGCAGCGGCGCGATCAGGCGCTCGGCGCCCGCGAGGCGGATGCCGTTGCCGAGCCACAGCACCGGGCGCTCGGCCTGGCGCAGCGCGTCCAGCACGCTGTCGATCTGCGTGGAGACGGCGTCGTCGATCCACTCGGCGGCGGCCGGCGCCTCGAACTGCGCCAGCGCAGACGGGGCGATGCGCGCGGACTGGATGTCCATCGGGATCTCGATCCACGTGGGACCGGGGCGGCCGTCCAGCGCGATGTGGGCGGCTTTCCGCAGCTCGAGCGCGACCTGGTCGATCGCCATGACGCGGTGCGCGTACTTGGTCACGCGCTCGACCATCTGGCACGAGTCGTAGCCCTGCACGCCCCACATGCGCAGCGGATTGTCCGGGAACGTGTAGCGGCTGTTCTCGTTGCCGGCGATGCACAGGCACGGGATCGAATCGGCCCAGGCCGAGACGGTGCCCGTCACGCCGTTGGTCGAGCCGGCGCCCGTCGTCAGCAGGGCGGCGGCCAGGCGGCCGTGGGTGCGGTAATACGTCTGCACGGCCATCGTGGCGGCCTGCTCGTGGTGCACGCACACGATCTCGGTGTAGCCGCGCCGCGTGATCGCTTCGAACAGGTGCACGTTGCCCGCGCCGATGATGCCGAAGGCGTGGCGGATGCCCAGTTGCTCCAGCGTTGCGGCGACGGCGTCCGCGCCCTTGATGGTGTCTTGTTGTTGCATCAGAAATTCACGCCAAAGAATGCTTCGATTTTCTCGATCACGAAGTCCAGCATCTCACGGGTCAGGCCCGGGTAGACGCCGATCCAGAACGTGTCGTTCATCACGCGGTCCGTGTTCGTCAGGTCGCCCGACACGCGGTAGTTACGGCCGATCATGTACGGCTGGCGCGTCAGGTTACCGGCGAACAGCAGGCGCGTGCCGATCTTGTACTGGTCCAGGTACGTGAGCAGGTCGACGCGCGACGCGTTCGCTTCCGGCTTCAGGGTCATCGGGAAACCGAACCAGGACGGATCGGAACCTTCCGTCGCTTCCGGCAGGATCAGGAATTCGGCGCACGACTGCAAGCGTTCCTTCAGGTAGGCGAAGTTGTCCTTGCGCGCCTGGACGAAGTCGCCCACGCGGTCGATCTGGGCGAGGCCGCAGGCGGCCTGCATGTCCGTGATCTTGAGGTTGTAGCCCAGGTGGCTGTACGTGTACTTGTGATCGTAGCCTTCCGGCAGCGTGCCCAGCTTCCAGCAGAAGCGGCGGCCGCAGGTGTTGTCCTTGCCCGGCGGGCAGTAGCAGTCGCGGCCCCAGTCGCGGAACGATTCGGCGATCAGCTTCAGTTCCGGGTTGTTGGTGAACACGGCGCCGCCTTCGCCCATCGTGATGTGGTGGGCCGGGTAGAACGACATCGTGCCGATGTCGCCGAACGTGCCGACCATCTTCCCGCGGTACGTGGCGCCGAGCGCGTCGCAGCAATCCTCGACGAGCCACAGGTTGTACTTCTTGCACAGCGCCGTGATGACGTCCAGGTTGTACGGGTTGCCGAGCGTGTGGGCCAGCATGATGGCCTTCGTCTTCGGGCCGATCGCCGCTTCCAGCTTCGTCACGTCGATGTTGTACGTGCCCAGCTCGACGTCCACGAACACGGGGACGGCGCCGAACTGGATGATCGGGTTGACCGTCGTCGGGAAGCCGGCGGCCACGCCGATCACTTCGTCGCCCTGCTGGATGGCGCGCGCGCCCAGCTTGGGCGAGGTCAGCGTCATGAAGGCGACGAGGTTGGCGGACGAGCCCGAGTTCACGGTGATCAGGTGCTGCACGCCGATCAGCTTGGCCAGCTTCGCTTCGAACTGGTCGTTGAAACGGCCGGTGGTCAGCCAGGCGTCGAGCGAGGCATGCACCATCATTTCCATCTCGGGCGCGCCCACGACCTTGCCGGCGGCCGGGATCACGGTCGTGCCGGGCTCGAACGGACGCGGCTGGCTCGCCAGGGCGCCGTACTGGCCGACCAGCTGGATGATCTGCTCGCGCAGTTGCTCTTTGGTTTGTGCTTCGCTCATCATTAGACCTTATCGGGTTGCGTATTCTGGTAGGAGGCGATCTGCGCCAGCGTGAAGGCGCGCATGTCGGCGCCGGCCGCATGGGCCTTGTGCCAGTCGACGATGCGCACCAGCGTCTCGGCCAGCGTCCAGCGCGGCTGCCAGCCCAGGCGCGCGCGCGCCTTGGAACAGTCGAGCTTCAGGTACGTCGCTTCGTGCGGCTGCGGCGCGCCGTCGAGTTCCCACGCGGCGCCATCGCCCCACGCGGCGCACAGGCGTTCGACGATCCATTCGACCGGGCGCGCATCGGTGTCGTGCGGGCCGAAGTTGAAGCCTTCGGCGAAGGCCGGGCCTTGTTCGTACAAATGCTCGGCCAGCGTCAGGTAGCCCGACAGCGGCTCCAGCACGTGCTGCCACGGCCGGATGGCGTGCGGGCTGCGGATGCGCACGGGCTCGCCCGCGGCGATCGCACGCATCATATCCGGAATCAGGCGGTCCTGCGCCCAGTCGCCGCCGCCGATCACGTTGCCGGCGCGGCCCGAGCCGAGCGCCACGCCGTGGCGCGCGTGGTCGGCCGGGTTGAAGAACGACGAGCGGTAGGCGCTCGTGACGAGTTCCGCGCAACCCTTGCTGTTGCTGTAAGGGTCGTAGCCGCCCATCGGCTCATCCTCGCGGTAACCCCACACCCATTCGCGGTTTTCGTAGCACTTGTCGCTCGTGACGTTGACGACGGCGCGCACGCCAGGGGTCGCGCGCACGGCTTCGAACAGGTGCACGAGGCCCATCACGTTGGTCGAGTAGGTCTCGACCGGATTCGCGTACGAATGGCGCACGAGCGCCTGCGCGGCCATGTGGATGACGATGTCCGGGCGCGCGTCCGCGAGGGCCTGTTGCAGCGCGGCGGGGTCGCGGATGTCGCCCTGCAGCGAGCGCATGCCGCGGGCCACGCCGGCCGCGTCGAACAGGCTCGGGTTGCTGGGCGGCGCCAGCGCGAAACCGGTGACGTCGGCGCCCAGCTGCTGCAGCCACAGGCTCAGCCAGCTTCCCTTGAAGCCCGTGTGGCCGGTCAGGAAGACACGCTTGCCGCGCCAGAACGAGGGCGTCATTTCCAGACTTTCCAGGGCGCCTTGCCCGTTTGCCAAAGTTCTTCCAGCAATACCTTGTCGCGCAGCGTGTCCATCGGGTGCCAGAAGCCCGTGTGGCGGAAGGCGGACAGCTGGCCTTCGCCGGCCAGGCGTTCCATCGGTTCTTTTTCCCACACGGTGGCATCGTCGGCGATGTAGTCGATGACCTTCGGCGACAGCACGAAGTAGCCGCCGTTGATCCAGGCGCCATCGCCCTGCGGTTTTTCGCGGAAGGTCAGCACGCGTTCGCCCTCGAAGTCGATGGCGCCGAAGCGGCCCGGCGGCTGCACGGCCGTCATCGTGCCGAGCAGGCCGTGTGCCTTGTGGAAAGCGAGCGAGGCGCCGATGTCGATGTCGGCCACGCCGTCGCCGTACGTGAAGCAGAACGCGTCGTCGCCCTCGACGAAGCGGCGCACGCGCTTCAGGCGGCCGCCCGTCATGCTGGTGTCGCCCGTGTCGACCAGCGTCACCTTCCACGGTTCGGCGAAGCGCTGGTGCACCTCCATCGAATTGTTCTGCAGGTCGAAGGTCACGTCAGATGTGTGCAGGAAATAGTTGGCGAAAAATTCCTTGATCACATAGCCCTTGTAGCCGCAGCAGATGACGAACTCGTTGATCCCGTGGGCCGAGTACTGCTTCAGGATGTGCCACAGGATCGGCTTGCCGCCGATCTCGACCATGGGCTTCGGCTTGATGGTCGTCTCTTCGCTGAGTCGGGTGCCGAGGCCGCCGGCAAGAATCACTGCTTTCATGGTGTCCGATAGATGCGTGATGGTGGATTCGGTCGGCGCGGCCTGGTTTTCCCGAAAATAAAAGGTGGCCAATTACGGTCCGCGCAGCGATGGAATTTTACGTCATCGCCCATGGCGAGCATAGCTGTTCGTGGGTAATGGAAGATTCGGCGCAACAATTCACGAACCGATTATTGTCCGGCTTTTATTAATTCACGCCATTCGAAATCAATTCGACAATGAACGATAAAACTTCTTCATTGTCGTCCGATAAGCCGCCCTTCCAGTCGTTGCCGGGACGGCATCGCACCGTGATACGCCGATCGGTATTGCCTGTGCTGAAAATTTCATCGGCGGTCGACGGTTTTTCCGTGCGCATCATCAGTAATATGCATATGCCGCCATCCCATCGGCATATCAATAAGAACGCATATAGGAGACTTCCATGAAACTGTTTATGGCCATTGCGGCCTTTTTCATTGCCTGTTCGGCGTCCGCGCTGGACTTGCAGGGCCTGCAGAATTCGCACGACCCGGGCACCATCGTCAAGGATCAGGATACGTATTTTCATTTCACGACCGGCACCAACGGCATCTGGTATTCCACGTCGACGGACCTCGTCAACTGGGGCACGACGACCGGCAACGTGTTTTCGTCCACCAGCTATCCGTCCTGGATCACGAGTAATTTTCCCAATTGGACCAAGGGGTCGTTCTGGGCGCCGGACGTGATCAAGATGAACGGCTATTTCTACCTGTACTACTCGGTGACGGACAAATTCGGTTATGCCAATTCCGCCATCGGCGTGGCGCGCTCGCCGTCGCTGAAAAACCCGGTCTGGACCGACCTGGGCATCGTCGTGCAATCGAGCGGCAGCCCGGGTGCCAACGTCATCAATGCGATCGACCCGGCCCTGTTCCGCGATCATGACGGCAAGGTCTACATGACTTACGGCTCGTTCTTCAACGGTATCGGCGTGGCCGAGATCAACCAGAGCACCGGCAAGCTGGCGACGAACGTCACCCACCTGATCGGCGGCAGCGGCCTCGACATGGAGGGCGCCTACATCACCCGCAACAAGGGCTACTACTACCTGTTCGTCAACCGCGGCAACTGCTGCACGACGCCGCTGTCGAACACGACCTACTACATGGAAGTCTATCGCTCGACCAGCGTGACGGGCCCCTACACGGGCGGCAACGCGTACAACGGCACGAACACGGTCATGCCGAACGTCGACAGCACGGCGCCGACCCACAAGGGGCCGGGCCACGTGGGTGTGCTCAAGAAGGATGGCTGCAACTACGTCTCGACCCACTACGTGGACACGAGCGACGGCAACGCCAAGCTGCAGCTGATGCGGATGACGTATGACGCCAACGACTGGCCGGTCCTGACGCGCAACTTCACCAGCATTACCAGCTGCGGCGGCATCAGCGACGATCCGTACGTCTTCACCTCCGCCCTCAGCGGCAAGGCGATCACGGTGGCGGGCGCGTCGACGGCGAACGGCGCCCTGGTGCAGCAGCTGACGTATTCCGGCGCGCAGAACCAGAAGTGGTACGTGATCGGCCATGGCGACGGCTACTACAGCATCATCAACGCCAACAGCCTGCTCAGCATGGACGACTACAACAACTCGACGACGGCCGGCACGAACATCGCCCAGTGGAGCTACTGGGCCGGCAATGGCCAGCAATGGAGCTTTACCAACGTGGGCTCGGGCTACTTCACCGTGAAGAACCGCCTGTCCGGCATGGTGCTCGACGTGCAGAACAAGAGCACGGCCGACAATGCGCAGATCATCCAGTACACGTCGAACGGTGGCACCAACCAGAAGTGGTCGATGGGCGCGCAGTGACGCGCGGCGGCGCGGCCGTCACGCCGCGCCGTCTTCCTCCAGCATGCGCACGACGCGCGCCGGGTTGCCCACGACGAGCGCGCGGGGCGGCACGTCGCGGGTGACGACGGCGCCCGCGCCGACCATGGCGTGGTGCCCGATCGTCACGCCCGGCAGGATCACGGCGCCGGCGCCGATCGACGCGTGGTGTTCGACGACGGTCTGCGGAAAACTGTCGGGGTATTGCTTGGAGCGTGGATAGCGGTCGTTCGTGAACGTGGCGTTGGGGCCGATGAACACGTTGTCGCCCACGCGCAGGCCGTCCCACAGGTACACCCCGCATTTCACCGTGACGTTGTCGCCGATGACGACGTCGTTTTCGACGAGGCAATGCGCGTTGATGTTGCAGTTGTCGCCGATCTGCGCACCCTTCAGGACGACGCAGAACTGCCACACGGTGGTGGTCGGGCCGATCGTCGCCGACTGCACGTCGGCCAGCGGATGGATTTTCGCCATGTGGATCCCTTACAGCGAGGCAACGGCCGCGCGCACGGCGGCGGCCACCTGTTCGACCTGGTCGGACGTCAGGCCCGGGCCCATCGGCAGGCTCAGCACCTCGCGGTGGATCGCCTCGGCGATGGGGAAGTCGCCTTCCTTGTAGCCCAGTTCCGCGTACGCCTGCTGCAGGTGCGGCGCGACGGGGTAATGGACGATCGTGCCGATGCCGGATTCGGCCAGCTTCGCCGCCAGCGCGTCGCGCTTCTCGTGGCGTACGACGTACAGGTGCCACACCGGCTCGGCCCACTCGGGCACGTGCGGCAGGCCCAGGCCATCGATGCCGGCCAGCAGGCGGTCGTACTGGGCGGCAACGGCGCGGCGCGCGGCATTGTCGGCATCCAGCGCGGCCAGTTTCACGGACAGGAACGCGGCCTGCAGCTCGTCCAGGCGGGAATTGAAACCCTGGACGAGGTTGTGATATTTCTTTTGCGAACCGTAGTTGCGGTAGGTGCGCACGATGGCGTCGAGCGCGTCGTCGTCCGTGACGACACCGCCGCCGTCGCCCAGGGCGCCCAGGTTCTTGCCGGGATAAAAGCTGAACGCGGCCGCGTCACCCAGGCTGCCCGTGCGCCGGCCCTTATAACGCGCGCCGTGGGCCTGCGCCGCGTCCTCGATGAGCTTCAGGCCATGCTTGTCGGCCAGCGCGCGCAGCGGGTCCATGTCGGCCGGCTGGCCGTACAGGTGCACGGCGACGATGGCGCGCGTCTTCGGCGTGATCGCGGCTTCCACCAGGGCCGGGTCGAGGTTGAATGTCGCCTCGACGGGTTCCACCGGCACGGGCGTCGCGCCGCACTGGCTCACGGCGAGCCACGTGGCGATGAAGGTGTTCGACGGGACGATGACTTCGTCGCCCGGTTTGATGCCATGACCCTTCAGCGCCAGCATGATCGCATCCAGGCCGTTGGCGACGCCGATGCCGTGCTTCGCCTCGCAATAGGCGGCGAAGCGCTGCTCGAACTGTTCGACCTCCTTGCCGAGGATGTACCAGCCGGATTCCAGCACGCGAGAGAAGGCGGCCTGCAGGTCGGCGGCATGGGCCAGGTTGATGGCCTTCAGGTCGAGGAACGGGATGCTCATGGCTAGTCTTTCTCGGAATCGTGACGGCGCACCATCGCGGCGAACTCGTCGTAGTCGTAGTAGTAGTCCGCCTTGTCGAACTTGGTCGAGGCCATCACGAGGCAAACGCCGCCGGACGAAAAGTTCTCCACTTCGCGCCACATCATCTTCGGGATGTACAGGCCGTAGTACGAGCGGTTCAGGTGGAATTTCTTGCGTTCGTAGCCGTCGTCGACGATGACGTCGAAGCTGCCGGACATCGCGATCATCAGCTGCTGCAGCTCGACGTGGCCGTGGCCCGCGCGCGCCGAGCCGCCCGGCACGTCGTACAGGTAGTACACGCGCTCGATGTCGAACGGGATGTGGATGCCGCCTTCGACCACCGACAGGTTGCCGCGCGGGTCGTGGTGTTTCGGCAGGTCGATGAGGCGGCACTGTTCCATCATGGGCATGATGATCAATCCTTCAGGTTAGCGAGATAAGCGAGGTAGCGTTCGTACGCGGGCGGGATCTGCGCGAACACGCCGCGCAACGCCTCGAACACGCCGTGCACCTGGTCGCGCATGCCGGCGAGTTCCGCCGTCGTGACGACGCCTTGCGCGTGGGCGGCCCACAGCAGGTCGATGTAGTCGGAGAAGCAGTAGCCGAAGTTCGGGTTCGCGTTCGGGTTCGAATTCGACTGCAGCACCGGGTCGCGCCGGAAGTAGCTCAGTTCCTCGTCGATGTAGAACGCCGAGCCGCCCGCGGCCAGGTTGATGTAGGCGGCCACGTCGGCCAGGCCGTGCGTGCAGTCGTGCGGGCCGACGGCGAACAGCGCCTTCGGGCCGATGTTCCACAGCGTGTCGCGGCGGAACAGGATGGTCGAGAACTCGCCGACGAAGTTGCGCATCCCGAGCGTCATGTCGCGCTGCATGTCGCGGCCGGTCATGCTGCCGCTGGCTTCGTACGGGCGGCGCGTCTCGACGCGGCGGTTGGCGGCGTCGATCACCTGGCTGGCGGAGAACACGAGTTGCACGTCCGGCCGGTCCTGCAGCGCGGCGACCATGCGCTCGATGCAGAACGGGTGCAGGATGTCGTCGTCGAACAGCGGCTTGACCAGCTCGCCCTTGCCCGAATAGAACGCGGCCAGCACGTTCGCTTCGCGGATGGCGCTGTTGCGCTGGTAGATCACGCCGGGGAAGCGCGCGCAGATGTCGCGGATGGCTTCCGTCTTGCAGTTGTCGCTGACGACGATCTCGGTGTTCGGATACGTCTGGCCGATGGCCGAGCGCAGGCATTGCTCGAAGTGCTCGGCCTTGTACGACGGGATGACGATGCTGACTTTGGGGTAGTGCATGAGGTTCTCCCGTCAGGCGGCTTGCGCCACGATCACGAATTGCCAGGCCTGGGCATCCTGCACGGCCAGTTCGCCGTCCGTGTTGCCCGCCTGGGCCAGCGCGCGGATCGCGGGCAGGAATGCGTCGCGTTGCGGCTCGTCGCGCACGACGGGCGAGCCGCCGATGAAGTTGAAGCCGGCGTCGCGCAACAGGTCGAGGATCGTGGCGCGCGTGAACAGGTGCAGGTCGCCCGGGGCCACCGGCGTGTCGGCGCGGTAGTGCAGGTCGCCCAGCGCCAGGCGCGCGAACACGCTCCAGTGCTGGCTGTTGCGGATCGACAGGACGACCTTGCCGCCGGGCGCGATCTGGCGCCGCACCATGGCCAGCAGGGCGGCCGGGTCGCGCACCTGGGAGAGCACGTCGCCCAGCACCCAGCAGTCGGCGCCGGCCGTGTGCGCGCCCAGGCGCCAGTCGGCCGCTTCGACGTCGGCGTGGAACACGTAATCGCAGTGCGGGCGCGCCAGGTCGGCCAGCTTCGCATCCTTCTCGATGCCGGTGTAGCGCACGATCGGGAAGCGGGCGCGGTAGGCCTTGGCGAACGTGCCGTCGCCGCAGCCGATGTCCACGACGCGCCGCGCATCTTCCGGCATGAAGTGCAGCAGGTAGGCATTGACTTCGCTGCCGGCCGACGGCAGGTCGTAGTGGTAGCCGCCCGTGCGCTTGACGGTGCCCTGCCACGGATGCTTGATGAAGTGGATCGCTTCGGGCGAGTGAAAGTCGTCCTTGACCCAGTCCACGTGGCCGATCAGGTCGCGGCGGCCGGCGCGGTGGAGCGCGAGCATGGTCGTGATCAAGGGAGCGCCGTGCTTGATGGGCAGGGGCCATTGGCGTACGACGTCGATGTCGACGAGCATGCAGGCCGGATGCAGGTACGCGACCTCGCCGTCGTCCGGGCGGTCATAGCCCTGCTCGTTGACCTGCTGGATGCCGCCCACGCCCCACATGCCGGGTTGCAGGTGCGCCTGCAGCGATTCGAGGAAGCCGGCGCGCTTGATCTCGACGTCGGAATCCAGGAACAGCACCTGGCCGGACAGCGGCAGGTTCTCGATCGCCCACGTCATGCCGGGGCCGTGGTGGATGTTGTAGCCGAACGGGATGAATTCGACGTTCGGGAAGCGCGCCGTCACGGGCGCGATCTGCTCGGCGATCTCGGGACGCGAGCCGTCGATCACGTACACCTTGTTCGGATAGAACTGGCGGAACGTGCGCAGCAGGGCTTCGATCAGGTCCGGCGAGTTGTACGAGACCGTGACGACGGGGATGTTGGCGATGGCGTTGTCCATGGTTTGTCGGTGAATCAGGCGGCGATTGCGCGCACCAGGTATTGGTAGGGCAGGGCATCCTGCACGGCCAGCTCGGGATCGGCGCCGGCGGCCGCGGCCAGGACGCGGATCCCGTCCAGCACGGCCTGCGGCGGCTGCTGTGCGTTCACGGTCGTCATGGCGACGAGCGTGAAGCCGTTTTCGGCCAGCAGCGCCGCGAGCGACGCGCGCGTGAACAGGTGCAGGTTGCGCCGGTCCGGCATGTTGCCCGCGGCGAGCAGCGCCTGCAGCAGCCAGTGCTGGCCGTTGTTGACGCAGGCGACCAGCTCCACGGGGCCGAGCGCCTGGCGGCGCAGGCGCGCGAGGAAGGCCCACGGGTCGCGCAGGCGTTCCAGCGTTTCCGGGAACAGCCAGCACTGGGCCGCGGCCAGCTGCTGCCAGTCGGCGTCCGTGAGCTGTTCGGCGTCGCGCTCGATGGCGGACGTGCTCCAGCCGCCGGATGCGCCGACGGCGGTGTAATGGGAATTCGGCGCGCGCGCGCGCCAGGCCTGTGCCAGCGTCGCGCCGCCCACTTCGACGATGCTGTGCAAGCCGGGGCGCGGCAGCGACAGCATGCTCTCCTGCTGCAGCGTCAGTTGCGCGGGGGCGGGCACTTCCTGCAGGCGGGCAGTCGTCGGCTCGTCAAAGGGTTCGACACCGGCCGGGCGCCGGACGACGGTGGCCAGCAGGTCTTCGTAGTCGCGCACGAACCGCGGCGTGTCGAACAGGGGACTCGTGTCGCGGTTGGCCGCGAGGCGCGCGCGCAGCGCGTCCATGCGCGGGCGGTCGTTGCCGAGGGCGATGGCCAGCGCCTCGTAGTCTTCCAGCGTGTGCGTGACGAGTTCCGGCAGGCCGACGGCGCGCAGCAGGCTGCCGGCCATGCGCGAGCAGAAGGTCTGGCCGGCCCACGTCAGCACGGGCAGGCCGGCCCACAGGGCATCGCTCGCGGTCGTGCCGGCGTTGAACGGATTCGTGTCGAGGAACAGGTCGGCCAGGCGGAAGCGGGCCAGGTAGTCGGCCGGCGCCACGCGGCCCGCGAACAGCAGGCGCGAACCGGCCACGCCGCGCGCCTCGGCCTCGCGCACGAGGTTGGCGCGGGTGGCGTCGCTGTCGGCCACGATCCACAGCACGCTGTCCGGCACCTGTTTCAGGATGCGCATCCAGCTGTCGAACACCTCGGGCGTGAACTTGAAGTTGCTGTTGAACGAGCAGAACACGAACGCATCTTCCGGCACGCCGCTGGCCGCGCGCGTGGGCGTGGGGCCGATCGCGCGGCGGCGGTCGTTGATCTGGAACGTGTGCGGCATGCGCAGCGGCTTTTCGGTGAAGTGCGGCTCCAGTTCCGGCGGCAGCACGAAGTCGTCGGCCACCACGTAATCGATGCCGGGGATCGCCGTCGGACCGGGAAAGCCCAGCCACGTCAGCTGCACGGGCGCGGGACGCCAGCCGAGGATGTCGGCGCGCGCGCCCAGCGTGAGGCCGTGCAGGTCGACGAGGACGTCGATCTCGTGCGCGCGGATGCAGCGCGCCGCTTCCTCGTCCGTCATGCGGTCGATGCGGATGTAGTGGTCCATCGCGCCGACCACGCGCGCGCGCAGCGGCGAATTGTCTTCGCGGCTCCAGGAAAACGCGTAGACCTCGACGCGCGCGCGGTCGTGCAGCTCGTACAGTTCGGCCGTCAGGATCGATACCGCGTGCGAGCACAGGTCGGACGACAGGTAGCCGATGCGGATGCGCTTGTGCGCATAGCCTTGCGCCGGCGCCAACTGCTCGGGCGCCGCATGCACCTTGCGCTCGACGAAGTGGCGCGACGCGGCCAGCTGCTCGGCCGGATCGGGCGACGCGCCCAGCATCGCGAGGGCCGACGTGTGGCGGCGCTGCTCTTCCACCGTGACGCCGGCAAAGGCTGCGTAGACGGGCCACACGCACAGCTTCTGGCGCAGGTGCACCCAGTGCGTGATGACCTTGGGCTGGTCCGGGTCGAGTTCCAGGCTGCGCGTGAGATAGTCCAGCGCTTCCGGCAGGCGCTTGCGGATCTCGCACAGGCGGCCCAGGTTGTTCAGGGCCTGCACGTGCAGCGCCGGCTTCGCGGCCAGGTCCGGGATATCGGTGAGGATGCCCTGCCATGCGGCGAGCGCGTCATCGGGCCGGTTCATGCGTTCGTACAGCGTGCCGAGATTCAGGCGCGCCTCGACGAAGCCGGGCGCGAGTTCGATCGCCTTCAGGTAATCGCGTGCGGCGCCCGCATCGTCGCCCACGTTGCCGCGCGCGACGGCGAGGTTGAAGCAGGCGGCATACGCGGCCGGGGAGGCCGTGTGCGCGATCCAGGTTTCGTACAACCGGATGGCTTCCTGCTGCATACCCAGTTCGACCAGCGTCTGCGCACCCTGGAACAGCTCACCGAGCGGCAGCACGCCACGTTCGGCCTGGCGGAACAAAGCATCGGTGTGCGCGGGAACATTCATCCTGGATCGGTCTCTCGAGTCGGCTTCGGGGAAGCGTAATCATACTCTGTCAGAGTATCTCCAGCGAACGTTTGTGGCCTGTGAGCAACCAATTGGCGTTATCCATTTGTACCTGAGTTTTCAATCAAGCATGGACATTTGCAAGGACTGAAACGGTTCTTGGCAAAGGCGCATTCCGGTTCGGTTGTACATCCGGAATGTATTTCCCTGAGGATACATTGACAAAGAGTTAGCACATGCAAAGATGTCTGTCTAGCAATTTTTGAATCTGCAACGAATTGTAATTAAAAAGCGACAACTTGTTGCGTTTGAACATTGGTGTTTTCATAGGGAAATCCAAATTTTGTTCAATATCAAAGGATCAGCACAATAGTTAATTCGGATAATTTTTTACGAATAAATATTGTTTTCTTGCTACATTGGAAAGTCGTGCAGTTGGTAAAAAAACACGTAGGCCCGATACCCATCGGTGCTTCCATTTCAAGGCGAGAGACATGACAACCAATCCGACTTCTTGCGTTTCCCCTGCCCAATCCGGGCTGAACAAACTGGTCCTCGGCGCAGCCACCGCGCTTGCGCTGCTGGGTGCGGTACCCGCCATGGCATCCGTGGTGAACTTCGAATCCCTGAGCCCCGATGCCATCTACGTCGACGGCGACACGCTCAGCGAGGCCGGCTACACGCTGACGGCCATCGACAACCATGGCGGCACGAGCGGCGTCGTCGGCCTGCTCGTCAACGGCATGGACCCGACCAGCTGCTGGCTGGGCGGCTGCCCGACCAACAACACGAGCCATTCCTACCTGGGCCTGAACGACGGCGGCGTCACGATCAAGAAGGACGATGGCGGCAAGTTCAGCCTGCGCAGCCTCGATTTCGGTTTCGTCGCCCCGTTCGGCGGCCTGCCCAACTTCTCGTACGGCCAACTGCTGCTGACCGGCACCGTCGCGAACGGCGGCACGGTCGGCTACGCGCTCAACTTCCCGGGTCTCGACAACAACGGCAACCCGCTGTTCGACACGGCCACGCTGCCGGCCGGCTTCGGCTATGCCGAGCTGACCAGCCTGACGATCCGCGCCTGCCTGTTCGACGGTGCCGGCGGCTGCACGGTTGCGCCCGACATTTCCGATCCGTCGATCTACCAGGCCCAGTTCGCCATCGACAACCTCGCGCTGGCCGAAGTGCCGGAGCCGGGCAGCCTCGCGCTGATCGGCCTGGGCATGGGCGCGTTCCTGGCGCGCCGCCGCAAGTCCGCCGCTTCGTCCAACAACATCTGAGCCGCCGAGGTCTAGACCATGAAACTGCGTCCCATCACTTCGGCCGTCCTGTTCGCGCTGACCGTCGCGGCCGCCACCCACGCCTACGCCGACGGCGAAGTCCGCCGCTCGTACATCGTCCAGCTGGCCGACAAGCCGGTCGCCACCTATGACGGCGGCGTCAGCGGCCTGCAGGCCACCAAGCCGGCCGCCGGCCAGCGCCTGAACGTCGACGCGACCAGCGTCCAGAACTACATCACCTACCTGGAAACGAAGCAGTCCGACGTCCTGTCGACCGTCAACAAGGCCCAGGTCACCAACGAATACAAGGTCGTCTTCAACGGCTTCTCGGCCATGCTGACCGACGACGAGGTCCGCGCGCTGAAGAAGAATCCGGGCGTCGCCAGCATCGCGGCCGACTCGATCCTGCAGCTCGACACGAGCTATACCCCGACGTTCCTCGGCCTGGACAAGCCGGGCGGCCTGTGGGACCAGCTCGGCGGCCAGGACAAGGCCGGCGAAGGCATCATCATCGGCATCGTCGACGGCGGCATCTGGCCGGAGCACGACAGCTTCGCCGACCGCGTCGACGAGAACGGCAACCCGAGCCGCAACGGCACCAAGCTCGCCTACGGTGCCCCGCCGGCGTCCTGGAAGGGCATCTGCCAGGTCGGCGAAGGCTTCTCCGTCAACGACTGCAACAACAAGCTGATCGGCGCGCGCTACTTCAAGGTGCCGACGCAGACCCTGCACTGGACCGAATTCCTGTCGGCGCGCGACTCGGTCGCGGGCGCCGAAGGCCACGGCGGCCACGGCGACCACACGGCCAGCACGGCCGGCGGCAATGCGCACGTGACGGCCACGACCAACGGCCTCTCCCTCGGCAAGATCACCGGCATGGCGCCGCGCGCCCGCATCGCCGCCTATAAAGTCTGCTGGACCGACGGCGGCACCGGCCAGAACGGCTGCGCCACGTCGAACAGCGTGGCCGCGATCGAACAGGCCGTGAAGGATGGCGTGAACGTCATCAACTTCTCGATCGGCCCGAACGCCGGCGGCGGCGCGTTCAACGAACCGACCGAAGTCGCCTTCCTCGGCGCGGCCGCGGCCGGCGTGTTCGTGGCGGCATCGGCGGGCAACTCCGGCCCGGCGACGGCACCGGTCGCCCACATCAGCCCGTGGCTGACCACCGTCGGCAACTCGACGCACAACCGCACCTACGCGGGCGACGTCGCGCTGGGCAACGGCGTGACCGTCACCGGCGCGTCCGGCAATGCCAACACGCCGTCGGCGCCGCTGATCCTCGCGCGCGATGCCGGCCTCGCGGGTATCGATCCGAACACCATCAACCTGAACCGCTGCTTCGGCCCGGCCGACGGTCCGACCACGTACCTCGATCCGGCCAAGGTGACGGGCAAGATCCTCGTCTGCGACCGCGGCGACAATGTGCTCGTCAACAAGAGCGCGAACGGCAAGACGGCCGGCGCCGTGGGCGTCATCATCGCCAACACGCCGGCCACCGCGCAGACGATCCTGAACCAGGCGCACACCATCTCGACCGTGCACATCACGGCCGCGGACGGCCAGAAGGTCAAGGATTACTATGCTTCGACGCCGGGCGCCACCGCGGCGCTGAACAACCTGCGCGGCATCGTCGATCCGAACATCGTGGCCCCGCAGATGAACAGCAGTTCGTCGCGCGGCCCGAACGTGGCCAATGCCAACATCATGAAGCCGGACGTCACCGCGCCGGGCACGGACATCCTGGCGGCCGTCAGCGCCGACCTGACCAAGGCCCAGCGCGATGCGGTCGCCGGCGGCGCTCCGGCACCGTCGAAGGACTTCGCGTTCTACACCGGCACCTCGATGGCGTCGCCGCACGTGGCCGGCATCGCCGCGCTGCTGAAACAGCGCCATCCGGACTGGACGCCGGCGATGATCAAGTCGGCCCTCATGACGACCGCGTACGACACCTTCAACGACGGCCAGAACGGTTCGGTGTTCTGGGACAGCACGGCCCGCACGACCGGCACGCTGCCGTGGGGCCAGGGCGCCGGCCACGTGGCGCCGTCCGTCGCCGTCGATCCGGGCCTCGTGTACGACCTGTCCACGGTCGACTACGCGCGCTTCCTGTGCGGCCTCGGCATCACCAACGTGTTCAGCGCGGGCACCTGCTCCGCCGTCGGCACGATCCAGCCGTACAACCTGAACCTGCCGTCGCTGACGGCAGCCAACGTGCTGGGCATCCAGACCCTGACGCGTACGGTGAAGAACGTGGGCGGCGCCGCGGCGACGTACAACGTCAATGCCGTGCTGCCGGGCTTCACCGTCGACGTGCAGCCGGCCACGCTGAACCTGGCGCCGGGCGCGAGCGCCACGTACACCGTCAAGCTGACCCGCACCAGCGCGCCGATGAACACCTGGATCTACGGCAAGCTGACCTGGAGCGACGGCACGCACACCGTGCGCAGCCCGCTGACGGCGCGCGCCGCCACGATCGCCGTGCCGGCCACGGTGACCAGCGAAGCGGCGTCCGGCACCAAGGTCGTCACCATCGGCACCGGCTTCGCAGGCTCGCTCTCGCTCGCCAAGGCCGGCCTGATCCCGGCCACCGAGTCCAGCTCGACGGTCGTCAAGGCAACGAACACGGCCGACAGCGTCTGCACGGGCGGCGGCGGCACGGGCGTGAACGTCCACACCGTCACCATCCCGGCCGGCACGACCACGGCCCGCTTCGCACTGTACGACAGCGACACGAGCGGCAACGGCCAGTCCGACCTGGACCTGGTGGTGGCGCGCGGCACGACCGTCGTCGGTTCCAGCGGCGGCCAGACGTCCAACGAAATGGTCACGCTGACCAACCCGCCGGCAGGCGACTACAAGGTCTGCGTCGTCGGCTACGCGCCGGTGGGCGGCAGCGCCACGTACAAGCTGTCGTCCTGGGTGCTGAGCCCGACCACGACCGGCGGCAACTTCAGGGCCGTCGCACCGACCCAGGTCGCCCTCGGCGGTACGGCATCGGTGGCGCTGTCGTGGTCCGGTCTCGCGACCGGCAAGCGCCACCTGGGTTCCGTGACCTACGTGACCGGCGGCACCCCGGTCGGCATGACGATGGTGGAAGTCGACACGACGGATCCGATCCCGTTGTTCCAGAACGCCGGCAACAAGCAGGCGAAGGCCGAGTAATCGGCCTGGCAGGGGTCGCCACAAGCGGCCCCTAAATGACAAAGGCCGCGGTGCATGCCGCGGCCTTTGTCGTTTTTACGCGGCGTATCAGCGGGCCACGGGTGCCATGCCGCCGGGACCGTTGTTCGTCGCGCGCAGCACGCACTGGCCGGCGGAACACGTCGCGCCCGGATCGGGGACGACGGAGCAGGTCGACATCATGCCCTTCTTGGTGTCCTCGGCCTGGCGCGCGGCCGCGTGTTCGGCCACGAGCGCGCGCAGGCGCGTGCCGTCGCTGTTCTTGCTGGACCATGCGAGGTAGCGCTCGGGACCGCCGCAGGCCTTGTGGCCCACGCCGATCGTGTGGCATTGATCGTCCGTGTCGCAGGCGGCGGCGCCGCGCTCGGCCTCGATGCGTGCCAGCAGGGGCGCGCTGCCCGTGGCGGTGGAGGGCGCCTGCGGCGCGTCGCTGCGGCAGGCGGTGCTTGCCAGCAGCAGGGCCAGGCCGGCGAGGGTGCGGGTTGCGATGAGCGGGTTCATGGGACCATGATCGCGTGCGCGGCCGCGCTTGGCAAGGGGCGCACGGGTCGTCACGGCACCGTCATATTCAACCGCTACATTGCCCTCATCAATATGGACGGCAAGGCGAGCGCGATGGGTGGGCGTTGGATCGAGGGCGAAGGCAGGGCGGGCAAGCGCATCCTCGTGCTGAGCGTGCCCGCGGGCGCCGGCCATACGCGTGCGGCCGAGGCGATCCGCGCCGCCGCATCGGCCGTGCCCGGCATCGCCGAGGTGATCCACCTGGACGCCACCGCCTACGCGACACCGCGCCTGCGCCAGGTCTACGCCGACCTCTACATCCTGCTCGTGCGCCGTGCGCCCGCCGTGTGGAGCTGGGTCTACGACTATACCAACACGGCCGCGCCGGACGGCTGGGCCCACCGGCTGCGGCGCCGCATCGAACGCCGCGACTGCGCGCCGCTGCTGGCGAAAATCGCCGAGCTGCGCCCGGATGCCATCGTGTGCACGCATTTCCTGCCGGCCGAGATCCTGTCGCGCGAGGTCGCGGACGGCATGCTGCGCTGTCCCGTGTGGGTGCAGGTGACCGACTTCGACCTGCACCGCATGTGGGTGCACCGGCACATGGCCGGCTATTTCGCGGGCAACGACGAAGTGGCGTTCCTCATGGAAAAACACGGCATCGCGCGCGACGGCATCCACGTCACCGGAATCCCCGTCATGCCGGCCTTTACGTGCCGGCCGGACCGCGCCGCCTGCGCGCGCGAACTCGGCATCGATCCCGGCCGCATGACCTTCCTGCTGATGGGGGGCGGTGCGGGGCTGGGCGGGCTGTCCACGCTGGCGCAGCGCCTGCTGGCGATTCCCGGTAACTTCCAGCTGATTGCGCTGGCGGGCCGCAACGCGGCCGAACTGGCGGCGCTGAAGCAGCTGGCGGCCGCGCACCCGGGACGCCTCGTACCGCAGGGTTTCACGGACAAGGTCGAGCGCTTGATGGCCTGCGCCGACGTGGCCATCACGAAGCCGGGCGGCGCCACGACGGCGGAGTGCCTGGCGCTGGGCCTGCCCATGATCGTGAACGCGTCCATCCCCGGCCAGGAAGAAAGAAACGCCAATTTCCTGCTCGAACATGGCGCCGCGATGAAAGCGTTCGATGCGCCGTCGCTGGAATACCGCGTGCGCTACCTGATGGCCCATCCGGCCGAACTCGACACCATGCGTGCCCGCGCCCTCGCGCTGGGCCGTCCCCATGCCGCGAGTGCCGTGCTGGCGGCCATCCTGAAGCAGACCGAACCCATCGATGCCTGTGTTTGAACTTTCCCATGCCGGCCAGTTCCTTGCGACGCTGGCCGCCGTCGTCGTTGCCGCCTATTTTTTTGCCCGCGTCGAAGTCGAGATCGAAGGCGACGCCGGCTGGGCCGCGAACCTGCCCACCTGGCGCATCGAAGAGCATCCGCTGCTCGACATCTTCTGGGGCGGCCGCGCGCTGACCGGCTACCACGCGTGGATGTTTTCCTTCATCGGCGTCATGTTCCACTTCCCGCTGGCCTTCATGGGCCAGTGGTCGCCGCAGCTGGAAGCACGCGCGCTCGGCGCCGTCATGCTGTTCTGGATCGTCGAGGACTGGCTGTGGTTCGTCGTCAACCCCGCTTTCGGCTGGCGCCGCTTCAAGCGCGAACTGGTCCCGTGGCACAAGCGCTGGTTCGCGGGCGCACCCGTCGATTACTGGATGTTCGGCGTCGTCAGCGCGCTGCTGTTCTGGTACGCGTACTGACCGTCCCGGACCGCCGGTTGCCCAGGTCGAGCGCATGGCGCACGCGCTGGCACAGTTCGCCGGACGTGCGCGAGATCAGCTCGTGGGGAATCTCGAATTTCTCCGTCAGCCGGTCGTAGTCCTCGAAGCCGTACGACACCATGAACGGATGCATGCCCGTGCTCGACGCCGCCGCGAAATCCTTGTGCTCGTCGCCGCACGCGTAGGCGCGCGCGGGATTGATGCCGAATTGTTCGCGGATGGCGCGGAACTGGCTCGTCTTCTTTTCCGAGAGCGGGATGTGGACGAGGAAGTCGAGCGCGTTGATGTCGATGTCGTGGCGCTGGAACAGCTGGCGCAGCGTCTCAAGCGGTTCGTTCGTGATGTTGCGCGTGACCATGCCGACGACGACGTCCGGCGCGGCGACCAGTTCCCGCACGAGGTCGGGAATGCCGTCGTACATGGCCGCTTCCTGGCGATAGACTTCCGTGAGGCTGTCGACGAGTCGTGCCCGGCTGTTCTTGCGCAGGTTCTTCTTGATAATCGACGGGAATTCCTTCAGCCCGCCCAGGTATTTGAAGAGGTTGTGGCGCTTCTGGAACCGGGCTTCGTCGCCGATGTCCAGCCCGTGCCGCGAAAAGGCCGCTTCGATGGCGGAAAAGGCGTCGATGGTGGTGCCGTCCGCGTCGAGGATCAGCAGGCGTTTCCTGGATTTGTACATGTGCGTCGTGGCGGATTCCGTTGCCTCATCATACGCACCTGCACGTTACGAGCGTATGACAGGTCAGCGCCAGAACAGCACGAACGCCAGCGCCCCGAACAGGAACCATTTGAAGACATAGTAGACGGTGCGGTTCCAGGCCTTGAGCCGCTTGCCGAACCGGCGCAGCACATACAGGTAGCGGAACGCGCGGTTCAGGCCGCCCGTGCGGTCGCCGATCTCGTTCGGCGCCGCCGACGCGCGCAGCAGGAAGCCGCCGACGATGCGGCTGACGGCCTGCGCCCAGCGGTATTTCAGCGGCCGCTCGACGTCGCAGAACAGGATGATGCGGTCGTGCGTCGTCCGGTTGGCGGCGTCGTGCAGGTAGGTCTCGTCGAACACGACGTCCTCGCCGTCGCGCCACGCATACGGGATGCCGTCGACGACGATGGCGCAGCGGTCGTCGTTGGGTGTGACGAGCCCCAGGTGGTAGCGCACGGACACCGCGAGCGGATCGCGGTGCAGGCCCAGGGTACCGCCCGCCGGCAGCAATGCGAACATCGCGGCCTTGACCGCCGGAATGCGTTCGGGGATGGCCACCGTGCGCGGGCACAGCGTCGCCGCCGAGGGATGCGGATTGTCGTACCACTTCAGGTAGAAGCGCTTCCAGCCGCGCCGGAAAAAGGAATTGAAGCCGATGTCGTCGTATTTGTCGGAGGGGCGGATGCGCTGCATCTCGTACAATGCGAGGGCTTCCTGCCGGAACGTGCGCCATTCCCGTTTGAGAGCCGCCAGTTCGGGAAAGCACGATGCGGGCAGGAAGGGCGTCGTCGGCACGGCGGAAAACAGGTAGCAGAAGCAGTTCAGCGGCGCCGTGAACGTGGAGTGGTCGGACAACTGGCGGAACACGCCATGGCGCACGCGGCCGCGCAGGTGCACGACCACCGCGCTGGCCACGAACAGCAACAGGACGATCCAACGCATCGGCGGACTCCGCAGTCAGGGGGGCACGATGAGGGGGCGCAATCGACACGCGCAACCCTGCCATTGCAGCAGAACGCCTTTGACCGGGCCTGATCCAACTCAATCGGTTCTAACGTACGGGTCGAACGCACAAGGGCAGTGCGCTTCGGAAGATGCCTGGGTGACCAAGTATGGCGTAATCAGTGCGCAGACCTGGAGCAGGCGGATAGCGGTT
>CBIHOW010000047.1:0-43498 GCA_966211695.1 uncultured Massilia sp. | reverse complement strand
ACGGATAAATTCAAACATGGTCAGCCAATCAAGGTTGAAAATGCGTTATCGAAAAACTTAAAAAAAAAGGCGAACCTAGGTTCGCCTTTTTTTCAGTATCTGGCGGAGCGGACGGGGCTCGAACCCGCGACCCCCGGCGTGACAGGCCGGTATTCTAACCAACTGAACTACCGCTCCAGATTCATGTATTTCGCAACCGCGGAACCGAAGGCCGACAAGGCTTGCGATTCGTGGCGGAGCGGACGGGGCTCGAACCCGCGACCCCCGGCGTGACAGGCCGGTATTCTAACCAACTGAACTACCGCTCCACGAAATACTGGGTACTACACACCGACTGGAATCCAGCAGCGTCCTGCTGCGTGTCAGCGCAGCGGAGGCATTAGTTTACTGCATCTTTCAATGCTTTACCAGCCTTAAATTTCGGGACCTTGGCCGCCTTGATCTTGATGGCTTCCTTCGTGCGCGGATCGCGGCCGGTGCGCGCGGCGCGCTCGCCGACGGTGAACGTGCCGAAGCCGACCAGCGTCACGCTGTCGTTGTTCTTCAGCGTGTTGGTCACAGCGTCGATCATGGCATCGAGGGCGCGCGCCGCAGAAGCTTTGGTCAGGTCCGCAGACTTCGCGATTTCTTCGATCAGTTCAGTTTTGTTCACTTTCTTCCCTCGTTGTACGTTCTGGACACGGCATGCGCGACAGGGTCGGATTGACCGCCGGCAAAAACCGCAAGGGCGTATTAAACAAGCCGACAATGCGTTGTGTCAAGTAACGCACGAGCAACAGCGTGACATAAAAAACGGCACCCGAGGTGCCGTTTTTGAAGCCGCGAGAATCAGGCTCAGTGCTTGACGACGCCGCCCTGGCCGTCGGTCGTGGCGGTGGCCACCGAGGACGAGGCCACTGCCGGCACGTCGACGATCGGTTCGGGCTGGCGCTCCAGCGCCACTTCCAGCACCTTCTCGATCCAGCGCACCGGCACGATCTCGAGCTTGTTCTTGACGTTGTCCGGGATGTCGGCCAGGTCCTTCACGTTCTGCTCGGGGATCAGCACGGTCTTGATGCCGCCGCGCTGGGCCGCCAGCAGTTTTTCCTTCAGGCCGCCGATCGGCAGGACTTCGCCGCGCAAGGTGATCTCGCCCGTCATCGCCACGTCGGCGCGGACCGGGATGCCGGTGAACACCGACACCAGCGCCGTCGTCATCGCGATACCGGCGGACGGACCGTCCTTCGGCGTCGCGCCTTCCGGCACGTGGATGTGGATGTCGGTCTTCTCGAACACCTCGCCCTTGATGCCCAGGCGCTGTGCACGGCTGCGCACGACGGTACGGGCCGCTTCGATCGATTCCTTCATCACATCGCCCAGCGTACCGGTGCGGATCACGGCACCCTTGCCAGGCACCTGCACGGCTTCGATCGTCAGCAGGTCGCCGCCGACTTCCGTCCATGCGAGACCCACGACCTGGCCGATCTGGTTTTCCTTCTCGGCCACGCCGAAGTCGTAGCGGCGGACGCCCAGGAATTTATCCAGGTTTTTCGACGACACGATCACGCGCTTGTTGTCCTTCTTGAGCAGCAGCATCTTGACGACCTTGCGGCAGATCTTCGAGATTTCGCGCTCGAGCGAACGCACACCGGCTTCGCGGGTGTAGTAGCGGATGATGTCGCGGATCGCCGCTTCGTCGACCTTGATCTCGTCATCCTTCAGGCCGTTCGCCTTGATCTGCTTCGGCAGCAGGTAGCGCTGCGCGATGCTCGTCTTTTCATCCTCGGTGTAACCCGACAGGCGGATCACTTCCATACGGTCCAGCAGGGCCGGCGGGATGTTGAACGAGTTCGACGTCGCCACGAACATCACGTCCGACAGGTCGAAGTCCACCTCGACGTAGTGGTCCGAGAACGTGTGGTTCTGCGCCGGATCCAGCACTTCGAGCAGGGCCGACGACGGGTCGCCGCGGAAGTCCGCGCCCATCTTGTCGATCTCGTCCAGCAGGAACAGCGGGTTGCGCACGCCGACCTTCGCCAGCGACTGCAGCACCTTGCCCGGCATCGAGCCGATGTAGGTACGGCGGTGGCCGCGGATCTCGGCCTCGTCGCGCACGCCGCCCAGCGCCATGCGGACGTACTTGCGGTTCGTCGCGCGGGCGATCGACTCGCCCAGCGACGTTTTACCCACGCCCGGAGGACCGACGAAGCACAGGATCGGGGCCTTCAGCTTGTCGACGCGCTGTTGCACCGCGAGGTATTCGAGGATGCGTTCCTTGATCTTGTCGAGGCCGTAGTGGTCGGCTTCCAGGACTTCCTGGGCCTTTTCCAGGTCGATCGTGACCTTGGATTTCTTTTTCCACGGCAGCGACACGAGCGTGTCGATGTAGTTGCGCACGACGGTGGCTTCGGCCGACATCGGCGACATCAGCTTGAGCTTCTTGATCTCGGCCTGGGCCTTTTCCAGGGCTTCCTTCGGCATCTTGGCGGCGATGACCTTCTTCTCGAGTTCCTCGATGTCGGCGCCCTCTTCGCCTTCGCCCAGTTCCTTCTGGATGGCCTTGACCTGTTCGTTCAGGTAGTACTCGCGCTGCGATTTCTCCATCTGGCGCTTGACGCGGCCGCGGATGCGCTTCTCGACCTGCAGGATGTCGAGTTCGCCTTCCAGCTGGCCGAGCAGGTGCTCGAGGCGCTTGGCGACGTTGAAGATCTCCAGGATGACCTGTTTCTGCTCGAGTTTCAACGGCAGGTGGGCGGCGACGGTGTCGGCCAGGCGGCCGGCGTCGTCGATACCGGCCAGCGATGCCAGGATCTCGGGCGGGATCTTCTTGTTCAGTTTGACGTACTGGTCGAACTGCTGGACGATCGCGCGGCGCATCGCCTCGACTTCGGAATCGTCGCCGATTTCCGAATTGATCGGGGTCAGGTCGGCGATGAAATGGCTGGGCGCGTCGTTGATGTGATTGATGCGTGCACGCTGCGCGCCTTCGACCAGCACCTTCACGGTGCCGTCGGGCAGCTTCAGCATTTGCAGAATATTGGCCACGCAGCCGATCTCGTAGATGTCTGCGGCGGAGGGTTCGTCCTTGGCAGCGGCCTTTTGGGCTGCGAGCATGATGCTCTTACCCTGTTCCATGGCGGCCTCGAGCGCCTTGATGGATTTCGGGCGGCCGACGAACAGCGGTATCACCATATGCGGGAACACCACCACGTCGCGCAGGGGCAGCAAGGGCAGCGTCATTTGCTCGGTCAATTTGGAAGTTGTCATGGCATACCTTATAGAAAGCGTGTAGACGATGTGGGAGCACACCTTCGAAACACAAGACCGGCTTGGAAATATTTTCTACAAGTAAAAAAACTTTAACTTGATACGAATAATAGCCGTTTCTACAAAAGTCTCGAATTCAAATAAAAAAGCCACTTCACAGCATCGGCCGCGAGTGGCTTTTCGATTGAAGCCGTCTTTTGTTGAGATTGATTGTACCGTCTCAACTCAGCGATTCAATACCTTTGTTGTGTTTGCGCCCGGAAATTTTTCAGTTTTCGCCTGCGGCCTTCGGCGATTCGCTGTAAATCAGCAAAGGTTTCGCGCCATTCGTGATCGTATTTTCATCGATGACGACTTTCACGACATTTTGCTGGCTCGGCAATTCGTACATCACGTCGAGCAAAGCGTGTTCCAGGATCGAACGGAGACCACGCGCACCGGTCTTGCGCGCCAATGCCTTCTTGGCAATCGCGTGCAGGGCCGCCGGGCGGATTTCCAGTTCGGCGCCTTCCATGTCCAGCAGTTTCGAATACTGCTTGATGAGGGCGTTTTTCGGCTCGACCAGGATCTGGATCAACGCCTCTTCCGTGAGCTCGCTCAGGGTCGCCACGACCGGCAGACGGCCCACCAGTTCCGGAATCAGGCCGAACTTGATCAGGTCTTCCGGTTCCGCTTCCATCAGGATATCGCTGACGGAACGCTGGGACTGGCTCTTGACGCTGGCCGCGAAGCCGATGCCGCTCTTTTCCGAACGGTTCTGGATGATCTTGTCCAGGCCGTCGAATGCGCCGCCGCAGATGAACATGATGTTCGTCGTGTCGATCTGCACGAAATCCTGGTTCGGATGCTTGCGGCCGCCCTGCGGCGGCACGGACGCCATCGTACCTTCGATCAGCTTCAGCAGCGCCTGCTGCACGCCCTCGCCCGACACGTCGCGGGTGATGGACGGGTTGTCGGACTTGCGCGAAATCTTGTCGATCTCGTCGATATAGACGATGCCGCGCTGGGCCTTCTCGACTTCGTAGTTGCAGCTCTGCAGCAGCTTCTGGATGATGTTCTCGACGTCCTCGCCGACATAGCCGGCTTCCGTCAGCGTGGTCGCGTCGGCGATCACGAACGGGACGTTCAGCATGCGTGCGAGCGTCTGGGCCAGCAGCGTCTTGCCGGAGCCGGTGGGACCGACGAGCAGGATGTTGCTCTTGGCCAGCTCGACGTCGTCCTTCTTGCCCAGGTGCTTCAGGCGCTTGTAATGGTTGTAGACCGCCACCGACAGGATGCGCTTCGCCGTCTGCTGGCCGATGACGTACTGGTCGAGCAGTTCGGCGATCTCGTGCGGAGTCGGCAGGTCGGACTTGGCGCCCGCCACCGATTCGACGTTCGAGGTCTCGTCGCGGATGATGTCATTGCACAGGTCGATGCACTCGTCGCAGATGAAGACCGAAGGTCCCGCGATGAGCTTCTTGACCTCGTGCTGGCTCTTGCCGCAGAACGAGCAGTACAGGAGTTTTTCGCCGCTAGAGGATTTTTTGTCTGACATGGGGCAGGTTTCAGTTGAATTGCTATGAATATAACGCTAATACGAGGGCGCAACAAGTGCGCACGACACCATGCTACCCGATTTGAAAACAAAACGCCCGAAGCGCTGTCGCGTCCGGGCGTATTTGAGCAACAGTTGTCGAGTACTCCACGCGATCTCGAAAACCGCGCGGATCAGCCTCAGCCGCGGTTTGTCAGAACCTTGTCGATGAGGCCATATTCCACGGCCTCTTCGCTCGACATGAAACGGTCGCGATCGGTATCCTTGTGGATTTGCTCGATCGTCTGGCCGGTGTTGTCCGCCATGATGCGGGCCAGGCGTTCGCGCAGGTACAGGATTTCCTTGGCCTGGATCTCGATGTCGGACGCCATGCCCTGCGAGCCACCGGACGGCTGGTGGATCATGACACGGGAGTTCGGCAGCGAGAAACGCTTGCCCTTGGCGCCGGCGGCCAGCAGGAACGCGCCCATCGAGGCGGCCAGGCCGGTGCACAGGGTCGACACGTCGGGCTTGATGAAGTTCATCGTGTCGAAGATGGCGAGGCCGGCCGACACGGAACCACCCGGCGAGTTGATGTACAGCGAGATGTCCTTGTCCGGATTCTCGCTCTCCAGGAACAGCAGCTGGGCCACGATGAGGTTGGCCATCTGGTCGTTGACAGGACCGACCAGGAAAATCACGCGCTCCTTCAGCAGGCGCGAGTAGATGTCGTAGGCGCGCTCGCCGCGGCCGCTCTGCTCGATCACCATCGGCACGAGGCCGAGGGCTTGGGTATCCAATGCCGGATTACGATTCATACCTGTCAATTCCTTTAGAAGAGTTGCGGAGCCGCACTATCGCAGATTTCTTGCGAGAACGTCGTACGGCTCCATCAAAGGAAGTTACGCCTGGGCGACGCTTCCCATCAGTTCGTCAAAGGCGATGTCCTTGGTCGTCACCTTTGCCTTGCCGAGCACATAGTTAACGACGTTTTCTTCCAATACAAGAGCTTCCACTTCACCCAGGCGGCGACGGTCGCTGTAGTAGTACTTCAGGACTTCCTTCGGATCTTCGTAGCTCTGCGAGAAGTCTTCGATCTGGGCCTTCACCTGCTCTTGCGTGGCTTGCAGGTCGTTTTCCGAGACCAGTTGCGACAGGATCAGGCCCAGGCGCACGCGGCGCTCGGCCTTGGTGGCGAACAGGTCGGCCGGGAACGGCAGGCTCTTGACGTCCATGCCGCGCTGGGCCATGTCCTGGCGGGTCTGCTCGGCCAGGCGCTGCGAATCCTGCTCGATCATGACCTTCGGCACGTCCATCTCGGTGTGCTTGACCAGCGCGTCCATCACGGCTTCCTTGTTGCGGGCCTTGATGCGGGCGTTGACTTCACGCTCCAGGTTGACCTTGATGTCGTCGCGCATCTTCTCGATGCTGCCGTCTTCGATGCCCAGCGACTTGGCGAACTCGGCGTCGACTTCCGGCAGGTGCGCCCATTCCAGCTTCTTCAGCGTGATGGTGAACTCGGCGGTTTTACCGGCCACGTCCTTGCCATGGTAGTCTTCCGGGAAAGGCAGCGGGAAGGTCTTGCTCTCGCCCACTTTCAGGCCGACGGTCGCGGCTTCGAATTCCGGCAGCATGCGGCCTTCACCCAGCACGAAGGCGTAGTCTTCGGCTTTACCGCCCGGGAATTCGACACCGTCGATGACGCCGACGAAGTCGACGGTCACGCGGTCGCCGTTCGCCGCGACCGGCTCGCCGCCATCGCCATGCTCACCGGCTTCGCCCTTGGTGTGGTAGTGGACGCGCTGCTTGCGCAGGATGTCGATGGTCTTGTCGATCTCGGCGTCGGTCACGTCGGTCTTGACGGTCTCGATCTCGATGTTGGCCAGTTCCGGCAGCGACACTTCCGGATAGACTTCGAAGGTCGCGTCGAAGGCCAGCATGCCTTCCGGTGCATCCTGCTTCGGCTCGATTTTCGGCATGCCGGCAACGCGCAGCTGGGCTTCGTCGGCGGCGCTGCTGAAGGCCTGGCCGACCTTGTCGTTCAGCACGTCCGACTCGATCTGGTAGCCGTACTGAGCGGCGACCATCTTCAGCGGCACCTTGCCCGGGCGGAAGCCCGGAGCACGAGCGGTCTTGGCCTGCTTCTTGAGGCGCTTTTCAACTTCCGTACGTACGTCGCTCAGCGGAAAAGAGATCGTCAAGCGACGCTCGAGTTTACCCAGGTTTTCGACTGCAGTTGCCATTGTAAAAATCGTCCAAAAAAATAATTGTTCGTGGTGCGAGGAAGGGGACTCGAACCCCTACACCATTGCTGGCGTCAGGACCTAAACCTGGTGCGTCTACCAATTTCGCCATCCTCGCGCAGGATTGCTGATCTTGCCACAAAAACAAAGGGCGCCCGACAATGAAACCGGCCGCCCTGAATCCAATGTCTAGGGGCTACAACTTCAACCCGATATTTTACTGGATTTTCTGACACCATTGGGCAGATTTTAATTCGTATTAAATCGCCCGATATTTCAAGGATTTACGGCCGCCTCCCGGGCGTGCACAGGACGCTTTACGCGGAACCAAGCGGCATACAGCGCCGGCAGGAACAGCAGCGTGAGCGCCGTGGCGACCAATAATCCGCCCATGATCGCGACGGCCATCGGGCCCCAGAACACGGAGCGCGACAGCGGAATCATCGCGAGCGCCGCGGCGGCGGCCGTCAGCAGGATGGGGCGGCAGCGCCGCACGGCGCTTTCCACGATCGCCTCCCACGCGGGGTGCCCGGCCGCGATGTCTTTCTCGATCTGGTCGACGAGGATGACGGAATTGCGCACCACCATGCCGAACAGCGCGATCACGCCCAGGTTCGCGACGAAGCCGAACGGCGCGCGGAACAGCAGCAGCCCCATCGCGGCACCCGCAATGCCCAGCGGCCCGGTGAGGAACACCATCACGGCGCGCGAGAAGCTGTGCAGCTGCAGCATGAGCAGCGTGAACACGATGAACAGGACGAGCGGCACGTTGGCCGAGATCGAGTCTTCCGCTGTCGAACTGTTCGCCGCCGCGCCTTCCAGCTTGATGCGATAGCCGGCCGGCAGCTTCGCACGCAGCGCTTCGAGCTTCGCGTTGACCTGGTCGGACACGGTCGGCCCCTGCACGCCTTCGACGACGTCCGACTGGACCATGATCGCCCACTCGCGCCCGTAGCGCTGGACGACACCGGGCTCCCACACGAATTCGATGCGCGCCAGCTGCGACAGCGGCACGGCCTTGCCGGACGGCGTCGGCACGTTCGTGCCGGCGAGGACGGACATGTTCGAGCGCTCGTCCAGCGGCTGGCGCACGACGATGTCGATCAGCCGGTTGCTTTCGCGGAACTGGCCCACCGTCGTCCCGGAGAGGAGTGTCGCGATCGTGCGGCGCACCGCCTGCGACGTGACGCCCAGCGCGCGCATCTTGTCCTGGTCCAGCTCCAGCCGCAACACCTTCACGGATTCGTTCCAGTTGTCGTTCACGCCCACCGTGTTCGGATTGGCGATCATGACCTCCTTGACCTGGTCGGCGACCTTGCGCACGACGCCGATGTCCGGCCCCATCACCTGGAACTGCACGGGATACGGTACCGGCGGGCCGTTCGGCAGCAGTTTTACCCTGCCGCGCACTTCGGGGAAGTCCGACTTGAACCTGTCTTCGATCTTGCGCTTCAGGGCATCGCGCTGGTGCACATTCTTCGGCAGCACGACGAACTGCGACACGTTCGACGCCGGGAAAATCTGGTCCAGCGGCAGGTAGAAGCGCGGGCTGCCCGTGCCGATGTACGACGTCACGCTGTCCGTCTCCGGCTGCGCGCGCGCAAAGGCTTCGAACTTCTTCGCCAGCGCCTCGTTGACGGCGAAGCTCGTGCCTTCCGGCGCCCACATCTCGACCATCAGTTCGGGGCGGCTCGAATCGGGGAAGAACTGCTTCTCGATGAACCTGAAGCCGAACACGCCGAGGAAGAACACGGCCAGCGACAGCACGATCGTCGTCTTGCGCCATTCCACGCAGCGGTCGACGAGACGGCGGAAGCGCTGGTACATCGGCGTGTCGAACACGTCGTGGTGGCCCTCGCCATGGGGTTTTACGCGCAGCAGGATGAAACCGATGTAGGGCGTGAACGTGACGGCGACGACCCACGACACGAGCAGCGCGATCGCGTTCACGGAAAACATCGAGAACGTGTACTCGCCCGCGGCCGACTTCGCGAGGCCGATCGGCAGGAAGCCCGCCGCCGTGATCAGGGTACCGGTGAGCATGGGGAACGCGGTCGACGTGTACGCGAACGTGGCCGCCTCGAAGCGCGACATGCCCTCCTCCATCTTGCGCACCATCATCTCGACGGCGATGATGGCGTCGTCCACGAGCAGGCCCAGGGCGATGATCAGCGCGCCCAGCGAGATCTTGTGCAGCGAGATGTCGAACACGCGCATGAACAGGAATGTGATCGCGAGAACGAGCGGAATCGTCAGCGCCACGACGAGGCCCGGGCGCACGTCCAGGCGCAGCTTCGGCTTGGTGTGCAGGCCCAGCGCGACGAACGACACGACCAGCACGACGACGACGGCCTCGATCAGGCTGTGCATGAATTCGCTGACGGATGCCGTGACGGCCGCGGGCTGGTTCGATACGCGTTCCAGTTCGATGCCGACCGGGAGCTGGCTGCGGATGCGTTCGACGGTCTGTTCCAGGCCCTTGCCCAGCTGGATGATATTGCCGCCCTTCTCCATCGACACGCCCAGGCCGATGACTTCCTTGCCGTTGAAGCGCATCTTGTCGTGCGGCGGGTCCTCGTACGCCCGCTGCACGGTGGCGAAGTCGCCGAGACGGAACGTCGTGTTCCCCGCGCGCAGGCTCAAGTCTTCGAGCTGCTTGACGGTCTTCAGGCCGCCGGTCACGCGCACCTGCAGGTTTTCCAGCGGCGTCACGAGCACGCCGGCCGATTCGATGCCGTTCTGCGTGGCGATCTGGTTCACGATCTGTTCGAACGGCACGCCCAGCTGCGCGAATTTCTGTTGCGAGAACAGGATATTCACTTTTTCCTGCTGCACGCCGAACTGCTCGACCTTCGAGACGAGCGGCACGGCGAGCAGCTGCTGGCGCACGAAGTCGGCGTAGTCGCGCATCTCGGCATAGGTAAAGCCGTCGCCGGACAGCGCGAAGATGGAGCCGTACGTGTCGCCGAATTCGTCGTTGAAGAACGGCCCGATCACGCCGGGCGGCAGCGTCCCCGCGATGTCGCCGACCTTCTTGCGCACCTGGTACCAGACGCCCTGCACGTCCTCCGGCGGCGTGGATTCCTTCAGCTCGATGATGATCGTCGTCTCGCCCGGCTTGGAAAAGCTGCGCAGCTTGTCGATGTACGGCGTTTCCTGCAGCTTCTGTTCGAGCTTGTCGGCCACCTGCTGGGCCATCTGCACGGACGTGGCGCCCGGCCAGTACGCCGTCATGACCATCACGCGGAACGTGAACGGCGGGTCTTCGTCCTGGCCCAGCTTGCCGTAGCTGAGGATGCCGCCGATGAGCAGCGCGGCGATCAGGTAGCGGGTCAGCGGGATGTTTTCCAGCGCCCAGCGCGACAGGTTGAACCCTCTCATTTGGGGGCTCCATTCGCTTCGGCTTCCGCATCGCCGCGGCGTGCGACATCGGCCGCCAGCACTTTCACTTTCTGGCCCGGCTTGAGCAGGTGGACGCCCGCCGTGACGACCGTCTGGCCCGGCTTCACGCCGCCTGCCAGCACCACGTCGTTGCCGGACACGCCGCCCACTTGCACGGGCACGAGGTGCACGGCGCCGTTCTCGATCACCCACACCGACGTCGCGCCCTTGTTCTGGTACAGCGCGGACAGCGGCACCTTGATCGCAGCGCCCGAGCCGGCATGCGCCAGCTGGACGACGGCCGTCATGCCGAGGCGGATGTCTTCCTGGGCCGGGATCGTCACTTTCACGGTGTACGTCCGCGTGGCGGGATCGGCCACCGGCGCCACTTCGCGGATCTTCCCCTGGATGCTGCGGTTCGGGTCCGCCCACAGCCTGACCTTCACGTCGCTCACCTTGCGCAACTCGTCGACCTGGTCTTCCGGCACGCCGATCACGACTTCCTTCTCGTCCGTCCGCGCCACGCGCACGACGGGCGTGCCGGCCTGCACGACCTGGCCCACTTCCGCATCGATCCCGGTGACCACGCCGTCCGTGTCGGACACCAGGTTCGCGTAGCCGGTCTGGTTCGCCTGCTCGCTCGACGCGGCGCGCGCCGCTTCCACGTTCGCCTGCGCCGAGCGCGCGGCCGCCACTTTCTGGTCGAGCACCGCCTGGCTGACGAAGTTCTGGCTGCGCAGGTCCTGGTAGCGCTTCAGGTCGGCGCGCGCGAGCTCGTAATTGGTCTGCGCCGCGCGCAGGTTCGCCTGCGCCTGGGCCTGGCCGAGACGCAGGTCTTGCGGATCCAGCTGCATCAGCACCTGGCCGCGCTTGACGACCGTGCCGACATCCACCTTGCGGGCGCTGATCTTGCCGCCGACGCGGAAACCCATCCGCGATTCGTAACGGGGCCGCACGTCGCCGGAGAACTCGGCGATCGACCCCACCGTGCCCGTCGCGAGCGTGAGAGCGCGGACTGGACGCACGTCCTCGGCAGGGGTCTCGTTGCGGGAACAGCCGGCCAGCGATACGGCGGCCAGGGCCAGGGTCAAAGGAAGGGCGAACGGAAAAGCGCGCATTGGTTTCCTCATGGTGGCCCGGCCGGGACGGCGAGGCACTGTCGTGGATTTAACCTAGCAATTATAATCATGCAATTATCGCCAGTAAATGACTTTAGAGTCAGCAATCTACAGAGTCGCATGGCCGTCGACCATTACGAAAACTTCCCTGTCGCGTCGATCCTCCTCCCCCGCCGCCTCGTGCCCGCGGTCGAGGCGATCTATGCGTTCGCCCGCAGCGCCGACGACCTCGCCGACGAGGGCGACGCCAGCCCGGCCGAACGCCTGGCCGCCCTGCAGGCCTACGAGGCGGCGCTGGACGGCATCGCGGCCGGAACGCCGCCCGATGCGCCCATGTTCCGGCGCCTCGCTGCCGTCCTGGCGGAACACGAACTGCCCCTGCAGCCGCTGCGCGACCTGCTGTCCGCGTTCAAGCAGGACGTCGTCACGACGCGCTACCCGGACTTTCCGCACCTGCTGGATTACTGCCGGCGCTCCGCCGATCCCGTCGGGCGCCTGATGCTGGGCCTGTACGGCGTCGACGACGCGGCCAGCCTGCGCGCATCGGACGCCATCTGCACGTCGCTGCAGCTGATTAACTTCTGGCAGGACGTCGCCATCGACATCGCCAAGGGCCGCATTTATGTGCCACTGGACGACCTGGCCCGCTTCGGCGTGACACAGGACGCCATCGAACAGGGCCGCACCGACTCCGCGTGGCGCGCGCTGATGCGCTTCGAAGTGGACCGGGCGCGCGCCCTGATGCTGGAAGGCGCGCCGCTCGCGACGCGCCTGCCGGGCCGCATCGGCTGGGAGTTGCGCATGGTCGTCCAGGGCGGCCTGCGCATCCTGGAAGCGATCGAACGCGTGGATTACGACGTGTTCCGGCGCCGTCCGCGCCTGAAACGCCTCGACTGGCTCGCGGTAGGCTGGCGCGCACTACGTATGTAACGCCTCATCGGCTAAGATAGCGGACTTGCTCCGTGCGATAACAATCCAAATATGTCCCCCGACGAATACTGCCAACAAAAGACCGCGCAAAGCGGCTCCAGCTTCTACTACAGCTTCCTGTTCCTGCCGCCCGAGCGGCGCCGCGCGATCACGGCGCTGTACGCGTTCTGCCGGGAAGTCGACGACACGGTCGACGAGGCGAGCGACCAGTCGGTCGCCCGCATCAAGCTGGCGTGGTGGCGCAACGAGGTCACGCAGATGTACACCGGCACGCCCACGCATCCCGTGATGCTGGCGCTGCAGCCGCACCTCCAGCCCTACGACCTGAAACAGGAACACCTGCAGGCCATCATCGACGGCATGGAGATGGACCTCGACCAGTCGCGCTACCTCGACTACCCGAACCTGAAGACATACTGCTGGCACGTGGCGGGTGTCGTCGGCATCCTGTCGGCCAGCATCTTCGGCGTGACGAATCCGCAGACCTTGAAGTATGCGGAGACGCTGGGCCTCGCGTTCCAGCTCACGAACATCATCCGCGACGTGGGCGAGGATGCGCGCAAGGGCCGCATCTACCTGCCGATCAACGAGCTGCAGCAGTTCGGCGTGACGGCGGCCGACCTGCTGAATGCACGCCACAGCGAGAAGTTCGAAGCGCTGATGAAGTTCCAGGCCGACCGCGCACAGAAGCTGTACGACGAGGCGTTCGCGCTGCTGCCGCAGGAAGACCGGCGCGCCCAGCGTCCGGGCCTCATGATGGCCGCCATCTACCGCACGCTGCTCGACGAGATCGAGCGCGACGGCTTCCACGTCCTCACCCAGAAGATCTCCCTGACGCCGCTGCGCAAGCTGTGGCTCGCGTGGAAGACGTATGTCCGCGGCTAGGAACCGGCAGGTCGCGGTCGTCGGCGGGGGCTGGGCCGGCTGCGCGGCGGCCGTCGCGCTGCTGGATGCCGGCTGCGGCGTCACGCTGTTCGAAGCCGCCCGCACCCTGGGCGGCCGCGCCCGCGCGATCGAAACGAACGGGCGCCTGCTGGACAACGGCCAGCACATCATGCTGGGCGCCTATGCCGACACGTTGCGCCTGATGCGCCGCGTGGGCGTCGATCCTCGTAACGCCCTGCTCCGGCTGCCGCTGCAGATGCGCTACCCGCTAGGCGACGACGGCATGGACTTCGTCGCCCCGCGCCTGCCCGCGCCGCTGCACATTCTCGTCGCCCTGCTGCGCGCCCGCGGCCTGGACCGCGCCGACAAGCTCGCCCTCGCCCGCTTCACGACGACGGCCCGCTGGATGGGCTGGCAATTGCACCACGATTGCAGCGTGGCCGAACTGCTCGTGCGCTACGAGCAGACGGAACGCCTCGTGCGCCTCATGTGGCGCCCCCTGTGCCTCGCGGCGCTGAACACGCCGCCGGAACGCGCCTCGGCGCAGGTCTTCCTCGCCGTGCTGCGCGACAGCCTGGGCGCGAAGCGGGCCGCGTCCGACATGCTGATCCCGCGCGTGCTGCTGGACGCCCTGTTCCCGCAAGCGGCCCGCCGCTACCTGGAAAGCCGCGGCGCCGCCGTGCATACGGGGCGCCGCATCGATACGCTCGGCCCGGACGGCGGCACCTGGATGCTGCGCGCGGGCGCCGACGTGCAGACGTTCGACGCCGTCGTGCTGGCGGCACCGCCCTGGCAGGCGGCGGCGCTGCTGCGGCCCGTGGGCGGCACCGCGGACGTCGTCGCAAAACTGGACGCATTGGCCTACGAACCGATCGCCACCGTCTACCTGCAATACGCGGCCGGGCTCCGCCTGCCGCTGCCGTTCTGCGCGCTGGCGGATGCGCCGCTCGAGAACCGCTGGGGCCAGTTCGTGTTCGACCGCGGCCAGCTCGACCCCGGCCAGGACGGTTTACTGGCCGTCGTGATCAGCGGCGCCGATCCGGCCGGGGAGATCGGCCAGGATGCGCTGGCGGCAAGCATCGCCGCGCAGCTGGCCGCAGCGTTCGGACGGCCGGCGCTGGCGTCTCCCGAATGGACCCGAGTGATCACGGAAAAACGCGCCACGTTCGCGTGTGCGCCCGCCCTCGACCGGCCCGCCAACGACGTGAAGCTGCCCGCCCTCGCGCTGGCGGGCGACTACACCGCGTGCGACTATCCGGCCACCCTGGAGGCGGCGGTGCGCAGCGGGGTGGCCGCGGCGGGTGTCATTACAGGGGTAAAACGCCGATGAACCGACGCCGATCATCCCGCCGCGGTGCACCCTGCCCCGCGAATTCCGCAGCCTGTCGCACACCCGTGGCGCGCACCGCCCTGGTTCCGTACAGTGTCAACATCGAAACGAGTGTTGGCGGAAATGCAAATGAACATCCATCTCGGCGTACGTACCCTTGCCCTGCTGGCCGTCGTGGCGGCCGCGACGATCATCCTTGTCCACCCGGGCGGCGCGGCCGATCCGGCGCTGGGCGCCGTGCTGTTGATTGGTCGAAATTAACAGGGCCGTACCAGGAGTAACGATGGGCAAACTGGAATACCTCGACGCGCTCAAGCGGGCCATGCTCGGCCTGCCGCCCGACGTCCAGGCCAGGACACTGGCCTATTACGAGCAGCGCTTCGTCGACGGCGTGGCCGCCGGACGGGGCGAGCCGGACGTGGCGCGCGAGCTCGACGATCCGACGAAGATCGCCATGACCCTGCGCGCCAGCGCCCACCTGAACGCGTTCCAGGAAAAGAAAAGCCCGGCCAACGTGCTGCGCGTGGCCGTGTCCGCCGTCGGCCTGGCCATCTTCAACCTGTTCATGATCGTGCCGGCGATGGTGTATTCGGCGCTGCTGTTCGCCCTGTATGCGTGCGCGCTGACGTTCTACCTGGCCGGCATCGCGACGACCGCCAGCGGCCTGGCCGGCGCCAACGAACTCCTGCTGGACTGGCCGAGCAGCCTCGTCACGATCGACGACGACGGGCGCGGCCGCCAGATACGCATCGAGATCGGCAGCCATGGCATCAACGTCACGCAGGAGCGCCCTCAGGTCGCGGACCCGCTGCCGCCCGCCGATCCGGACGGCGATGCCGGCCGGAGCAGCCGCCTCGAACGCTCGCGCGCCGTGCGCGGTGCCGAGACGCTGGCCGACAGCACCGTGCGCATCAGCACCGACATGGACTCGGAATCGCGCACGACGCAGACCCTGTTCGGCCTCGGGCTCGTGCTGGGCGGGATCGCGCTGTTCCTGCTGTCCCTCGTGATCACGCGCTATACCTTCGTGGGCCTGAAGCGCTACCTCCAGATGAACCGTTCCCTGCTCAAAGGGAGCTGAGGCCACCATGCGCGCGTTACTCAAGATCGGCTTCACCCTGCTCGTCATCGCCTTCGTGCTCATCGGCGTCTCGTACAGCATGCTGCGCGCCCACGGCACGAACGGCCCGTCCAACCCGGGCAGCCGCCTCCTCACCACCGAACGCCGCCCGCTCGACCAGGCGATCGCCAAGGTCGACCTGTCCGGCCCCGTCAACCTCACCCTGCGCCAGGGCCCGACGCCGTCGCTGGAAGTGCGGGGCGAGCAGCGCCTGCTGGCCAACATCGACACGACGGTGGACGGCGACATGCTGCACATCGGCCCGCGCGGCATCCTGCTGCGCCACCGCACGCCGATCGAGGTGACGGTCACCCTGCCGTCGCTGGAATCCCTCAGCGTCAACGGCAGCGGCGAGCACACCGTGAGCGGCTTCGCCGGCGACCACCTCGACGTCGCGCTGGACGGCTCCGGCAGCATGCGCTTCAACGGCCGCTACCGCGAAATCATGGCCGCGATCCACGGCAGCGGCGACATGGAACTCACGGGCGGATCGAGCGATACGGTGGATGCCGCCGTCATCGGCAGCGGCCGCCTCACGCTGGTGGGTTCGACGCGCGCGCTGCACGCCGAATTGCGCGGTTCCGGCGACCTGGATGCGCGCCACCTGCGCGCCGACGAGGTCGACCTGGCGCAACAGGGTTCCGGCGACAGCGCCGTCTATGCCCGCAAGCGCCTGCATGCGGACCTGACCGGCAGCGGCGAGGCGCGCGTGTTCGGCAATCCGGACGAACGCTCCGTCAGCCGCAACGGCAGCGCGACCGTCAGCTTCGACGACAAGCAGGATTGAGCAGCCAGTCCAGCGCCGCCCGCCCCGCGGCGCGCCCGCTGCCGAAGCAGGCCGTCAACAAGTAGCCGCCGGTCGGCGCTTCCCAGTCGACCATCTCGCCCGCCACGAACACGCTCGGCAAATCCCTCAGCATGGCGCCGTCGAGCGCCTCGAAACGCACGCCGCCCGCGCTGCTGATCGCTTCATCGATCGGGCGCGGACGTTGAAGCACGAGCGGCAAGGCCTTCAGCGCCCGCGCCAACTTGACCGGGTCGGCGTAGTCGGCCTTTTCCATGCACTCGTGCAGCAGCCCCGATTTCACGCCCTTGATGCCCAGGCGGCTTTGCAGGTGGCTGGACATCGACCGCGTGCCGCGCGGGCGCATCACCTCGTCCAGCACGCGTTGCGGGTCATGGTCGGGCAACAGGTCGATCAGCACGGTGGCCTGGCCGTCGGCCGCGATGCGGTCGCGGATCCCCGCCGACAGCGCGTACACGAGGCTGCCCTCGATGCCCGATTGCGTCACGACGAACTGGCCCTTGCGGAACGGACCGCCCTCGAGCGCGAGCGCGACGGTCGTCAGCGGCGCACCGGCATGACGCGCCGCGAAGTGGGCCGACCAGTCGGCGTCGAAGCCGCAGTTGGCCGGCACGAGCGGCGCCACGTCCACGCCGCGCCCGGCCAGCAGCGGCACCCAGGCGCCGTCGGACCCGAGCCGTGCCCAGCTCGCGCCGCCCAGCGCCAGCACGGTCGCCGCGCCGGCCGGGTCGACTGCCGTCTCTCCATCGGGCGTGTCGAACACGAAGGCGCCGTCGCGCCAGCCGGTCCAGCGGTGGCGCATATGGAACTGGACGCCCGCCTCGCGCAGCCGGTGCAGCCACGCGCGCAGCAGCGGCGCGGCCTTCATGTCGGCCGGGAAGACGCGGCCGGACGTGCCCACGAACGTGTCGACACCGAGCCCGTGGATCCACGCGCGCAGCTGTGCCGGCGGGAACGCGTCGAGCCAGCGCTTGAGCGCGCCGGCGCGCGCGCCGTAGCGGCCGACGAACGCGTCGTACGGTTCCGCATGCGTGATGTTCATGCCGCCCTTGCCGGCCAGGAGGAATTTGCGGCCGACGGACGGCATCGCATCGTACACGTCCACGCGCGCGCCGCCCGCGGACAGCACTTCGGCCGCCATCAGGCCGGCGGGGCCGCCGCCGATGACGATGGCGTGGGGACGGGTTTCGGTAGGCTCTGACATGGCGGTCGCGGGAGAAAAACGGAGGCGAGCATTGTAGTCGAACGGGCGCAGAAAATGGATGCGAAGGATGTAAAGGAAGCTTGACATCGGCCCGAACCCGGCCTACGATGTAAAGCATACTTTACATGAGGAGGTGTGTGATGCATGAAAAACGTGTTGGGCGGGCCTACCGCATCGATTTGTGGACGGCCATCGCGGTGTACGTAGTCATGCTGCTCGCGTCGATCCGGTATGGCCGGCCGCTGGACGACGGGCTGCTGCGCACCGCCGTCCTGCTATCGCCGATGATCGGTTTCTGCCTGATGATCCGGGCCATCGCCCGCCACGTGGCCCGCATCGACGAGTACCAGCGCATGCGCCTGCTGGAAAGCCTGGCGCTCGCGTTCGGGATCACCGGCGCGGTCACGTTCAGCTACGGCTTTCTCGAGACGGCCGGCTTCCCGAAGCTGTCGATGTTCAGCGTGTGGATGGTCATGGGCGTCAGCTGGGGAATCGCGAGCACCGTCCTGGCACTGCGCGCCCGCCGGACACTCCAGTCATGAAGAACGCCATCCGCGACCTGCGCGCGGCGCGCGGCTGGAGCCAGGCGCACCTGGCCGAGCTGCTCGACGTCTCGCGCCAGACCGTCATCGCCATCGAGACGGGCCGCTACGACCCGAGCCTGCCGCTGGCCTTCGCGCTTGCCGGATTGTTCGGACAACCGATCGAAACCATTTTCTTCCCGAACCAGGAGAACGCATGAACATCTTCCGCAACAAAGCCGTATTCGCCGCCATCGCCGTCACCTTGTGCATGAGCGCCGGCCACCACAGCCGCGCCGCCGACGCCGCGCCCGCAACGAACCGCTTCGCCGCCACCATCGCGCCGGCGGAGCGCTTCGAGGTGAACGGGGTGCTGGTCGAACGCCATGGCGGCAAGGGCCGCCCGCTGATCCTGATTCCCGGCCTCGCGAGCGGCAGCTGGGTGTGGCAGGACACGATCCGCGCATTCTCCCCCGACCACGCGGTCTACGTACTGACCCTGCCCGGCTTCGACGGCCGCCCGCCGGCCGGCCCGGCCCCGTTCGTAGCCGCGCGCGCCGCGGTCGAGGAACTGATCGCGAGCCGCCGGCTCGACAAACCCGTCATCGTGGGCCACAGCCTGGGCGGCATCCTCGCGCTCGCGGTCGCCGAAGACAAGCCGTCTGCCGTCGGCGGTATCGTCAGCATCGACGGCCTGCCCGTGATGCCCGGCGCGGAAGACATGACGCCGCCGCAGCGCGCGCAATTCGCCGAGCGGATGCGCGCCCAGGTCGGCAACCAGCCCCCGGACCGGTTCGCGCAACAGCAGCAAGGCTATATGCGCACGATCGGCGTCATGGACATGGCGAAGGCCGACGCGCTGGCCCAGCTGACGGCGCGCAGCGATCCGGCCTCCGTCGGCACCTGGGCCGCCGACGTGGTAACCGTGGACCTGCGTCCCGGCCTCAAGGCGATCCAGGCCCCCGTGCTGACGATCGTCCCTTACCTGGACCTGGACAGCAGCCAGCAAGGCTTGACGCCCGCCGCCAAGGCCGACTACTACCGCGCCCTGATGGAAGGCACGCCCAAACTCCAGGTGGTGACGGTCGCCCCGTCGCGCCATTTCGCGATGTTCGACCAGCCGCAGGCCGTCACCGCCGCGATCCGGTCGTTCCTCGGCACCTTGTGACCCCGTGCGCCGCCGACCGGGCCGCACTGGCATCATGACGGTCATGGGCAACAGGGAGGCGGCATGACGTTCGAGGAAGTCTGGCACACGGTACGCGAGGAATTCACCGACATCGGCGACGGCGCCGGCATCGTGCGCATCGTCGTGCGCCTGCTGGTGGCGGTGGTGCTCGGCGGGGTGCTGGGCTGGGAGCGCGAATCCGTCGGCGCGCCCGCGGGCCTGCGCACGCACATGCTCGTGTCGCTGGGTTCCGCGCTGTTCGTGCTGATTCCCCTGCAGGCGGGCATGAAGATGGAAGACCTGTCGCGCGTGCTGCAGGGCGTCACGGCCGGCATCGGCTTCCTCGGCGCGGGCGCGATCCTGAAGCAGAGGGACCGCAACGACGTGCGCGGCCTCACGACGGCGGCCAGCATCTGGCTCACCGCCGCCCTCGGCGTCGCGGCGGGGATGGGCCGCGAAGCGACGGCGCTGCTGTCGATGTTGTTCGCCCTCGTCATCCTCGCCATGCTGCGGCGCTGGTCCAAGACCTGAAGCTGTAAAGCTATCGCGGCCGTCCACGGTCGGGTACAGTGCATGCGGCAGCCGCGCGATCCGCGGCGCCTTTCGTCAGCCCAAGGAGTCCCATGCATCCCGTTCTCAAGACCACCCTCCCCATCCTGCTGCTGGCCGGCGCCGGCGCCCACGCCGCGCCGCTCGCCGATGCCAACCTGCCGGCGCGCCAGGCCGACATCGACGCCATCGTGCGCGAAGTCTCGCCGCAGCGCATCCACGCCTACGTCGAAAAACTGGTGAGCTTCGGCACGCGCCACACGATGTCCGAGACCGAATCGAACACGCGCGGCATCGGCGCCGCGCGACGCTGGATCAAGTCCGAGCTGGAACGCTGCGGCGCCGGCAGGCTGGACGTGCAGTTCCAGAGCCACGTCCACCCCGTCGCCAACCGCATCACGCGCCCGACGGAGATCGTCAACGTGGTGGCCACGCTGCCCGGCACGCAGCCGGCATCGAAGGATCGCTACTACGTCGTCAGCGGCCATTACGATTCGCGCGTGACGGACGTCATGAACGCCACGGCCGATGCGCCGGGCGCGAACGACGACGCCTCCGGCACGGCCGCCGTCATCGAGCTGGCCTGCGTGATGTCGCGCCACGAGTTCGATGCCTCGCTCGTGTTCATGACCGTGGCGGCGGAAGAGCAAGGCCTGTACGGCTCCGGCGACTATGCCGCGAAGGCCAAAGCGGCCGGCATGAACATCGCGGGCATGCTGAACAACGACATCATCGGCAGCTCGCACGACGAGAACGGCAAGCTGGACAACGGGGAGGTGCGCCTGTTCGCGGAAGGCGTCCCGCCCGTGAAAGAGACGACGCCCGCGTTGCGGACACTCCTGCAGACGGGCGGCGAGAACGACTCGATCACCCGCCAGCTCGCGCGCCACGTCAAGGAAACGGGCGAACGCTACGTCCCGGGCTTCAAGGTGAACATCGTCTACCGGCGCGACCGCTACCTGCGCGGCGGCGACCACAGCCCGTTCCTCGACGCCGGCTACGCGGCCGTGCGCTTCACGGAGCCGCACGAGGACTTCAACCACCAGCACCAGGACCTGCGCACGGAGAACGGCAGGAAGATCGGCGACCTGGTCGAATACGTCGACCCTGACTACGTGGCCCAGGTCGCGCGTGTCAATGCGGCGTCGCTGGCCTCGCTGGCGCTGGCCCCGGCCGCACCGCAGGACGTCAAGGTCAAGACGGCGAACCTCGACAACGGCACGGACCTCGTGTGGAAGGCGAACACGGAGCCCGACCTGGCCGGCTACCGCATCGTGTGGCGCGACACGACGGGGCCGCAGTGGCAGGGATCGAAGTTCGTGGGCAACGTGACGACGTACCGCGTCGACCTGTCCAAGGACAACCTGCTGTTCGGCGTGCAGGCCGTCGACAAGGACGGCAACGTCAGCCCGGCCACCTATCCGCTGCCGGTGCGCTGACCGTCCGGCGACGCGCGTAACATTCGCGGCGCCGCAGCACGCCGCACTCCAGACCCAGCGCAAACCCGCTCGACTCTGCGGCGCGATACTGCGCCCTTGATGGCCTTGATTCTGAGGCCATTGTTATGCTGCGCCGCATGATTTTTCAGCGCAATATTTTCTTGACAAGCCCACGGCTGAGCCTATTCTTATAGGCTATAAATTGTAAAAAGCTCGAACGATGTACGCCAAAAGCGGTCATCAAAGGCGTCCACGATTCGTCGGTAGTCCGCAATATCATCTTGGAGGATGTGTATGTCGGTTATCACCCGTAGGACAATGCTGGTTGGAATTGCGGCCAGTCCGCTCTTGTTGCACGCTGCATGGGCCCAGCCCACGAATCTCAAGATTTCCCATCAATTCCCCGGCGGCAGTGTCGCCGAAGGTGATTTCCGCGACCGCCTGTGCCGCATGTTCGCGGCCGAAACGGAGCGGCGGACCAAAGGAAAAGTCAAATTCTAGATCTACCCCCGCTCGACCCTGATGAAGAGCGACGAGCAGATCCCCGCGCTGGCGAAGGGCGCGCTGGACATCTCGCTGGTGCCGCTGTCGTACGCCGGCGCCGACCTGCCCGAAGTGAACATCGGCCTGATGCCGGGCCTCGTCACGTCGTACGAACAGGGCTATGCCTGGAAGAACGAAGAGATCGGCAAGGAATTCAACCGCATGCTGGCCGACAAGGGCCTCATCATGCTGAGCTGGATCTGGCAGGCTGGCGGCATGGCGTCGCGCGGCAAGCCGATCGTCGACCCGGAAGACGTGGCCGGCCTCAAGGTGCGCGGCGGCTCGCCCGAAATGGACATGATCCTGAAGGAAGCCGGCGCCACGGTCGTCACGCTGCCGTCGAACGACATCAAGAGTGCGATGGAAAAGGGCCAGCTCGACGCGGCCATGACGTCGTCGTCGTCGCTGATCTCGTTCCGCCTCGATGAAGTGAGCAAATCCGTCACGACGGCGCGCGGCGGCACGTACTGGTTCATGCTGGAGCCACTGCTGATGTCGCGCGCCGCCTTCGAGCGGCTGCCGAAGGACCAGCAGGCCGTGCTGCTGTCCGTGGGCGCCGACCTGGAAGCGTTCGCACGAAAATCGGCCCAGCAGGACGACGCGGCCGTGGCCGCCCTGTTCCAGGGTGCCGGCAACCGCACGGTGGACCTGAACCAGGACTCGCTGCGCAAATGGCAGGAACTCGCCCGCGCGACCGCATGGCGCGACTACGGCGAGCGCAATGCGAATTGCGCGAAGCTGCTGGCGCTGGCGGAGAAGACGATCGTTTGACCCGCGGCCCCGTCGTTCCCGCGACGGCGGGAACCCAAGTCAAGCAAGCAGCACCGCAAACGATGCCGCAACGCTACGTAATTGGGCCCCCGCCTGCGCGGGGGCGACGTTGTTTGGCGGCAGGGTGACACACACCTGCGCGACTTAGCCGCCAGTCACTGGCGGGAAAAATGCCACTTCCCCGCCTTCCTGCACCGGCGTCCCCGCCTCGCACATCACGTGGTTGAACGCCATGCGCAGCGCGCGCTCGTGCGCGAGGGCCTCGGCCCACGCGCCGCCGCGCGCGATCAGGAAATCACGCACGGCACCGACGGTCGCCACGCCTTCGGGCAGGTCGACCGACTCGCCCGACGTGCCCAGCGCTTCACGCACGCTGGCAAAGAATCGCAGATTGATCTTCATAACATTTCTCAGTACTGCAGCGACGCGAACGGAATGAAGCGCACGATGTCGCCCTTCGCGATCGCCTGGCCCGGCGGATTGTCGATCAGGCCGTCGGCCCATACCGTCGACGTGAGCACGCCGGAGCCCTGGTTCGGGAACAGGTCCAGCGCGCCGGCGTCGTTGATGCGGGCGCGCAGGAATTCGTTGCGGCGGTCCGGCTTCGTCCAGTCGAAATCCGCACGCAGCGGGATCGCCTTCGGTGCCACGGCACCCGTCACCCCCTGCAGGCGCAGCAGGAACGGCCGCACGAACAGCAGGAACGTGATGAAGCTCGACACCGGGTTGCCCGGCAAGCCGAGGAAGAACGCGCTACCCTCGCCGTCGCGACTCACTTCGCCGAACGCCAGCGGCTTGCCCGGCTTGACGGCGATCTGCCACATGTTCAGGCGCCCTTCCGCTTCCACGGCCGGCTTGATGTGGTCTTCCTCGCCGACGGAGACGCCGCCCGACGTGATGATCAGGTCGTGCTGCGCGGCCGCGGCACGCAGCGTGTCGCGCGTGGCCTGCAGCGAATCGGGCACGATGCCGTAGTCGCTGATCTCGCAGCCGAGGTTTTCCAGCAGGCCGCGCAAGGTAAAACGGTTCGAGTTGTAGATGGCGCCCGGCGCCAGCGGCTCGCCCGGCATCGCCAGCTCGTCGCCCGTGAAGAACACGGCCACGCGCACGCGCCGGCGCACAGGCAGGCGCGCGAGGCCGACGGAGGCCGCCAGACCCAGCTCCTGGCTGCGCAGCCGCGTACCGGCCGGCAGGATCACGGAACCGGCGACGATGTCCTCGCCGGCGCGGCGGATCCACTCGCCCGGCTGCGGCGCATGCCTGATCGTGACCTGGTCGCCGTTTGCCTCGCACTGTTCCTGCATGACGACCGCATCCGCGCCTTCGGGAATCAGCGCGCCCGTGAAGATGCGGGCCGCGGTGCCCGGCGCCAGAGGCTGGCCGACCGTGCCGGCCGGGATGCGCTGGGCGATGCGCAGCGTGGCGGATCCGCTCGCGCAATCGGCCGCGCGCACGGCATAGCCATCCATCTGCGTATTGTCCGCGGACGGCACGTTCAAGCCCGACACCTGGTCGACGGCGAGCACGCGGCCGTTGGCGGCGAGCGTGTCGACGTGCTCGACGCCGTCGACGGCACGGGCCGCCGCCAGCAGGAAGTCCAGCGCCTCCTGCACCGGCATCAGCGGCTTGCGTGCAGGCTGGTTCACTTGTCCAGCCCCGTGTGCGCCGCGATGAACTGCTTCATCTCGGCGACGTTCGGGTGCATGACGACGAAGCGCTGCGGCAGCGACTCGATGTCCTCGAAGCCGGCCGGGCGCGCGGCGTCGGTACCCAGCGCTTCCAGGATCGTCTCGTTGAACTTGGCGGCCAACGCCGTCTCCAGCACGATCATCGGCACGCCCGCTTCGACGTGCTCGCGCGCGACCTTGATGCCGTCGGCCGTGTGCGTGTCGATGGTGATGCCGTAGTCGTCGAACACGTCGCGGATCGTCGCGAGGCGGTCTGCGTGCGTCGAGCAGCCCGACTGGAAGCCGTAGTTGGCCACCAGCTTGAATTCGTCGCCGTCGCTGCCCGGCGCGCCGGACAGGTCGAAGCCGCCATGCGTGTCGACCTTGCGGAACAGCGCATGCGTGCGGTCCGCGTCGCGGCCGACGAGGTCGTACACGAAGCGCTCGAAGTTCGATGCCTTCGAGATGTCCATCGACGGGCTCGACGTGTGGTACGTCTCGGACGATTTACGGACGCGGTACACGCCGGTGCGGAAGAATTCGTCCAGCACATTGTTCTCGTTCGTCGCGACGACCAGCTTCGCGATCGGCAGGCCCATCATGCGCGCGATGTGGCCGGCGCAGATATTGCCGAAGTTGCCCGACGGGACGGTGAACGACACCTTCTGGTCGTTCGACGTCGTGGCGGCGAGATAGCCGCGGAAGTAGTACACGACCTGCGCGACGACGCGCGCCCAGTTGATCGAGTTCACGGTGCCGATCTTGTGGCGGACCTTGAATTCGAGGTCGTTCGACACGGCCTTGACCATGTCCTGGCAATCGTCGAACACGCCTTCGACGGCGATATTGTAGATGTTCGGGTCCTGCAGGCTGAACATCTGTGCGGTCTGGAACGCGCTCATCTTCTTGTGCGGCGACAGCATGAAGACGCGGATGCCGCGCTTGCCGCGCATCGCGTATTCGGCCGCGCTGCCCGTGTCGCCGGACGTGGCGCCGAAGATGTTCAGCTCGTCGCCGTTCTTCGCCAGCGCGTATTCGAACAGGTTGCCCAGCAACTGCATCGCCATGTCCTTGAAGGCCAGGGTCGGGCCGTTCGACAGGCCTTGCAGGATCAGCGTGCGTTCCGGCGACTGTTCCAGCACGCGCAGCGGCGTGATCTGGCTGGCCGACTCGTCGGCGCGGGCGTTCCTGTAGACCTCGGACGTGTACGTCTTCGCGGTCAGTGCCTTCAGGTCGGCGTCCGGAATATCGGTCGCGAACTTGCGCAGGATCTCGTACGCGAGTTCAGCGTAGGACAGCTTGCGCCAGGCGTCGAGCTCGGCGCCGGTCACCTGTGGGTAGTGTTCGGGCAAATACAGCCCGCCGTCCGGCGCCAGGCCGCCCAGCAGGATGTCGGAAAATTGTTGGGGATTACGTGCTGCGGACGCGCTCGTTGCGCGGGTGGACACATATTGCATACGGTAGAAAAGATCGGGGTTGGCTGGCGTTGGATATTTATTATAGTCCGGACAGAGCAATATTGTCTTTTTACCGAATATTGTTTTGTTATTTCGTTGGAAAATGATGCGCTGCAATGCGATGGGCGGGAAAGCCCACCGTTTGCATCAGCAGGCAGCGTGATTCACCGTCACAACGTGGATCGCCAGGCCGCCCAGCGACGTTTCCTTGTACTTGGCCTGCATGTCGAACCCGGTCTGGCGCATCGTCTCGATGACGTCGTCCAGGCTGACGAAGTGCGTGCCGTCGCCCTTCATCGCCAGCGACGCCGCCGTGATCGCCTTGATCGCGCCCATGCCGTTGCGCTCGATGCACGGGATCTGCACGAGGCCGCCGATCGGGTCGCACGTCATGCCGAGATGGTGTTCGATGCCGATCTCGGCCGCGTTTTCGATCTGGCCGTTGGTGCCGCCCAGCGCCGCCACGAGGCCCGCCGCCGCCATCGCGCACGCGACGCCCACCTCGCCCTGGCACCCGATCTCGGCGCCGGAAATGGACGCGTTCTTCTTGCACAGCATGCCGATCGCCGCGGCCGTCAGCAGGAAATCGTGGATGCCGCGCCGCGCGTCGCTCGGACGGCAATCCTCGGCGTAGTAGCGCAGCACGGCGGGGATGATGCCGGCCGCGCCGTTCGTCGGCGCCGTCACGACCCGGCCGCCGGCCGCGTTCTCTTCGTTGACGGCCATCGCGTACAGGCTGACCTGGTTGACGGCATCGTGCGGCAGGTGGTTCGTCGCGTTGCGCGCCGCCTGTTCCTGGCGCCACAGCTTCGCCGCGCGGCGCTTGACGTTCAGCCCGCCGGGCAATTCCCCTTCCGTGACGAGGCCATGTTCGATGCAGCCGCGCATCACCTCCCAGATCCGGTCCAGGCCGGCATCCAGCTCGTCGTTCGTCATGCGCGCGCACTCGTTCGCGCGCAACATGGCGGGAATCGTCAGGCCGTCGCGGGCGCCCTGCTCCAGCAACTCGCGCATCGTGGAGAACGGGAACGGCACGGTGACCGTCTCGCGCGCCGCCTGCGTTTCGCCGGGCGCCGTGATGAAGCCGCCGCCGATGGAATAATAAATGCGTTCGATGACGCTGCCGTCCGCCAGTTTCAGGACGAAGCGCATGCCGTTCGGGTGCTCCGGCAGGGTCGATTGCTTGTGCCACACGAGGCCCGTGCCCCGCGTGAACGGCACGGGTTTTACGCCGAGCAGGTCCAGCACGCCGTCCAGTTCCGCTTCCGCGAGCTTGTCCTCGACAGCGTCCGGGTCGACGCCCTGCGGCGTCTCGCCCATCAGGCCGAGGATGACGGCCTTGTCGGTGGCGTGGCCGACGCCCGTCAGCGCCAGCGAGCCGTACAGGTGCGCTTCGACGCCGACCGCGTCCTCCAGCGGGCCGCATTCGACGAGGAAGCGGCGCGCGGCCACCATCGGGCCGACCGTGTGCGAGCTGGATGGGCCGATGCCGATCTTGAAAAGGTCAAATACACTCATGTCCATGAGCAGTCTCCTTGTTGTTTTTATGTGGAGCGGTCAGGCCGCCTTGCTCATGCCCACGTCGACATTGGCCAGCATGTCCTCGACCATCTCGTCGATGCCGATGCGTGCCTTCCAGCCCCAGTCCGCGGTCGCGCGGCTGTCGTCGAGGCTCTTCGGCCAGGAATCCGCGATCTGCTGGCGGCTGTCCGGTTGATACGCGATCCGGAAGGCCGGCAGCTTGTTCTGGATGGCGGCGGCCAGTTCGCGCGGGTTGAACGACACGCCGGCCACGTTGTACGAGGAGCGGATGACGACCTGCTCCGCCGGCGCGTCCATCAGCTCGATGGTGGCGCGGATCGCGTCCGGCATGTAGATCATCGGCAGCGTCGTTTCCGGGCCGAGGAAGCATTCATAGGTCTCGCCGCGCAGCGCGGCGTGGAAGATGGCTATCGCGTAGTCCGTCGTGCCGCCGCCCGGAGGCGACTTGTAGCTGATGATGCCGGGGTAGCGGATGCTGCGCACGTCCACGCCGTACTTCGCATGGTAGTACTCGCACAGGCGCTCGCCGGCCAGCTTGCTGATGCCGTAGATCGACGTCGGGTCCATGATCGTGTACTGCGGCGTGGATTCGGCCGGCGTGTTCGGGCCGAACGCGGCGATCGACGACGGCCAGAACACCTTCAGCGGCTTGCCGGCTTCGCCCCGTTCGCGCGCGATCTCGAGGATGTTCAGCAGGCCGTCCATGTTCAGCGTCCATGCCCTCAAAGGCGCCTTCTCGCCCGTGGCCGACAGCAGCGCCGCCAGCTGGTAGACCTGGGTGACGTCTTCGTCGGCGATCAGGCGCGCCACCGCGTCCTTGTCGAGCACGTCGAGACGCACGTAGCGCGCGGCGCCGTAGACGTTGTCCGTGCCGATGTCCGCTGCGATCACGTTGGCCGCGCCATGCTGCTGCGCGAGGGCGGTCACCAGTTCACTGCCGATCTGGCCGTTGGCGCCGATGATGAGGATGCGTTCCATGCTTGTTCCTTACTCTTTCCGGCTTCGTGAGCCTTAAGTGCCTGCTTGTCCCCGGCGGCCCGCTTCGTGGGCGGCCATCCGGTCGATCGATGATCCCGCCGCCCCGTTCAGGCGGTCTTGATGATGCCCAGTTCGCGGCCGGCCTGCTCGAACGCGCCCAGCACCTTGTCCAGCTGTTCGCGGGTATGCGCGGCCGACAGCTGCACGCGCACGCGCGCCTGGCCCATCGGCACCACCGGGTAGAAGAAGCCCGACAGCAGCACGCCCAGCTCGAACATGCGGGCGGCGAATTTCTGCGCGACGGGCGCGTCGAACAGCATCACCGGCACGACCGGGTGCGTGCCCGGCTTGATGGTGAAGCCGATGCGCTCGATCTCGCGGCGGAAGTACGCCGTGTTCTCATGCAGGCGGTCGCGCAGTTCCGTCGACTTGCTGATGCGGTCCAGCACCGCGAGCGACGCACCGGCGATCATCGGCGCCAGCGTGTTCGAGAACAGGTAGGGACGCGATTTCTGGCGCAGCGTCTCGATGACTTCCTTGCGGCCCGACGTAAAACCGCCCATCGCGCCGCCCAGCGCCTTGCCAAGGGTGCCGGTGATGATGTCGATCTTGCCGATCACGCCGCAGTGTTCATGCGTGCCGCGGCCCGTCTTGCCCATGAAGCCGGACGCGTGCGACTCGTCGATCATCGTCAGCGCGCCGTACTTCTCCGCCAGCGCGACGATCCTGTCGAGCTGCGCGATCGTGCCGTCCATCGAGAACACGCCGTCCGTCACGATGATCTTGTGGCGCTTGCCTGCCTGCGTGGCCGCCTGCAGCTGCTGTTCCAGGTCGGCCATGTCGTTGTTGGCGTAGCGGTAGCGCGCGGCCTTGCACAGGCGGATGCCGTCGATGATCGACGCGTGGTTCAGGGCGTCCGAGACGATCGCGTCGTTCTCGTCGAACAGCGGCTCGAACACGCCGCCGTTCGCGTCGAACGCGGCGGCGTACAGGATCGTGTCTTCCGTGCCGAGGAACTCCGACAGCTTGCGCTCCAGTTCCTTGTGCACGGTCTGCGTGCCGCAGATGAAGCGCACGGACGACAGGCCGTAGCCGTATTTCTGCAGCGCTGCTTCGGCCGCCTTCTGGGTTTCGATGTCGCCCGACAGGCCGAGGTAGTTGTTGGCGCACATGTTGATCAGGGTGCGGCCATCGTCCGCGACCACTTCGGCGCCCTGGCGCGAGGCGAGCACGCGCTCGGGCTTGAACAGGCCTTCGGTCTTGAGCGTGTCGAGTTTCTGCTGGAGGCCGCTATAGAATGCTTGGTCGCTCATGTTTCCTCGTCCTTGTCGGTTGGCGAATGGTATAGTGTGGATTCGTTCGATGTATGGAACTTGTTCTATATTTCGAACAGAAATTCAATATATTGAATATTACCCCCAGCCATTGAACTTGGCAAGCAAGCTCCATGAACAACAATACCAGCGCTCCGCCGGAAGTCGGCGCCACCCTGCAACGGCTGCGACTCGCACGCGGCCTGACCCTGGAAGACCTGTCGCGCATCGCCGGCGTCTCGAAATCGATGCTGTCGCAGATCGAACGCGAAAAAGCCAACCCCACCATCGCCATCACGTGGCGCCTCGCGAATGCGCTCGGCGTGCAGATCGGCGAACTACTCTCGTCCGAAGTGCGCGCTGTCGACCTGATCCGCGTCGTCGACGCGCACGAAATCCCCACCCTGCCCGGCAGCCACGCGGGCTACTCGCTGCGCATCCTGGGACCGATGGACCTTGCCGGCAAGTATGAATGGTATGAACTGACGTTGCAGCCGGGCGGCGAACTGGCGTCGCAGGCCCACGATCCTGGTACCAACGAGCATTTGACCGTGGTAACTGGGACGGTGGAACTGGAGGTCGGGGCCGAGAAGCGAAAAATCAAGCATGGGGCGACGGCGCGCTATCCGGCCGACCAGAATCATGCCATCCGGAATGCCGGCAAGACGGAAGCGAAGGCATTGCTGGTGGTGGTGCACCGGTAAAGAAAAACCCCGCACTCGGCGGGGTTTTTCGTTGGCGCCTGGGCGCCGGTGCTTCTTGCGGTTCGCGCTTACAGCGGCGGCGTATGGCGATACGACGCGCCGACGATTTCGATGGCGCGGCGTGCTTCCTGGCAGAATGCGCGGAACAGGCGACCAAGTTTGCTTTCAGTCGTGATGCGGGTCGAGATCGTCGTCGTGGCGTTCATATCAGCTCCATTCGTCATTTCGTTCAGTGATGAATGAAGTGTACGCCGACGGCAGATATCAATCCAATTTCCATTTCCGATCTCTGCGATATGTTTTCGTGATGTCTTCCCACCGTCATATTGCTGCCAATGACAGCGGGAATCACGCCGCCTTATATCACTCCGCTCCGCCTGCGACGATGGGCGCCACCTCCATGTGGAGCGCCTTCGTCAGGAAACCCCAGCGGTCCGCGACTTCCTCGATCTGCTTGCTCGTCGGCTTGCCCGCCCCGTGACCGGCCTTCGTATCGATGCGGATGATCACCGGGTTGGTGCCGGCCTGCGCCGCCTGGGCCGTCGCGGCGAACTTGAAGCTGTGCGCCGGCACGACGCGGTCGTCATGGTCGGCCGTCGTGATCATCGTGGCCGGATAGCACGTGCCCGGCTTGAGGTTATGCAACGGCGAGTACTTCACCAATGCCTTGAACTCTTCCGGGTTTTCCGACGAACCATAATCCGACGTCCACGCCCAGCCGATCGTGAACTTGTGGAAGCGCAGCATGTCCATCACGCCCACTTGCGGGATCGCGGCCGCGAACAGGTCGGGCCGCTGCGTCATCGCGGCGCCCACGAGCAGGCCGCCGTTGCTGCCGCCGCCGATCGCGAGTTTCGCCGGCGACGTCACCTTGTTGGCCACGAGCCATTCGGCCGCGCCGATGAAGTCGTCGAACACGTTCTGCTTCTTGAGCTTCGTGCCGGCCTCGTGCCAGGCTTCGCCGTATTCGCCGCCGCCGCGCAGGTTGGCCACGGCATATACGCCGCCCATTTCCATCCATGCCAGGTTAGCTGGAGAGAACGCCGGCGTGATCGACACATTGAAGCCGCCGTAGCCGTACAGGTAGGTCGGGTTGTTGCCGTCCAGCTTCAGGCCCTTCTTCGACACGATGAACATCGGCACGCGCGTACCGTCGCGGCTCGTGAAGAATTGCTGGCGCGTCTCGTAGTCGTTCGGGTCGAACTGGACCTTCGGCTGGCGGAACACGGTGCTGGTACCCGTCTTCATGTCCAGGCGGTAAATCGTCGTCGGCGTCGTGAAGCCCGTGAACGAGAAGAAGGTTTCCTTGTCGCCGCGCTTGCCCGTGAAGCCCGCCACGCTGCCGATGCCCGGCAGCGTCACGTCGCGCACGGGCTTGCCCTTCAGGTCCACGACCTTGACGACGCTGCGCGCGTCCGCCAGGTATTGCGCGATCAGGCGGTCGCCGACCAGGTGCGCCGCCACGAGCGTCTGCGGGCTCTCCGGCACGATCGTCTTCCAGTACGCCTCCTGCGGCTTGCGGGTGTCGATGGCGACGATGCGCTGGCGCGGCGCGTTGCGGTCGGTGACGAAATAGAACACGGGGCCGACATTGTCGACGAACTCATAGGCCGCGTCGAAGTTGTCGATCAGCGGTTGGACCTTCGCGTCGGGCTTCGCCAGGTCCTTGTAGAACACACGATATTTATGGGCGGTGCCCTTCGTCGCCGTGATGATGAGGTAGCGGCCGTCGTCCGACGTGGCGGCGCCGAAACCCCATTCCTTCTCGTCCGGCCGGTCGTAGACGAGCACATCGGCATCCTGCGGCGTGCCCAGCTTGTGGTAATACAGCTTCTGGAAATAATTGACGTCGGCGAGCTTGGTCGCTTCCTTCGGTTCGTCGTAACGGCTGTAGAAGAAGCCCTTGCCGTCGCGCGTCCAGGCCGTCTCCGAGAACTTGACCCACTTGATGTGATCCGCCAGGTCCTTGCCCGTCGCGACGTCGCGCACCTTGATCTCGTTCCAGTCCGAGCCCGAAGCCGCCGTCGAATAAGCGAGCAGCTTGCCGTCCGGGCTCACGGCGAGGCCGGCCAGGGCGACAGTGCCGTCGGCCGCCAGTGTGTTCGGGTCGAGCAGCAGGCGCGGCGTGTCGGTCAGCGACGTCATCGTGTACAGCACGGCCTGGTTCTGCAAGCCGTCGTTGCGGCTGTAGAAATAGCGGCCCCCTTCGCGGAACGGCACGCTGTAACGCTCGTAATTCCACAACCGGGTCAGGCGTGCGCGGATGGCGGCGCGCTGCGGAATCGTGGCGAGGTAAGCCTGGGTCACCTGGTTTTCCGCGTCGACCCAAGCCTTCGTGTCGGCGCTGTTGGCGTCTTCCAGCCAGCGGTAAGGGTCGGCGATGGCCGTGCCGAAATAATTGTCCGTCTGGTCGACTTGCTTCGCGACCGGATAGGTCAGCGGGGTGCCGCTGCCGGGGCAGGTCTGGCTGATGGCCGGACCGGCACCGAGCGCCGCGGCGAGAGCGACGAAGGCGGCGACGAAGGTGGCATGTCTCATGTGCATATAGGTTTCGTACGATGGGTTGTCGGCGGATGCCGCTGAGCATGATAGCGCGAATCAAGTGTCAGGACGACAACCCGACGACGGGGTTCACGCGGCGCGCCGCTCCGGCCCGGCGTACGACCGGGCGGTTTGCCACTGGCGCCGCATGTCGTCGGCGCTCGCGATCTGTTCCTGCGACAGGCGGCGCGCGACGATCGCCTTGTTCGCGCTGGCGGCCGGATCGCCGGCGTCGGCCGCCAGCAGCATCCACATGTACGAGCGCACGGTGTCGCGAGCGACGCCGCGGCCGCTGTTATACATGCCGCCCAGGTTGTACTGGGCCAGCGCGTGGCCCTGTTCGGCGGCGAGCCGGTACCAGTGCACGGCCTGCGCATCGTCCTGCGGCACGCCCTGGCCGTTCGCATACATGACGCCAAGATTGTTCTGGGCACTCGCGTCGCCCTGCTCGGCGGCGCGCCGGTACCATGCCGCCGCCAGCGCCTCGTCGCGCCGCACGCCCTGGCCGTTCGCGTACATCACGCCGAGCGTGAACTGGGCCTTGGCGGCGCCCTGCTCGGCCGCGCGCCGGTACCAGTACAGCGCCTGTTCCGGATCGCGCGCGACGCCGCGCCCGAACGCGAACCGATTGCCCAGGTTCACCTGGGCCAGCACGTGACCCTGCTCGGCCGCCGCCAGTGTCCAGGCCAGCGCGGGACCGCTCCAGCGTGGCCCTGCTTTTTCACCTTCTCCGGTGCCCGCGCCCGCGAGCGCCTCCGCGTCGGCCGCGCCCAGCAACTGGGCCAGGCTGAACTGCGCTTCCGGGTCGCCCTGCTCGGCGGCGCATTCGAGCCAGGCGCGCGCGCCCTGCGCGTCGGACGGCAGCCCGTGCCCCGCCAGGTACGCGAGCCCCAGCAGGCGCTGCGCCGGCGCATGGCCGCGCGCAGCCGCACGGCGGAACCAGTACAACGCCTCGCCCTCGCTCGGCGCCACGCCCTCGCCGCCGCGGTACATCAGCCCCAGGCAGACGGCGGCCTCGGCATCGTCCAGCAGCGCGGCCTTGCGGAACCACGCCATCGCGAGCGGCAGGCTGCGCACGACGCCCTCGCCGTCCCGGTAGCAGGTACCGAGCAGCCGCTGGGCGCTGGGCAGGTCCTGCTCGGCCGCCCGGTAGTACCAGGCGACCGCCTGGGCCGGATCGCGCACGACACCCCGCCCCGCCCGGTACAGGTCGCCCAGGTTCTGCTGCGCCGAGGCGTCGCCCTGCGCGGCGGCGAGGCCGAACCAGTACGCCGCTTCGTGGTCCGACTGGACCACGCCCCGGCCCAGGAAATACATGCTGCCCAGGTGGTTCTGGGCGAACGCGAGACGCTGGCGCGCCGCCCGCTCCAGCCACCGGCAGGCGGCGACGTCGTCCTGCGGGGCACCGTCGCCGTCCTTGTACATCATGCCCAGGTTGAACTGCGCATAAGCGTCGCCACACGCGGCGGCGCGGGCGAACCAGGCGAGCGCGCCGGCGCGCGGGAGGGACTCGTGACTGTGCATGCGGTAGCTCCTGACGGACACGCGTTGAGGCCAAAGAATTGCCAAAAGTGTAATGACGAGATGCATTACGGATTTGACTTGCGCCAACGTGGAGGGGATGGACGACGGCAAAAACGACGCCGGCGCGACGGCTCGGCCGGCGGGGACACTGCCACGCGACGAAGCCCTACTGCATGCAGGAAATAAGCGTGCCGCTCAGGCCGTTGCGCGCCGCCCGGCCGCGTACACGCCCATGAACGCGTCGACCTTCGCGGCCGCCACGCGGTTCAGCGCGACGAGCAGCTCGGGATCGACGCCCGCCAGCCCGTAGGCGTCGCCGAGGTGGCGGCCGATGTGCAGCAGCAGCTGCGCGGCGACTTCGGCGTCGGCCTCGGCCCGGTGGGCGTTGCCCTTGAACACGATGCCGAGCGCGCGGGAGAGCTGGCCCAGCTTGTAGCTCGCCATGCCCGGGAACACGCGGCGCGACAGCTTCAGCGAGCACACCAGGCCGGCATGCCGGCAACCATGGCCCAGCAGCGCGCCTTCGGCCTTGAGGAATTTCTCGTCGAAGCTGGCGTTGTGGGCGGCCAGCACGTCGTCGCCGATGAACTCGATGAGCGCCGGCACGACCTCGGCCGCCGGCGGCGCGCCGTCGACCATCGCTTGCGTGATGCCCGTCAGCTGGGTGATGAACGACGGCACCCGCACGCCGCAGTTCACGAGCGAGACGTAGCGCTCGACGATGCGGCCGTCCGCGATGCGCAGGGCCGCGACCTCGGTGATGCGGTCGCCGGCGTCGGGCGACAGGCCGGTGGTCTCGAAGTCGAGCATGACGATGGGACGTTCGAACACGGTAATCCTTTCTTCAACAAGATCGCTTCAACCGAACTTCCGGGCGGCGTCGATGGCCAGCCCGGCGCCGATACTGCCGAACAGGTCGCCTTCGACGCGGCGCGCGTCGGGGACGATGGCGGCGATGCGTTCGCGCAGGCTCGCCACGCCGCTGGAGCCGCCCGTGAAGAACACGGTATCGACGCGCTCCGGCGCGACGCCCGCTTCGTCCAGCAGCCGCTGCACGGTGGCGCCGACGCTGTCGATCATGCCGGCGATGGCGTCCGTGAACAGGTCGCGGTGCACGCGCAGCAGCTCGGGCGGGTCGAGCCGGTCGAGGTCGAGTGCCACTTCCGGCGCATCGGACAGGCCGATCTTGGCCTCTTCCACGCGCATCGCGAGCCAGTGGCCGGCGCGGTCGTCGATCAGGCGCTGCAGCCGCTTGAGCTTATCGGGCTCGGCCGCGTCGCGCACGAGGTCCGCGAGCTGCGCGATGCTCTTGCGCGTATAGGCCTGGTTGATCGTATGCCACGTCGCCAGGTTGAAGTAGTAGCTCGACGGCACCGCGGCACCGGACAGCAGCGCGCTGCCATGGCCCAGCAGCGGCATGACGGCCGCGAGGCTCAGGTATTTGTCGAAGTCCGTGCCGCCGATGTGCACGCCGCCGGTGGCGAGGATGTCGTCGCGCCGGTCCGGGCGGCCGGCACGCGCCGGGCCCAGGCGCACGAGCGAGAAGTCCGACGTGCCGCCGCCGATGTCGGCGATCAGCACCAGTTCCTCGCGTTCGATGCGGGATTCGTAGTCGAACGCGGCCGCGATCGGTTCGTACTGGAAGCCGATCTCCGTGAAGCCCACGGAACGGGCGATGCCCGCCAGCGTGTCCTCGGCGAGACGGTCCGCGTCCGGGTCGTCGTCGACGAAGTACACGGGACGGCCGAACACGGCGCGCTCGAACGGACGGCCCGCCTCGCGCTCGGCACGGCGCTTGACCTCGCCGATGAAATGTCCCAGCAGTTGACGGAACGGCAACGCGCGTCCCGCGACCTCCGTCTGGCCCTCCATCAGGCTCGTGCCCAGCAGGCTCTTCAGCGAACGCATCAGCCGGCCATCGTAGCCTTCCAGGTAGTCGGCCAGCGCGGCGCGGCCATAGCGCACCTGGTCGTCGTCCGCGTTGAAGAACACGACCGACGGCAGCGTCGCCTTGCCGTCCTCGAGGGGCAGCAGCGTGGGTTGGCCGGGCCGCACCCAGCCGACGGTGGAATTGGACGTGCCGAAATCGACGCCGCAAGCGTTGGCCATGGAAGCCTCTCAGGGAAAAGGGGCGAAATGTTACCAGATTCCGGGCGCGGAACCAACGCCGGCCCGGCTTGTCTCATGCACACGACGCCAACGGAGGTGACATGTCGACCACGGCAGGCAGTTCCGCAAGCAGTTCCGACCACGCGCCCGGCAGCCATGCCGGCGAGCACGCGCACCCGCACGGCTGGCGGCGCTGGCTGTTCGCGACGAACCACAAGGACATCGGTACCCTGTACCTGTGGTTCTCGGTGGTCATGTTCATGACCGGCGGCGTGCTGGCGCTGCTGATCCGGCTCGAGCTGTTCCAGCCCGGCCTGCAATTCTTCCAGCCGGAGCTGTACAACCAGTTCGTCACCCTGCACGGCCTCGTCATGATCTTCGGCGCCATCATGCCCGCCTTCGTCGGCTTCGCCAACTGGATGGTGCCGCTGCAGGTGGGCGCGGCCGACATGGCGTTCGCCCGCATGAACAATTTCTCGTTCTGGCTGCTGCCGCCCGCCGCGATCCTGCTCGTGGGCTCGTTCTTCGCCCCCGGCGGCGCCACCGCGGCCGGGTGGACGATGTACCCGCCCCTGTCGGTCCAGATGGGACCGGGCATGGACATGGCCATCTTCGCCATCCACATGATGGGCGTGTCGTCCATCATGGGCGCCATCAACATCATCACGACGATCCTGAACCTGCGCGCGCCCGGCATGTCGCTGATGAAGATGCCGATGTTCTGCTGGACGTGGCTGATCACGGCCTACCTCCTGATCGCCGTGATGCCCGTACTGGCGACGGCCGTCACGATGATCCTCACCGACCGCCATTTCGGCACGACGTTCTTCAACGCGTCCGGTGCCGGCGACCCCGTCATGTACCAGCACATCTTCTGGTTCTTCGGCCACCCCGAGGTCTACATCATGATCCTGCCCGGCTTCGGCATCATCTCGCAGGTGATCCCCGCGTTCGCGCGCAAGCCCCTGTTCGGCTACGCGTCGATGGTGTACGCGACGGCCGCCATCGCGATCATTTCGTTCATCGTGTGGGCGCACCACATGTTCACGACCGGCATGCCCGTCACGGGCCAGCTGTTCTTCATGTACGCGACGATGCTCGTCGCCGTCCCCACCGGCGTTAAAGTGTTCAACTGGGTCGCGACGATGTGGAAGGGGTCGCTCAGCTTCGAAAGCCCGATGCTGTTCGCCGTCGGCTTCATCTGGGTGTTCACGATCGGCGGCTTTACCGGCCTCATCCTCTCCGTGGCGCCGATCGACGTCCAGGTGCAGGATACTTACTACGTGGTCGCGCACTTCCATTACGTGCTGGTGGCGGGGTCGCTGTTCGCCCTGTTCGCCGGCTATTACTACTGGGCGCCGAAATGGACCGGACACATGATCGACGAGCGGCGCGGGCGATTTCACTTCTGGAATTCGCTCGTCTGGGTCAACGTGACCTTTTTCCCGATGCACTTCCTGGGCCTCGCGGGCATGCCCCGCCGCTACGCCGACTATCCGGTCCAGTTCACGGACTTCCACGCGCTCACGTCCGTGGGCGCCTTGCTGTTCGGCCTCTCGCAGGTGTACTGGCTGCTCCGGGTCGTGATCCCGAACGTCCGTGGCGGTGCGCCCGCGCCACCGAAACCGTGGGAAGGGGCGGAAGGCCTCGAATGGACCGTCCCCAGCCCGGCGCCGTTCCACACGTTCGAGACGCCGCCACTGGTCAAGTGAATCCGGGAGGGCCGGCATGACGCGCGAATGGACATTGCGGCGCAATTGCTCCATGTCCCCGCGCCAGGTCGCGCGCGCGTATGCCGTCCTGTGCCTCGGTTCGCTCGCCGTCGCCGTCGGCTTCCTCCTCCACGGCATCTGGTTCGTCCTCGCGTTTTCCCTGTTCGAACTGGCGCTCGTCGGGCTCGCCCTGCTCGTCCATGCGCGCCACGCGACGGACCACGAGCGTATCGCCCTGTCCGAGTCCGGCCTGCTCGTCACACGGGTCCAGGCCGACCACAGGGAACTCACGCGGCTCGATCCGCTGTGGACGCGCGTCGTCGTGCCCGACGAACGGCGGCGCACGCTGATCCGGCTGGAGTCGCGCGGCGTGAAGGTCGAGATCGGGCGCTTCGTGGACGAGTCCCGCCGCCGCCAGGTGGCGCGCGAGTTGCGGCAGGCGCTGCGCAGCGTGTCGGCGATGCGGTAGCGCAATTACCCGCAGCCGGCATTCCCTACATCCCACCTCCACGGACAGTCTGATCCGTGTAAGCCGCGTCCGACAACCACACGGCGACGCGACCGATGTTTCTATTTTTTTATGTTTTGCATAATGCGGTATCTGCTTTGCCGCACCGCGTTGGTGCGCGCATTGCGCAAGCTTGCCAGGAGAAAAGAACAACATGAGCGTTACGCAAGGATATGCAATCGTCGTGCACGGCGGCGCCGGCAGCCCGCGCGCCTACGACGACGGATGCGAGCGCGCGGCGCGACGGGCCGTCGCGGAACTGGCCATCAGCGCCGACGCGCTCGAGGCCGCCATCGCCGCGGTCGTATCGATGGAAGACGACGGCCGGTTCAATGCCGGCTGCGGTTCGGTCCTGTGCCTCGACGGCGCGACCGTCGAGATGGACGCCTCCATCATGGACACGCGCGGCCGCCTGGGCGCCGTCGCCTGCGTGCAGGGTGTGAAGAACCCCGTGCTGCTGGCTCGGGCCGTCGCCGAGACGCCGCACTGGCTGCTGGCCGGCGACGGCGCCGCCCGCTTCGCCGCCGCCATCGGCCACCCGACGCATACCACCATCTCGGACCACCAGCGCGCAGCCCACGAAAAAGTCGTGCGCGAACTGGCGGGCCGCGTGCCCGCGATGCCGGGCATCCCGGACGAAGCGAAAGCCTTCCTGCGCTTCTGGAATTACCAGACGCCGCTCGACCTGCCGGCGCATGCCGCGTGCGACACCGTCGGCGCCGTCGTACGCGACCCGTCCGGCCACTTCGCCGTGGCGCTGTCCACGGGCGGTTCCGCGCCGTCGCTGCTGGGCCGCGTGGGCGATACGCCGATCGTCGGCAGCGGCTTCTACGCCGGCCCGCAGGGCGCCGTCGCCGCCACCGGCATCGGCGAACAGATCGTGCGCCACCTGCTGGCGCGCACCGTCTATGGATGGATCGAGGACGGCATGCCGCTCGAGCTGGCCCTCAAGCGCGGCATCGACCTGTTCGATCCGAAGGTACCCGTCGGCCTGATTGCCGTCACCCGCACGGGAGCCGCTTCGCACAGCAACCAGGACATGCCGCACGCAAGGATCGTCAACCCATGACCGCACAGGACAAGAACGCCATCGCCCAGGCCGAACAGGCGGAACGGCTGGCCAGGAGCCACGGCCACCTCGTCATCATCGGCGGCAGCGAGGACAAGCAGAACGACATGGCGATCCTCAAGCGCTTCGTCGAACTGTGCGGCGGCCCAGGCGCGAAGATCGTCGTCATCACGGCGGCGAGCAGCATCGCGGAGAACATGTGGGACACCTATGACCGCGCGTTCTCCGACCTCGGCGTCGCGCGCCATTCGCACCTGCACCTGCAGAGCCGCCAGGACGCCAACGACGAAAGGCACATCCGCGACATCCTCGACGCCGACGGCATCTTCATGACGGGCGGCGACCAGAAGCGCCTGCTCGCGATCATCGGCGGTACGGCGCTGGACGCGGAGATGCACGCCGCGCTCAAGCTGCGCGGCGCCTGCATCGGCGGCACGAGCGCCGGCGCGTCCGCCATGTCCGGCCACATGCTCGCGCAGGGCCGCGCGGAACTGCATCCCGAAAAGGGCTCGGTGAGCCTGGGCGCGGGCCTCGGCTTCCTGCACAAGGTCGTCATCGACCAGCATTTCTCCGAGCGGCAGCGCCTGTCGCGCCTGTTGTCCGTCGTCGCTCAGAACCCATACCTGCAGGGCATCGGCATCGACGAGGACACGGCCCTCGTCGTCGAACGCGGCGTGGGCATCGAAGTGGTGGGACAAGGCGCCGTCACCGTCGTCGATGGCCGGACGATGTCGACGAACGTCGCGGAGATCGCGAATCACGAGACGCCGGAGCTGATCGACGTCCGTCTCCACCTGCTGCCGGCCGGCAGCAGATACGAACTACCGGGCAGCGACGGCGGCGACGCCCGACGCATCCCGCCCCCGCTGCTCGAGTTTTTGGAAAACATCACGAAACGGAATCCGCTCACATGAACATCGTAGAACAACGCATCCTGCGCGGCCCGAACCTGTACGCCGCGACGCCCTGCCTGCTGGCCGTCCTCGACCTCGCCGGGCAGCAGAATGCGGCCGGCCTCGGCGCGCGCCTGCTGGCCCTGCTGCCCGCGATGCCGGCCGAAGCGGCGGCGCGCCTGTCGGACTGCCAGGCCGCGCACGAAGCGCTCGAAGCCGTCGTGATGGAATTGCAGCGCCTTGCCGGCGCCCCAGGCACCTTTGGCATGACGAAAATCGACCCCGCCAAGCCGGGGCAAGCACGCGTCGTGTGCGGCTACACGGTCGAACAGGTGGCCAGCCACGCGCTGCGCACGGCGGCCGCGCTGGTCGACGCGTGCGCGCGCCATCAACCGTACGACCTGGACGCGGCGCTGGACAGCCTGCGCGACACCGCGCACCGCCACGCCATCGGCACGAGCACGGCGGCCGTGCTGGCGGCCGCGCACCGGCGCGGCATCCCGAGCCTGCGCCTGACCGAGGACGCGAACCTGTTCCAGCTGGGCTGGGGCAGCCGCCAGAAACGCCTGCAGGCGACGATCACGGGCGCGACGAACCACGTGGCCGTCGGCATCGCGAGCGACAAGCAGCTGACCAAGACGCTGCTCGACCAGGCCGGCGTTCCCGTCCCCGCCGGCTCCACCGTCACGACGCTCGAGCAGGCGCTGCGCGAAGCGCGCCGCATCAAGGGTCCGGTGACCGTGAAGCCGCTGGACGCGAACCAGGGCAAGGGCGTGACGGTCAACTGCACGACACCCGAGGAGATCGGGCGCGCGTTCGACTTCGCCCGCCAGTACGGCCGCCACGTCATCGTCGAGGAATTCCTGCAGGGCCGCGACTACCGCGTGCTCGTCACCGGCCGCAAGGTGGCCGCCGCGTCGTGGCGCCGGCCGCCGCACGTGACGGGCGACGGCGTGTCGACGGTGCGCGAGCTCGTCGAGGTCGAGAACCGCAACCCGGCGCGCGGCGACGGCCACACGAACATCCTCACGAAGATCCCGCTCGACGACCTCGCGCTGCAGGTGCTGGCGGGCCAGGGCTACGACCTCGAGTCGGTCCCCGCGGAAGGCAGCCTGGTCGAGCTGCGCGGAAACGCGAACCTGTCGACGGGCGGCACCGCCGAAGACGTGACGGACCTGCTGCCCGAGGAGACGCGCGACATCTGCATCCGCGCCGCGCGCACGATCGGCCTCGACGTCGCCGGCATCGACATCGTCTGCCAGGACATCGCCCGTCCGCTGCGCGAGCAGAACGGCGGCATCATCGAGGTCAACGCGGCCCCGGGCATCCGCATGCACCAGTACCCGAGCCGCGGCACGCCGCGCGACGCGGGCGCCGCCATCGTCGACGCGCTGTTCGGCGAGGACGACGGCCGCATCCCCGTCATCGCCGTGACGGGTACGAACGGCAAGACGACGACGAGCCTCCTGATCGCGCATGCGACGCGCCTCGCGGGCCTGCGCACCGGTGTGACGACGACGGAAGGCGTGTACATCGACGGCGAACGCATCGTGAAAGGCGATTGCACCGGCTACCGGTCGGCGCGGACCGTACTCGCGTCGCCCGATGTGGACTTCGCCGTGCTGGAGACGGCGCGCGGCGGCGTCCTCAAGCGCGGCCTCGCGTTCGACCGGTGCGACGTGGCCGTCGTGCTGAACGTGTCGGCCGACCACCTGGGCCTGGACGGCATCGACACCGTCGAGGCGCTGGCGCGCGTGAAATTCGTCATCGCGGAACGGGCGCGCCGCGCCGTCGTGCTGAACGCCGAGGACGACCATTGCGTGGCGATGTCGTCCGAACTGGCGCATGGCGTGGAGATCCTGTACTTCTCGCTGGACCCCGACAATCCCGTGCTGCTGCGCCATCTGGAAAACGGCGGCCGCGCCGTCTACCTGGAGGACAACCGGATCGTGCTGGCGAACGGCGCGCGCCACGAGGCGCTGCTGGACGTGCGCACGATGCCCTGCACCCTGAAGGGCGCCGCCCGCTTCAACATCGCCAACGCATTGGCCGCCGCCGCCGCGCTGAACGCGACGGGCTTCGGCAATATCGAAATCGCGGCCGGGCTGCGCACGTTCGTCTCCGACTGGAAGCACAATCCGCTGCGCTCGAACGTGTTCGACGTCGACGGTGTGACCGTCATCTTCGACTACGCCCACAACACGGCCGCCTATGCCGCGCTGGCCGAGACGGCGCGCGCGATGACGCCGGGCCGCCTCGTCGGCGTCGTCGCGGCCCCGGGCGACCGGCGCGACGACGACCTCGTGGCGATCGGCGAGACCTGCGCGGCCGGCTTCGACGACCTGGTCGTGTACGAGACGGAAAACCGCGGCCGCGCAGCCGGCGAGGTGGCGGCGCTGCTCGTGCGCGGTGCGCGTCTCGGCAAATACGAGACGGATCACCTGCAGGTGGAGCTGAACGTGCACGAAGCGATCCGCGCGGGCCTCGCGCGCTGCGAGCCGGGCGACGTGCTGGTGTTCGGCTGCGGCTCGTCGCTGACCGAGTTGACGGAGGCGATCCGGCCCACGTCGCCCGCCACGGCGAGCCGCATCGAAGCGGAAGCGGTATAAAAAAACGGGCCCGCGAAGGGCCCGTCTGTCGTTGCATCGATGCGCTGCTTAGATCGCGCGGCGTACCAGCAATTCCTTGATCTTGCCGATGGCCTTGTTCGGG
>CBIHOW010000046.1:0-43839 GCA_966211695.1 uncultured Massilia sp. | reverse complement strand
TCTCGCCGCGCGCATCGAGCCGTTCGCCGACGTACACCTGGCGCCGGCGCGCGGGGTCGTAGGCAGCGAACACGCGCCAGCGCGCGCCCGGCGCGTCGACGAACGCGAAGCCGTCGCGCCGCGCGGCGGGGCCGAACGGCAGCGCGGGCGCATTGGCGGAACGCAGGACCAGGCGCCCGTCGCGCCAGACCTGGAACGCGACACGCGGCGCGTAGCGGTGGAGGATCGGGGCCTCGGGCGCCGCGGCGTCCTCGTCGCCATCCGCGTCCTGGACCAGCAGCAGCGCTGCCGACTGCGCGAGGTGCGCATCGAGCAGCTCGTCCAGTTCGTGGCGCGTGTCGGACAGGGTCAGCGCGAGCGTCGCGGCCCACAGCGCCGCGAGCACGCCGAACATCAGGCCGAGCAGGCGGACCTGCAGCGAGGGCGCCGCGCGGTTCATGGCGTGGCGGGATCGCGCAGCACGTAGCCGACGCCGCGGATCGTCTGGATCAGCGCGCTCCCCAGCTTGCGCCGCAGGTTGTGGACGTGCACCTCGACGGCATTGCTCTCCACTTCCTGGCCCCAGCTGTACAAATGCTGTTCCAGCTGCTCGCGCGTCAGCACGCGGTTGGCGTTCAACATCAGGGCATGCAGCAGGTCGAATTCGCGCGTCGACAGCGCGACCGGCGTTTCTCCCTTGCGCACCGTGCGCGCGGCCGGGTCGAGTTCGACGTCGCCCGCCCGCAGGCGGTCGCGCGGCTGCCCGTGCGCGCGCCGCACGAGGGCGCGCAGGCGCGCGGCCAGTTCGTGCAGGTCGACGGGCTTGACCACGTAGTCGTCGGCGCCCGCGTCGAGGCCGCGGATGCGGTCCGGCACGGCGTCGCGCGCGGTCAGCACGAGCACGGGCGTGGCCAGCCCGGCGGCGCGCACGGCCGCGAGCACGTCCATGCCGTCCCGGCGCGGCAGGCCCAGGTCGAGCACGGCCGCCGCGTAGTCCTGCGCGCGCAATTCGCGCTCGGCCGCGTCGCCGCTCTGCACCCAGTCGACCTGGAAGCCGAGCTGGCGCAGTCCGGCGCGCAGGCCGTCGCCGAGCAGGGGATCGTCTTCCGCGAGAAGGATGTGCATGTGCCCATTCTCCCACGCGGCGGTTCAGTCGTCACCGTCTTCGCCATGGGTCTCGGCCGCGGCAACCGCACCCAGGCCGTCGGCCGGATGGCTCAGCTGCCAGCCCCAGAACCCGAGCACGGCTGCCAGCAGCACGATGCCGACACCGCGCCGGGGCGTGGCGATGCCGTCGACGGGCGTGCCGCGCTTGCGGCCGCTGAACATGGCCGCGACGAGGTTCTCGCGGTGCAGCCAGCCCGACACGACGACGGCCGCCACGTGCAGTCCGACGAGGGCCAGCATCAGGTTCGCCAGCGCTTCGTGCACGTCTTCGTAAGCGTCGCCCAGTGTGTACGTCGCAATCCCCGCCGCCGCGGCCGTGACGGCCAGCGCCAGCAGCGCGACGATGGCGAGGCCGCCGGCCGGGTTGTGGCCGACGTAGTGTTGCGGCTTGCCGCGTACGAAACCGCCGAGATAGCTCAGGACATTGCGCGGCCCGCGCACGAAGTCGGAAAAGCGCGCATGGCGTGTGCCGAGCAGGCCCCACGCCACACGCAGCACGACCAGCGCCAGCACGGTGCAGCCGAACGTGACGTGCAACAGGCGCCAGCGCTCATGCTCCGCGGTCAGCCACGCACCGGCGAAGCTGGCCGCCAGCAGCCAGTGGAATATGCGGACCGGCAGGTCCCACACGAGGACCTTGCCGTCCCTGGACAACAGGGATGAATCGTTCATGCTTGCCTCCTGATGATGGGTCGGACATCTCTTGACCCTCATCTTCGGCAAGCCGGCTTAAGGTTTTCTTATCGCCTCATTTGTCCGGCACGATCCGCCACACGACGCCGCCGCCGTCATCCACGACGAGCAGCGCGCCATCCGCCGCCACGGTCACCGCGGCCGGACGGCCCCACACGTCGCGGTCGGACAGCACCATGCCTGTCATGAAGTCCTGGTACTGGCCCGTCGGCGCGCCGTCCTTCATCATCACGCGCACGACCTTGTAGCCGGTGCGGATGCCGCGGTTCCACGAGCCGTGCAGCGCGAGGAAGATGTCGCCGTCGTACTCTTTCGGGAACGCGTGCTGCGCGCCCGCCGGGGCGTGGTACACGGTCATGCCGAGCGGCGCGGAGTGCGCCTGGATCAGCGTGTCCGGCACGATGACCTTGTCCTTCAGGTCCGGGCGGATGCCTTTCAGGCGCGGGTCTTCGTGCGCGCCCAGGTAGTACCACGGCCAGCCATAGAAGCCGCCGCGTTTCACGCGCGTGACGTAGTCCGGCGGCAGGTTGTCGCCCAGTTCGTCGCGCTCGTTGACGCTGCAATACAGGTCGCCCGTGTCCGGATGCACGAACATGCCCACGCAGTTGCGCAGGCCGTTCGCGTAGTTGCGGCGGTTCTTGCCGTCCGGGTCGAACGCGAGCACGGTGGCACGGTCGGTCTCCTGGCTCCACGTGCCGCCCAGGCCGTGCGCGGCTTCCCATTGCGCGAGCGGCTGCGGCGGCTTGGCGCCGATGCCTTCCGCGACGTTGGTGGCCGAGCCGACCGAGACGAACAGGGTTTTGCCGTCCTGCGAAAACGCGAGCGAGCGCGTGATGTGGTTGCCCAGGCCGTCGACGATCTTGTCGACGATCGTCTCGGGCTTGCCCTTCGCTTTCAGGTCGCCCGCGGCGTACGGGAAGCGCACGACGGAATTCGCGTTGGCCACGTACAGGTATTTCGGATTCGCGGCCGGCCACAGCGCGAGGCCGTACGGACGCGACAGGCCCGTTGCGAATACGGTATCCGTGCCCACCGCGGCGCCGTCGGCGGACAGGCGCAGGATGCGGACTTCGCCCTTGCCCGAATCGGCCAGGAGGATGTCGCCGTTCGGCGCACGCAGCGCATAGCGCGCCTTGCCCGTTTCGGCCAGCACGCTCACCTTGAAGCCTTTCAGAACGGCCGGCAGCGCGCCGTCCGGACGCTTGGCGAGCTTGGGACCGTTGCCCGCGCTCTCGCTGGCAAACGGTGCGACGAGCTGGTCGACCGTGATGTGGTGCACGTCGCCCGGTTTGTCATCGGTCCAGGCGCCGGCACGCGCACCTGTCGCGGCGGCGGCTTTCGGCGCCGCCGATTTGCCGCTCTGCGTGGCGAGGTAATCGATCACGGCGGCGCGTGCTTTCGCATCCGCGATCCCGATCGGCATCGCGGTGCCCGGCACGTCCTTGGCCGGGTCGCGCAGGAAGACGTCGAGCTCCGCGCGCGTCCACGTCTTGCCGGCGGCACCGGCCTTCGACAGCGCATCCGTGTAGTTGTAGCCCGGCGCCGAACCGGCCTTGCGGCCCACGACGTTGAACAGCGGCGGCCCCGCGCGCGAGGCCATGCCGGCATCGGCCGTGTGGCAGCTGGCGCAGTTCTGTTCGAAATAGGTCTGGCCGGCGGTCGGTGCCGCCGATGCGCCGGATGCGGCGCCCAGCAGCGCCAGTGCGGCGGCGATCTTGTAATTCATTGTTTTTCTCCCCCGAGGTAAATCAGTCGATCATGAAGACCGGATAACGACGCCACTCCGGCTCGCGCCAGCGCGCGCAGTTGGCGAAAATGAAGTCGAGCACCGCGCCCTGGTCGTGCAGCAGATCCGGGTTGGCGGCCTTCCAGGCGCCGAACTTCGCGGCCAGGTCCGCTTCGGCGGCCAGCAGGCGCTCGGCCTCGTCCTCGAACACGTAGTCCGAATACGCTTCCTTCTTTTCCAGCACGCTGTTGAAGAAGCCCCAGCGGAAGAAGCTGTCGTGGGCTTGCGGTTCCAGCGTCTCGACGGCGTAGCGGGTCTGGTCCTGGTCCAGCGCGACGAGGTAGTCGCCGGCACGGATCGTGACGGTCTCGCGCACGCGTTCCAGCTGCACGTCGTCGTGGAACATGTGTCCTTCGTACGCGTGCGGGCGCGTCGTCAGGCCCGCGATGCGGTACACGGACACTTCCTGCGTGCGCTCGGCCTCCACGCGCTCCAGCTTGACGCCGTTCCAGCGCAGGCGCTCGATCGCTTCGCGCCACTGCTGCGGCACGACGTAGGCTTTCGGTGCCGGCACGACGACGTCGGCCGGGAAGCGGTTGTAGTGCGCGATGTCGCGTTCGTACGGCTCGTTGCGGTCGTAGTACAGGCGCTGGTAGTCGCCCAGGACGCTGGCCCTGTACTTCGCCGCATAGCCCTTGAAGCGGAACGTGGACGGATTCGCTTCGTCCATCGCCCAGTGCACTGGCCATTCGCGGCGCGTGCGGCCGGCCGCGCGGGCGGCGCGGCGCAGGGCGACGATCCTGTCGCCGTGGGCGATCGTGAAGTCGAGCGCCGTCTCGACGAGCGCGCGCATCGAGTGATAGCGGTCGGCGAAGGGTTTCAGCATGTGCGTCTCGGGCATGAAGCCGATCGTGTCGTGCAGCGCCGCATAGCCCGTCGAGAAGCGCGCCGTCTCGAGGAAGTCGGCGATGCCGTCATCCGGGCTGTCCTTGACCGGGTTCACGTACGGGCACATGGGCCAGCCGCGCTTGTCCATCTCCGCGTGCATCGCGGGCAGCATCTCGTCGCGCAGGAAGGTGCCGAGGTCCCCGCCCAGCTTGTCGGCCTGGGTCGGGATCAGCGTCATCGTGTAGCTGTAGTCGGCGCCGTTGGACGTGTGCGTGTCGACCATCACGTCCGGGTCCCATTCCGTGAACAGTTTATTGAACGTCTGCGCCGTCAGCGTGTCGCACTTGACGAAGTCGCGGTTCAGGTCGAGGTGGCGGCTGTTGCCGCGAAAGCCGAACGACTCGGGGCCGTCCTGGTTCACGCGCGACGTATTGGCGCGGTTGAACGCGCCGTCCACGTTGTACAGCGGGACGAACAGGAACACGGTCCTGCCCAGCGCCGCGAGGCGGTCCGGCTGCTGGCAGACATCGCGCACGAGCGCCATGCACGCATCGACGCCTTCCGGTTCGCCCGGATGGATGCCGTTGTTGTTGAAGAAGACGGGACGGCCCGCGGCCTTGATCTGCGCGCGGTCGAACACGCCGTCGGCCGAGATCACGCCGGCGTGGATCGGCACGCCCGCGTCGGAGGTCCCGACCACGGAAAAGCGCAGCACCTGGGGGTATTGGTGCGCGAGGTTGTCGTACCAGGCGATGCAATCGGACCAGGTCGTGGTCTGATTCTGGTTGCCCTTCTCGAAGGGCGTCTGCAATGCGTTGAGCATGATGTGGTTTGCTATCTTGTGGAAGACTGAGGTCGCTACTCTACCCCAGAAGACTGCTTTCAGGCAGCCGCCACGTCCGATAGCGGGAGGGTGATGGCGACGAGGGTGCCCTCGCCGGGGCGCGACTGCACGTGGATGCTGCCGCCGAGGGCGAACACGCGCTCGCGCATGCCGATGATGCCGATGCCTTCCGACGCGACGGCCGGATCGAAGCCTTCGCCGTCGTCCTGCACTTCGATGTGCAGCGCGCCGTCCTCGTCGGACAGCGCAAGGCTCACGCGCGCGAAGCCGGCCTGCGAGTGCTTCATGATGTTCGACAGCGCTTCCTGCACGATGCGGTAGGCGGAGATCGCGAGTTCGTTGCCGATCCTGGAAAAGTCGCCCTGCGATTCGAATTCGAAGTGCACGCCGGAGCTGCGGTAGTGGTTGACCATCTCCTCGACGGCGCCGTGCAGGCCCAGCATGTCCAGCACCTCCGGACGCAGGCGGCGCACGAGGCGGCGGCCGTTCGCGTACAGGTCCAGCGCCAGCTTGGTGATGGCCTGCGCCTTGGCGCGGATCTGGTCGATTTCCTCCCCCGACGTGACCTTGGCCGCGAGCTGCTGGATCGTCTGCGATTCCAGGCGCACGGCGATCAGGGACGCGTTCAATTCGTCGTGGATCTCGACCGCGATGGATTTGCGCTCGTCCTCGATGATGCTGTTGACCTTCTGGATCAGCTTGCGCTTGTCGGCGTCGGCGCGCAGCGCCTCGTTGCGCGACGCGAGCAGGTCGCGCGTGCGCTCGGCCACCTTGTTTTCCAGGTCCTGCTTCGACTGGTCCAGCGCCACCGACATCTCGCCGATCGACGCCTGCAGTTCGCCCACCTCGCCGCCCGTCGTGACGGGCAGCTGCACGCGGTAGTTGCCGCCGCGGATACGCCGCAGCACGGAGATCGCCTCGCGCAGCGGCACGGTGAGACTGCGCGCGAGGATGTACGCGAGCGCGCCGCTCGCGGCCAGCGCCAGCGCGGCCATCGCCAGCTCGACGCGGAAGCGGTGCAGCTGCTTGGCCAGCATGTTCGTCGGCGACATCGTCACGCGCACGAGGCCCACGACCTCCGTCGTCAGGGTCGGCGGACGCGTGTCGCTGGACGCGGAGACGTGCGGCGTGCCGTTGTCCGAGAACAGGTTGATCCACACGACCTGCTTGCGGATCGGCGCCTCGAACGAACGGTTCTCCGCCTCGATCGGGTGCTCGGAGATGACGGGCACCACGTTCTGGCCGTTCATGTCGATGACGTCGATGCGGTACACGCTGCTGTCCGACTGCACGAGGCCGTTCATGGTCAGGCGCAGGTCCGACAGGTTGCCCGAGATGACGTTGTATTCGCTGGTCTCCGCCAGCGCGCGCGCGAGGATGCGGCCGCGTTCCGCCAGTTCCTCGTCGACCTGGGCGCGGTGCGCGTACCAGGAATACCAGACGAACGACGTGAACAGCAGGGTCACGGGCAGCATCGTGATGAAGGCCATGCGCAGGCCGATGCTCCAGCCGCGCCAGAACTGCAGGGCGCGGGGTCGCAGCCGGGCGGGCCGCAGTTTTGCCGAGCGCAGCTTGGCGGCGCGCAGCGAGGCGTCACGGAGGGCGGCGGGGCGCTTCATGGGTGGCGTGCCGGCGCGGGCCGGGCAAAGTTGCGCGCGTTGTCCGGCACCTCGACATCGAGCGAGCGCGCGACGCCCTCGTTGACGATGGTGCGGAAGTAGCGCGGGAACTGGGGTGGCGGCAGCTCGCCGCCGGCCACGTAGCCGGCCACGATCTCGGCCACCTGGGCGTTGATGTCCTCGACCTCGGAATACGTCGTCGCCAGCGCGCCCGCCTTGACCATGTCGGCCGAGAAGCCGATCACGCCCTGCTTGTGGCGGTAGGTCGAGAGCAGGATGTTGCGGAAGTTTTCCGTGTTGTAGACAGCGCTGTCGGGCAGCGCCAGCAGCACGTCGGTCTGCCCGATCTGGCCCAGCAGGCGGTTGATGCCCTCGTCGGGGTCGGCCTGCAGCACGTTCACGCGCTCGTTTTCCAGCATGGGCCTGAGGAACGCGGTGTCGGGACCGAGGATGGCGGCCACGCGCGGGATCCGCCGGTACAGCAGGGCCACGAGGCTCAGCTGGTCGGTCGGCGCCGGTTCCGCGTAGACGGCCGTGAACGACGCGGCGCGTGCGGGCGGCAGGGAGCCGAGGACGGAGCGCACGACCTGGCTCGACGTGAACGTGGAGACGACGACGCAGTCGCAGCGGCGCTGCGCCACGTCGCGCAGCGCGGCCGGGCCGACGGTCACGTACAGCATGCGCCGGTGCTGGGCCAGTTCGGTGCGGAACACGGAGAACACGGGCACGAGGCGGCGCGTGATGTCGTCCACGATGCGGCGCGTGATGGCGCTGTCGTCCGTCGTGACGATCTGGAAGCGGTAGCCCTGCACGGGTTCCGGTTTGATGTCGCGGGTGGCGAAGGCGTGCGCCGAAGCCGTCAACATCAATGTGGCCAGCGACAGCACGACATTGGGTCCCTGCCTGCGCAGGGACGACGTGCGCGCGCGACCACCGTCGTTCCCGCGCAGGCGGGAACCTAAGTTTGCAAACCGGAGCACGGAAGACAGCACGGCAACGAAATGGATCAGGGCTCGATCAAGCCATGCTTGACGGCGAGCTTGGTGATGTACGCCTGCCGGTGCACGCCGAGCTTCTCCTTCACGGACTGGCTGATGTTGCTGATGGTCTTGGTCGACAGGTTGAGGCGCTCGGCGATTTCCACGTTGGTGAGCCCTTCGGCCATCAGCTTGAAGATCTCCAGGCTGCGCTCGTCCAGCTGCGACTGCGGCGACACGTCGCCGCGCACGGCCAGGCTGGCCAGGCGTTCCGCGATCTGCGGCAGGAAGTACAGCTTGCCGGCATGCGCGTGGCGCACGGCGTCGGCCAGGTCGGCCGGGTCGCAATCCTTGGTCACGAACGCGTGCGCGCCCAGGCGGTAGGTTTCCTTGATCAGGCTGTCCTGGTCGAACTGGCTGAGGAACACGATCTTCGCCTTCGGATCGTTCTTGAGGATGTTCTGCGCGGCGTCCAGCCCCGTCAGCTCGGTGCCGAAGCGGATGTCGAGCACGGCCACGTCCGGACGGAATTCGGCATACATGGCTGCCGCTTCGCTCGGACTCTTGGCCTGGCCCACCACTTCCATTCCCTGCGCCGACAACGACATCGCGAACCCGGTCATCACGATCGGGTGGTCGTCCGCCAGCATCACGCGGATCGGCTTTTGCTCTTTCTGCACGTTCGATTCTCCAGGCTACTTCTGCTTTCAGGCGAAAGCACAGGGACGATTATTCCATACAACAGCAACGGGCGGGAGGCGGCATGCATCCATTTTCCCACATGTCAAGACGGCCTCGACAATCAAATGGCATTACACCTTGCTACGAAATCGCTTTACCGATTGCTAGGAGATAGCATATATTGGTTCCGTTCGTTGGATTTTCCGCTTCACTCCGTTTTACCTCCGGCAACGCCGGCAACAACAACAAGGAGGATGGCCATGCAATTCACGAGTCTCTCGAGCGGCAACCGCCCAGATACGAAAGCCGCGAAAGTCGCCGTTGTCGCCGCCCTGCACGTGGCACTCGGCGCCGTGTTCATCCACAGCATCAACACGAAGACACTTTCCCTGTCCAACCTGCCGGAACAGGTGCTCGTCATGATCGAACCCGAGCGCCCGACGCCGCCGTCACCGCCGCCCGAACCGCCGAAGCCGGCGCAGCAACTGGCGCCGCCGGACGTGTTCGTACCGAAGACGGAAGTGGACGTCGCCCCGCCACCCGCGCCGAACCCCATCCAGGCGACCACGGCATCCGACCCGTCGCCATTCCCCGCGATGCCGTCCGACCCCGTGCCGGAAGCGCCGGCCACGCCAGGCGCCAACCCGGGCCAGATGCGCACGGCGGTGTTCGCGGACGCGAACGGCTGCGCCCTGCCCGACTACCCGGCCGCGGCCGCGCGCCGGGGCGACACCGGGACCACGACGCTGGCGCTGCTCGTGGGCGCCGACGGCCGCGTGAGTTCCTCGCGCATCGAACAATCGAGCGGGTCGCGCGACCTCGATCGCGCCGCCATCAATGCCCTGACACTGTGCAAATTCAAGCCCGCCACGAACAACGGCGTGGCGGAAGCCGGATGGGCGAAGCTGGCCTTCGTCTGGAAGCTCGACTAGTGTTGTTGTCCCTCCTCGCCCGCCTTCCGGCGGGCTTTTTTTGCGCAAAACCATAATAACGATGGGAGACGCACGATGCGTCACATACCTCGACTGGCCGTCTGGGCGGCCGGCGGCCTGGCCTTCCTCCTCGCCTGGCTCATGCTGCAGCCGCATGCGGCGCCGGTGCCGGCCGGTCCGTTCGTCCCCGGGTTCAGCGCGGCGCGCGCGCAGGCGCACGTGCAGGCGCTCGCGCAGGCGCCGCGTCCGGCCGGCAGCGGCACCAACGCGCGCGCGCGCGAGTACCTGCTGGCGCGCATCCGCGCCCTCGGCCTCGAGCCCGACGTCCAGGTCGACACCGTGTCCGCGACGTCGTGGGACTGGATGTCGCATGGGCAGAGCACGGTGGCGACCGCGCGCAACATCGTCGTGCGCAAGCGGGGCGCCGCGCGCCGTGGCGCCGTGCTGGCCATGGCCCATTACGATTCCGCCGCGACGACGCCGGGCGCGGCCGACGGCGGCGCCTCCGCCGCCGCGCTGCTGGAAACCCTGCGCGTGCTGCAGGCCGGACCGCCGCTCGACAACGACCTGCTGTTCGTCTTCACGGACGCCGACACGGTGCAGGCGATGGGCGCGCGCGCCTTCATGCAAGCGCACCCGTGGGCGGAGCGGGTACGCGTCGCCCTGCGCTTCGACAACGCCGGCAACCGCGGTCCGCTGGAATTGATCGGCGCCGCGCACGCGGACGGCTTTGCGCTGGACGCCTGGACGCGCGGCGCGCCGCAGCCGCACGGCTCGTCCTTCATGGCCGAGTTGTATGACCGCCTGCCGCAAAGCGCGGGTGCGGCGCCGCTGGCCGCCGGCGCCTTTCCCGTGCTGCACTTCGCCACGACGCAGGGGCCGCTGGGCTGGGAGGGCATGCACGACGTGCCGCAGCGCCTGTCCAGCGCCAGCCTGCAGCACGAGGGCGACACGATGCTCGCGCTGCTGCGCCGCCTCGGCAACGCCAACCTGGCGCTGGCCTCGCCGCCGCACGGCCAGGTCTTTTTCACGCTGCCGCTCGCCGGCATGGCCCACTACGACTACCGGACGATCTGGCCGCTGACGCTGCTCTGCTGTGCGCTGGGCGCCTGGGCCTGCCGCACGGCCCTGCGCAACCGCATCTCCGGCACCGACATCGTCGATGCCATGTTCAGCGTGGTGTTCAGCGCCATCTTCGCGACCTTCGTCGCCTACCTGTGCCGCGAGATGCTGCCGGCGCTGCAGGCGCGCTATCCGGCCGCCGTCCTTGCCGACGACGACGGCGTGCGCTGGCAACTGGCGGCCTTCATGCTGGTGCCGGCCGCCGTCTTCATCGCGCTGCAGCGGCGCCTGCAGCGGCGGCTCGGCGTCGCGGCGACGGCGCTGGGCGTGCTGCTCGCGGCCGACATCGCGCTCGTCGCGACGAGCGCGCGCGCGCCGGGGGCCAGCTACGCGCTCGCGTGGCCGCTGCTGGCCGCGCACGCCGCCTGGCTCGCGCTCACGGGAGAACGGACGTGGACTTCGCGGACATGGACGCCGGCCCGGCGCGCGGCCGTCGCGGTCGCGGGCACGCTGCCGGCACTCGTCCTGCTGCTGCCCGCGACGCACGCGAGCTTCGTGTTCTGCACACCGGCCTGGCTCGTGCTGCCCTCGAGCCTCGTGTGCCTGCTGGCGGGACTGTGCGGCATGGCGCTCGACGCGCTCGCGCGGCGCTGGCTCGTGCGGCCGCTGCTGCTTGCGGCCGGCGTCTCGTTCGGCATGGCGTATGCGGCCGTGCCGCGGGTGCCCGACCTGCCCACGCCGAGCCGGCTCGTGTACTACAAGGACACCCCGAGCTGGCAGGCGTTCTGGCTGCATCCGGCCGGGCCGCTCGATGCGTGGACGCGGCAGGTCTTCCCCAACACCTTGCACCCGTATCCGCTGCCCTACCTGTTCGGGCGCGACGCCGATCCCGTATGGTACGCGGCCGCGCAGAAGGACGACAGCGTCGCGTGGCCCGACCTCGTCATCGACAAGGACGTGCGCAGCCCCCGGCGGCGCCACGTGGAATTCACGCTGCGCTCGCACAACCGCGCGCCCGACATCACCGTACGCGTGCAAGGCGCCTGCCCGTGGCGCACCAGCGTCAATGGCCGCGTGCTCACGGAGAAATCGTGCTTCAGCTGGAACCTCGCGTTACATGGCATGGAAGACGAGCCGCAGCGTTTCGCGTTCGACTTTGCGGGCGATCCGCCGTTCCTCGTGTATATCCAGGAGCGCATTCCGGGATTGCCCGGGCGCGACCTGCCGCCCCGCCCGGCCGGCCTGCCGCCGCTGCTGCCGCTGGCGGGGACGACGGTGGCGGCCGACGTGCTGCGCTTCCGCTGAGCGTGCCGTTATTGGCGCTGGCGCCGTCCCTTGCCCACCGACAGCCCCAGCAACGACAGGCCCATGACCATCAGCGCGCCGCTGGCCGGCTCCGGCACCTGCGACGGGTCCATCAGCGCATAGACCTGCGCCTGCGTCAGCACGTTGTCGTAGATGCGGAGGAAATCCACGGATCCCGCCGCCGCTTCGTTCAGCCCGCGGTCGTCGCGGAAGAAGTTGGCGTCGTGGCCGGCGAAGTCGGCATAGCCCTGCGTGTCGGCCACCGTCCCCACCAGCGTGCCGTCCTGGTAGATGCGGACCGCGGCGTCGGCGCCGCGGGTCAGCGTCAGGTGCGTGTCCCGCTTCGCCTGCAGGTGGCCGTAGGTCCCGCCGTAGTTGTACAGGTCATAGCCGCTGCCCGACGTATAAAAACCGTAGTCTTTCAGCAGGCCGCTGAAATCGACCACTTTCTGCCAGTTGTTCAGCGTGTCGAAATGAAAGCGCATGTCGATCGTGTACGTGGCGCCCAGGTTCTCGTGCAGGCGCAGGCCCTGGTTGGCCGCGAAGTCGTAGCGGCCCGCGGCGACCTTGCCGCCGTTGGCCACGAGGGCCGGACCACCCAGCGTGTCCGCCAGGTTGCCGTTGAATTCGTATTGGTGGATCAGCGCGGCGCGTGCGTCAAAGGCCAGGCACAGGGACAGGGTCGTGAGGATGCTGCGGAGGTTCATGTCGTGTTTCCCGTTTATTGATGTTGTGATGAGAAAGCGGGCAAGGGGCACGGCCCGTGCCGCGCCCCTGCTTCGAGCTTGACGACATGATAAGGAACGGGACCGCGCGGTCCCAGCCCCACCGGTGGGGTCACATGCGGGACACGGTGGGACGCAGCTGCTCCAGCAGGCCGGCCTCGGACGAGCAGCCGAATTTTTCGTAGACGGCCTTCACGCAATCGCGCAACACGGCGTCGCTGACTTCCATGTTGGCGCGCGCCGATTCGCGGCCGCCGCCGACGCCCATCCAGAACGCCACCTCGGCCTGTTGCGGCGACAGCTCGACGGAGCCGAGCGCGCGCCAGATGCGCAGGGGCAGCGGCACGACGAATTTCATGAAGATGCCGACCGTGCGGATGTACGCCGGGTCTTCGGCATGCAGCGCGGCCGCGCCGCCGGCGCTCATCCACTGCGCGCGCGCCTCCAGCACGCCGCCGGCCATGGCGAGGGTCCCGAGCGGCAGCAGCCACGGATAGCGGTCGCCGTGCGCGACGGATTCCACGAGGCGCAGGCAGAACGGGGGAAGCGTCCGGCGGTTGAAGACCTGGCGCTCCTGCGCGGCCAGCTGGTCGAGCAGCGCGCCGGCCGAATCGCTCAGGTACAGGATCTGGCCGTCGACGGTGGCCAGCAGCATGGCCTCATCCTCGATGACGCCGGCACTGCCCGCCGCCAGTTCGGGCGCGTTGCGCAGCACGTGCTCGAAATACGTCGCCACGCGCTGCAGGTCTTCCTCGTCGTGGCGGTCGAACGCGGGCCCCTCGTGGCGCCACAACGTGATCTCGCCCAGCCGGCGGCCGGCGTTCGACAGCGGCACCTGCAGCGTATGCAATGCGGGCGCGCCGTTCGCCGTGAAGCCGGCATGGTCGCGGTACGCATAACCGCTCGGGGGCGGCAGCACCGACACGTACGCGGCCTCGTTCCCGGCCAGCGGCGATGCCTCGGCCGGATCGACGCGCAGCGCCAGCTCGGCGCAGGAATTCGGCACGAGTTCACGCACCAGGGTGAAGGCATCCTGGACGATCGTCATCAGGTCCAGTCCCGCGTAGCACAGGATGCGCAGGCGGGCCCATTGACGGCTGTTCTTTTTGCGGGACACGGTCGGCTGGATGAAGTTGGGAAAGATAAAGCGCGGCTAATACTGATCGTTATGACAATGAATGTCAACCTTCCACGGCAGGCTTCCTTTCCGCCGTCGCGGCCAGGATCTGCGCCAGCTTGCCGATTTCGACCGGCTTGACGAGGTGGTGATCGAAACCCGCCTGCCGCGACAGCTCGCGGTCGCGCTGCTGGCCGTAGCCCGTCAGCGCGACGTACACCGCGTCCGCGTGGCGTGCGTCGCGGCGCAGGCGGCGTGCCAGTTCGTAGCCCGTCATGTCGGGCAGGCCGATGTCGAGGATGAAGACTTCGGTGGCGGCATCGGCCTGCGCCAGCGTGCCGGCCGCGTCCTCGTGCACGTGCACCGTGTGGCCGTGCGCGCGCAGCAGCACCGCGAGCGAATGGCCGGCGTCGCCGTTGTCGTCGACGATGGTGACGGTGAGCGGCCGCGCCGCCCCGCTGCCCTCGCCCGACCGCACGACCTGTCCCACCTCGGCCTGCGCGAGCGGCAAGGTAACGGTCATGGTCGTGCCCTGCTGCGGTCCGGCGCTGTGCGCGGCCACCTGGCCGTTGTGCATGCGGACGATGCTTTTCACGAGCGCGAGGCCGATCCCGAGGCCGCCCTGCGAGCGGTCCGGCGCGCGGTCGGCCTGCGTGAACAGGTCGAACACGTGCGGCAGCAATTGCGCGTCGATGCCGGTGCCGTTGTCGCGCACCGCGACCCGCGCCGCGCCGTCGTCGATGGTGACGACGAGGGCGATGCGTCCGCCCGGCGGCGTGTACTTGGCCGAGTTGTTGAGCAGGTTGACGAGCACCTGGATCAGGCGCGTGCGGTCGCCTGCGACCGGCACCGGCGCATCCGGCAGCTCCACCGTGAGGCTGTGCTGGCGCTCCTCGATGTGCGGGCGCGCCTGCTCCACGGCCGCCATCGCGACCTTGTTCAGGTCGAGGATCTCGTTCTCCAGTTTCACCAGGCCGCGCGTGACGCGCGAGACGTCCAGCAGGTCGTCGACGAGCTCCGTCATGTGGCGCACCTGGCGCGAGATGATGTTGCTGGCCTTCAGGCGCAGCCCTTCGTTCACTTCCGGCAGGCGCAGGAGCTGGGCCGCGCTCGTGATCGGCGCCAGCGGATTGCGCAGTTCGTGCGCCAGCATGGCGAGAAACTCGTCCTTCATCTTGTTGTGGCGCTCGGCCTCGGCGCGCGCCGCGCGCTCGCTGGCCAGCAGCTGCTCGCGCTCCCCGGCCGCGCGCTGGGCCATGTCGTACAGGCGCGCGTTGTCGATCGCGATCGCGGCCTGCACGGCGAAGGCGCCGATCAACTCCTCGCTGCGTTCGCTGAACATGGCCCGTTGCGAATGGCCGAAGAACAGGCCGCCGATCACCTCGCCCGAACGCGACACGACGGACGCCGCGAGATAGCTCGCGACGGGCAGGTGCCCCGCGGGCATGCCATGGTGCGGCGCCATCTTGCCGTAGCGCGGATCCTGGCGGATGTCGTCGCTGCGGATCGGCGCGCTGCCGTGGAATGTCGGCCCGAACACGGCGGTGGCGCGCGGCATGCCCAGGCGCTCGAACGCGGCACGGGAGGCGCCGGACAGCGCGTACAGCGAATAGACGTCGCCGTTGTCGTCCCTGGCGTTGTAGAAGAAGGCGCCGAATTCCGCGCCGACGAGCTGCGTGGCGGCATCCGTGATGGCCTGCATCAGCGGTTCGAGGGCGATGGTCGACGCCAGCGTCTCGGTCGCGCTCTTCATCAGTTCCAGCACGCGCGTCTCTTCGCGCAGCGCCTCCTCGGCGCGGATGCGGCGCAGCGCTTCCCACGTGCGGCGCGCGGCGTCTTCCAGCAGACGGACCTCGTCCGCGATGCGGCCCCCGTCGAGCGGCGCATGCAGCGCCAGCACGGCCGCCAGGCGGTCGCCGTCCATCAGCGGCACCGCGATGCCCGCCCTGCTGCCTTCCGCGCTGTCCGCCGACCACACGGTATCCCCCGCGCACAGGGGCTCGGGCAGTCCGAGCGCCAGCTGCGCCAGCGGCACGGTGCGCCCCGACTGCGCCGTGCGAGCGCCGCCCTCCCACTGTTCCAGGATCACGGCTGCATCCATGCCCGGGCGCGTCTCGGCATACGTCACGGTGGCGTCGTCGACGTAGGCGCCGACCTGGCGCAGCGCGGCCCGCAGCAGCGGACCGGACGACGTCTCGCGGCGCAGGATGTCGGCCAGCTCGAGCTGGAAGGCGCGGCGGCGTTCGGCCAGCACCGTCTCCGTCGTCTCGACGAAGGTCACCAGCACGCCTTCGGGCCGGCCGTCGTCGCCGTAGACGGGGCTGTACGAATAGGCGAAGTGGCAGGTCTCGAAATAGCCGTAGCGGTTGATCGTCAAGGCGAGGTCGCTCGAGCCGACGGGCTCGCCCTGCAGGACGCGCGCCCACATCGGGCCGATGGTCGGCCAGATCTCCGGCCAGGTCTCGCGGACGTCGCCGCCCAGCGCCCCGTCCTTCTTGGCGCCGAGGATCGGCACGTAGGCATCGTTAAAGAATTGCGTGTACGCGTCGCCCCAGGCGAGGTACATCGGCAGCTGGCAATCGAGCAGCGTACGGACGGCGAGTTTCAGGCTGAACGGCCAGTGTGCGACGGGCCCGACCGGCGTCGTCTCCCACGGGTGGCGCCGCATCTGCACTTCCATGTCGCCCGGCTTTCGGGCGGATGTGTCATCCGGGGACGCGGGATCGAACGGCCAGGGCATATCGTGGGTGGTCGGAGGCAAGCCGGAGCGGCTCAGCTACCCATCATAGCAGGCGGCGCGAGCCCAACGTGGTCATATGTTGAAATATTGTAACAAAGGGATGGGAAAATGTTACGCGCCCCGTTCGATCCGTGCGAGCAGGCGCCGGCCCGCATCGACGATCCCGGGCCCCGGGTCGATCTGCGCACGCACGATCATGCCTTCCACGCACAGCAGCGCTTCTTCCGCCACCTGGTCCGGCGTCGTCAGGCCCAGCCGTGTGGCCACGTCGCCGAGATAGCGCTGCAGGTCGCGCTTGTGGCGCACGGCCTGTTCCAGGTGACGGGGGTCGTCCGTCGCCCCCGTCTCCGCGGCGGCGTTGATGAAGGCGCAGCCGCGGAAATCCTCCTGCGCGAACCACTCGCCGAGCACGTCGGCCACGGCGGCGAGCCCTTCCCCGCGCGCGAGCCTCGTGTCGACAGCCGCCGTGAACCACGACGTCCAGTGGTCGTGGCGCCAGTCGAGGAAGGCGCCGATCAAATCGTCTTTCGATGGGAAATGGCGGTACAGCGACATCTTCGCCACGCCGGATTCCGCGACGATCCGGTCGATGCCGGTGGCGCGGAAACCGTCGCGGTAGAACAGGCGTTTTGCCGTGTCGAGGATGCGGTCGCGGGCGGAGGGCTGGGCCATGGTCGTCAGGTCGGGGCGGAGTGCGGGACTCCATTATATGATACAGACCTGTCTACATCAACTAGCTGGATGGATGGGCCACTTCAAGCGCGTTTCGCTTACGATACAGACCTGTCTACCTCACCTCTACAAGGAGCCTTTATGCCCACGATCGAACCCCGTCCGCCACTCCCCCCGTTCACGCGTGAAACGGCCATCCAGAAAGTCCGCCTGGCGGAAGACGGGTGGAACAGCCGCAACCCGGAAAAAGTCGCACTGGCCTACACGCCGGACAGCTATTGGCGCAACCGCGCGGAATTCGTCACCGGCCGCGAGCAGATCGTCCCGTTCCTGGACCGCAAATGGAAGAAGGAACTGGACTACCGCCTGATCAAGGAGTTGTGGGCCTTCGAAGGGAACCGCATCGCCGTGCGCTACGCCTACGAATGGCACGACGATTCCGGCAACTGGTTCCGTACGTTCGGCAACGAGAACTGGGAATTCGACGAGAACGGCCTCATGCAGCGGCGCTATGCGTGCCTGAACGACATGCCGATCCAGGCATCCGAACGCAAATTCCATTGGCCGCTGGGCCGGCGGCCGGACGATCACCCCGGGCTGTCGGACCTGGGGTTGTAACGCTTACTGGATGACGCCGCAGGCGATGCGTTCGCCCCCACCGCCCAGCGGTTTCGGCTGGTCGGCGAAATTGTCGCCGCCGGCGTGGATCATCAGCGCCTTGCCCTTCACTTCGGACAACTTCGTCAGGCGCGGCGCCGTCACGGCCGTGCTGGCCCCGCCATTGTCCGCCACGACGAGCGGCGGCAGGTCGCCCAGGTGACCGTCGCCGGACGGGCCGGCATGGTGCCTGGCGCCGGTCGGGTCGAAGTGACCGCCGGCCGCGCCGGCCGGGACCTTCTTGCCATCCTTCTCGCTCGTGCCGCAGCTCGCCATTTCGTGCACGTGGTAGCCGTGGGATCCCGGCGGCAGGTTCGTCAGGTTCGGCGTGAACACGAGACCGCTCTTCGATTCGGTGATCGTCACGCGGCCGATCGGCTTGCCGGTGCCGTCCGGGCCCACGAGCGTCATCGACGCTTGCAGCTGGTCGGCGGCGTAGGCGCCCGCGGCGGCGGACAGTGCGCATGCGAGTGCGATGAGCGATTTGATGGTCATACCGTCTCCTTTCAGGTTGGGAATGTGTCGCGGGAATAGTGTATTCGATAACCAGCTGAGTTGACGCAACGGATACCGTGAGCGTGACAGGAACAATGGCGAGTCGACCGAGGAGCCATCATGACCGACAACCCACTCTCAGACATCCGCCAGCACATCATCGACATCCACCCGGAACTGGCCCACGACGCCAGCCTGCCGGACCGCCTCGAGCGCGCCCATGCGCATGCCGTGGACCTGGGGTTCACGGACGCCGGCGCCATCGCCCGCTTCCTCCACTACGAAGCGACGGCGCCGAATTTTTATCGCCAGCCTGCCATCGACGCCTGGCTCAGGCGGCCCGGCCAGCCGGTCGAGCAGCGGTTTGCGGATGTGCTCATGCGGGTGAAGTCCCGGTTGCGGCGGGATTGACCAGGTAAAACGATCTGCCTGCGCTACTCCTCAGTTTGCGTCGGTAGACGTCCCAAGCCAAGCTGTCTGCAGCAATCAAATGCTTATCTGCCCGCGTGGCCGTTGCCACCGTGCGCGGCGATGAACATGGCGACGGCCGACCGGCAATAGGATTCGATTTCGTTGTCGTCCTCTGCTCTCGCCTCATCGAAACGTGCGATAACCAGAAGATCGGATCCTTTGAAAAGCGCGGCAAACAAGCGAGCGGACAGGAGAGGATCGGTCACGTTCAGAAGCGCCTTTGCGTGCAACTGACGCAACAAGGCCTCGACCTGGGCGATGACATGGGCGGGCCCGGCTTCGTAATGGAGCTTGCTTAACGACTTCTGATTCGTCTTGTCGGCCATGACCATGGCTTCGACACTGCGGACGTCTGGTCTCAACAGCGTGCGAAGCAGTAATGATCCGACCGCCATCAGTTGATCTTCAACCGAACCGTCGACGCCTTCAAGAAGAGTCTGTGGTGCAAACAACTGTTGGCAGCCGGCCGCGATAGCCGCGCTGAACAGCGCCTCCTTGCTCTCGAAATGCCGATAGATGCTGAGCTTGGATATCTTCGCTCGCTGGGCGACCTTGTCCAATGTCGTCGCTTGAAAACCCAGTTCCACAAAGAGTTCGGACGCAGCGTCGACTATGGTTTGGCCAAGCGCCTCGTTGGCGGGGCGGCCCCGCCGGGTCTGACTGTTTTTTTTGGTCACGAAAATTATAGTCCTTGACAGTATCTAAATTCTTTATTTACGATACCACGTAGTTTCAAAAATACGCAAGCCGAAGATTGGACCGTCTCGATCGCCTATCGCTGGGCGATATTCCGGGCCAGCCCCGGCCCGATTTCCTCCATTCACAACACGGAGCCCATCACTATGGATGACGTCATCATCATCGGCGGCAGCTTTGCCGGCCTCGCCGCCGCCCTGCAGCTCGGCCGTGCCCGCCGCAAGGTCACCGTTCTCGATACCAGCCGGCCGCGCAACCGCTTTGCCGGCCACTCGCACGGTCTGCTCGGCCACGATCACAAGCCGCCGCTGGACATCCTGGCCGAGGCGCGGCAGCAGCTGGCGCGCTACCCAACGATCAGGCTGGTCACTGCCCGGGCCGAGAGCGTCACCGGCGCCATCGACGATTTCTGCGTCGTCACAGACGATAACGAAAGCCTTCGGGCACGTCGGCTGATCCTGAGCTATGGCGTCGTCGACCAGATGCCTGACGTCCCAGGCTTCGCCGAAAGCTGGGGCACGTCCATCGTGCCCTGCCCCTATTGCGACGGCTTTGAAGTCGCCGGCCAGCATTGGGGACTCCTCTGGTCCGGTCCGCAGTCGCACCAGTCTGCCAGGCTGTTCCATGATTGGACCGACAAGTTGACTGTCTTCGCGGATGGTCATGACATTTCTCCCGATATCCAGGCGGACCTGGCGCTCCGCCGCATCGATGTCGTCGCCGGCCGGATCGTCGAGATCGCCCATCAAAAGGGCCACCTCACCACCGTCAATCTCGATACTGGTCGCAACGTCGCCGTCGACATCCTGTTCGCCCAGCCGCGCAACAAGCCGTCCGCAAGCCTGCATGAATCACTGGGCCTCGCCACGGTGGAGACGCCCGTCGGCATCGTCCTCAAGGTCGACGAGCGCCGCCAAACCAGCATGCCAGGCATCTACGCCGCCGGCGACCTCGCCACGCCCTTCTTGCCCTCGGTGACCCAGGCGTCGTCGCAGGGCGCGATGGCGGGCATCTTCGCCCAGCAATCGATGGTGGCCTGAGAGCACGGATTCGCTTTCCGGTTGCAAGAACAAATCAGAACAAGGAGATGACATGGCTGAGCAACATGCCTATCAGGCCGCCGACTGGAATGGTCGAAGCGCGGAGCGCTGGGTCGCCAACCAGGCCCGGCTCGACGCCATGGTGGCGGTGTTCGGCCAGGCCGCGATCGAAGCCGTCGCGCCGGCGGCTGGCGAGCGCATATTGGATGTCGGCTGCGGCGCGGGCGCATCGAGTCTCGCTTTGACCGCCCGCGTCGGCGCTGGGGGACAAGTGCTTGGCGTGGACATATCCGAACCGCTGATCGGCCGGGCGCGCGCGCTTGCACCACAGGATATGCCGGTCCGGTTCCAGGTGGCCGACGCCAGCAGCGTCGAGCTGCCCGACGCCGCATTCGACATCCTGTTCTCGCGTTTCGGGGTGATGTTCTTCGATGATCCGACAGCGGCGTTTGCCCATCTGCGACGCGCGCTCCGGCCGGGCGGGCGGGTCGCTTTCGTCTGCTGGCGCGGCGTGGCCGAGAACGATTGGGTACGCCTGCCGATGGACGCGATCAAGGCCATCGTGCCGCCGACCGCGCCGCCCGGTCCCGAAACGCCCGGCCCATTTTCGTTCGCCGACCGGGGACGTGTGGCGCGCATCCTGACGGCAGCCGGCTTCACCGATAGCGCCATCGTGCCCTTCGATGCTTCCGTCCCGTTCGGCGAGGGCGCGACGCGGGACGCTGCGCTCGACGACGCGGTCAAGATGGCGCTCGAGGTCGGCCCGCTGTCGCATGCGCTCGCTGACCAGCCCGATGGCATCCGCGCCCACGCCGCGGCCGCGGTCCGTGCCGTCTTCGCGGACCTCCCCGGCGAGCGGTCGGTGATGATCGACGGCGCGGCGTGGATCGTCATGGCACGCAATCCGGGAAGCTGACCGGGATTCAAAGGGGGCCTGCCCCAGTTCTACTTTCCGCAATTGAATATCAGGAATTTTTCTCGCAGGCCTGTCCGCTCATCTGCCGGCGGTACGTCGACCGGTATTGTTAGAGATACCAAGCGTACGCAAAACGTCGACAGTCACCTGCACGTCCGCATACTCGCCATGCAGGTTCCCAAGCGCCATCAAGTGGACGTCCTCGGCGCTGCGCAACGTACCGCCGAAGTCGGTCTTGTCGAACGTGAAGCAGGCATCCGCCACGACGACCGTCGAGAAGCCGAGATTGCCGGCCGTGCGCGCCGTCGCCTCGACCGAATTGTTCGTGCTCACGCCGGCGATGACGACGTCGCGGATGCCGCGCGCGTGCAGCCACCGTTCGAGTCCCGTGTTGATGAAGGCGTCGGGCACGTTCTTTTCGACGACGTGCTCGTGCGCCAGCGGAGAGAACGCTTCCTGGAATTCGGCGCCGCTCTGGCCGGGCGCGAAGACCGACGTCGGCGAGCGGCTGATGTGGCGGACGAGGACGACGGGCTCGCCGCGTTCCCGCCACGCCGCCAGCAAGCGGGCGATGTTGGCTTCCGCCTGTGGGTTGTTCCGGGGTGGCAAGGTCGGGCTTTGCATGCCTTTTTGCATGTCGATGATGAGCAGTGCGGTCATGGGGTCGGCGCTCCAAAACGTTTAACGATGAAATCAATAAAACTGCGCAGCTTGGGCGAGCGATAACGGTCCGGCAGGTAGACGATGTGCATCGGCCGCTCCGGCAGGCCGTACTCGGGAAACAGCTGGACGAGCCGCCCTGCCCGCACGTCGGCCTCGAGCAGGATCGTCGGCTGCAGCACGATGCCGAGTCCCTGCAGCGCCGCGGTGCGCAAGGCCTGCCCGTTATTGATTCTGACGCGGCCGTGGACGGGCACCTGGCACACGTCGTGGTCGTGCTGGAAGCGCCACTGGTTGATGCTGGCGGCGCCGAACGCGAGGCAGTCGTGGCGGGCCAGGTCGGCCGGGGTCGCGGGTACGCCGCGCAGCGCGAGATAGTCGGGCGACGCGCACAGCATCAGCCGGTACGGCGCCAGCGGCCGGGCGACGACGTTCGCATCCGGCGGCAACTGGCCGACGCGGATGATAGCTTCGTAGCCATCTTCCATCAGGTCGACGAAGCGGTCGGAAATATCCAGTTCGACATCCACTTGCGGATAGCGCGCCAGGTAATCGGACAGCACCGGCGCCAGCGCCTCCGTGCCGAACGTGACGGGCGCGCTCACGCGCAGCGTGCCCGCGGGCGCGAGCCGCATCGTGTGCGCCTGGGCATCCGTCTCCGCCACGAGCCGCAGGATCTCCTTGCAGCGCGCGTAATACTCCTCGCCGAACGCGGTCACATGCTGGCGCCGCGTCGTGCGGTGCATCAGTTGCATGCCGAGCCGCTGCTCGAGCGCGCGCACGTGGTTGCCGGCCATCGTCGCCGACATGCCGCACGCGTCCGCGGCCGCGCTCAGGCTGCCCTTCTCGACGGTGAACACGTAGACCTTCATGCTGTCCAGCAGATCCATTCGCAAGTCCCGATTGAAAATGTTGCAAGAAAAGCCGAGTTTATCGTCTTTCCGTTGGCAATCACACTGGGCGTCTCATTACAAAGGAGCCACCCCATGTACGCCATCCAGCTTGTCGAACCCTCGTTGTCCGCTTTCCGTCGCACGTCGTTGCCCGATCCGCAGCCGGCCGCCGGCGAAGTCCTCATCCGCCTGCGCGCAGCCGCGCTGAACTACATCGACGTCGCCGTCGCGACCGGACACTTCCCTGGCCCGACCTGGCCGCTGGTGCCCGTCGCCGACGGCGCCGGAGAGATCGTCGCTCTGGGCGCGGACGTGACCGGTGTCGCGCTTGGCGACCGGGTGGTTCCGCACTTCATGCCGGACTGGCTCGACGGGCCGATGCGCCCGGAAAAGATCACGGCCATGCGCGGCATCACGCGTCCCGGGTCGCTGTCGGAATACGTGGCCGTGCCGGCGAAGAGCGTCGTCCGGCTGCCGGAACACCTCGATTTCGCGCAGGGAGCGACCTTGCCGATCGCGGCCACGACCGCGTGGAATGCGGTGCGCTCGGCGTCCGTGCGGCCCGGTTCCACGGTCGTCATCCTGGGCACGGGCGGCGTGAGCCTGTTCGCGCTGCAGTTCGCCAAGGCGAGCGGGGCGACCGTCATCCTGGTGTCGTCATCCGACGCCAAGCTCGAGCGTGGCCGCGCGCTCGGCGCCGATCACCTTGTGAACTATCGCGCGACGCCGGCGTGGGACAAGGTCGTGCTGGAAATCACGGGTGGGCGCGGCGTGGACCTCGTCGTCGAGACGGTCGGCGACGCCACGTTCGAGCGCTCGCTGCACGCGGCGGCGATGGGCGGCACCGTGTTCACGGTCGGCTTCCTGTCGGGCGCGACGACGTCGGTCAACCTGTTTTCCATCATCAGCAAGGCCTTGCGCGTGGTGGGCAACAGCACGGGGTCGGTGGCGGACCTGGCGGAAGCGGTACGGGCCATCGAGGCCAACCGCATCGTGCCGGTGGTCGACCGGGTCGTCGGCATCGACGAGGCGGCCGGGGCCTACGAGGTGCTGGCAAGCGGCACCCATATCGGCAAAATCGCAATCATGCATTCCTGACGAGGGTCATGGGCCGGGCTCGTCCGCTCGATACACTGCACTTATCCATATTGCTTATTTTATAACTTTTAAGCAATGAAAGTCGCAGATGATCCGCATTGCCCGCCACCTCGCGTGCCTGGCCCTGGCCGCCGCGTACCCGCTCGCCTGCGCTGTCGCCGGACAGGACGGGCGCGACCCCGACCCGGACGGTTGGGGCATCGTGACGAGCCAGCCCATCACGGTGGCGGGTCATGAATTCTGCCGTTCCTTCCTGGCCGCCTGGCTCGACAAGCCGGGCAGCGACCGCTACACGATCGCCATCCGCGAGCGCCCGTCGGCGCGCTGGGGCACGCAGGTCTGGGTCGAGTACGGCCCGCGCCGTGTGCTCCAGGTGCAGCTGCCGCCCACGCGCACGGCGCTGAAGGCGCTGGGCGAAAACGCCGCCGAGAGCGCCTACCGGGCCGTCCTCGACGTCGAGCGCCAACGCACGCTCATCCTCGATGCCGACCTGGCACCCGACGAATTCTGACCCGCATGAAGGAGTGAGCCATGTCCCACCGACTGTCCCTGCCTGTCGCCTGCAGCCTCGCGTTCTGGGGCGCCGCCGCGTGCGCTTCCGAACTGGTGTACGTGCCGGTCAACCCGAATTTCGGCGGCGTGCCCTCCAACGGGCCGGGCCTGCTCGGTGCGGCGTCCGCGACCAACAAGCATGGCCAGACTGGCTTCGGCGCGTCGTCGCCACTGAACCAGTCGCCCCTCGAACAGTTCAACCAGACGCTCGAACGCATGATGCTGAGCCAGCTCGCGTCCGCCGCGACGTCGAAGCTGATGGGATCGGACGGCAAGCTGTTGCCGGGGACGTTTTCGACCGAAAACTTCGTCATCACGGTGACCGACCTGGGCGGCGGCCTGCTGCGCGTGACCACGACGGACAAGACGACCGGCGCCGTCACCTCGTTCGAGGTGGGGCAATGAACGCCCGCTTGGCCGCGCTGGCACTGCTGTGCGCGCTGGGCGGATGCGCCCATGTGCCCTCGACGGTGCGCGACAATGCCCAGCTGACGCCCGACACCGCCATCCGGCGCGACCTGCTGGCCCTGCCGGCTCCGAAGGGCAGGATCGCCGTGGCCGTGTACGGTATCCGCGACCAGACCGGCCAGTACAAGCCGGCGCCGGACAGCTCGTTCTCCACCGCGGTGACGCAGGGCGCGTCGTCGATGCTGATCCGGGCGCTGCAGGACTCGGGCTGGTTCATCCCGGTGGAACGCGAAAACCTGCAGAACCTGCTCACCGAACGCAAGATCGTGCGCGCGCTGGAGATGCCGCAGCCGGCGGGAACGCCGCCCGTGCAGATGCCTCCCCTGCTCGCGGCCTCCGTCCTGATCGAGGGCGGCGTCGTCGCCTACGAAAGCAACGTGCGCACCGGCGGCGTGGGCGCGCGCTTCCTCGGCATCGGGATGAGCACCCAGTACCGGGTCGACCAGGTGACGGTCAACCTGCGCACGGTCGACATCCGCGGCGGCCAGATCCTGCAGAGCGTGTCGACCACCAAGACCATTTATTCGTACGAGCTGCACCCGAGCGTCTTCAAGTTCGTCAACGTGAAGGACCTGGCGGAATTCGAGGCCGGTACGACCCGCAACGAGCCCGCGCAGCTATGCGTCGACGAGGCGATCGAGGCCGCCGTGGTGCACCTGATCGCGCAGGGCATCCGCGCCGGGAACTGGGCGCTGCAGGACGACGCCGGGATGGCCAATCCGGTGCTGCGGCGCTACCTGGCCGCCGCTGGGAGAGCGCCATGAATACGCTGCGACACGGCGCCTGCGGCCTGCTGCTGGCCGCCGGCATCCTCGCGGGCGCCCGCGCGGGCGACCTGGGACCGTCCGAACTCGATGTGCCGATTGCCGTCACTGCCGCGGCATCCCTGCCCGTCGCGCCAAGCCGGGCATCGGTATCGCAAGCGGGCACCGACAACAGCGCCAGCCTGCTGCAAACCGGCCTGGACAACGAAGCCCTCGTGCAGCAGAACGGGCAGCGGAACACGGCCAGCATCCTGCAGGCGGGTGCAGGCAACCGCGCCGGCATCGACCAGCAGGGCGCCTTGAACACGGCCCGCATCGAGCAATACGGCCAGCAAGGCTATGCGCGCATCACGCAGTACGGCAACGGCAAGTCGGCCACCATCGTTCAGCATTAGGGGCCGCTGAATCGCTTTCCAATCCGCCCCTGTCCACTTCGAGGAGCACCTCATGAGACTCGCACTCTCGACAATCGCACTCGGCGTCGGCCTGGCCTGCGCCAGCCTGGCCGCGTCGGGCCAGACCGTCACGGTCACGCAGCAGGGCAGCGGCAACACGGCGGCCGCGGAGCAGGTGAATACGACGCCCGACGCGGTCATCTATTCATCCACCACCGCCTCGATCACGCAGATCGGGAATGACAACCACGTCGGCGGTCCTGGCGGCACGAGCGGCGGCATTTACCAGATCCTCTCTCCGAACGGCGGCGCGCGTGCGGTGGTCACCCAGATCGGGGCGGGCAACAACGCGGGCATCACGCAGGACGGCAGGCCCGGGCCGAACCCGCCGCCGCTCGCAGCCGTGATTACCCAGCATGGCAACGGGAACGATGCGGCGATCACGCAGACGCACGGGGTGTCCAACGATGTGACCGTCGACCAGAACGGCAGCGCCAACCTGGCGCGCCTGCGGCAGGTCGACACCGGCGACGCGTCGTTCCACATCACGCAGAACGGTACCGGCAACACGACCACGGCGGATCACTTGCGCAGCTCGCATGGCGGACCGCAGGTCACCCAGACCGGCGAAGGCAATACGGTCTCGATCTACGCGGACAATCTCCTTGGTCCCGGCGCCAGGATCACCCAGGACGGCAGCATGAACAGCGCGCGCGTCCTGCTGATCGATACCGATGTCCTGCTCACCCTCTCACAACAGGGTGCAGGCAACGCCGTCAGCGCGAGCGAGATGGGTGCCGGATACGCAGACATCATCCAGAGCGGCAACGACAACCTTGCCAACCTGACCCAGGCCAACGGCTTCCATAAGGCCTCGATTGCCCAGATCGGCAACAGCAACAGCGCGACGGTGACCCAGACTCTTCAAGGCTACTACGTCGGCAATGTGAGCCAGACCGGTTCGGGCAACTGGTCGAACGTCTACCAGCATTGATACTCGAGGAGCAAGCTCATGAAATCCAGACTTTCGGCAATCGCCATCGGCGCGTTGCTGGCCTGCGCCAGCCACGTCGCGGCCAGCCAGACCATCACGGTCACGCAACAGGGCAATGGCAACACGTCGTCCGCAGAACAGGTCGGCGTGGTACCGGACGACATGACCACCGCATCGATCACGCAGACCGGCAACGACAACCACGTGGGCGGCCCCGGTGCCACCGGCGGCGGCATCTTCCAGCGTGACGCCCGCTACAGCGTGAGCGCCGTGGTCAGCCAGAACGGCACGGGCAACAACGCAGGCATCACGCAGGACGGCGTGAGAGGGACGTCCGGCCTGAACGAAGCGAGGATCACGCAGCGCGGGAACGGGAACGATGCGACGATCACACAATCCATCGTCACGACGAGCCCTGTCATCGTCGACCAGAACGGCAGCGGCAACTTCGCTCGCGTGGAACAGAGCCTCAGTGCCGACACGAGTATCCAGACGTCGCAGACCGGCACGGGCAACAGGTTGACGGTCATCCAGCGGGATGGCGTGTTCTATGGTCCGAAAGTCACCCAGGACGGCGATGGCAATACCGCATCGGTCATCACCGACAGTGCCTACGCCGCCGGCCCGACCATCGTACAAACCGGCACCTCGAACAGCGCTAGTACCGTCCAGAGCGATGGCTGGGATGACTCGCTCACGATCCGGCAGGAGGGATCCGGCAACAGTGCCGACGCCAGCCAGACCGGGGACGCCCATTCCGCCGACATCAGGCAGGTCGGCAACGACAATCTGGCCAGTGTGATCCAGACCGGTGCCAGGAACACGGCCGCGATAGCCCAGATCGGCAACAACAACACCGCGACGGTGGGCCAATACGGCGAAGGCTATGTCGCCAACGTCAACCAGACGGGTTCCGGCAACTGGACGAACGTCTACCAGCACTGATATGCGAGGAGCAAGCTCATGAAATCCAGACTCTCGGCAATCGCCATCGGCGCGATCCTGGCCTGCGCCAGCCATGTCGCGTCGAGCCAGACCATCACGGTCGCGCAACAGGGCAATGGCAACACGTCGTCCGCGGAACAGGTCGGCCTGACACCGGACGACATGACCAGCGCATCGATCACGCAGATCGGCAACAACAACCACGTGGGCGGCCCTGGCGCCACGGGCGGCGGCATCTTCCAGCGCGACACCCACCACGGCGCGACCGCCGTGGTCAGCCAGAACGGCACAGGAAACAATGCCGGCATCACCCAGGACGGCACGTCCGGCCAGTTCGCGATCGTCGAAGCCAAGATCACACAGCGCGGGAACGGGAACGATGCGACGATCAGGCAGGCCATCGTCACGTCGAGCCCTGTCATCGTCGACCAGGTCGGCAGCGGCAATCTCGCCCGCCTGCAGCAGATCGACAGTGCCGACGTGTCCCTGCGCGTCACCCAGAACGGCACCGGCAACACGGCCACGGTGGATCAATCGAACAGCACGCACAACGGACCGGAGGTCGTCCAGACCGGCGACAGAAATACGGTCGCGGTCAGCGCCGACAATGTGCTGGGCACGGGCCCCAGCATTACCCAGAACGGCAGCATGAACGACGCACGCGTCCAGTTGATCAACGCCGATGGCAGGCTCACCATCTCACAACAGGGCGTGGGCAACAGTGCCGACGCCAGCCAGACCGGCAACGGCCTTGTCGGCGACATCAACCAGATCGGCAACGACAACCTGGCCGGCTTGATCCAGGCCGGCGCCAACGACACGGCCGCGATCGCACAGATCGGCAACAGCAACACCGCGCTGGTCAGCCAAGACGGCGAAGGTTATGCGGCCAACGTCAACCAGGCGGGCTCGGGCAACTGGACGAGGATCTACCAGCACTGAGGCCGGCAGGCGATGGGCCAGGCTCTGGCATGTTGCCGGTCTGGCCAGCATGCTAGACGGCAGCGTGCTCCCACTGCAGCCCGTAAGGTGGTTCGGGCGGCCCGAACACGAAATGCAGGACACGGCGCCGGCTCATTCCAGTCGCTTTCGATGACGTGTGCAGCGCGAGCGGCCGCATGACGAGCACCCCGCCGCGGTCGAGCGCGCATGTGACGACAGGGCCGTTCTGCCTCAGCCGGCTGGCCTCGCTGGCGTCGATACGGCCGCGCGTGTGCGTGGCCGGGACGAACTGCAATGGACCATCGTGTTCCAGACAAGGATCCAGGTGGATGCGCACGGCGACGAGCGTCTCCAGCAATTCCGTCGGTGGCTGGACGAATAATGTCCCCTTCTTCTCCGACCATCCACGCAATGCGGGGTGCTCGACCCGCTCGCGAACCGGGATGCTCAGGTCCTGGTGTACCGGCACGAGCCAATTCCTGTCGACCGATTTTTCGAAGTACGTGCATTGCACGGCTACGTGGCCCGCAGGGATGAGTGTGCCGACATCCGCATGTGCGCGTAACTCGTTTGCAAGCGCGCGGTACCGGTCATGAGTCAGAAGGCTGCGCGTGCCAGGTGCATCGGATATGAACGAGTCGATGGAGGCCGTGATGGCATCGCACTGCGATTCGCGCAGGACGGTTGGGACGACGGCGAAACCGTCGCGAAGAAAAGCGTCAAGGAGCACGGCGGAAGCTGGACGGTTGCAATGTTCGCCATGGTACTCCAGCGAGGACACGAGCAATAAAAACGGCACCCCTCGAGGTGCCGTTTTGACTAGCTGATTAAGCTAAGCAGAAGCGAAGATCACTCGCCGTCGCCATGATGCTGCTCGACCGAAGCCGCAGCATTCTGCTGGTCTTCCATCGCCTGCAGCTCGGCAGCCATGTTGGCCTTCTCCTGCTGCAGCAGCGCTGCGCGCTCTTCCGCTTCCCACTGCTCTTTCTCCTTGCGGGCGCGGTGGAATGCCAGACCCGTACCGCCCGGGATCAGGCGGCCGACGATGACGTTTTCCTTCAGGCCGCGCAGACCGTCGCGCTTGCCCATGATCGCCGCTTCGGTCAGCACGCGGGTGGTTTCCTGGAACGATGCGGCCGAGATGACCTGTTTCCAAGATGACCTGTTTTACTGACAGCTAATCACAGGTGCTGTCGGCGAGATTTTGCATTGCTCTTAGTCTAGTACGGCAGGTACACTTCACAGAACTGACAACATCTTTATTTGCGAAGTGGCGAGAAAACTTATGTTAACCCACCTTCATGTACAAAACTTCAAAGCTTGGAAAAATCTAGATATTGAGTTTGGACGAGTTGTAGGCCTCTTCGGAACTAATAGCTCAGGAAAAAGTAGCTTACTTCAATTCTTACTGATGCTAAAACAAACGAAGAATGCGACTGATCGTGGCATCGTACTCGATTTTGGCGGACCTGGACAACTGGTAAACCTTGGAAGTTACCGAGATGTGATCCATGCGCATAAAACCGACGAAAGTCTAAAATGGAAAATTGATTGGACATTGCCGCAAAAGACTAGCATATCAGACCCAACCAAAAAGAGAACCGATGTGCTTGCAACCGACTCCAGCTTATCAATAGAATCTGTTGCGCACACGCATCAGCAAGCAAATCTTCTTTTTTCTGACTCACTAAAATACGGCTTTGGCGGCTACACGTTTTCCATTGCCCCTAAAAAAGCCGGCAGCACAGAATTCCAATTAAGCTCAACCGAGCCTAAGGATTCGGACTTTCGCTTCGTAAGAAACAAACAGCGCGCATGGGCACTACCTGGCCCTATCAAAACACATCTATTCCCTGATCAAGCGAAAACATATTATCAAAATGCTGAGTTTCTCAGCTTATTTGAATCGGAGTATGAGTCCATGATGGACTCCATTTATTATCTCGGGCCGCTTCGGGAATACCCTAAACGAGAGTACCCGTGGTCTGGCACGAGTCCGGTAGATGTAGGGTTACGAGGTGAGCGAACTATCGAAGCAATACTCTCAGCAACAGCACGGAACGAAACCCGGAATTTACGCTATCGTTCGCCTCATAAGCCATTTCAAGAGATGATCGCTTATTGGCTAAAGGAACTTCGACTAATTCATGAATTTAAAATAGAAGAAATTGGATCCGGGGCCAACTTGTACCGTGCGATGGTTAAGCGAGACAGCAAAAGTGCTCAGGCATTATTGACGGACGTAGGCTTCGGTGTCTCTCAAGTTCTCCCCGCATTAGTGTTGTTATACTATGTTCCAGAAGGAAGCACCATACTTATGGAGCAACCCGAGATACACTTGCACCCTTCCGTACAAAGTGGTCTTGCTGATGTTATTCTTACCGTAGCAAAATCTCGCAATCTTCAGGTTATTATTGAGAGCCACAGTGAGCATTTGCTGCGTCGTTTTCAGAGACGAGTTGCAGAAAAATCTTATCCGGCGTCTGATATGAGACTTTATTTTTGCGAGAGCCATGAAGGAAAATCCAAACTTTGCGATCTGGACATAGACATATTCGGACAAATTAAAAACTGGCCGCAAGATTTCTTTGGTGACGAGATGACGGAAATTGCGGAGACACGCAAGGCCATTATCAAAAGAAAGATGGAAATGGCGGCACAATGAAAGTAATTGTAGACACAAATGTCGCGATTGCTGCCAATGGGATAGATACGCATGCAAGTCTGAAATGCCAGCTGAACTGCATCGAATTTCTTCAAGCATTAATTTCTCCTTCATCAAAAAACCGCGTAGCGGTTGATGATGCGGGGGTTATACTTGACGAGTACAGCAGACATCTTTCACATCGAGGCGCACCCGGGGTGGGCGACCAATTTTTCAAATACCTTCATGACAACATGTATTTAGGAAAAAAAGTTTTGGTTGCTGCCATCACGGCTATTGACGATGAAAAACGTGGCTTCGCCGAGTTGCCAGAAAATAAACTAGACAAAAGTGATAGAAAATTTGCTGCGTTAGCCGTAGCAACTGGAGCAGATATATATAACGCGCTTGATACTGACTGGGATGAAGCGAAAGAGCTGCTTAATCAAACAAAAATCGCTGTGAAGCAGCTTTGTCCAGATCATTGCCCTACTTAAGAGTTAACAATAAAAAAGGCTGTGTTCGCGGTAATTCGGTAACCCACTCGTCTAGCCGAGCTGGACCGCCGCGCACAGCAGATGAGCTGGCGTTGTCAGACGGCGATCGTCCAGCAGGCGCTGCCAGCCCGAGTAATGGATCAGGTAGCGGCTCGCCACGCCGCGGAATCGCACCAGCCAGCGCTTGAAACGGCTGTGCCAGCTGTTCACGCTCTGCACGTGGATCGCGCCGCGAGCCCGCACGCCGGCTTTCACGTTCACAGCTTCGTGCGTGATGCCGGCCTGCTGCGCGAAATGTCGATAGACGATGGCGCCGTCGCTGATCAGCAGAACGTCGGCTGGCAGAACCGGTGTAAGACACTCGCGCAATTGCTTCACCGTCACCTGGCCGCGCCCGGTATGAAAGTCGAGCGTCCGGCCCATTGCGGTCGCGCGCGACGAGCAGGCAATCGTGCTCCCGATTGATACCCCGACGCCTGGCGACGCCGCCACGCTTTCGCGCCGGCCGCGTCAGGTTGCGCGCACCCTTCTGCGACTCGAGTCGGAGGTTTCGTCGGCCTCGACGATGGCCGACAACGTCGCCGGTCGATCGCGCATCGCACCGGGCACGAACCGGTGGCGCCACCGGAAGCTGGTCGTGCGATGCACGCCGACGACTTGCACGGCATCGCGGACCGTGCGCGATTCGAGCACGCATTGCAGATACGGCAGCCAGAGCGCCTTCTTGCGCAGCCGAGCCAGCGGCGTACCGGTCAATGGATTGTGGCTGCGCCCGCATGTGAGGCAACGGAAGCGCTGCAGTCCGCTCGCCTGGCCACAGCGGTGCTTGCGGGCGCAGCCGCAGTGCGGACACGGCCGGCCCGCCGCCGCCTGCTCGATCAGCGCGATGCACTCGGCCGGATCGGCGATGCCGGCGATCCATTCCCGTAGCCGGGCCAGGTCGTCTGGTGACAACTGCACCGCCAACAGCATGGCGAACAATTCGTCGAACGTCAGGCCGCGCATCGTCACTCCTCATGAGTTAACTCGACGATGCGTCTGACCTCTGCAACGAATTACAGTTCACATAAATAACGCGAACACAGCCATAAAAAACGGCACCCCTCGAGGTGCCGTTTTGACTAGCTGATCAAGCTAAGCGAAGCGAAAATCACTCGCCGTCGCCATGATGCTGCTCGACCGAAGCCGCAGCATTCTGCTGGTCTTCCATCGCCTGCAGCTCGGCAGCCATGTTGGCCTTCTCCTGCTGCAGCAGCGCTGCGCGCTCTTCCGCTTCCCACTGCTCTTTCTCCTTGCGGGCGCGGTGGAATGCCAGACCCGTACCGCCCGGGATCAGGCGGCCGACGATGACGTTTTCCTTCAGGCCGCGCAGACCGTCGCGCTTGCCCATGATCGCCGCTTCGGTCAGCACGCGGGTGGTTTCCTGGAACGATGCGGCCGAGATGAACGAGTCCGTCGACAGCGATGCCTTCGTGATACCCAGCAGCACGTTTTCGTACTGCGCCGGCAGCTTGTTCAGCGCCGTCACGCGGTCGTTCTCTTCCAGCAGCTCCGAACGCTCCACCTGCTCGCCGACGATGTAGTCGGTGTCGCCGGCGTCGGTGATCTGCACGCGGCGCAGCATCTGGCGAACGATCACCTCGATGTGCTTGTCGTTGATCTTCACGCCCTGCAGACGGTACACGTCCTGCACTTCGTCGACGATGTAGCGGGCCAGCGCTTCGATACCCAGCAGGCGCAGGATGTCTTGCGGATCGGCCGGGCCGTCCACGATCATCTCGCCCTTGTTCACCACCTGGCCGTCGTGCACCAGCACTTGCTTGTCCTTGGTGATCAGGAACTCGTGCTTGTTGCCGTCCATGTCGGTGATTTCCAGGCGCTGCTTGCCCTTGGTCTCTTTACCGAATGCGACCGTACCGGTGACTTCCGCCAGCATGCCGGCATCTTTCGGCGAACGGGCTTCGAACAGCTCGGCAACGCGCGGCAGACCACCGGTAATGTCACGGGTCTTCTGCGATTCGGTCGGGATACGTGCAAGCACTTCACCCACCGACACTTGCTGGCCATCCTTCACCATGATCAGCGCGCCGACCTGGAAGCCGATCGTCACGGCGTGCTCGGTGCCGGCGATCTTGACTTCCTGACCTTCGGCGTTGAGCAGCTTGACCTGCGGGCGGTTGACCTTGCCCGAGCCGCGGCGTTTCGGGTCGATCGCGACCAGGGTCGACAGGCCGGTGACCTCGTCCACCTGGCGAGCGACGGTGACGCCCTCTTCCACGTTCTCGAACTTGATCGTACCGGCGTACTCGGTAATGATCGGACGGGTCAGCGGGTCCCACGTTGCCAGCGGCGTACCGGCTTTCACCGTCATGCCGTCCTGGACAACCAGGGTCGCGCCGTACGGCACCTTGTGACGCTCGCGCTCACGGCCGTGGTCGTCCGTGATCAGCACTTCGCCCGAACGCGAAATGACGATCTGGGCGCCCTTGCCGTTGGTCACGTAACGCATGGTCGCCGTGAAGCGGACCGTACCGTTCGACTTGGCTTCCACCGACGATGCCACTGCCGCACGCGATGCCGCACCACCGATGTGGAACGTACGCATGGTCAGCTGGGTACCCGGTTCACCGATCGACTGTGCTGCAACCACACCGACGGCTTCGCCGGAGTTCACCAGCAGGCCGCGGCCCAGGTCACGGCCATAGCACTTCGCGCACAGGCCATAACGGGTGTCGCAGTTCAGCGGCGTGCGGACCTTCACTTCGTCGATGCCCAGACGCTCGATCTCTTCGACCATGTCTTCGTCCAGCAGCGTGCCGGCTTCGTACAGGGTCGCCTGCGTTTCCGGATTGACGATGTCGGTACCGGCCACGCGGCCCAGGATACGGTCGCGCAGGGCTTCGATCACTTCACCGCCTTCGACCATCGCCTTCATCAGCGTGCCGTTCGAGGTGCCGCAATCGTCTTCCGTGACGACCAGGTCCTGCGTCACGTCGACCAGGCGACGGGTCAGGTAACCCGAGTTTGCCGTCTTCAGCGCGGTGTCGGCCAGACCCTTACGGGCGCCGTGCGTCGAGATGAAGTACTGCAGAACGTTCAGGCCTTCGCGGAAGTTCGCGGTAATCGGCGTTTCGATAATCGAGCCGTCCGGCTTCGCCATCAGGCCGCGCATACCGGCCAGCTGGCGGATCTGGGCTGCGGAACCACGGGCGCCCGAGTCGGCCATCATGTAGATGGCGTTGAACGACTCTTGCGTGCCTTGCGTGCCGTCGCGCTTCGTGACCGGCTCCACTTTCAGCTGGTCCATCATCGCCTTGCCGACTTCGTCCGAGGTCTTGCCCCAGATGTCGACGACCTTGTTGTAACGCTCGCCGGCGGTGACCAGACCCGAGGCGTACTGCTGCTCGATCTGCTTCACTTCCGCTTCGGCGGTCGAGATCATGGTCTTCTTGACGTCCGGGATCAGCATGTCGTCCACGGCGATCGAGATACCGGCGCGCGTTGCGAGACGGAAGCCCGACTGCATCAGCTTGTCGGCGAACACGACGGTCGCACGCAGGCCGCACTTGCGGAACGACGTGTTGATCAGCTTCGAGATCTCTTTCTTCTTCAGCGCGCGGTTCAGCACCGAGAACGGCAGGCCTTTCGGCAGGATCTCGGACAGGATCGCACGGCCGACCGTGGTCTCGTAGCGGGTCAGGGTCTGGTCGAAGCCGCCTTCGGCGTTGCGCGGGAATTCCACGATACGCACGGTGATGCGGGTCGCCAGTTCGACTTCCTTGTTGTCGTACGCGCGGATGACTTCCGACACGTCCGGGAACAGCATGCCTTCGCCCTTGCCGTTGATGGCTTCGCGGGTCGCGTAGTACAGACCCAGCACGATATCCTGGGACGGCACGATCGACGGTTCGCCGTTCGACGGGAACAGGATGTTGTTCGAGGCCAGCATCAGCGTGCGGGCTTCCATCTGGGCTTCGATCGACAGCGGGACGTGGACTGCCATCTGGTCACCGTCGAAGTCGGCGTTGAACGCCGCGCAGACCAGCGGGTGCAGCTGGATCGCCTTGCCTTCGATCAGGACCGGCTCGAACGCCTGGATACCGAGACGGTGCAGCGTCGGCGCACGGTTCAGCATCACCGGGTGTTCCTTGATGACTTCTTCCAGGATGTCCCAGACGACCGGTTCCTGCTGCTCGACGAGCTTCTTCGCAGCCTTGATGGTGGTCGCGAGACCCATCAGTTCCAGCTTGTTGAAGATGAACGGCTTGAACAGTTCCAGGGCCATCAGCTTCGGCAGGCCGCACTGGTGCAGTTTCAGCTGCGGACCCACCACGATGACCGAACGGCCCGAGTAGTCGACGCGCTTGCCCAGCAGGTTCTGACGGAAGCGGCCGCCCTTACCCTTGATCATTTCAGCCAGCGACTTCAGCGGACGCTTGTTGGCGCCGGTCATCGCCTTGCCGCGACGGCCGTTGTCCAGCAGCGAGTCCACTGCTTCCTGCAGCATGCGCTTTTCGTTACGCGTAATGATTTCCGGAGCGCGCAGTTCCATCAGGCGCTTCAGGCGGTTATTACGGTTGATGACGCGGCGATACAGGTCGTTCAGGTCGGACGTGGCGAAACGGCCGCCATCCAGCGGGACGAGCGGACGCAGCTCCGGCGGCAGGACCGGGAGCACTTCCATGATCATCCATTCCGGCTTGATGCCCGAACGCTGGAACGCCTCGAGCACTTTCAGGCGCTTGGCGTATTTCTTGATCTTGGCTTCCGACTTCGATTCTTTGAGTTCGACGCGCAGGGCTTCGGCTTCGCGGTCGATGTCGATCGAGCGCAGCAGTTCACGGATGCCTTCGGCGCCCATGAATGCGGTGAAGTCGTCGCCGTACTCTTCGTACTTGGCGGCGTAGTCGTCTTCCGACATGATCTGGCACTTCTTCAGCGGGGTCATGCCCGGATCGGTCACGACGTATGCTTCGAAGTACAGGACGCGTTCGATATCGCGCAGCGTCATGTCCAGGACCATGCCCAGACGCGACGGCAGCGACTTCAGGAACCAGATGTGCGCGACCGGCGAGGCCAGCTCGATGTGGCCCATGCGCTCACGGCGGACTTTCGCCAGGGTGACTTCGACGCCGCACTTCTCGCAGATGACGCCGCGGTGCTTCAGGCGCTTGTACTTGCCGCACAGGCATTCGTAGTCCTTGATCGGACCAAAGATTTTTGCGCAAAACAGGCCATCGCGTTCCGGCTTGAACGTACGGTAGTTGATGGTTTCCGGCTTCTTGACTTCGCCGTACGACCACGAACGGATTTTCTCGGGCGACGCCAGGCCAATCTTGATGGCGTCGAAGCTCTCGTTTTGCTGAACTTGCTTGAATAGATCGAGCAGTGCTTTCATTTATCACTCCGGGTGATTGAATTCTGTATCTACTACTACCGCCAGCTTCTCACTGATTTTCGCCAGTGCTTGCATGAACCGCTAACCCCTGAAACCGTCATCCCCGCGCAGGCGGGGATCCAATGTCGTCGGCGGCTCACCGAACTTGGGCCCCGGCCTGCGCCGGGGCGACGACTCGAAGGTCGCGGGCCAGCCCGAAGGCTGGCGGCCGTGCTGTCTTAGCTGCGCTCGAGATCGATGTCGATACCCAGCGAGCGGATTTCCTTCACCAGCACGTTGAACGATTCCGGCATACCCGCGTCGATCACGTGGTCGCCCTTGACCAGGTTCTCGTACACCTTCGTACGGCCGTTCACGTCGTCCGACTTCACGGTCAGCATTTCCTGCAGCACGTACGATGCGCCGTACGCTTCCAGTGCCCACACCTCCATCTCACCGAAGCGCTGGCCACCGAACTGGGCTTTACCGCCCAGCGGCTGCTGCGTCACCAGCGAGTACGGACCGGTCGAGCGGGCGTGCATCTTGTCGTCGACCAGGTGGTGCAGCTTCAGCATGTGCATGAAGCCCACGGTCACCTTGCGTTCGAACGCTTCGCCGGTGCGGCCGTCGTACATCGTGACCTGGTTCTTCGACGGGGTCATGCCCAGGTGCGTCGCGATCTCGTCCGGGAAGGCCAGATCCAGCATGCGGCGGATTTCTTCTTCGTGCGCACCGTCGAACACCGGGGTCGCGAACGGCACGCCGTTCTTGAGGTTGTTCGCCAGTTCGACGATTTCCTGGTCGCTGAAGTTGTCCAGGTCTTCCTTCTTGCCCGTTTCGTTGTAGATCTTGCCCAGGAAGGCGCGCAGCTGCTCGGTCTCGGCCTTGGCCTTGATCATTTCGCCCAGGCGCAGGCCCAGGCCTTTCGCTGCCCAACCCAGGTGGGTTTCCAGGATCTGACCGACGTTCATACGCGACGGCACGCCCAGCGGGTTCAGCACGACGTCGGCCGGCGTACCGTCGGCCATGAACGGCATGTCTTCCACCGGCACGATACGCGAGACCACACCCTTGTTACCGTGGCGGCCTGCCATCTTGTCGCCCGACTGCAGGCGGCGCTTGACGGCCAGGTAGACCTTGACCATCTTCTGCACGCCCGGCTGCAGCTCGTCGCCCTGCGTGAGCTTCTTGCGCTTCTCTTCGAAGGCCAGGTCGAACTGGTGACGCTTCTCGTTGATCGACTCCTTCATCGCCTCCAGTGCGTTGGCGGTTTCGTCGTCGGCCGGACGGATGTCGAACCAGTGGAACTTGTCCAGGTCGTCCAGGTATTCCTTGGTGATCACGGCACCCTTCGCCAGCTTCTTCGGACCGCCGTTGACGGTCTTGCCGACCAGCAGACGCTCCAGACGCTGGAACGCGTCGCCTTCCACGATACGCAGCTGGTCGTTCAGGTCCAGGCGGAAGCGCTTCAGCTCGTCGTCGATGATCTGCTGGGCGCGCTTGTCGCGCACGATGCCTTCACGCGTGAACACCTGCACGTCGATCACGGTACCGACCATGCCCGACGGCACGCGCAGCGACGTGTCCTTCACGTCCGATGCCTTCTCGCCGAAGATCGCGCGCAGCAGCTTCTCTTCCGGCGTCAGCTGGGTTTCGCCCTTCGGCGTCACCTTGCCGACCAGCACGTCACCGGCCTGCACTTCGGCGCCGATGTAGACGATGCCCGACTCGTCCAGGCGAGCCAGCTGGTTTTCCGCCAGGTTCGAGATATCGCGGGTGATCTCTTCAGGGCCCAGCTTGGTGTCGCGTGCGACGACCGACAGTTCCTCGATGTGGATCGAGGTGTAGCGGTCATCCTTGACGACGTTTTCCGAGATCAGGATCGAGTCCTCGAAGTTCAGGCCGTTCCACGGCATGAACGCCACCAGCATGTTCTGGCCCAGTGCCAGTTCGCCCAGGTCGGTCGACGCGCCGTCGGCGATGACGTCGCCGCGTGCCACGCGATCGCCCACTTTCACGATCGGACGCTGGTTGATGTTGGTGTTCTGGTTCGAACGGGTGTACTTGATCAGGTTGTAGATGTCGACACCGACTTCGCCAGCCTGCGCTTCTTCGTCGTTCACGCGGATCACCACGCGGCCGGCGTCGACGTAATCGACGATACCGCCACGGGTCGCCTGCACGGTCGTGCCCGAGTCCACCGCCACGGTGCGCTCGATGCCGGTACCGACGAAGGCTTTCTCCGGACGCAGGCAAGGCACGGCCTGGCGCTGCATGTTGGCGCCCATCAGTGCACGGTTCGCGTCGTCGTGCTCGAGGAACGGAATCAGCGATGCTGCCACCGACACGATCTGGCCCGGGGCCACGTCCATGTACTGGATGCGTTCCGGCGACACGAGGATGGTCTCGCCCGCTTCACGTGCCGAGACCAGCTCGTCGACCAGTTGGCCTTCGTCGTTGATCTTCGCGTTTGCCTGGGCAATGATGTAGCGGCCTTCTTCGATCGCCGACAGGTATTCGATCTTGTCGGTGACTTTCGAACCTTCGACCTTGCGGTACGGGGTTTCCAGGAAGCCGTATTCGTTCAGGCGGGCATACAGTGCCAGCGAGTTGATCAGGCCGATGTTCGGGCCTTCAGGCGTTTCGATCGGGCAGACGCGGCCGTAGTGGGTCGGGTGCACGTCGCGGACTTCGAAGCCGGCGCGCTCGCGGGTCAGGCCGCCCGGGCCCAGTGCGGAGACACGGCGTTTGTGCGTGATTTCCGACAGCGGGTTGGTCTGGTCCATGAACTGCGACAGCTGCGACGAACCGAAGAATTCGCGGATCGCGGCCGAGATCGGCTTGCTGTTGATCAGGTCGTGCGGCATCAGGTTGTCCGCTTCGGCCTGGCCGAGGCGTTCCTTGACGGCGCGCTCCACACGCACGAGGCCGGCGCGGAACTGGTTTTCGGCCAGCTCGCCCACGCAACGCACGCGGCGGTTACCCAGGTGGTCGATGTCGTCGACTTCGCCGCGGCCATTGCGCAGCTCGACCAGGATCTTGATCACGGCCAGGATGTCTTCGTTCGACAGGGTCATGTCGCCCGTCAGTTCGTCACGGCCGATGCGGCGGTTGAACTTCATGCGGCCGACGGCGGACAGGTCGTAGCGCTCGGCGCTGTAGAACAGGCCGTGGAACAGCGCTTCCACCGATTCTTCGGTCGGCGGTTCGCCCGGACGCATCATGCGGTAGATCGCGACGCGTGCGGCGGTCTGGTCGGCGGTGTCGTCGGTGCGCAGCGTCTGCGAGATGTAGGCACCCTGGTCCAGGTCGTTGGTGTACAGCGTCTGGATGGTCTGGATGTTGGCGTCGCGCAGCTTGCCCAGCAGTTCGTCGGTCAGCTCGTCGTTGGCGTTGGCGATGATCTCGCCCGTGTCGCCGTCGACGACGTTCTTCGCCAGCACGCGGCCGATCAGGTAGTCTTCCGGCACCGAGATGTAGGTGATGCCGGCGTTTTCGATGTCGCGCACATGCTTGGCATTGATGCGCTTGTCCTTCGTCACGATGGTCTTGCCGGTCTTCGGATCGACGATGTCGAAGCGCGCGACTTCACCGCGCAGGCGCTCGGCCACGAATTCCAGTTCCGCGCCTTCCGAGCGCAGGTTGAAGTTGTCGAACACGAAGAAGTTCGCGAGGATCTGCTCCGGCGTCATGCCGATGGCTTTCAGCAGGATCGTCACCGGCATCTTGCGGCGGCGGTCGACGCGGAAGAACAGGATGTCCTTCGGGTCGAACTCGAAGTCCAGCCACGAGCCGCGGTAAGGGATGATACGTGCCGAGAACAGCAGCTTGCCCGACGAGTGCGTCTTGCCGCGGTCGTGCTCGAAGAACACGCCCGGCGAACGGTGCAGCTGCGAGACGATCACGCGCTCGGTGCCGTTGATCACGAACGAACCATTGGCGGTCATGAGCGGCAGTTCGCCCATGTACACTTCCTGTTCCTTCATTTCCTTCACGACCGGCTTGGTCGGCGATTCCTTGTCCAGGATCACCAGGCGCACCTTGGCGCGCAGCGGCGACGCGAAGGTCAGACCGCGTTGTTGGCATTCCTTGACGTCGAAAGCGGGGTCACCCAGCACGTAAGAGAGGAATTCGAGGCGCGCAAAACCGTTGTGCGACACGATCGGGAAGATGGAGGTGAAAGCCGATTGCAGACCTTCGTTCTTGCGTGCGGAGGGCCCAGTGTCCGCCTGCAGGAAATTCTCGTAAGACTCCAGCTGCGTAGCGAGGAGGTAGGGAACGTTGTGAACGTTGGCGCGCTTCGCGAACGACTTGCGAATGCGTTTCTTCTCAGTAAATGAGTAGTGCATGGACACTCCGTGAGTGACAGAAAGGATGAGAATTCAGGAATTGCCAGTGGTTAAGCCACCACATGCAAGGCCTCAAATCTCGCCGCATTCGGCCGGGTGATTGGGAACCGGTGCTGCTGTGTTACGATAATGCTGTGCTGCGGTGCTTCCAAAACCTAGGGATACTGCTTGTTTTGTCGTAGGGACGACAAAAGAGCCAAAGCCGCATACCCCACCTTCCGGCGGGGATCTGCGCGCTTTGACTCCGGCGCGGGGCGCTGATTCCAGCGCCCTTTGCATATGTATTACTTGAGCTCGGCCTTGGCGCCAGCTTCTTCCAGCTTCTTCTTGGCGGCTTCAGCGTCAGCTTTCGGCAGGGCTTCCTTGACAGTCTTCGGTGCGCCGTCGACCAGGTCCTTGGCTTCTTTCAGGCCCAGACCGGTGATTTCGCGGACGGCCTTGATGACGCCGACCTTGTTCGCGCCGACTTCAGCCAGCACGACGTTGAATTCGGTCTGCTCTTCAGCAGCAGCAGCTGCGCCGCCAGCGGCACCGCCAGCTGCCGGTGCTGCCATTGCAGCTGCCGACACGCCGAACTTTTCTTCGAAAGCCTTGACCAGGTCGTTCAGTTCCATGACCGACATTGCGCCAACTGCGTCCAGGAACTCTTCTTTGCTAATTGCCATTTGATACTCCAGATATTTGATGTGTGATTAGTACTTGACCAAAAAAGCTTGATTATTCTGCTGCAGCGGCTTCTGCCGGAGCTGCGGAACCTTCGCCTTTTTGAGCTGCCACGGCAGCCAGAACTCGTGCAAAGCCGGACACCGGAGCCTGCATGACGCCCAGCAGCTGGGCGATGAGGACTTCACGGCTCGGGATGCTTGCCAGCGCGTTCACGCCAGCGACATCCAGGTTCTTGCCAGCGTAGTTACCGCCCTTGACCACGAGCTTGTCGTTGGTCTTCGAGAAGTCGCTGATCACCTTGGCGGCTGCGACGGCGTCGTCCGAGATCGAGTAGATCAGCGGACCAACCATGGTCTCAGCCAGCGGTGCGAACTGGGTGCCTTCCACAGCGCGACGAGCCAGCGTGTTCTTCAGAACACGCAGGTACACGCCCTGCGAACGAGCATTTGCACGGAGTTTCGTCAGAGCACTAACCTGGATGCCACGGTACTCGGCGACGACGATGGTTTGCGCGGTTGCTACTTTCGCGCTCACTTCTTCGACGACGACCTTTTTGTCATTCAGATTAAGACCCACGGTCAATCTCCTTAAATGATGTGAGGGACGTCCCCCGCATCGGTTCGAACACGGCGTCCGAAGTTAAGAAGTACGACAAAGCATCGACTACAAAACTTGTTCGGGTTCGCCATCTGCGTTGGGTTGTCTTTTAACCTCCGGCTCAACTTCTGCCATCGGCCCAACGGTCTTTGATTGCCTGGCGGGGTTCAATCCGCCAGCCCAAAGATCCGCCTCACGATAAAACTATGAGGACTAAAACTTGGATCCCCGCCTTCGCGGGGAGTCGTTCTCGGCAGTGCCGAGAAGGACGGGAGCAAGCTCCCATCGCTTTATTCGTTGCTATTAAGCAGCCAGGGTAGCGTGATCGACACGCACGCCAGCGCCCATGGTCGACGAGATCGCGACCTTGCGCAGGTAGATACCCTTCGACGAAGCCGGCTTGGCCTTGTTCAGGGCGTCGATCAGCGCGACCAGGTTGGTCTTCAGCTGTTCGTCGGAGAACGACTTGCGGCCGATCGTGGCGTGGATGATACCTGCCTTGTCGGTACGGTACTGGACCTGACCGGCCTTGGCGTTGCGCACGGCGCCAGCCACGTCCGGGGTCACGGTGCCGACTTTCGGGTTCGGCATCAGGC
>CBIHOW010000045.1:0-44137 GCA_966211695.1 uncultured Massilia sp. | reverse complement strand
TGCGCGCACGGCCGCGCTACGTCGTCGCCACGATCCTGCAGGGCGTGCCGGCGGATCTCGCCGAAACGGACGCGATCGAGAAGCGGCAGGTCGTGCGCTGAGGTTCCCGGCGGCGCACTAGAATTCGTGCACTGAACGTTTTGGCTTCCGCATAACAACGTCGCCCCTGCGGAGGCAGGGGCCCAGGTTTTACGACACGACGACGCATCGAACTTGGGTTCCCACCTGCGCGGGAACGACGGCTCCTCATCTACCTCGCCACTAAGAACATGACCCAACCCCGCAAACGCGCAGTCGTCTTCGCCTATCACAACGTGGGCGTACGCTGCCTGAAGGTGCTGCTGGCCGGCGGCGTCGACGTCGCCCTCGTCATCACGCACCAGGACAGCGCCACAGAAAACATCTGGTTCGAATCCGTCCTCTCGCTGTGCGAGACGGAGGGCATCCCCTACCTCACGCCGGAAGACGCGAAAGGCGCCGACCTGGTCGACGCCATCAAGGCCGCGCAACCGGACCTGATGTTCAGCTTCTACTTCCGCCACATGCTGCCGCAGGCGATCCTCGACGTCGCGCCCGCGTACAACATGCACGGCTCGCTCCTGCCCGCCTTCCGCGGCCGCGCGCCCACCAACTGGGCCGTGCTGCACGGCGCCACAGAGACGGGCGCCACGCTGCACGAGATGACGGTGAAGCCGGACGCCGGCGCCATCGTCGCCCAGCAGGCCGTCCCGATCCTGCCGGACGACACCGCGTTCGAAGTGTTCGGCAAGGTGACGGTCGCCGCGGAGCTGGCGCTGTATCACGTGCTGCCGGCGCTCCTCGCCGGCACCGCCCCGCGCACGCCGAACGACCTGACGAAAGGCGGCTACTTCGGCGGCCGCAAGCCGGAAGACGGCCGCATCGACTGGAGCAAGCCGGCGCAAGAGGTGTACAACCTGCACCGCGCCGTCGCCCCGCCCTACCCCGGCGCGTTCACGGACATCGGGCCGCGCCGCTACGTCATCGAACGCGCTCGATTACAGAACGGTAATGTTCAGGGCCTCTCGCCGGGCCTCGCGGTCGTCGATAATGCCATCCTCGGCGTCTGCGGCGACGGCCGCGCGCTGGTCATCCACAGCCTGCTGGCCGACGGCCTGCGCATCTCCCCTGCCGAACTGCGGGCACGACTCGCAGAAGGCCAGGCCTGAACAAGCATCCAGGAAAACCCACATGAAAAAAGTCCTCATCCTCGGCGTCAACGGCTTCATCGGCCACCACCTGTCCAAGCGCATCCTCGAGACGACCGACTGGGAAGTCTACGGCATGGACATGGCGTCCGACCGCATCAGCCATCTGGTGGACAACCCGCGCATGCACTTCTTCGAAGGCGACATCACGATCAACACGGAATGGGTCGAGTACCACGTCAAGAAGTGCGACGTGATCCTGCCGCTGGTCGCCATCGCGACGCCGTCGACGTACGTGAAGGAACCGCTGAAAGTCTTCGAACTGGACTTCGAGGCGAACCTGCCGATCGTCCGCTCGGCCGCGAAATATAAAAAGCACCTGATCTTCCCGTCGACGTCGGAAGTCTACGGCATGAGCCGCGACGCGGAGTTCGATCCGGAGAACTCGGAACTGGTCTACGGCCCGATCAACAAGCCGCGCTGGATCTATGCCTGCGCCAAGCAGCTGATGGACCGCGTGATCTGGGGCTACGGCATGGAAGGCCTGAACTTCACGCTGTTCCGTCCGTTCAACTGGATCGGCGCCGGCCTGGACTCGATCCACACGCCGAAGGAAGGTTCGTCGCGCGTGCTGACGCAGTTCTTCGGCCACATCGTGCGCGGCGAGACCATCCAGCTCGTCGACGGCGGCCACCAGAAACGCGCCTTCACGTACATCGACGACGGCATCGCGGCGCTCATGAAGATCATCGAGAACAAGGACGGCAAGGCCACCGGCCAGATCTACAACATCGGCAACCCGGCGAACAACTACTCGATCCGCGAACTGGCCGACATGATGATGAAGCTCGCGGCCGAGTATCCGGAATACGCGGCCGGCGCGCAGAAAGTGCAGATCGTCGAGACCAGCTCGGGCGCCTACTACGGCACCGGCTACCAGGACGTGCAGAACCGTGTCCCGAAGATCGAGAACACGCAGAACGACCTCGGTTGGGCGCCTTCCGTGACGATGGCGGACGCGCTGCGCCACATCTTCGATGCCTACCGCGGCCAGGTCGCCGCGGCCCAGGCCCTCGTCGACTAAAGCAGAGGACACGCCTTGGCACCGCTGCTCGTCCTCAAGATCGACGTCGACACCTACCGCGGCACGCGCGAAGGCGTGCCCAACCTCGTGCGCATGCTGACCGCGCACGGGGCCGGTGCGACGTTCCTGTTTTCGCTGGGCCCGGACCACACCGGATGGGCGATGCGGCGCGCGCTGCGTCCCGGCTTCTTCCAGAAGGTGTCGCGCACGTCCGTCGTGGAGCACTACGGGTTCAAGACGCTGATGTACGGCGTGCTGCTGCCCGGCCCGGACATCGGGGCGAAAGCGGCCGCCGAGATGCGCGCCGCGCGCGATGCCGGCTTCGAATGCGGCATCCACACGTGGGACCACGTCTGGTGGCAGGACAACGTGCGCGGGCGCGACGCCGCGTGGACGGATCGCATGATGAAGAAGAGCGAGCAGCGCTACGCGCAGGTGTTCGGCGAGGCGCCGCACACGCACGGCGCGGCCGGCTGGCAGATGAACCAGCATGCGTTCGCCCGCCACGATGCCGTGGGCTACCGCTACGCATCGGACGGCCGCGCCCAGTTGCGCGACGATGGCGCGCTGGCCGATCCGGACGCGGGCCCGTACCGCTACCGGGGCCTGTCGCACATCCAGATGCCCACCACCTTGCCCACGCTGGACGAACTGCTGGGCCGCGAGATCGACGGCACCGTCATCGACGAGAACAACATCGCCGCCCACCTGCTCAAGCTGACGGCGGACCCGCAGCGCGACCACGTGTATACCTTGCACGCGGAGCTTGAAGGACAGAAACTCGCCCCCATATTCGAGCAGCTGTTGTCAGGTTGGAAAGCCCAAGGCTACCGACTTGCCTCGATGGCGGACTATTATGAGAAGATAAAAGGCGACCCGCTGCCCGAGCATCCGGTCCAGTGGGGCGAGTTACCGGGACGGTCAGGGGACCTGATCATCCTCGACACGACAACATGACTACGCGGCTTATCGGCCGCGGCAATTCACGCGGTGCCAGGCCGCGAGACAGGAGATTACCGTGGCCGAAAGCCCAACCGCAGCATCTTTAGCCGACTTCAGCGCGCCGATGACGGGCGACCAGACGTTCCAACTGAACGGTCGCCCGGCGCGCTACACGGTGCTGTACTTCTATCCCAAAGACAATACCCCCGGCTGCACGACGGAAGCGATGAACTTCCGCGACCGCCACGAGGAATTCAAGGCACTGAACACCGACGTGTACGGCATCAGCCGCGATTCCCTGCGCTCGCACGAGAACTTCAAGGCCAAGCTGGGCCTGCCCTTCGAGCTGATCTCCGATCCGGACGAAGCCGTGTGCACGCAGTTCGACGTCATGAAGATGAAGAATATGTATGGCAAAAAAGTGCGGGGGGTAGAGCGCAGTACGTTTGTCATTGACGCTGACGGCAAGTTGGTGAAAGAATGGCGTGGCGTGAAGGTCAATGATCACGTCCAAGAAGTGCTGGAATTTTTAAAGAGCCAGCCCCAGGGCGTTGAATAAGCTGCTGCGCGTTGCAGCGCCGGCCTGCGATGCTCGCCGTACCCAAGTACGGCTGCGCTTCTCTGCCACCGCTGCCGCCGCTCGCGACGCTTCTTCAAGGCCCTGTCTTAGGCTGGCGATGGTTACTAAAAACCTTTAGCCGAGCGTTCGCCTATTTTGAGTCACTGTTTTACCTCACCGCATCATTCCAATCTGGCTGCCGGCCAGGGCCCCCGTCCGGGCTTCGCCGGCGCCTCGCAGCTCCCCCCAGTTGCATCTGTCTGCCCGGCGGCGCGCGCGTGCCGTGCGGTGCGTTTTTCCGACTTTTTTTCTGGATTGAGAACCTGATGCCACTGCCTAAACTCCCCACCAAGCCGGCCACCATCCTGCTGGCCAAGGATTATCCGAGGGCCGAACCGGGCAAGACGCCTGTGCGCGCAGCCGCGAGAGCGGAAAACGACCCTGTCGAAGACCTGATCAGCGGCCCGGCCGTACCGGCCCCCAAGACCACCAAGTCGCGCAAGTCGAAGGCCGCCCTGCTGGCCGAGGCGCCCGCGCGCGAAGACACGCCGCCCCAGGCACCGCCCACGCCGCCGATGCCCGCCCGCGGCGAAAAGCCCGCGAAACCGGGCAAGGCGAAGGCCGAAGGCGCCGGTGCGAAACTGCGCGAGACCGACATGAACGAACCGCATCCGGCCAAGCACAAGCCGGTCGAGGTCAACGTCAAGTCGCAAGCGAGCCGCAAGGCCGACACGTCGGGTGCCACGAAGGTGTTCGTGCTCGACACGAACGTGCTGATGCACGACCCGACCTCGCTGTTCCGGTTCGAGGAACACGACGTCTACCTGCCGATGATGACGCTGGAAGAACTCGACAACCACAAGAAGGGGATGTCGGAAGTCGCGCGCAACGCGCGCCAGGTCTCGCGCACGCTGGACGCCCTGATCGCCAACGTCGACGACGATGCCATCGAGACCGGCATCCCGCTGGCCAAGCTGGGCAACAAGGATGCGAAGGGCCGCCTGCACTTCCAGACGCGCCTGAACGGCGCCGCGCTGCCCGAAGGTCTCCCGTCCGGCAAGGCCGACAACCAGATCCTCGGTGTCGTGCGCGCGCTGGAAGCCGAGCAGCCGGGCCGCGCGATCGTGCTGGTGTCGAAGGACATCAACATGCGCATCAAGGCGCGCGCGCTGGGCCTGGCCGCCGAAGACTACTTCAACGACCACGTGCTGGAAGACACCGACCTGCTGTACTCGGGCATCGTCCAGTTGCCGGACGACTTCTGGACGAAGCACGGCAAGGGCGTGGAATCGTGGCAGGAGATCAAGGGCGGCTACTCGTCCACGTTCTACCGCATCACCGGCCCGCTGATCCCGACCCTGCTCGTCAACCAGTTCGTGTACCTGGAACCGAAGAACGGCGAAGCGCCGCTGTACGCCCAGGTCAAGCAGATCAACGGCAAGACCGCCGTGCTGCAGACGCTGCGCGACTATTCCAGCAACAAGAACAACGTGTGGGGCATCACGGCGCGCAACCGCGAACAGAACTTCGCGCTGAACCTCCTGATGAATCCGGAAGTGGACTTCGTCACCCTGCTCGGCCAGGCCGGTACCGGCAAGACGCTGCTGGCGCTGGCCGCGGGCCTGGCCCAGGTGCTGGAGACGAAGGTCTACAACGAGATCATCGTCACCCGCGTGACGGTGCCCGTCGGCGAAGACATCGGCTTCCTGCCCGGTACCGAGGAAGAAAAGATGTCGCCGTGGATGGGCGCCTTCGACGACAACCTGGAAGTGCTGATGAAGGGCGACGGCGACGCGGGCGACTGGGGCCGCGCGGCGACGCAGGACCTGATCCGTTCGCGCATCAAGATCAAGTCGCTGAACTTCATGCGCGGCCGCACGTTCGTGAACAAGTTCCTCATCATCGACGAGGCGCAGAACCTGACGCCGAAGCAGATGAAGACGCTGGTCACGCGCGCGGGCCCCGGCACGAAGATCCTCTGCCTCGGCAACATCGCGCAGATCGACACGCCGTATCTCACCGAGGGGTCGAGCGGCCTGACGTACGTGGTGGACCGCTTCAAGGGCTGGGGCCACAGCGGCCACGTGACCCTGGCGCGCGGCGAGCGTTCGCGCCTGGCGGATCACGCGAGCGACGTGCTGTAACGGTCGGCTGAAGCAACAAAAAAGCCTGTGCATCGGAAGGTGCACAGGCTTTTTTTACGACCCGTCATTCCCGCGCAGGCGGGGACCCAATTATGCGTACGCGACTGCGAAGCAAAACCGGGCCCCTGCCTGCGCAGGGGCGACGATGTTTTGCCGTGCGCCTTATCGAACGATGCAATCCACCGTATTCTGCAACGCCCCCGGCCCCTGCGACGCCAGCGGTCCGGCCGTACCAAAATTGAACGACGGCGGTGGCGTGAACTTCAGTCCCGGATTTTGCGGGAGCACGATCGGCGGCGCGGTCATGTTGGGCACAAAACCAAACTGGCCGGCCGCGAAGTTCTGCGCGCCACCCGGGTTCGTCACGACGATCGCCCCGTCCAGCACGGCCACATGCAGGCCGGGCACCAGGCCGGGGCCGGTGCCGGGATTGACCGGACCCGATGCCGCCGTCCTCGCCGCGACCGCGTCTTCGACCCACTGCGCGATGAACGTCGTGCCGCGGATGCCGATCGTGGCCGCCGGTGTCTTGAGCTGGAACTTCTCCTTGTTGCGCTTGCCCAGCAGGCCAGTGATCGAGCGCAGGCCGCCCTTCACGAGGCTGAACGCGGCGCTGTCTTCTTCCGGTTTCCCGGCGTCATAGGCGAAATTGTCGATCTTGAAGGTCGTGCCGGGACGCAGCGTGATCTCGCTGTTGTCGATGAAGCGGATCTGCGCATAGGTGTTCTTTTCCGCCACGAGCGTGTCGCCGCTCTCCACCTGGGACTTCGCGGCCAGTATCTTGACGGTGCCGTCGGCCTTGCGGTCCATGAGCGGCCCGCTCAGGTGCTCCACGATGCCCACGACCTGCCCCGCCCATGCCGCGCTTGCGCCGAACAGCAGTACGGCACACAGCAGGGCCCGGGCCAGCGCCTCAATTGCAGTACATTTTGGTCGCAGGTTTTTCATTCTTGACTCCAGGTAGTTCAGCTTGCACGAGGCCGGTCAGGCGTTCGCCCGGCTTGGCCTTCGACGTGTCATTGTCGCTCCGGTCCGTGCCGCTCGTGACGAACGACGCGACGGCGGGCGCCGACGTGTTGATGAGTTGGACGACCGTCTGCACCGCCTGGGCCACCGGCGTGCCCTGCGCGTTCTGGCCGATGCCGCTGCCGCCGCCGAACACGACGCAGAGGGCGTCGCCCGGATGCGTACTGCAGAACGGCGCCGTCGGCAGCACGGCTTCGCAACCCGCCGTCGACGGTGCCGTCGCGCAGACGGCGAGGCTCGGCAAGCGCACGTCGCAGCCCTGCAGGCTCGGGCTGCCGATGCACTGGGCCAAAGTCGGCAGCACGACGTCGCAACCTGGCAGCCCGGTGTTGCCCTGGCATTGCGTCAGCGTGGGCAGGATGCCGCTGCAGACCGGGTCATGCGGATTCGCGAGGCAGGCCTGGAAGCCCAGCGCCAGCACCTGCGTACAACCTTCCAGCGACGGCGTCAGCTTGCACACGTCCAGCTTCGGCAGGATGTCGCCGCAGCCGGCGCCGGACGGGTTCGCGAGGCAGGCGTCAAACCTGGCGCGCGCCAGCACGGCCGCGCAGCCGTAGGCGCTGCCGTCCGCGCGGCACTGGTCCAGCGGCGGCAGCGTCGTCGTGCAGCCCGGCGCTTTCGGGTCGGCGATACAGGCGGTGACGGCGTCGTGTTCCTTGATGACGACCGCGCAGCCATACGTCGCCGGTGCCGTCTTGCAGACGTCATACACGGGCAACGTGGTCGTGCAGCCCGGCGCTTTCGGGTCGGCCATGCACGCGGTGATCGCGTCGTGTTCCTTGATGATGAGGGCGCAGCCCGGCGCGGTGGGCTGGGCCGAGCAGGTCTCGTACGTCGGCACGATCTCGCCGCAGCGCGGGCCGGACGGATTTGTCCTGCAAGCCTGCACCGCGGCCGCCAGCACGGGGCCGCAGCCGTCCGCGTTGCGGTTGGCGAGGCAGGCGTCGAGCGTCGGCGTCGTGGCCGGCGGCGGGTTGCCGGTGTCGGTGCCGCCGGTGCTGACCTGCAGCTTGTCCGGGCTGGACACGCTGATACTGTCGGCCGCGATCTGCGTGGAGCCGCCCGTGACGCTGACGTTGCCGCTGACCGACATCACGCGCGCGCCCGACGAGATCGTGACGGCGCCGCCGTTGTCGGCCAGCAGGCGCACGTTACCGCTCGTCGTCGCCACGCGGCCGTGGATGGTCAGCGGGCTGTGCGTCGTGAGGCTGATGTCGCCGCTGTTGGTGCGCACTTCGCCGGCGCCGTCGGTCACGTCGAACGCGGGCACGGTCATACCGCCCACGCTGTCGATCACGATCGCGCCGCCATTGCCTTCGCCATCCTGCACGGCCCTGCGCAGCACGAGCGGACCGTTGTTGGCGATATTGATTGGAAGGCCGCCAGTGCCCTGGTTGGACGCCGTCAGGATACCGGTGCGGGTGTTGAGCGGGGTCGTCGTGGTGCCGATACCGGCGCTGGACGCCAGCGCCAGCGTGCCGGCCTGCAGCAGGCCGCTGCCTGCGATGCCCGCCGCGTCCAGGGTCGCGTCGGCGCCCCCGGCGATGCCCGCATCGAGCGTCAGGAGGCCGCCGCTGATGAGGCGCAGGCTGGCGTTGGGTGCGGCGATGCCGCCGATGCCGTCGACGGTGCCGATGCGCAGGCTGCCCTTGTTGACGACGTGGAACAGGTCGCCGCTCGCGCTGCCGGACAGCGTGCCGATCTCGTTGGCGCCCGTGAGCACGACCTGGCCGCCGCGCAGCGCCACGTTGGCCGACCTGACAATGCCCGTATCGCGTTCGTAGATACCGAGGTTCGACGCCAGCGCGACCATGCCGATTGCATTGAGCGGCGCCTTGATCGCCAGTTCGCCGGCGCCGGCATCCAGGGTCAGTGTCGCGCCCGCGAAACTCGCGGCGCCGTCGACGTCGATGCCGCCCCAACCGCCCGCCAGGCCGCCGATCGTGAGATCGTTCGCCTGCACGTTGGACAGCGCGGTCTGCGAGATGACGAAGCCATCTCCGGCGCCGCCGATCACCATGTGCGTGTCCGCACTATTCGGTTGCAGCTTGACGCTGCCGGCGGCCACGGTCGCGCCGATGGCGAGCCGGTCGCCCTGCAGCAGCACGGATTTCGATGCCTTCACGCTGCCCGCGACGTCGATCAGGCCGCCGTGCGCATACTGGCTCGCGATGAAGCGGCTGGCCGCGTTCGCGGACAGGTCGACGGGCGCGCCGATATGAATGTCGCCGGCGTTTTCCAGCACGACGTTGGTCGCCGCGGAGAAGGCGCTGTCGACGGAGACGGTGCCCGTGTGCGCGCTGTTGCCCACGTTGATCTCGAAGAGATTGCCGCTCAGGCGCTGCAGCGCTGCGCCGTCCAGGGACAGCGTACCCGTGCTGCCCGTCCCCGTGCCGATGCCGATGGCGCGGGCCTTATCGGCCGACGTCAGGGTCAGGATCGGCAACTGGCCGGCGCCCGCGATGTTCCCCGCCAGCGTGATCTGGTTGGCGCTGATGTCGATGTAGTTCCCGGTTCGGAGCGTACCGTTGGCGCCCAGCGTGAACGCATTCTGCGCGCGGAAATCGAGATCGCCGCCGGCGCTCACCTGGGCGTTGACGCGGATGTCGTTGCCCGCTTGCGCCCGCACGCTGCCGGCCGCGTCCAGCGCGTCCGTGACCGTGAGGTCGTGCTGCGCCTGCAGGACGACGTCCGTGCCCGCCGCAGTCAGCGTGGCAGGCGCCACGCGCGTGACGCCCGTCGCGACGCCGCCGGAAGACGTCTTGACGTCGTTCGCATTCGCCGTGCCGCCCGCCACGACCTCGATGTCGTACGGGTCCAGCAGCCACGTGCCGTTGTTACCCTTGCTGCCGGAGGCGTCGACCGCGATGCCGTCCACGTCGAGCGCATGGCCCGACGTCTCGACCTTGCCGCCGGCCGCGCTGCCGCGCGCGGACACGACGCCGTGCGCCGCCGTCGCGCCGTCGGACCACAACACGACCTTGCCGCCGCTCCCGGCGCTGCCGTCGGCGCGGATGACGGCGCCGTTTGCTACCGTGGTGGTCTGCGCGCGCATGGCGCTGCCGCCGCCCTGCCAGTCGCCGCCGACGAGCACCGTGCCGCCGTTGCGGCCGCTCGCATCCACGTTCGCGCCGGCGGCGACGTCGACCTGCCGGCCGAGCACCTGCACGGTGCCGCCGTCCGCGCCGGCGCTGCCGGCGGCGCGCGTGACGCTGCCCGCGTCCAGCGCGACCGCGCGGCTCGCTTTCAGGACGACGCGGCCGTTCGCGCCCATGACGGCGCTGTCCGCGTTGACGACGCCGCGCTGGTTCACCAGGGCGCCGTAGATGCCGATGCGGCCGCCCTGCGCGATCACCTGGCCCAGGTTGACGGCCTGCCCGGCCGGGGCCGAGAGCTCGACGCGCAGGTCCGGATCGTTCGAATCCACCAGCTGCACGGTGTGGCCCGCCGCGAGGATCACGTCGCCGTTCGGCGCCGTGACGATGCCCGTGTTCTCGACGTTCGGCGCGACCAGGAAGACCTGGCCGCCGGACGGCGTCGCGATGGTGCCCTCGTTGCGCACATTGCCCGCGACGGCACCGGCCTGGAAGCGTTTGCGGCCTGCCTGGAAATCGGCGTCGCTGATGTTCAGGGTGGAGGCCACGAGGCCGTTCACGTCCACGCGCGCGCCCTGGCCGAACAGGATGCCGTTCGGGTTGATCAGGAAGACCTTGCCGTTCGATTGCAGCGCGCCGAGGATCTTCGACGGATCCTGGCCGATCACGCGGTTCAGCACCGCGCTGTCCGCATTCTGCTGGATGAAGCGCGCGACCTCGCCGGCACCGATGTTGAAGCTCTGCCAGTTGATGATCGCGCCCGGCGTGTTCGTGATCGAGAACACGTTGCCCTGCTGGTTGAACGTCGCCTGGCCCGCGACGACTTGCGGCAGCGTGGGCGCGGCGAAACCGGTCGCGCAGTAGCACGCCGCAAGCAGCAGTGCACCGAGCCTTCTTTGGATGGATGAAGTCATGGATGGATCCTCAATACGCCAGCGCCACGCGCACGTGGAGCTTGTTCCTGCTGGTGGCCGCCACCTGGCCGACGTGCAGGCCGTGGCCGTAGTCGAGCTGCAGGCTGGCCGCGCCGCCCGCCGCGAATCGCAGGCCGAGGCCCGTGCTGGAGATGGCGGTGCGATGCAGCTCGGCCGGCAGCGCACGATTGCGCTCGCCCCAGGCCGTGTCGTAGAAGCCGAGCAGGCGGCATTGCCAGCCCGCGCGGCCGCACAGGTCCGGCGTGTACAGTTCGATGTTGGAGACGATGCCCGTGTCGGTGGCGAGATCGCGTTCGCCGAAGCCGCGCACGGTCGTCGCGCCGCCTGCGCCGAACTGCTCGCCCGGCACGAGCGCATCGTGCGTCCACTGGCCGTTCAGCAGCACGCGCGTCTGCCAGTCGCTTGCCACGACGTTGGTGAAGGCGGCCGCGAAGCGCACCATGCGGTAGCCCGCCCTGGCGCCGCTGCGCACGGCCGCGAAATCGGACGCGCTGCCGCGCGCGCCGCCCGGCACGTTCTGCAGCAGGGCGATCGAAAAATCGGTCTGGCCATCCGGTGTCGCGTGGCTGCCGGCCCAGGCGATGCTCAGCGGGCGCACGGTGACGTCGTTGCCGAAGTTCTGCGTGCCGAAGACGACGTTGTTGCGGTAGGCCTTGACGTCGAAGCCATAGACGATGCGGCTCTCCAGGTTGCCGCGCTTCGGCAGGACATGGTTGTAGCGGCCGCCATAGACCGTGCCCTTGCCGCTCACGGCGAGGTCGAACAGGCCGGCGTTGACGGCGCCCGAGTCGACGTCGGAATAGCTCGCGAACAGGTCGATGGAATCGCCCAGCGCATACAGCGGCACGTGGTAGCCGGCGGCCCACACGGCCACGCGGTCCGGGCGCTCGGCCGTCGTCGTGTACTGCAGGGTGCCCACGTGGTCGCGGCCCCACAGGTTCGCGTGCTGCAGCAGCACGCCCGCGTGGGTCTTGCCGGTGGATTCGGTGCCCGTGTTGTCGGCGTTGAGCATCACCTTCCACGGGCGCTCGTCCGCCACTTCCACTTTCGCGTCGACGGCATCCTCGCCGTTCGCATCGGCGCCCGCAAGGCTCAGCTTGACCTTCTTCGCCGGGTTCTCGTTGACGAGCCTGAGGTTGCGCGACACCTCCGTCAGGTTGGGCGTCGCGCCGGGGACCAGCGTCGGCAGGCTGGCGCGCACGTTCGCATCAAGGAACCAGCGGTTGCCCGTCACCTCGACCTGGCGCACCCTGGTCTGGACGACGTGCAGGCGCACGACGCCGCCATTGAGTTCCTGTTCGGGCAACTGGACGGTGACGACGTTCCAGCCGCGCGCGTGGTACAGCGCCTCGAGCGCTTCCAGCGCGCGCTGGACGTCGCCGAAATCGCGGCCCGCGCCCGTGTACGGCGCCACCGCGGCCTGCACGTCGGCAGCGGGCAGCAGCGTGTTGCCGCTCACGTCGAAGCGGCTGATCTCGAACCGGATCGCATCGTCGGCCCAGGCGGCGCCGACGGCGGCAGCCAGCACCGAGCCCGCGACCAGGCGTGCCAAGCGTAGTTTCATGTTGTGGATGACCATATCGTTATTGTTCTGGCCCATGCATCCCCGGGCCTGCGGCAATGCCGCCGAAAGGAAAACTTCGGTTTGTTACGAGTGTAAAGAGGTTTTCCTTGCTTGCGAGAAAAATTATCGCGATTTCGGTATCTTCCCCACGGGATGGGGGGAATACCGGACGTGACGTTGTGCGACCGATACAGCTACTTCGTCTCGAACGTCGTCACCCCATCCCAACCCGCCCCCGGCGGGTCCGCACGCCAGTGCGCGATCCGTTCGAGGTACAGGGCGTAGAGTGCCCGCTGTGGATGCGCCGCCTGCAGCGCCGCGATCGCGCCGTGCGCGCCATCCCAGTCCTGCGCGCGCACCCTGGCCAGCGCCGCGTCCCAGGCGGCCAGCTCGTCCAGCACGGCGGGGTCGAGGTCGGCCGGCTTGCCGAGCGGTTCGAAGATCGCCACCGGTTCGTTCTTGCCTTTTACGCGCACGAGATCCAGTTCGCGGTAGACGAATTCCGGGGCGGCCAGGCGCGTCGCCTCGCCCACGGCGATGCCGACGCCGTACACCTTCGTGATGCCCTCCAGGCGCGAGCCGAGGTTCACCGCATCGCCCATCACCGTGTAGGCGCGGCGGATCGCGGAGCCCATGTCGCCCACGTGCATCAGGCCCGAGTTGATGCCGATGCCGATGGCCAGCGCGGGCCAGCCGCGCTTCTTGAAATCCTCGTTGAGACGCGCCGCGCTGGCCTGCATCAGCAGCGACGTGGCCACCGCGCGGCTCGCGTGGTCGGCGAAGGCGACGGGCGCGCCCCAGAAGGCCATCACGGCGTCGCCGATGTATTTGTCGAGCGTGCCCTGGTGGCTGCCGCGGATGTCCTCGGACATCGCGGTGAGATAGAGGTTGATGTACTCGCGCAGCGCCTTCGGCGACAGGCCTTCCGAGATCGTCGTGAAGCCGCGCACGTCGACGAACATCACGGACAGCTCGCGGCTCTCGCCTTCCATCGTATAGGCTTCCGGATTCTCGGCCATCTGGGCGACCAGTTCCGGCGCCACGTATTCGCCGAAGCGCGAGACGAGCGCGCGGCCCTTGCGGTGCTCGAAGAACCAGCCCCAGGCCAGGTTCAGCACGAACAGCACGGCGATCAGCAACAGGCAGATGAACATGTTCGTCGTCCAATCGAGCGCGCGGTAGGCATACCAGTTGAAGCCCGCGACGGCCGCGAAGGCGCAGGCGGACGCCAGCACCGCCGCAAGGGGCGCCAGGGTCGGCAGCAGCAATGTCAGGACCAGGCCGACAACGGCCGCCTGCACCAGCTCGACGCCCGTCGCGTAATCCGGACGCGTCTTGAAATGGTGGTCGATGATGGACTTGATGACGTTGGCGTGCACTTCCACGCCCGGAAAATCCTTGTTGACCGGCGTGGCACGCAAGTCCACCAGGCCGGGCGCCGTCGTCCCGACCAGCACGATCGCGCCTTCCAGCACCTCGCGCTTCACCCGTCCCGCCAGCACGTCGGCCGCCGACACGTAGCGGAACGCCCCGCCCTGCGGGCCGCCGGTGCCGCGGAACTGCACGGCCGTGACCAGGCCCTCGCCGGCCGGGATGCGGATCGGGCCGGCCCTTGTCGACAGCAGGAGCGCATCGGCGCCGCCGCTGTCCACGTCGTACTTGCCGAATTCCGGCGTCAGCCCGCCGGCATTCAGGAACACGGCGGCCGTGGCCAGCGCCAGCGACGGGTAGTAACCGTCGCCGATACGCTGCACGAGCGAACTCGAGCGCACCATGCCGTCGTCGTCGGAGATCACCGTGAAGCTGCCGGCGCCGCGCGCCGCGGCCTGCAGGCGCGCCAGGTTGGCTTCGTAGCCGTCCGCACCATAGGCGTCCAGTTCGCGCCCCTTCAGGTCGGCCGTCGTGAATGCGGGCGGCGGAAGCACACCGCGCCGCACGGACGCCAGGTTATAGCCCAGCACGACCGGCCGGCCTTGCAGCGCTTTGGCGAACAGGCCATCGTAGTCGAGCGCCGGCTGCAGCTGCGCCAGTTGCGCGCGCAGGGCGGGCACGTCCTTCAGTTCATGCGCCGCCAGCCGGTCCAGCACCGCGTAGCCGGAACTGGTGTCCGGCTCGGGAAAGGACACGTCGAAGCCGATCGCGGCGGCGCCATACCGGCCCGCCAGCTGGTCGACGAGCCGCGCCAGGACGTTGCGGCTCCAGGGAAACCGCCCGACTTCGCCGAGGCTCTTCGTGTCGATGTCGACGATCACGATGCGCGGATCGAGGACGGGCGCCTCCAGGCGCATGCGCAGGTCGCCGATGATCGTGTCCTGGCGCGCGATCGCGTGGCTGCTCCACACGTTCATCACGTAGGCCAGCGCGGCCAGCGTCAGCGCCAGCCCCAGCGCCCAGCGCGCGCCGTAGCGGCGCAGCAGCTTCACGGCGTAAAGCCCGGGATCGCCGCCTCGTCGACGTGGTCGATCTGCGACGGATCGAGGTTCTTGCGGGCGAATTTCAGATAGACCTTCTGGCGCACGAAGATGTCGAACAGGTCCGGGTCGATGTGGCCGTTGAGGGCGAACTTGCCGAGGATGTGCAGCGACTCCGACAGCGTCTTGCCCTTCTTGTACGGGCGGTCGCGCGCCGTCAGGGCCTCGAAGATGTCGGCGATGGCCATCACGCGGGCCTGCACGGACATCTGCTCGCGCGTGAGGCCGCGCGGATAGCCCTTGCCGTCCATGCGCTCGTGATGGCCGCCGGCGTATTCCGGGACGTTCTTGAGGTGCTTCGGCCAGGGCAGGGATTCGAGCATGCGGATCGTCACGACGATGTGGTTGTTGATGATCTTGCGTTCGTCGTCGTTGAGTGTACCGAAGCGCACGGTCAGGTTGCGCACCTCGTCCTCGTCGAGGAAGCCGCGCTCGAGGCCGTCCGGTCCCGTCCAGCGGTACGCGGCGATGCGGCGCACGCGTTCCTGGTCGTCGGGCGACATGCCTTCGCTGCCCACGTTCGCATGGCGCAGGAAGTCGCGGTCCGCGCGCAGGCGCGCCTGCTCGGACGCGAGGCGGTCGGCAATCGCTTCCCGGTTCGCGCCGGGCTCGCACTGTTCGCGCAGCGCGCGGATCTCGGCGTCGCGCAACAGCACCTCGAAGCGCGTGTCGATCATCTGGATGCGGTCGAAGATCGTCTCCAGCTTCGTCGCCTTGTCGACGACGTGGACCGGCGTCGTGATCTTGCCGCAGTCGTGCAGCAGGCCGGCCAGCCACAGTTCGCGGCGGTCGCGGTCGCTCATGCGGAACGACGCCATCGGCCCGATGTGCGTCTCGTGCACGGCCTCGGCCAGCATCATCGTCAGCTCCGGCACGAACTGGCAATGGCGGCCCGTGTACGGCGATTTTTCGTCGATGCCGATGTTGATCAGGTTGACGAGGGCTTCCAGCAGCTGTTCCATCTGCACGACGAGCTGCTGGTTCGTGAGTGCGACGGCCGCCTGCGCCGCCAGCGCCTCGATGAAGCGCTGGTCGGTGTCGGAGAATGCGCAGATCTCACCGGTGTCCCGGTCCTTCGCGTTGATCAGCTGGAGCACGCCGATCAGCTCACCCTCGTGGTTCGTCATCGGCACGGTCAGGATCGACTTCGTCCGGTAGCCGAACGTCTGGTCGAACGAACGCATGCCCGAGAAGTTGAAGACGTCGGCCTGGTACACGTCGGCGATGTTCACGGACTGGTGGAAGTTGGCCGCGTAGGCCGCCACCGCCGTGATGTTCTTGTTGCCGTACTGGTCGTACAACGGGACGGGCGGCAGATCGATGGTATTGCCGCTGGCCCCGCCCTGGTAGATCTCCAGCGTGTCGTTCAGCGAGATGTGGAAGCACAGGCTGCGCTCGTCGCTGCTCGGGCGGTACAGCGTGCCGCCGTCGGCATGCGTCATGCTCTTGGCGACCTTCAGGATGCGGTCGAGGAAGGAACCGATGTCGTGGCCGTCGCCGAGGGCGACGCTGACCTCCGTGAGCAGGTCGAGGCGCTCTACGATATTGGTCGGGGTGAGCTCTTGCATGATCATGTGTGTCTCGCAGAAATCCGCATGTAATGATCGCCACATTCATTGCCGGATCGAAATGTTCCGACAGTGTAGCGTCCTTACGCCGGCCTGTACACCAACCGATGCATAATTGCAAATTTCAGATAATCGGTTACAAATAAACGTTATGATCTGACATATATTGCAACGGTGCTGGCCTGGCCGCGACCAAAAAACAGAGCAGACGACGAGGCTGCACAGCAAGGGGAGTCCTAATGAAATTCAGATTCTGGGGAGTACGCGGATCGATCCCGTCCCCCGGGCCGCGTACCGTGCGCTACGGCGGCAATACCACGTGCATCGAGGTGCGCGGCGATGACGGCACCCTCGTGGTGCTGGACGCCGGCACGGGAATCTACGCGCTCGCCCAGGACCTGATGCGCCGGCGCGCGGAAGACGGCACGCCCGTACACGCCAACATCTTCATCACGCACAGCCATTGGGACCACATCCATGGCCTGCCCTTCTTCACGCCGCTGTTCGTGAAAGGCACGCGCGTGTGCCTGCACGGCGCCCACGATCCCGTCACGGGCCAGGGCATCGAGCACGTGATGGGCGTGCAGCTGCAGAACAGCTACTTCCCCGTCAGCGAGGAACGCATGGATGCCACCATCGACTACCGGACGCTGGACATCGGCGTGCCGCACGCCGTGGGCGACGTGGTCGTGCACAACGTCGTGATGAATCACCCCGTGACGAACCTCGGCTACCGCGTCGAGTGCAACGGCCGCGCCATGTTCTTCACGGGCGACCACGAATCCTTCTTCAATCCCCACGCCCCCGGCAGCGCGGCATACGACGCGGCACAGCGCGAGATCGAGCGGCGCGAGCGCGACATCGAGCGCGCGCTGGAAGGCGTCGACGCGCTCGTCGCCGACTGCTCGTACACGGTGGAGGAATATCCCGCCAAGCAGGGCTGGGGCCACGGCACGTTCGACGGCGCCATCGCGCTGGCGCTGAAGGTCGGCGCGCGCAGCCTGTATTGCACCCACCACGAGCCGACCCGCTCCGACGACGAGCTGGAAGCCGTGTTCGCAGAAGCCCTCGCACGCTGGCGGGACCGGTTGAACGGCCTCGCCGTGACACTGGCTTACGAAGGCCTGGAAGTGGAACTCTGATGAGCAACGACTTCGTGGACCAGCAGACAGGAGAACGGCGGGCAGACCGGCGCGCCCCCGACGACACGGCGCGCCGCCTCGACTTCCAGCGCCGCCTGCAGGCGATCACCACGAGGATCCACGCCACCGCCAACCTGGACCAGATCATGCTCGACCTGGGCCAGGATTTCTGCGACCTGTTCGATGCCGACCGCTTCACCCTGTATGCCGTCACGCCGGCGCAGGACGCCCTCGTCGCCAAGGTCAAGACCGGCCTGTCCGAAATCCGCCACCTGCAGCTGCCGATCGGACCGGGCTCCATCGCCGGCTTCGTGGCGCTGGCGCGCCTGACCGTCAACATCGCCGACGTCTATGACGAAGCCGAGCTGCGGCGCCTGGCGCCCACGCTGCGCTTCCAGCGCGGCGTCGACCAGCGCACGGGCTACCGCACGCGCGAGATGCTGGTTGCGCCGCTGATCGACGCGGGCGGCGCGCTGCTCGGCGTGATCCAGTTCATCAATCACCGCAGCGGCGGCCCGTTCCCCCAGCTGTGCCTCGACGGCGTGAAGCAGCTGTGCGACACGCTGGCCGTCGCGTTCAGCCAGCGCCTGCGCGCCCCGCTGCCGCGCGGCCGCTACGATGCCCTCGTGACGCGCGCGGTGCTCGCCGTGCAGGAGCTGGAACTGGCCACGCGCCTCGCGCGCGAGCGCGACGCCGACATCGAGGACGTGCTGCTGTCCGACTTCCACCTGAAGCCGGCCCAGCTCGGGGACGCCTTGTCCGAGTACTGCGGCCTGCCCTACGAACCGTTCCGCGCCGAGCGCATGAAACCCGTCGAGCTGCTGCGCAACCTGAAGCCGCAGTACGCGCTCGAACACGGCTGGCTGCCGCTGGAAGACGGTCCGGACGGCCTCGTGCTGATGGCGCTGGACCCGGAACGCGTGGCCGCCAGCCACATCGCCGCGCAGGTGTTCGGCCGCGCGCGCATCGCCTGGCGCGTGACGACCCGCCACGACCTGCGCCAGACGGTGGCCCAGTTCTTCGGCGGCCCCGTGGCCGACGAGAGGAGTGTCGGCGAGCTGCTGTCGAACCTGGACGAGGACGTCGATCCCGACGAAGATGCGGAAAACGGCGGCGGCACCGAAGTCTCGGCCGCCGTCGAGAACGAGCTGGTCAAGCTCCTGAACCGGATCATCGTCGACGCGCACCGCCAGGGCGCCTCCGACATCCACATCGAGCCGCAGCCGGGCCGCGGCAAGACGGGCATCCGCTTCCGCAAGGACGGCGTGCTGGTGCCGTACATCGAGATCCCGGCCAGCTACCGCAACGCCCTCGTCGCGCGCGTGAAGATCATGTGCGACCTCGACATCTCCGAGCGGCGCAAGCCGCAGGACGGCAAGATCCGCTTCCGCAAATACGGCCCGCTCGACATCGAGCTGCGCGTGGCGACGATCCCGTCCAGCGGCGGCGTCGAGGACGTCGTCATGCGCATCCTGCAGGCCGGCGAACCGATCCCGCTCGACGCGCTGGGCATCCTGCCGCACAACCTGGCGCGCCTGAAGGCCGCCGTGGCCAAGCCGTATGGCCTGTTCTTCGTGTGCGGGCCGACCGGCTCGGGCAAGACGACGACCCTGCACTCGATCCTGGCGCACCTGAACACGCCAGAGACCAAGATCTGGACGGCCGAGGACCCGGTCGAGATCACCCAGAAGGGCCTGCGCCAGGTGCAGGTGAACCGCAAGACGGGCCTCGACTTCGCGACCGTCATGCGCGCTTTCCTGCGCGCCGATCCGGACGTGATCATGGTCGGCGAGATGCGCGACCGCGAGACCGTCAGCACGGGCATCGAGGCCTCGCTGACGGGCCACCTCGTGTTCTCGACCCTGCACACGAACAGCGCGCCGGAATCCGTCGTGCGCCTGCTCGACATGGGCATGGATCCATTCAATTTTGCCGACGCCCTGCTGGGCATCCTGGCGCAGCGCCTGGCGCGCCGCCTGTGCACGGCCTGCCGCCAGCCTTACCGCCCGGACGACGCCGAGGTGGAGGCGCTGCTCGACGAATATTGCGAAGAGCTGCGCGGCCAGGCGGCGTACAAGGCGGACCCGCAGGCCGCGCGCGCGGCCGTGCTGGCCGGCTGGCGCCAGCGCCACGGCGACGCGTCCGGGCGCTTCACGCTGTACCGCGCCGTGGGCTGCGCCGAGTGCAACAAGGGATACCGCGGGCGCGTCGGCCTGCATGAATTGATGCTGGGCAGCGAGCGTATCAAGCGCCTGCTGACCGAGCACGCGCGCGTGGCCGACCTGCTCGCGGCCGCGCTGGAGGACGGGATGCTGACCCTGAAAATGGACGGCATCGAGAAGATCCTGGGCGGCGTCACCGACATCAAGATGGTGCGCGCCGTTTGCATCAAATGACCTGCCAACCGCAAATCACTTCAGGAGAGTCACGTAATGAACCGCATCGTTCCGCCCATCCTGGCGGCCACCGCCATCCTGCTGTCCGGCTGCGCCGCCGACGGCGCGCAATCGAAGCAAGGGGGCAACACCTACCTCGACTCGAGCTACACGCCGACCGGGACGCTCATCCCGCGCAAGGCCCCGAGCCGCACGGACAACCTGACGGTCGTCGACAAGCAGGCTCTCGAGAACGACCGCACGAACGGCAGCGGCACCAACAACTGGGCGGCCGGCAAGCCCTGAGCCGTACCACCCGATAGCAAAAGGGCCGGCGATCGCATCCCCGGCCCTTTTTCATGACGCGTCGATCAGTCGTTCGCGTGCTGCACGAACACCGCCGCCGTGCGCGCCGGGATCGCGAACGTGCCGCCGTCACGATCGAAGCTCGACGCCTTCACGACGTCATCGCTGCCGTTACGCTGGATGCGGTGCAGCTGCAGCTTGCGGCCCTTCAGTTCCGGGATCGCGATCGTCTTGCCGGCCTTGTCGACGTTGAACACGACGACGACCGCCTTGTACTGGGCGCCCGGATAGCGCGCGCCGTCGATGCTCATGGCGACGACGCCCGGCACCTGGTCCGGCCCCACGTTATGGAACTTCAGGCGGTCGATCACGTCCTGCGCCGTGCGCAGGCGGAACAGCGTGCTGTCCGCGCGGATCGCGAGGAAGTCTTCGAACGCATTCTTCGCGGCGAGGATCGCGCGCGTGTCCGGCTTGATCAGCGGATTGGTGAGGATCGGCGCCATCAGCGACCAGTTGTCCTGGTTCGGCCCCGCCATCGGCAGGCCGACGCCGAAGTTGTTCGACGCGTAGCTGTAATCCAGCTTGTTGAACCAGTCGCCCGCGTTGTAGCTGTCGCGGTCGAGCGATTTCGAGCGCAGGATTTCCTGGCCGGCGTGGAAGAACGGGATGCCTTGCGCCAGCACGTTGATCGCGGCGCCGAGGGTCTGCACGCGCACGCGGTCGGACAGCGGCGTCGATTGCGGCAGGCGGAACGCGTCGATGTCGAACAGCGTCTGGTTGTCGTGCGCCTCGATGTAGTTGATCGTCTCGGCCGGATTCGCCGCGAAGCCGGCCTGCTGGCCGAAGTAGTCGATCTGCGCGTTCGTGCGGACGTTGCCGAAGCGGTCCGTGAAACGATAGTCGCGCAACGTGCCGGACAGCGCCACGCGCACGAGATCCGCCAGGCGCAGCGCATCGTCGCGCGTCTGCGTCGACAGCGCGTTCGGGTCGGTGTACACGCCGTTGATGAAGCCCTGCTGGCTGATCAGGGCCTGGCCCCCGTCGCAGCAGCCGCCGCCGCGCACGGTGTCGCGCATGCGGTCGTTGAACGAGCCGATGCCCGTGCCCGCCATGTTGGCCTGGCGCGCCTGCACGAAACGGGCGTCGTTGCCGACGGCGCCGAAGTTCCACGCTTCGCCGTACAGGTAGATGTCGCGGCCCGCGGCCTGGTTGACGCTGACCTGCAGGCGCTTGATGAGATCCAGCGGCGACAGGCCCATGATGTCGAAGCGGAAGCTGTCGACCTTGTACTGGCGCGCCCACAGCGACACGGAATCGATGATCAGCTTGCCCATCATCGCGTTTTCCTGCGCGGTGTCGGCGCAGCAGCTGTCGTTCAGGATGTGGCCGTCGTTGGCGAGGCGGTAGTAATAGGTCGGCACGATGCGGTCGAGGACCGACAGCGGACCTTGCTGCGACTGGCTCGTGTGGTTGTACACGACGTCCATCGTCACGCGCAGGCCGGTCTCGTGCAGCGCCTGCACCATCGCACGGAATTCGCGCACGCGCACGGCGCCGTCGTCGGCATCGGTCGCATAGCTGCCTTCCGGCGCGTTGTAGTGGACCGGGTCGTAGCCCCAGTTGAAGCAATCCGCATCCGCCACGGCCGCGATCGCGGCCTGCTGCGCCGTCGAATCGGCCGCTGCATTCGGGATGGCCGGCGTGGCACAGCCCTTCTCGTTGACGCTGGCGATGTCGAAACTCGGCAGCAGGTGGATGTGCGTCAGGCCCGCCTTCTGCAGCGATTTCAGGTGGCGCATGCCGTTGGCGTCGGTATCCGTGAAGGCCAGGAATTTGCCGCGGTGGGCGGCGGGCACGGTGGTGTCGGCCGCCGAGAAGTCGCGGATATGCAGCTCGTACAGCGCGATGTCGGTGGGCGCGTCGAGTTTCGGGATACGCTGGTCGTCCCAGCCGGCCGGCTTCAGTTGCGGGCTGTCGAGGTTCGCGACGAAGCTGCGCGCGCTGTTCGCCGAGAGACTCAGCGAATACGGGTCGGTCACGGTGTTCGTCACGATCTTGTTGTCGGCCCAGCGCGACAGCACCTGCACCGTGTACGTGTAATAGGCGCGGTTGGCGAGCGTCGGGTCGTTCGACGCATAGCTCCACACGCCGCTGGCAGCGTCGCGCGTCATCGGGACCGTCGTCGCGGTCGCGGCGTTCGCGCTTGCGTACAGGTTCAGCGCGACGGATTTCGCCGTCGGCGCCCACACGCGGAACGTCGCGCGGCCGCTACGGTCGAACGTCACGCCCAGCTGGGCTTGCGCCGCCCGGGCCGCGTACAAATCGTCCAGCAGGCCGGCCGTCTGCAGCGACGTCACCTGCACGAGGTGGCCGCCACCATCGTACTGGGCGATGGCGAACTGGCCGCTGACCATCGCCGCCACCTTGGCCGCGTCGGCATCCGCCAGGCGCAGGCCCGTCGCGCCGGCCAGGTGCGGGTATTTCTGGCGGATGGCGTCCGGCAGTGCGGCCACGGTCAGGTCGAAGGCGACCTCCGCGCCGCTGAGGCCCACCGGACCGCCTTCGCTCGCGGCGAGACCGCCGTTCGCCGCATAAAACAATTTATAGCCGCCGCCCGCGGGCACACCCGGCCAGGCCAGCGTCGTGCCGGTGAGCCACTGCGCGTTGGCGAACGCCAGGTTGCCGAAGCTGAGCGCGGGCTGGGTCGCGTACACGGTGCAATCGCCTTCCAGCATCCAGACCTCCTGGCCCTTCGTCGCGACATCGGCGTTCAGGTCGGCGTGCTGGTCGGCGCCGCAATTCTTGGTGCCGTTGCCGTCGGTGACGAGGAACCAGATCGCGCTCTTGCCCTCCGCCAGCGGAATATCGACGTAGCCGCCGAAACCGTCGCTGTTCGTGAACATGAAGCGGTCGGTGATCCACGCCGAGCTGGGATGCTGCGGACCGTCCCACGAATACACGCCCCACTGGGCCGTGTCGTTCTGGACGCGGTGGAAGTGCATACGGATGGTGCCGGGCGCGACCGGCGTGGCGGCTGCGGTGCTCGTCGCGAGCAGCCGGGTGCCGGACTGGGTGGCCTGCTGGCCGGTATCGCCGGCGCCGCAACCGGCCAACAACAGGCTGGCGCAGGCGGTCACGGCGAAGCCCGACCATGAAGTCAAACTACTTCTGCTTATCATATCGTCCCCTCATCATTCTTATTCTGACCGACAGGCGTAGCCAGGACGGCAACGCTGGCCGACGATCGCATGTAATATTACTACGCGCGTTAGTAAAAATGAAAAGGAAACCGCACTCTGTGGCGCAAACACCAAATTCGGGGTCAGAGCACATTTTTCGCAAAATTCGGGGTCAGAGCACTTTTTGAGGGAAGAAACTGCAGGAAATTTCGAGTGCGTTGCGGGTACAAAACTACGACCAACGTGGTCAGTCATCGCAGCAGCGTCGCTTCTGCGCATCTTTTAAAAAAGTGCTCTGACCCCGAATTTACTGAAAAATGTGCTCTGACCCCGAATTGGGGCAATTTCCTAAAACCGGGTCTGACCCTGGTTCTGGGAAATAAAAAAGCAGCCCGGAGGCTGCTTTTCGAGGGCGCGACGCGTGCTTAGAGGATGTGGGTACCGACCCACCACGCGATCGCGGCCATGAAGGCCGAGGCGGGAATGGTGAAGATCCAGGCCCACACGATGTTGCCGGCCACGCCCCAGCGCACGGCCGAGGCCTTCTGCGCCGAGCCGACGCCGACGATGGCGCCCGTGATGGTGTGCGTCGTCGACACCGGCACGCCGATCGCACTGGCGATGAACAGCGTGATGGCGCCGCCCGATTCCGCGCAGAAGCCGCCGACCGGCTTGAGCTTGGTGATCTTCTGCCCCATCGTGCGCACGATGCGCCAGCCGCCGAACAGCGTGCCCATCGAGATCGCCGTGTAGCACGCGATCACCACCCACAGCGGCGGCGCCGCGTCGCCGGCCTTCGAGACGCCGGCCACGATCAGCAGCATCCAGATGATGCCGATGGTCTTCTGCGCGTCGTTGCCGCCGTGACCCAGGCTGTAGGCCGCGGCAGAAACGAGCTGCAGGCGACGGAACCACGTGTCGACCTTGCGCGGCGGCGTGCGCACGAAGATCCAGGACACGGCCAGCATCACGAGCGAGCCGAGGATGAAGCCCAGCAGCGGCGACAGGATGATCCATTGCACGGTCTTGAGCAGGCCGCCGCCGACCAGCGCGCCGGTGCCGCTCTTGGCGACGGCCGCGCCCACCAGGCCGCCGATCAGGGCGTGCGAGGACGAGGACGGGATGCCGTAGTACCACGTGATGATGTTCCAGACGATGGCGCCGACGAGCGCGCCGAACACGACGTAGTGGTCGACGACGTGCGGATCGACGGTGCCCTTGCCCACCGTGGCCGCCACGTGCAGGCCGACGGTGAAGATGGCGACGAAGTTGAACAGTGCCGACATCGCGACCGCCGTCTGCGGCCGCAGCACGCCCGTCGACACCACCGTCGCGATCGCGTTGGCGGCGTCGTGGAAGCCGTTCATGAAGTCGAAGACCAGCGCTAAAAAGACGAGCAGGCCCAGCACATAAATGCTGATATGAAGAGAGTCCATGTTGTTCTTGTTGTTCCGGTCGTTACGCGTTCTCGACGATGATGCCTTCGATGATGTTGGCAACGTCTTCGCAGCGGTCGGTCACGGTTTCGAGGATTTCGTAGATGGCCTTCATCTTGATCAGGTTGCGCACGTCCGGCTCGTCGCGGAACAGCTTGGACATGGCGGCGCGCATCACGTGGTCGGCGTCCGATTCCAGGCGGTCGATCTCTTCGCAGATGGCGACCATCTTCTGGGCATTGTCCATGTTATGCAGCATGCCGACGGCCTGCTGGACCTTTTCACAGCAGGCGAGGCACAGCTCGGCCAGGCGCTTGGCTTCCGGCGTCACGGCGTGCAGGTCGTACAGCGAGATGGTCTGGGCCGCGTCCTCCATCATGTCGAGGATGTCGTCCATGCGGGTGATCAGCTTGTGGATGTCGTCACGGTCGAGCGGCGTGATGAACGTCTTGTGCAGCAGGTCCACGCACTGGTACGTGATCTTGTCCGCCTGCTTTTCGATGCTCTCCACGGCGTGCGTGCGGTTTTCCAGGTCGTCGAAGTTGGTCATCAGGCCGACCATCTCTTGTGCACCCTTCACGCACAACGCGGCGTGCTGGTTGAACAGGTCGAAAAATTTGCCCTCCGTGGGCATCAGGCGTCCAAACATAGGTTCTCCGTTGGGTAAATCTCTTGGGACTTCTTTGAAAGTCGCGGCATCCGTTGGCGCCGCGATCCTTGACTGCTATCGGCTTTAATCGCCCTGGTAGATACCCAGGTTGCCGCTGTAATTCCCGAACTTGGTGTACATGCCCATCCAGGTCAGTCGCACGGCGCCGATCGGGCCGTTACGCTGTTTGCCGATGATGATCTCGGCGGTACCTTTGTCGGGCGAGTCCGGGTTGTAAACTTCGTCACGATACAGGAAGATGATCACGTCCGCATCCTGTTCGATAGCGCCCGATTCGCGCAGGTCGGACATCACGGGGCGCTTGTTGGGGCGTTGTTCCAGCGAGCGGTTCAGCTGGGACAGCGCGATCACCGGGCATCCCAGTTCCTTCGCCAGGCCCTTCAGGCTCCGCGAGATCTCCGAGATTTCGGACGCACGGTTGTCGCCCGGCTTGGAACCCTGCATCAGCTGCAGGTAGTCGACGATGATCAGGCCCAGCTTGCCGCACTGGCGGGCCAGGCGGCGCGCACGGGCGCGCATCTCGATCGGGTTCAGCGCCGGCGTCTCGTCGATGAAGATCTGCGCATCGTTCATCTTCTGGATCGCGTGCGTCAGGCGCGGCCAGTCTTCGTCCAGCAGCTTGCCGGTACGCAGGCGGTGCTGGTCGAGCTGGCCGATGGAGCCGAGCATACGCATCGCCAGCTGCACGCCGCCCATCTCCATCGAGAAGATCGCGACCGGCAGGCCGGCGTCGACGGCCACGTTCTCGCCGATGTTGACGGAGAACGCGGTCTTGCCCATCGACGGACGGCCCGCGACGATGACGAGGTCGCCCGGCTGCAGGCCGGACGTCATCTTGTCGAGGTCGGCAAAGCCCGTCGGCACGCCCGTGATCTCGCCCTGGTTGTCGCGGCTGTACAGCTCGTCGACGCGCTCGACCACCTGGGTCAGCAGCGGCTGCACGGGCAGCCAGCCCTGGGCACCGCGGGCGCCCTGCTCGGCGATCGCGAAGATGCGCGATTCCGCCTCGTCGAGGATCTGCTTGACCTCGGCACCTTGCGGATTGAAGGCCTTGCCCGACACTTCGTCGGCGACGGTGATGAGCTGGCGCAGCACGCCGCGATCGCGGACGATCTCGGCATAACGGCGGATGTTGGCGGCGGATGGCGTGTTCTGCGCCATCGCGTTCAGGTACTGCAGGCCGCCGACTTCCTCGGCCTTGCCGAGCTGGACGAGCGCCTCGTACACGGTGATCACGTCGGCAGGCTTGCCAGCATTGATCAGGCGGACCATCTGTTCGAAGATGATCCGGTGGTCGTAGCGGTAAAAATCCTCCGCATGCATGAAATCGGCAATGCGGTCCCACGCCGCGTTATCGCGCAGCAGGCCGCCGATGACGGACTGTTCTGCTTCGATGGAATGCGGGGGGATGCGGAGCGACTCGATCTGCGGGTCTGCTGGGGTGTTCATGGCCGGCATTATACCCGTTCCCGATCTGGCGCTGAAATCATTGGTGAGTTTCCAAAATTAAAAAAGCCGGGGAGTCCCCGGCTTTTTCGCATTCTGACAACAGAGTTGTCTTAGGCAGCTTCACCCACGACAGCGATGGTGATTTCCACCACGACGTCGGTGTGCAGAGCGACCGACACCGGGTGCTCGCCGGTGGTCTTCAGCGGACCGGTCGGCATGCGCACTTGTGCCTTTTCGACGGCGAAACCTTGCTTGGTCAGGGCTTCGGCGATGTCGAAGTTGGTCACGGAACCGAACAGACGGCCGTCGACGCCGGCTTTCTGGGCGATGGTGACGGTCATGCCGTTCAGCTTGTCGCCTTGGGCTTGAGCGGCAGCCAGTTTCTCGGCAGCTGCTTTTTCCAGTTCGGCGCGCTTGACTTCGAACTCGGCCACGGCAGCCTGCGTTGCACGGCGGGCCATTTTTTGCGGGATCAGGAAGTTACGTGCGTAACCGTCCTTGACCTTGACGACGTCGCCCAGGTTGCCGACGTTGACGACTTTTTCCAGCAGGATAACTTGCATTTTATTCTCCAGTAATCTGACTATGCTTCGATGTCGTAGCCGACGATTAAGCGTTGTGCAGGTCGGTGTACGGCAGCAGAGCCAGGTAACGGGCGCGCTTGATGGCGGTGTCCACTTGACGCTGGTAGTGCGCCTTGGTGCCGGTCAGGCGTGCCGGCATGATCTTGCCGTTTTCCTGGACGAAATCCTTCAGGGTGTCGACGTCTTTGTAGTCAACCTGTTCCACGCCTGCAGCGGTGAAGCGGCAGAACTTCTTGCGCTTGAACAGCGGGTTCTGCTGTTTGCGCTTCTCTTTGAGCTTAGCTTTGTTTTTGTCGAACTTTTTACCGAATGCCATTTTGAGGCTCCTGTATCTATCTATAAACGTGCCCGCACACTTTGTTATGCGGCACTGAAATCAATGATGTGAAACACCAAGCTTTTGCTGTGACGGCTTTTCCTGGCCAAAAATCCCGTGAAGCGGTACATCGCGCCCAACTCGGCATTGGCAAATCGTCCCGAAATCTCGCCCGCGGCAACCGCGGAAATCTCGAATTCGACCTGCCTGTCCATCCTCGCTTCCGTCTGCGTCGATCCGTGTTGCAGGATGCCGCCCACGATGGGGATGCCGGCCGGGGTGTAGCGCAGGGTGTCGCGTTCCAGGATACTCGCGACCAGGGACAGCTCGTTCACTTACTGCTCGGTGCTCCCGCGAGATTTAGGCTGCAGCGGCCGGAGCGGCGGCCTGCTCGGCGCGGTGGCTCTTGGCTGCGTCTTCGCGCTGGACCGACTTCATCATCGGCGACGGTGCGGTTTCGGCCTTCTTCATCTTCACGGTCAGGTGACGCAGCACGGCATCATTGAATTTGAATGCGGTTTCCAGCTCGACCAGGGTCTCGTTGTCGCACTCGATGTTCATGCAGATGTAGTGTGCCTTCGGCAGCTTCTGGATCTGGTAAGCCATTTGACGACGGCCCCAATCTTCGACGCGGTGGATGTTGCCGCCGCGCGAGGTGACCGTGGTCTTGTAGCGTTCGATCATCGCCGGAACTTGCTCGCTCTGGTCCGGGTGGACGATAAACACGATTTCATAATGACGCATGAAACACTCCTTAAGGACGTTTAAACAAATGCCCACCTCGGCGTCAAGACGAGTGTGGGAAGGGAAAGCCCAACATTATAACAGCAAAACCGTCAAGTGCTCAATGAGTGCCGAAAGATCGTGGACGCGCCCGGCGTACCGCAGCGCAAAAAAAATATGCGGATTCCCCTTGCGCGCGGCGCAATACTGTACAAAAATACAGTCTGACCCCGTACCAACGAAGACGAACATGCTTAAGCTCACCGCACGGCAAGAACAGATCCTTAACCTGATCAAGGAAGCCATCGACAACACCGGCTTCCCGCCGACCCGCGCCGAAATCGCCCAGGAGCTTGGCTTCCGCTCGGCCAACGCGGCCGAAGAACACCTGCAGGCCCTGGCCCGCAAGGGCGCGATCGAAATTTCCCCGGGTACCTCGCGCGGTATCCGCCTCGTCGGCCAGAGCGCCGAATCGAAGGCCGCGGCGCCGGCCGTGCCCGCCTTCGTGCCGCCGATCCCGCCGAACCTGATGTCGCTGCCGCTCGTCGGCCGCGTCGCCGCGGGCTCGCCCATCCTCGCCCAGGAACACGTCGAAGCGACCTACTCCGTCGACCCGGCCATGTTCTCGAGCAAGCCCGACTTCCTGCTGAAGGTCAGGGGCTGGTCGATGCGCGACGCCGGCATCTGCGACGGCGACTTCCTCGCCGTCAAGAAGGTCGACAATGCGAAGAACGGCCAGATCGTCGTCGCCCGCATCGGCGACGAAGTGACGGTCAAGCGCTACCGCAAGACCGGTTCGACGATCGAACTGCTGCCGGAAAACCCGGACTTTTCCGTGATCACCGTCGATCCGCAGACCGACGAGTTCGCGCTGGAAGGCCTGGCGGTCGGCCTGCTGCGGTCCTGGCACTGAAGCGTTCCCGGCCGGACCGCCGCTCTGGCATCCGGCCTCGCCTGATCACGCGCCCTCCCTGCGTCGACGATGTTGCGTCAATGTGACGCGATGAATCCTGCCACCCCACCTTGGATGCTTTCGTTCTTCGCCGAGCCACAGGTCGGTTAGTTGCAGACCATGACGCAAGCAAAGCGGCCGTGGAGGCCGCCTTGCTCAAGCCCGCTTACTTGCCATTGTCCGGCGGCGGCGCGTTCTTGACCATCTCGTTGTGTTCCTTGACGTAGGCCTCGGTACCCACACGCCAGGCATCGAAATCCGCCACGACCATCCTGCCGGCCACCTTCGTGTCTTCCGCGAGGCGCTCGCCGACTTCCTTCAGGTGCGCGTTTGCCTTCTCCGTCTCGTCCTTCGTCATCAGCTTGGCGATGTCGTCCGGAATGCGCTTGGTCAGCGGCAACGAGGCGTTCAGCTGTTTCACCCAGCGGTTATGGCACGCCTCCCAATCCTTCATCTTGCCGCTGTAATAGTCGATTTCCTCGTTGACCTTGGACATGACCGGGAACCGCGGCGCCGGACAACGGTATTCGTTGGTGCGCAGGTCGGAACCGTCGTATTTCGCGATCCAGTAGTCGAGGTCGGCACGGCGCGCCTCGCGCTGCTTCATCAGCTCGAGCGATGCGATGGCGACGGCATTGCCCTTCGCGGCCGCCTTCTGGAACCATTGCGCGGCCTTGTCCATGTCGACGCTGCCCGCCTCGCCGTAGAAATACATTTCGCCCAGGTGCTGCTGGGCCATCACGTTGCCGGCGTTGGCCAGCTTCGTGTATTTCGCCAGCGCTTCCGGATAGGCCTTTTTGGCGAACAGCGCGTCCGCTTCCGCGAGTTCGGCAGCGGAGTTGGAGGACGATGCGGTCGCGGCGGCCGGCTTTGCAGTCGCCCCTTTCGCAGGCGATTTGGGGCCGGGCTCGGCGGCGATTGCGACACTACCGCACAGCAGTGCGGCGCAAAACAGGGCAGTCTTCATGGGGCGTGCAGTCTACGGATCGATGATTGGGAACAGGACGATCATAACCGCAGCGCCCCGCCCGCTCAACCGTTCAATGCGTCGCCGAAATCGGCCAGCAGGTCGGCCGTATCCTCGATGCCCACCGACACGCGGATCAGCGATTCCGCGATACCCATGCTGGCGCGGCGCTCCGGCCCCATCTCGAAGAAGATCGTGTGCGCGACCGGGATGACGAGCGTGCGCGTGTCGCCCAGGTTCGACGCCGGGATCGCGACCTTCAGGCGGTTCAGGTAATCGAAGCAGTCGATGCCCTCTTTCAGCTCGAAGCTGAACAGCGAACCGTAGGCACGGAACTGTTCGCTCGCCAGCTCGTGCTGCGGGTGCGACTCCAGGCCCGGGTAGTAGACGGCGGCCACGCGCTCGTCGGCCTCCAGCATGCGCGCCAGCGCCAGCGCATTGGCACTGGTGCGCTCCATGCGCAGCGCGAGCGTTTCGGCGCCGACGGCGATGTGGTGCGCCGCTTCCGGTGCCAGCGACGCGCCGAAGTCGCGCAGCGATTTCGCGCGCAGCTGCGCCATGCCTTGCGCGGCCGGCGGCTGTTTGCGGAAGTTGTCGGCGATGTTCGGGTAGGCGGACCAGTCGAACAGGCCCGTGTCCGTCAGCGCGCCGCCCAGCGCCATGCCGTGGCCGCCGATCGACTTCGTCAGCGAGTTCACGACGAGGCCCGCGCCCACCGCCTTCGGACGGAACAGGTAAGGCGTCGTCATCGTATTGTCGACGACGTACAGGATGCCGCGCGCGCGGCACAGCTCGCCGATGCGGGCCAGGTCGGCGACCTGCGTGCGCGGGTTGGCGATCGTCTCGACGAACACGAGGCGCGTGTTGGCTTTCAGCGCGGCTTCGACGTTGGCGACGTCGGTCGCATCCACGAACGACACCTCGGTGCCCTGCGCCGCCACCGTGTTCCACAGGCTGTTGGTATTCCCGAACAGGAACGAGGACGACACGACGTGGTCGCCCGCGCGCAGCAGTGCCTGCGCGAGCGCGCCGATGGCGGCCATGCCCGTGCCGAAGCACAGCGAGGCGACGCCGTCTTCCATCTTGCTGATCTTGTCTTCCAGCGCGCTGACGGTCGGGTTGCCCTGGCGGCCGTAGCGGAAGCCCGGCTCCTTGCCCTGGAAGACGGACGCGAGCTGGCGCGCATCCGTGTAGCCGAACGCGACCGATGTGTGGATCGGTTTATGGAGGGAGTTCTGTTCGATCGGCTTCCTGCGGTCGTTGTGCAGGACCGTGGTCGTGAAGCCGTACGATGATTTGTCGGTCATGGTGGATTGTTCTGGACGTTTGGTGGGCACGGAGTGCCCACCCTACGGCATCCCCATGCCCGGTTGGGTACGATTTACTCCGCTGCGACGGGCGGGTTCAGGTTCAGTTGCGTGCGCACGATGTCTTCCGACGACTTGCCCGACGACTTGTGGCGCACGTTCTCCAGCTGGTCGAGGTAGGCCGGCGTGACGTCGCCCGTGATGTAGACGCCGTCGAAGCACGACGCTTCCACGTTCGTCAGGGCCGGGTTGACGTCGGAGATCGACTTCTTCAGCGCATCCAGGTCCTGGTAGACGAGACGGTCGGCCGTGATCTCGCGGCACACTTCCTCGACGGTGCGGCCGTGGGCGATCAGCTCGTCGCGCGTCGGCATGTCGATGCCGTACACGTTCGGGTACAGCACCGGCGGCGCGGCGGAGGCGAAGAACACCTTGCGGGCACCCGATTCGCGGGCCATCTGCACGATCTCGCGGCTCGTCGTGCCGCGCACGATGGAGTCGTCGACGAGCAGCACGTTCTTGTCCTTGAATTCGGACGGGATCGCGTTCAGCTTCTGGCGCACCGACTTCTTGCGCATCGCCTGGCCCGGCATGATGAACGTGCGGCCGACGTAGCGGTTCTTGATGAAGCCTTCGCGGTACTCGACGCCCAGTTTCAGCGCGAGCTGGATGGCGGCCGGACGCGACGAATCGGGGATCGGCATCACGACGTCGATCTCCTCGACCGGGATCTCCTTGCGGATCTTCTCGGCCAGGTATTCGCCCATGCGCAGGCGGGTGGCGTACACGGAGGCGCCGTCGATCACGGAGTCCGGGCGGGCGAGGTAGACGTATTCGAACGCGCACGGATTCAGCGACGGATTCTCGGCGCACTGGCGCGTGTGCAGCTGGCGGTCGGCGTCGACCCAGACGGCTTCGCCCGGGGCGATGTCGCGCATGAAGCGGAAGCCCAGGCCTTCCAGCGCGACCGATTCGCTGGCGAGCAGGTATTCGGGGCCGTTCTCGGTCTCGTTCACGCCGATGCACAGCGGACGGATGCCGAACGGATCGCGGAACGCGAGCAGGCCGTGACCGGCGATCTGGGCGATGACGGCATACGCGCCGCGCACGCGCCGGTGCACTTGCGCGACGGCCTTGAACACGGCGTCCGGCTCGAGCGAGTAGCCGTCGGCGGCCATGGCGATCTCGTGGGCCAGCACGTTCAGCAGGACTTCCGAGTCGGAGTTCGTGTTGACGTGACGGCGGTCGTTGCGGAACAGCTCTTCCTTCAGCTGCTCCTGGTTCGTGAGGTTACCGTTGTGCGCGAGGGTGATGCCGAACGGGGCATTCACGTAGAACGGCTGCGCTTCCTCTTCGCTGGACGAGCCGGCGGTCGGATAGCGGCAGTGGCCGATGCCGGAATTGCCTTGCAGCGAACGCATGTTACGCGTGCGGAAAACGTCACGCACGAGGCCGTTGGCCTTGTACATCGAGAACATGCTGCTGTGATTGGTTGCAATCCCCGCCGCATCCTGACCGCGATGCTGCAACAGCAGCAATGCATCATATAACAGCTGGTTGACGGGGGCTTGCGAGACGACGCCGACGATGCCACACATGGTGTGCTCCTAAACTTGGACAGCTAAACAAAAGGGTGTTTCAAAACTGCACGTGCTGCGCGAAGGCAGCGGGCAAGAAAGGTTTGACTGTGCGCGCTCCGGTTTCCGCCATGGGCGAGAGCAGCGCGTCTTTCCAGAAATCCTGTTGAGGGATGGACGTCATCCCGCACAATATGACGCCGGCCAGCACGATCACGATGCCCCGACCCAATCCGAACAGGCCGCCGAGGCCGCGGTCGGCCAGGCTCAGGCCGGAAGCCTCGATCAGTGCGCCGATCGCGAGGGCTAGCAGGCCCATCAGTACGCGCACGCCGAGGAACAATGCAATGAAGGCAACGATCAGCCGCAAGGCTTCACCCGGAATCACGGATGGTAGCATGGGCGCCAGTTTCGCGCCGAAGGCGTTGGCCACGATGAAGGCCGCCACCCAGCCGACCAGCGACAGGATTTCCTTGACCAGTCCGCGCATGGTACTGATGACGACCGACGAGATCAGGATGAACAACACCACGTAGTCGAAAATCGTCACGGCTTTTACAGGATCAGACCGGGGTCATGGCGCCGGACAAGCCCAGGCGGCCCAGCTTGGCGCGTACTTTCTCGGCATCTTCCTTGTTCAGGGGACCGACACGTACACGGATGAGTTCGCCGGACGGCGTGGACGTCTTCTGCGTGTACGACGAGATGCCCGCCTCGCGCAATTTCGCCTGTACCTCCGCCGCCTTTTCCTGGCTCGACAGCGCGGCCACCTGCAGCACGAAGCGCTGCGCCGCGGATTCGGCCGGCTTCTCCTTCTCGGCCGGCTTGCCTTCCAGGATGGCCATGGCGCGCGCCGCGTCGTCCTTCGGTTTTACCGGCTTGTCCTCGGCGGCCTTCTTCGCTTTCTCGGCGCGGGCTTCGCGTTCAAGACGTTCGGCTTTTTCGCGCTCGGCCTTCTCACGCGCGGCCTTCTCGGCCAGGTGCGCTTCGGCTTTCGCATCCTTGTGCTCGGCCTTCGGCGTGTCCTTGTGGTCGGGCTTCGCGGGTTCAGGCCTGGATTCCGGCTTGTGCTCGACCTTCGGCTCCGGCTTCGTCACGGCAGGCGGTTGCGTCGCGACGCTCTCGGACTTGGCAGCCGCCACGGCGGCCGGCACCTTCGCGGCGGGTGCGGGCGGCGGTGCGTCGATCACTTCCTCGCCCTTGTCGACGCTGTCCGCGGCGGACACGGCTTTCTCCGCAGCCGGCACGGGCAGCGGCGCGGCCTTGTCTTTCGCGGGAATCTGGATCGCGATGTCGCCGGCGAGCGGCTTGGGCTCGGAATCGAGCAGCATCGGCAGGCCGACGGCGGCCGCGAGCGCCAGCGCGATGGCGCCGACGAGGCGGCGGCGGGCGCGCTTCTTTTCGGGAAGCATGGGGTCGGCACCGGGACGGCGCGTCGCGCCGCCGCCGGCATTGGTGGCGCGCTTGGCGCGGGCGCGCTCGCCGAGCGCGGCGTCGTCGTCCTTGCTGTAGAAGCGGCCACTGTCCTCGGCGAGGCGGTCCTGCTTGCTTTTACGGGAGAACAAGCCCATGCGGTGTCACGTCAATGAAGAGAGGATTTACGGGCCGCCATCACGCCAGCCACGGTATAGAACGAGCCAAAGACCACTATTCTATCATCCTGTCCGGCCCGGCTTGTTGCATCTGCGAATGCCTCGGCCGGATTGGCGAACGTTTTGACGGAGAATTCGTCGTCTTTCGCACCACTCGGCTTCAATGCCTGCAGTTTCCCGGCCAGCGCGGCCGGATCGGCCGAACGGGGCGACGGCAGCGCCGTCACGCACCAGTGGTCGATGTTCGGCGCCAGGTGGGCAACGACGGCGTCGATGTCCTTGTCCTGCATGATGCCGAACACGGCGTACGTGAACCGGTGGAACCCCATATTGCCCAGGTTCTGGGCGAGCGTCGCGGCCGCGTGCGGGTTGTGCGCCACGTCGAGGATCGTCGTCGGGCGGCCCGCCAGCACCTGGAAGCGGCCCGGCAGTTCGACCATCGCGAGGCCGGCGCGCGTTTCCTGCGCGCCCACCGGCAGCACGTTACGCAACGCTTCCAGCGCGGCCAGCGCGGCCGACGCGTTCAGCAACTGGTTGGCGCCGCGCAGCGCCGGATACGCGAGCGAATTGCGGCGCTGTGTGCGGCCGCCGTAGGCCCACTGCTGCTTGTCGCCCTGGTAGTTGAAATCGCGGCCCAGCAACCACAGGTCGGCGCCGATGTCTTCCGCATGTTTGATCAGAGATTGCGGCGGCAGCGGATCGCTGCAGATAGCCGGCTTGCCGGGACGGAAGATGCCGGCCTTTTCGAAGCCGATCTCTTCGCGCGTGTCGCCGAGATAATCCTTGTGGTCGATGTCGATGCTCGTGACGATGGACACGTCCGCATCGATCACGTTCACGGCATCCAGGCGGCCGCCGAGGCCCACTTCCAGGATCGCCACGTCGACGCCGGAGGTCGACAGCAGGTGCATGATCGCAAGCGTCGTGAATTCGAAATACGTGAGGTCGATGTCGCCGCGGCGCGCTTCGACCTCGTTGAACGCGGCGATCAGCTTGTCGTCGCTGGCCATTTCGCCGTTGATGCGGGCGCGCTCGTTGAAGTCGAGGAAATGCGGCTTGATGTACAGGCCGACCTTGTAGCCGCTCTGCAGCAGGATGGCTTCCAGCATGGCGCAGGTCGAGCCCTTGCCGTTGGTGCCCGCGACCATGATCACGGGGCAGGAAAAGGCGAGGCCCATGCGCTCCTTGACGGTGCGCACACGGTCCAGGCCCATGTCGATGTGGGTTTCGGCATGGCGCGACTCGAGGAGCGACAGCCAGTCGGGCAAGGTGGTCGGGAGGTTAGGCATGGGATGGCATCCGGAATGCGCGCGCGGCCGGCTGCCTGGGGAAGCAGCCGGCCGCGCGGTGACAACGAATCAAGCGATGACGTCGGCCGGCTGGCTTTGCAGCAGGGCGAGCAGTTGCGCGATTTCTTCGCGCATCTTGCGGCGGTCGACGATCATGTCGACCGCACCTTTTTGCACCAGGAATTCGGAACGCTGGAAGCCCTCCGGCAGCTTTTCGCGCACGGTGTTCTCGATCACGCGCGGGCCGGCAAAGCCGATCAGGGCCTTCGGTTCGGCGATGACGATGTCACCCATGAACGCGAACGACGCGGACACGCCGCCCGTCGTCGGGTCGGTCAGCACACTGATGAACGGCAGTTTTTTCTCGGACAGCTTGGTCAGCATGGCGGTGGTCTTGGCCATCTGCATCAGCGACAACAGGCCTTCCTGCATGCGCGCACCGCCGCTGGCGGTGATGCAGATGAACGGCACCTTCTGCTCGAGCGCCACCTGGGCACCGCGCACGAAGCGCTCGCCATTCACGGAGCCCATCGTGCCGGCCATGAATTCGTAGGCGAAGCAGGCAACCACGACCGGCAGGCTCATGATCGAACCGCCCTGCACGACCATCGAGTCGGTCTCGCCGGTGGCTTCCATCGCGTCCTTCAGACGGTCAGGATATTTCTTGCTGTCTTTAAACTTGAGGGTATCGACCGGCAGCACGTCCTGGCCGATCTCGTAGCGGCCGCCCTCGTCGAGCAGCGCGTCGAGGCGCTCGCGGGCGCGGATACGCATGTGGTGGCTGCATTTCGGGCAGACATGCAGGTTCGACTCCAGGTCGGCGCGGTACAGGACCGACTCGCACGACGGGCACTTGACCCACAGGCCTTCGGGCATGGTCTGGCGTTTGGCGGCATCGGAGCGCTGGATCCGGGGGGGCAGCAGCTTTTCCAACCAACTCATGTTCTCTCCTTTGCGGCAATTCTGGAATTGGGCGTAGTGTAGCCGTTCGCATCAGGCTTGTCGAATTCTTGCCGTCAAATACTTGCCTTCTTGACAAAATTAAGCTAGTAGAAACGCGACCCGGGGCGCGCAGGCCTGCCGTCCAATTCGGGGTCAGAGCACATTTTTCTGCGGATTCGGGGTCAGAGCACGTTTTCCAATGACGTGATAACGCTCCATCGATCAATTGATTAGCCATGGCGCCGCTCTACCCTCCCTTTGAGTAAGCAAGTTTGTATGGCATCCGATCAATTGCCCGAAAATGTGCTCTGACCCCGAATTTTCGAAGAAATGTGCTCTGACCCCGAATTTGGGCAATAAAAAACCGGGGCATGCCCCGGTTGTTATCGTGCTGTGGATGAATCAGCGAGCGTCCAGCGCTTCCCGGATCCCGGCGACGAAGGTGCGCACGGCCGCAGGGCCCTGCTCCTTCGGCGTGTTTTCCAGTTCCTGGATGATGCGGCTGCCGATGACGACGGCGTCGGCGACGGCCGCCACCGACTTCGCCGTCTGCGCGTCGCGGATGCCGAATCCCACGCCGATCGGCAGCTTGACGTGCTCGCGGATCGCGGCCACGCGCTTGGCCACGTCGGCCGTGTCGATGCCGCCGGCACCCGTCACGCCCTTCAGCGACACGTAGTAGCTGAAGCCGCTGCCGTAGCGCGCCACCTGCTTCACGCGCTCCGTGGTCGACGTCGGCGCGAGCAGGAAGATCAGGTCGAGGTCATTGGCCTTCATCTCGGCCGCGAACGCTTCGCATTCTTCCGGCGGGTAGTCGACGACGATGGCGCCGTCGGCGCCGGCCACCCTGGCGCGGCGGACGAATTCGCTCTGGCCCATGCGCTCGATCGGGTTCGCATAGCCCATCAGCACGACCGGCGTGTGCTGGTTGGACTTCCGGAACTCGGCGACGTAGCCGAACACGTCGGTCATGCTGACGCCGAAAGTGAGCGCCCGCTCGCAGGCGCGCTGGATGACGGGGCCTTCCGCCATCGGGTCGGAGAACGGGACACCCAGTTCGAGGACGTCGGCGCCGCCTTCCACGAGGGCGTGCAGCAGCGGGACGGTCAGTTCCGGGGCCGGGTCGCCGGCGGTGATGAAGGTAACGAGGCCGGTCTTGCCCTGCTCTTTCAGGGCGTCGAAGGTTTGTGCGATACGGGACATGCTGTTATTCCTTATTTTGTGGTTGCAAACGATGGATAGGGGCTCAGCCGAAGTTGAGTCCCGCCCGTTGCGCCACGGTGTGCATGTCCTTGTCGCCGCGGCCCGACAGGTTGACCAGGATGATCTGATCCTTGGGCAAGGTCGGCGCCAGCTTGGCGGCGTAGGCGATCGCGTGCGACGATTCCAGCGCGGGGATGATGCCCTCGATGCGGCAGCAGTCGTGGAAGGCGGCCAGCGCCTCGTCGTCCGTGATCGACACGTATTCGGCACGCTGGCTGTCCTTCAGCCACGCGTGTTCCGGACCGACGCCCGGATAATCCAGGCCGGCCGAGACCGAATGCGTCTCGATGATCTGGCCGTGCTCGTCCTGCAGCAGGTAGGTGCGGTTGCCGTGCAGGACGCCGGGGAGGCCGGCCGTCAGCGACGCCGCGTGCTTGCCGGAGTCGAGGCCCTCGCCCGCCGCCTCGACGCCCACGAGCTTCACGCCCGGCTCGTCGATGTACGGATAAAAGATGCCCATCGCGTTCGAGCCGCCGCCGATGCAGGCGACGACGTAGTCCGGCTGGCGGCCCGTCATCTGCGGCATCTGCACGCGGCATTCCTCGCCGATCACGGACTGGAAGTCGCGCACCATCATCGGATACGGGTGCGGACCGGCGACCGTGCCGATGATGTAGAACGTGTTCTCGATGTTCGTGACCCAGTCGCGCATCGCTTCGTTGAGCGCGTCCTTCAGGGTCTTGGAACCGGATTCCACGGGCACGACGGTCGCGCCCAGCAGCTTCATGCGGTAGACGTTCTGCGCCTGGCGCTTGACGTCCTCGCTGCCCATGTAGATGACGCATTCGAGGCCGAAGCGGGCGCAGATGGTGGCCGTCGCGACGCCGTGCTGGCCGGCGCCCGTCTCGGCGATGATGCGCGGCTTGCCCATGCGTTTCGCGAGCAGCGCCTGGCCGATCACGTTGTTGATCTTGTGGGCGCCCGTGTGGTTCAGGTCTTCGCGCTTGAAGAAGATCTGCGCGCCGCCGCCCTGTTCGGACCAGCGCTTGGCGTGGTAGACGGGCGACGGGCGGCCGACGAAGTGCGCCAGCTCGTAGCGGAATTCTTCGAGGAATTCGGGATCCTGGCTGTAGCGCGCGTACGCTTCGTTCAGCTCGGCCAGTGCGTGGCTGAGCGTCTCGGCGACGAACGAGCCGCCGTACGGGCCGAAGTGGCCGGTGGTGTCCGGCAGTTGATAATCGGGGGTCTTGAACAGCGCCTGGGCGCCGTTAACTTGGTTGGCTTTCATGGTGTTCCTGGCTCAAAAGGGTGGCATCGCCTGCCCGCACCGCATCGACGAACGCGGCAATCTTGCGGGCATCCTTGATCCCCTTCGCCGCCTCGACACCGCTACTGATGTCGACCGCGAAGGGGCGTACTTGCGCCACCGCGCCAGTCACGTTGTGTACGCTCAAGCCACCACTCAAAACGACCCGAGGCGCGAGCTCTTTTGGAATAAGAGACCAATCGAAAACCTTTCCTGCGCCGCCGTAGGCATCCACGTACGTGTCGAGCAGAAAACCCGAGAACCAGGGCGATGCGGCGCGGTATTGAGCTTCCGATTCTAGCAAATCGGCGGCGGTCGTGTCAGGTTTTACCCGGAATGCCCGCGTGAACGGCCGCTGCACGGCCTGCGCAAGTTGCGCGCACGCGTCCGGCGTCTCGTCGCCGTGAAACTGCAGCAGCGAGACGGGGCCGGCCGCGACGACCGCGCGCACCTCGTCCACGGTCGCGTTGACGAACAGCGCGACGGCGTTCACGTACGGCGGCAGCTCGCGCGCCAGCTCGGCGTAGCGCTCGTGCGTGACGTAGCGCGGGCTCCTGGGATAGAACACGAAGCCGAGGGCGTCGGCGCCGGCATCGACGGCGGCGTGCAGGTCTTGTTCGCGGGTGATGCCGCAGATTTTGATACGGGTACGGGGCATGAAAAAGCTCGTGTAATCAACCGTCGTTCCCGCGGAGGCGGGAACCCAAGTTTGCATGCAACACCGCGAAATTGGGTCCCTGCCTTCGCAGGGACGACGTATCAAGGGTACGTATCCGGTATTACAGCCACGGCAGCGGCGGCGCCGGCTCCTGCGGCAACCCCCACTTCGGATCGTAGTCGATTGTAGCAAGGTACAGCCCATCCGGCATGAAGGTGGGCGCCGCGGCGTCGCGCGAGCGGGCGTCCAGCACCTCGGCCATCCAGCCCGGCTCGTTACGTCCGGTCCCCACGTAGATCAGCGAGCCGACGATGTTGCGCACCATGTGATGCAGGAACGCCGACGCGCGCACGGTGAACACGATGATGTCGCCCATCCGTTCGATCTTCACCTCGTGCATCTGCTTGACGGGCGAATTCGCCTGGCAGCCGGAGGCGCGGAAGCTGGAAAAATCGTGCGTGCCGATCAGGTGCGCGGCCGCCTCGCGCATGCGCTCGACGTCGAGCGGGCGGAACACCCAGCCGGCGCGTCCGGCCAGCAGCGCGGACGGGTTGGCGTGGTTGTACAGCACGTAGTGATAGGTGCGCGAGCGGGCCGAGAAGCGTGCGTGGAAGTCCTGCCCTTCCGCGTCCGGCGGGACCACGTGGGCCCAGCGCACGACGATCGATTCGGGCAGGAAGGCGTTCGTGCCGCGCACCCACGATTGCGGGGCGCGGTCGAGATCCGTGTCGAAATGGACGACCTGCTCGATGGCATGGACGCCGGCGTCGGTGCGGCCGGCGCACGTCGTCGCGAGCGGCGTGCAGGCAAATTTCTCGAGCGCGATCTCCAACTGGTCCTGGACCGTGTCGCGCGATGGTTGTTTCTGATACCCGTTCCAGGCGGTGCCCACGTACTGGACACCCAAAGCGATACGTGTCAAATCGTCCTGCCTTACACCAGTGCCGCGCGCATCGAGTTGGCGCGTGCCGCCTGCTCGGGATTGCCGCCGCGGATGACTTCCTCGAGCAGCTCGCGCGCCCCTTCCTTGTCGCCGATTTCCTGGTAGGCGATGGCGAGGTCCAGCTTGGTCTCCATCTCCATGTGAGCGGCCGACAGCGCGGCCTGCTCGGCCGGTGCCGCAGGTGCGGCAGCCGCGTCGAACTGCGGCTCGGACAGCGACTGCACTTCCGGCAGCGGCAACGAGCCGTCGGCCGGCAGGTCGAGGTCGAAGCCGCCGATGTCGAACTGCGGCGTGGCCGGTTCGAGCACGATGCGGTCAGGCGTGACCCGATCCGGCTCGGCAAACGGCGCGTCGGCCGGCGCCGGCGTGGCCGGGATGTCGAACAGGTACTCGTCCAGCGCGGCCGTCGGGATCGATGCCGGGCTTTCGGCACGCGGCGTTTCGTCCAGGCCGAAGTCCATCGCATCGAGATCGAACAGCGGATCGCGTGCAGGCTGTTCCGGCTCCGGCGGCAGGTTGGCCTGCAGTTCCGTCGGCAGGTCCGGCAGGTCGAATTCGCGGGCCAGGTTGGCCATCTCGATATCCGCTGCGGCGGCCGTGGCTGCGGCTGGCGCCAGCAGGTCGTCGTCCGTGTGCGCTTCCAGCTGCGGCACCGGATTCGCCGCCGGGGCGGCGAAGTCCATGTCGAACGAGAAGTCGAGCGGGTCGCGCTCCTGCTCGTCCAGCGGCTTGTCCAGCGCGGCCACCGGTTCGGCAGCGGGCGCTACGGCCGGCTTCTCGAACGCGCTCATGTCGAAGTCGAGATCGTGCACGCCGCCCAGGTCGGCCGCCGGCTCCGCGGCCGCTTGCGGCGCGGGCGCCGGCTCGACCGGTTCGAAAGCGAGTCCGCCCAGGTCGAAGTCGAGCACGTGGTCGTCTTCCATCGGCGCAGGTTCGGTCGACGGCGCATTGGTGACGGGCGCCGGGGCCGGCTGCGCGGTCGCCATCGCGTCGGCGAAATGCTGGCTGAAGTCCAGCGGCTCGGCGGCCGGCGCGGCCGTCGGCGTCAGCAGCGCATCCGGTTGCTGGTCAGGTGCGCCAAATACGTCGTCCAGTTCCTTCGACAGCAAGGCCTGCTGGCCCAGCTCCTCGGTGCTCGGTGCCGGACCGGTCGGCGCGGCGGTGTGCTGGTACAGCGGGTTGAGCGGATCGATGGTCAGGCCCAGCGCGGCGGCCTGCGCCCACTCGTCGCCCTGCCCGCGCGTCATGCTGTAGAGTTCCGCGGCCTGCGTTTCGAACGCGCGCTGGTCCTTGCGCGCGGCATAGATCTCGAGCAGCTTCAGGCGCACCGGATAACGTTCCGGATGCGTACGCAGGGCTTCCTTCAGGATTTCCTCGGCCTGCGCATCGCGGCCGTAGGCGATGTAGACGTCGGCTTCCGCCACCGGATCCACCTCGTTCGTGTCGAGCTGGCTGGCGGACGGCGCGAAGCTGGAATTGAAGACGCTGTTGTTCGTGTCGACGCTCTGGCCGCCCGTCTCCGCGAACATCGAGTGCGCGGGTTCGCTCGGCACGCCGAGGATCGACGGCTCCGGCACCACCTTGACGACCTGCTTCTTGCGGCGCTGGGCGACCAGCAGGCCGCCGAGCAGCAGCGCGGCCGCACCGCCGCCGACCAGCGGCAGGTTGTCCATGATGAAGTCCATCAGGCCCGGTTCCGGCGGGGCCGCCGCGGGCTTGGTGGCCGGCTTGATGGCCGGCAGCTTCTTCGGTGCGGGCGCTTGTGCCTGCTGTGCCGGCGGCGTCGTGACGGCAGGCGCAGGCGCGGAAGCGTTCTTTTCCGCTTCGGCACCGGCCTTGCTCTTGATCGTGGCCAGCTTCTCGAGGTCGGTCACATTGCGTTCGAGTTCGCGCACGCGCGTCTGCGCATCGGCCAGTTCCTTCTCCTTGGCGATGCGGTCCTCGGTGCTCATCGTCGTGCCCTTGCCCGCCGGCGTATTCGGCGCGGCTTTCGACAGACGCAGCTTGTCCTGCGATTCGTTGGCGGCCGTCGGACGTTCTTCGACCTTGGCCGTGACCTTGCCGGCCGCGCTCTGCCCCGGCTCCGGGGTCTTGACGGGTTCCGATGCGCCGACCTGGCCCGCCAGCTTGTTGCGGTAGGCATTGAAGTCGGCCGCGTGGGCGACGACGACGCCATGGGCCTCGGCATCGTCCGTGCCGCGCACGGCATCGCCCGCCGGCACGGTCAGGATGCGCCCCGACTTCAGGCGGTTCATGTTGTTGCCGATGAAGGCATCCGGGTTGGCGCGGTACAGCGCCACGAGCATCATGTCGAGCGACACGTCGACGGGTTTCAGCTGGGCGGCGATGCGGCCCAGGCTGTCGCCCGGCTTGACGCGGTAGCGCGACGGGGACGCCGTCTCGGCCGGCGCCGCTGCTTCGGCACGCGCGGCGCGGCGGGGACGCTCGGCAGCCGGCGCAGCCGACGGTTGCGCCGGCGCCGCTTCCGTGCGCGGACGCGCGGCGTCGCTCGCCGCGACCTGGGCCGACTGCGTCGCGCGCAGCTCGGCCGGATCGAGCAGGAACGTGTATTCGCGCACGAGGCGGCCGTTATTCCACGACAGTTCCAGCAACATGTCGACGAACGGCTCGTTCAGCGGCTGCGTGGAGCTGACGCGGATGAACTGG
>CBIHOW010000044.1:0-46310 GCA_966211695.1 uncultured Massilia sp. | reverse complement strand
CCGGCTGCAGCTCGCGCACGCGCACGAACATGCGGTAGCGGACGTCGTCCGGCGTCAGCGCGTTGAAGAACGCGACGTGCGCCGCGCCGTCTTCCGGGCGGATGGGCCGCAGCAGGATCGTCCCGCCCTGCCACGGCACGACTTCTTCCAGCTCGACCGGGTACGGGCGGATCGCGAGCCGGTCGAGGGCATTGCCGGCGCGGTCGGCCATGGCGATGCGCATGCGCGCGTCCAGCACGACGGCGCCGTTCGCATCGGCCAGCAGCGGATTGATATCCAGTTCGACGATCTCCGGCACCTCCGCGATGAGGCGCGCCACCTGCACGAGCACGGCGGCGATGGCGTCCAGGTCCGCGGCCGGGTGGTTGCGGTAGCCGGCCAGCTGGCGCGCCACGCGCGTGCGCGCGATGAGGTCGCGCGCCAGCACCGTGTTCAGCGGCGGCAGCGCGACGGCGTGGTCGTTCACGGCTTCCACCGCGAGGCCGCCCTGCCCGAACAGGATCACGGGACCGAACACGGGGTCGGTGGCGGCGCCCGCGATCAGTTCGTGCGCCTCCGGAATGCGCGCCATCGCCTGCACGATGAAGCCGTCCAGGCGCGCGTCCGGACGCAGTTCCGAGAGACGCCTGGCCATGCGCTCCGTCGCGGCGCGCACGGCTTCCGGCGTGTCCAGGTCGAGCGAGACGCCGCCCACGTCCGACTTCTGCACCACGTCCGGCGACAGGATTTTCACCGCGACCGGATAGCCGATGTCGTCCGCCATCGCGACCGCCTCGTCCGGCGTCGCGGCCGCGCGCGTGGGCACCGTCGGGATGCCGTAGGCGTCCAGGATCGCCTTCGTATCCGGGTCGTCGAGCAGGTAGCGGCCCGTCCTGCGGCCCCGTTCCAGCGCCGCGCGCACGAGGTCGCGCGCCCGTTCGCGGTCCGGCTCGCCGTCGCCGACGGAGGCCGGCACTTCCATCAGCAGCTGCTGGTTGCGGCGGAAGTGGACGATCTGCAGGAAGCCGTTCACCGCGGCTTCCGGCGTGCGGTAGGCCGGCATGCCCGCCTCGTACGCGATCGTGCGCGCCTCGCCCACGGACTGCAGCCCGAGCCAGCACGCCAGCACGTTGCGCGACGAGGCCTTCGCCAGCGGCGCCACGGCGCGCGCCACGTCGGCCGGGTCGACGACCGCGTTCGGCGCGTGGATCATTACGACGGCGTTGGCCTGCGGGTCGTGCAGCAGCACGTCGATGACGTCGCGGTAGCGCTCCGGCGGCGCGTCGCCGCGCAGGTTCAGCTCGCCGCTGCCGCTCCATTCGGGCACGAGGTCGCGCAGCTGCGTCACCGTCTCGGGTGCCAGTTCGGCCTGCTGGCCGCCGCCGTATTGCAGCGCGTCGCTCGCCAGCACGACGGGCCCGGCGCCGTTGCCGAGCAGGGCCAGCTTCTCGCCGAACAGCGGTTTTGCGCGGGCGAGCGTCTCCACGGCCGCGAACAGCTGGTCCGTCGTGTACACGCGCAGCATGCCGGCGCGGCGGATCGCGGCGTCGTAGACATCATCGGGCCGCGCGAGCACGCCGGACAGGCAGGCGCCGGCCGTCGCCGCTTCCAGCGACCGCCCGGCCTTGAGCATCAGCGTCGGCTTGCTGCGGGCCGCCGCGCGCGCGGCCGACATGAACTTGCGGGCATAGCGCACGCTTTCCGCGTGCACCAGGATCGCGGACGTGCCGGGGTCGGTGGCAAGGTAGTCGAGCACGTCGCCGAAGTCGACGTCGGACGATTCGCCCAGCGCGACGAACGTGGAAAAGCCGACGTTGCGCGTGCGAGCCCAATCGAGCACGCCCGCCATCAGCGCGCCGGATTCGGACACGAAGGCGATCCGCCCCGCCGCCGCGCCGCCCATGGCGATGCTCGCGTTCAGGCCGATGCCGGGCGCCAGCAGACCGGAGCTGTTCGGCCCGAGGATGCGCAGCAAATACGGGTTCGCGGCATCGAGCATCGCCTGCTTGATGCTGCGGCCGCGCAGGTCGCGCGCCGTCGCCACGCCGGCGCTCATCACGACGGCCGCGCGCGTCCCCAGCTCGCCGAGGCTGCGCACGATGCCGGGGATGGTGGACGGCGGCGTGCAGATGATGGCCAGGTCCGGCGCCACCGGCAGGCGCGCGACGTCCGGCCAGACCTGCAGCCCGTCCAGCGCGTCATACTTCGGGTTCACCGGGTACAGCTGCCCCTTGAAGCCGCCTTCGCGCAAGTTGCGCAGCATGGTCGCACCGACACTCCCCGGCCGCTCGGATGCGCCGACGAGCGCCACCGACTTCGGGGCAAACAGTTGCTTGAGATTACGTACGCTCATCCATCCGCTCCCAGCCGTGCAAGCCGCTCCACGCGGATTGGCTACACTTGGTTCGACATAGCCAGGATGATAACAGCGCCGACAGACCATGACGGAAACACACAAGGAAGAAAATGCATCGCGCAAGGTGATCTACGCGGCGATCGTCGCCAACCTGGGCATCGCCGCCGCCAAGTTCATCGTCGCCGCCATCACGGGCAGCGCCGCGATGCTGGCCGAAGGCATCCACTCCGCCGTCGACACGGGCAACGAATTCCTGCTGCTGGTCGGGGAGCGCAACAGCGAGAAGCCGCCCGACAAGCGCCACCCGTTCGGCTACGGCAAGGCCTCGTATTTCTGGGCGCTGCTCGTTGCGCTGTCCGTATTCTCGCTGGGCGGCGGCCTCTCCATCTACCACGGCATCCATGCGCTGCGCCATCCGGAGCCGCTCGAGGATCCGATGTGGAACTACGTCGTGCTGGCCGTGTCCGCGTGCTTCGAAGGCTATAGCTGGAACGTGTCGCGCAAGGCGTTGAACCAGCGGCGCAAGGCGGGCGCCTCGCTGTGGCGGACGGTCCACGTGAGCAAGGATGCGTCCGTGTTCACCGTGTTCATCGAAGACACGGCCGCGCTGCTGGGCCTCGCCATCGCGGCCGCCGGCATCACGCTGGGCCATGTCTTCGACAGCCCGTATTTCGACCCCGCCGCGTCGGTCCTGATCGGCCTCCTGCTCGTGGGTGCCGCGTTCGCCCTCGCGCGCGAAACGGGCGCGCTGCTCGTGGGCGAAGGCATCGGCACGGAAGCCACGCGGCGCGTGTGCGAGATCCTGCGCGCCGACCCGTCCATCGAGGACGTCGGCAAGCTGCTCAGCATGCAACTGGGGCCGGACGACGTCCTGCTGACGGCGGCCGTGCGCTTCAACCGCGGCATGCGCATCGACGAAGTGGAGGCGGCGATCGAGCGCCTGGAGAAGGCCGTGGCGGCCGTGTATCCGGCCATCCGCCACATCTATTTCGAATCGGGCGCGCTGCGCTCGGCGATGCGGTGATCGGCCGTCACGACGGGCAGCGCCCGGAAGCGCGGACAGCGCGCATGGAATTCGCGCAGCAGGCCGTCGACGACGGCCGCGGTGTACATCCGCAGCACCGCCGGATCGGGATTGCGCTGCGCCACGGCGGACAGCACGGTGCATTCGGCCAGCTGCGCCAGCGCCACCGCGACGCCGGCGCGGCCGGGCGCGACGGGGGCGCTCGAGAAGTGCGGGCGGCAGTGCCGATCGAGCCCGAACGAGCCTTGCACGAGGCGGTCCACCCCCATGTCGAAGATCACCCGCTCGATGACCTGCGCGGTCCGTTCGCCCACCTGGCGCTGGCTGTGCATGGTCCGTGCCGCGAACAATCGCTTCAACATCCCATTCCCGTTTGTTCTCGTTGTAATAACAATATGCTAGCATGCGTGGCCATTTTTGCATCAGGTATTGCGCCCCGGATGCATCGAAATGCAACAGTGCGCCATGCTAGAATGCGCCCGATGAAGACCGTAATGCGCTCGCTGATCGTCTGGCTGCTGTTGCTGGCCCTGCCCTTCCCGGGGCTGGCCGCGGCACGCATGCTGCCGGCCGTGAGCGCGCCGGCGGCGCAGTCCGTGATGCACGCGGCTCCGGTCGTGAAGCGCTGCCACGACATGGCCGCGGCCCAGGCGATGGACGGCGAGCGTCAGCACAAGCAGGACAAACACGACAAGCGGCACAGCGGCGTCTGCGGCGACTGCTGCATCGTCGTCGCGCTCGTGCCCGTGCCGTTGGTCCCGCAGGCGTGCGCGCCGCCTTCCATCGCGATCCCGTTCCGCGCCGGCCACCTTGCCAGCGTCGACCCGTCCCTGCTCGAACGTCCGCCCCGTCGCCTCGTCGCCTGAACGCCGTATCACGCCGCCTGCGCTCGCGCGCGGCGGCGTCATTCACGCATTCGAACGAGGACGACATGAAACGACTCTTACAGACATACGCGCCGGCCATGCTGCTGGCCGCCGTCTGCGCGCACGCCGGCGCGCAGACGGCGTCCGCCAGCGTGGCCGATCCCCGGGCGCCGGTGCCCGCGACGCGGGCCCGGCCGGCCATCGACTACCGTACCGAACCCGCACCCGCCGCGCGCCCCGACCGCACGTGGCGCGACGCCAACGCCACCGTCGGCGGGCGCAATGCCATGCGCCTGACCATGCCCGCCATGAACGGCGGCCAGGCCGCGCCCGCGGCGCCCATGCACGAGCACGCGCATCATCCCGGCATGGACATGGGCGCGACGCAGGGCGGCGAACACCAGGGCCACGACGGCCACAAGGAGATGAAGTGATGCCGACGACAAGACTTCTTCCGCATGCCGGCGCGGCGGCCGCTCTGGCCCTGCTGGCCGGCTGCGCCACGGTCACGCCGGACGGCGGCTTCGGCGACGTCGCCGCCACGACGCAGGCCCGCATCGGCGCCAGCCCGCAACTGACGCGCGACGGCGCGGGACAAGGCGCGCTGGCCGGTTCGCTGCGCGACCTGCCCGTGTTCAAGGAAGGCCGCCCGCTGGACATGGACACGGCCGTGCGCATTGCCCTCGTCAACCATCCGGGCCTGCAGGCCACGTACTGGAACGTCGGCATCGCGCAGGCCGACCTGGCGCAGGCCGCCCGGCCCCGCAATCCATCGTTCGACTTCACGCGGCTCGCGGGCGGCGGCGTCCTCGAGATCGAGCGCGGCATCACGTTCGACCTCGTCGGGCTGCTGACGACGCCGCTGGCCGCGCGCATGGAGACGCGCCGCTTCGAACAGGTGAAACGCGACGTGGGCGCCGCCATCGAGCGCCACGCCCTCGAGACCCGCACCGCATGGGTCGAGGCGGTGGCGAGCCGGCAGGCGCTCGAGTACGCGCGCCGCGTGCGGGCGTCCGCCGAAGCAGGCGCGGAACTGACCGGCCGCATGGCAAAGGCGGGCAACACGAACCAGCTCGAACTGGCGCGCGAACAGGTGTTCCTGGCCGAAGCGGCCCGCGACGTCGCGCGCGCGGACAAGCGTGCCACGGCCGCGCGCGAGCGCCTCACGCGCGCGCTGGGCCTGTGGGGCAAGGACGCGAACTACGCCCTGCCCGACCGGCTGCCCGACCTGCCGGCCGCGCCGGCGGAACTGCCGGACGTCGAACGCCTCGCGCTGGCCCAGCGCCTGGACGTGCGGGCGGCGCAGGCCGAGGCGGCCGCCACCGCGGCGGATCTCGGGCTCACGCGCACGACGCGCTTCATCAACGTGCTCGATCTCGGCGCCGCCAACAAGACGCAGACCGGCGAGCCGACGGAACGCGGTTATTCGCTGTCGCTGGAACTGCCGCTGTTCGACTGGGGCGGCGCACGCGTCGCCCGTGCCGAGGCCACGTACATGCAGGCGCTGAACCAGGTCGCGCTCACCGCCGTCACCGCCCGCAGCGAGGCGCGCGAAGGCTATCTTTCGTACCGCAACGCATACGACGTGGCGAAGCATTACCGCGACACGATCCTCCCCCTGCGCAAGAAGATCGGCCAGGAAGTCCTGCTGCGCTACAACGGCATGCTGGCCAGTCCGCACGACCTGCTGGCCGATGCGCGCGCGCAGGCCGAGGCGGTCGGCGCCTACATCGAGGCGCTGGAAACCTTCTGGACCGCCCACGCCGAACTGGAAGCCACGCTCGGCACCCGACTGAACCCGCAGAACAAGGAACACGCAGAATGACCACCCGTCGCAACTTCATCACCGGCGCGGCCGGCGCCATGGTCGGCGCCTCGCTCGTGTCGAAGGCCGGCGCGGCCGGCATCCCGGAAGCCCCGGTCCAGTCGTCGCCCGCCACCCAGCCGCCGCTGCATCCCACCAGCGGCCGCCCGTACAACCCCGTCGTCACGCTGAACGGCTGGAGCCTGCCGTGGCGCATGAAGGACGGCGTCAAGGAATTCCACCTCGTCGCCGAACCCGTCGTGCGCGAGATCGCGCCCGGCATGAAGGCGAACCTGTGGGGCTACAACGGCCAGAGTCCCGGCCCCACCATCGAGGTCGTCGAGGGCGACCGGGTGCGCATCTTCGTGACCAATAAACTGCCGGAGGCGACGACGATCCATTGGCACGGCCAGATCCTGCCCAGCGGGATGGATGGCGTGGCGGGGCTCGTGCAGCCCCCCATCGCGCCGGGTAAAACGTTCGTCTACGAATTCGTCGCGCGCTACGCCGGCACGTTCATGTACCACCCGCACAGCGACGAGATGACGCAGATGGCGATGGGCATGATGGGCTTCTGGGTCACGCACCCGAAAAACCCGCGCCAGCACGCCGTCGACCGCGACTTCGTGTTCCTGCTGAACGCGTACGACATCGAGCCCGGCAACTACACGCCGAACGTGAACACGATGCTGGACTTCAACCTGTGGACGATCAACAGCCGCGCCTTCCCCGGCACGGACCCGATGGTCGTGCGCAAGGACGACAAGGTGCGCATCCGCATGGGCAACCTGACCATGACGAACCACCCGTTCCACATCCACGGCCACCGCTTCGAGGTGACGGGCACGGACGGCGGCTGGATCCCGCCGTCCGCGCGCTGGCCCGAAGTGACGGTCGACATCGGCGTGGGCCAGATGCGCGCCATCGAGTTCATCGCCGACAATCCGGGCGACTGGGCCTTCCACTGCCATAAATCGCACCACACGATGAACGCGATGAGCCACGACATGCCGAACCTGATCGGCGTCGACCAGGCCGGCGTGGCGAAGAAGATCAACGACCTCGTGCCTGGCTATATGGTCATGGGCGACAAGGGCGGCTCGATGGGCGGCATGCACATGGCGCTGCCGGAAAACACGCTGCCCATGATGGCGGGCCGCGGTCCGTTCGGCGACATCGAGATGGGCGGCATGTTCACCGTCCTCAAGGTTCGCGAAGGCCTGGCGCGGGGCGATTACCGCGATCCGGGCTGGTACAGGCACCCGGCCGGCACGGTGGCGCGCGAGTGGACGGGGCCCGTGCCCGACGCGGCCAGCGCACCGGCCGCGCCGGCGTCCGGGGAGGTGATCGGGACGGCCAAGCGGGGTGGGCACGAGGGGCACTGACGACCCGTCACGCCCATCCGGCGTTTGGTCACACAGGTCGCGCGCCAGGCGCGGCCGTCCCCCACAATCCGGTTCGCCAGATTGAAAGGACACCGTGACCAAGCCCCGTTATGCCGCGCTTCTGCTCCCGCTCGTGCTCGCCGCGCCGTCGGCCCGTGCCGACGATCCCCCCACCCCGACGGTGATCGTCACGGCCAGGAAAGCAGCGGTCGTCAGGAAGATCGACAAGACCGTCCACGACGTGTCGAACCTGCCGCGCGCCGCCAACGGGTCCGCGCAGGACGTCCTGCAATCGACGCCGGAGCTGGCGGTGACGGCCGACGGCGGAATCGCGGTCAAGGGCAACACCCAGGTCACGGTCCTCGTCGACGGCAAACCGACGGCGCTGCTGTCCGGGTCCGGCGACGACCGCGCGGTGGCGCTGCAGACGATGCGCGGCGCGGACATCGCGAGCGTGGAAGTCATCACGAATCCATCGGCCGCGCAGAACGCCAACGGCGGCGCGATCGTGAACATCGTCCTGAAGCGCAATCGCAAGCCCGGCGCGCACGCGCAGGTGCAAGGCAGCGCGACGGACCAGGGCCTGTGGAACGCCGGCGCGTCGGGCGACATGACGCGCGGTCGATTGAGCGTGCACGGCAGCGTGGCGGTCCGCCACGACGGCACGCGCAAAGTTCGCCGGTCCGCCGTCGACTGGCACAATCCGCTCACCGGCCAGGCCGGACAAACGGTGCAATCCTCGGAAGTCTTCGTGCGCCGCGTGGTCGACAGCGCCGCGTTGGGCGCGGACTACGCGTTGAGCGGCACGGACAGCGTCAGCTTCTCCACGCGCCATGCCCGGCGCCGGTCGCGGCCCCTGTTCGACGTGCTGGGCGAGGAGCGCACGGGCGGCGCCGAGACGATCCATCACCGTGTCTCGTACGGGCCGAACGAGCAGTCCGACGACAGCGCGAGCCTGAGCTACAGCCGCCAGCAGGACGGCACCGCGCTGAACTCCACGCTCCAGCACAGCGTCACGGACGCCCTGGTCGACAAGTCGTATCGCGACGTGTTCATCGTGCCCACGCGCGCGACCGCATACAGCCGTGGCGCAAGCAGGTCGGCGCGCCGCCTCGACCAGGCCACGGTCGACTGGACGCCGGGCCCATGGGGCGTGGGCCTCGACGTCCAGCGCAAGACGGACGCCATCGGCAATGTCCAGGCCACCGTCGATCCCGCGACCGGCGCCGCAACGCCGGACCGCAACACGACCAATGCGTATGCCGTGAGAACGACCTCCATCGCGGCGTACGTGACCGACCGCATCGTCCTCGGCAAATGGGAAGCGCTGCTGGGCGGGCGGGCCGGGCGCATCGCGCGCTGGCACGCGTTCGATCCGAGCCTGCACCTGAAATACGCGCTGCGGGACGACACCGACCTGACGCTCGGCTATCGCCGCAGCCTGCAGATGCCCGATCCGCGCGACCTGAATCCCTTCACGACGTATGTCGACGCGCAGAACCTCAGCCGCGGCAATCCGGACCTCGGACCGCAACGCCTGGGGTCATGGGAGATCGGCGTGAACAGGGAGACGCCGCACCTGGACGGCAGCGCCGGCGCCTTCTACCGCACGGGCCGCGATACCGTGGTCGACGCACGCACCTTCGAACACGACGTGCTGGTGACGTCGAAGCGGAACGGCGGCGAGGCTCGCTCGGCAGGGATCACGGCCGCGCTGGACTGGAAGCCGGGCGGACCGCTGCGGCTCGGCGTGGACGGCGGCATCTACCGCGTCACGCTCGGCCAGGACGCCGTCTCGGGCTATGTCAACGTCAGGGCCGGATACGGCGACGTCTCGGTCGACGCGCACGCCCAGTCGGCCGGAATCACGCCGCTCGGCCGCTACGGGCCGACGAGCAGCGTGAACCTGACGTGGAAGCACGAGATCGGCAAGACGCTCAGCCTGACGCTGAACGCCAACGATATCTTCGACGGCAGCCGGCGTACGTACCGGACCGACACGCCCACGTTCCGCCAGGCCGGGTTCGACCACTTCGTCGCCCGGCGCGTCTGGGTGGGCGTCGTCAAGCGCTTTTCGCGGTGACCGGATAGCCCGCCGCCACGATCGCCTCGGCGATCCTGTCGAGGTCCGCCGTGCTGTCGATTTTCACCTTCTTCGTCGGCAGGTCGACTTCGACTTTGGCATCCTTGTCGAGGGCCTGCACGGATTTCGTGACGCGGCCCACGCAGTGGCCGCAGCTCATGTCTTCGACGGTCAATTCATACATCGTGTGTGCTCCTTGGGGTTGGGTTGGAATGGTGTCGGCGGCGGGCCGCGGGGCCGGCTGCCAGCGCCGCAGCAGCAGCGCATTGGTGACGACGCTGACGGAACTCAGCGCCATCGCCGCGCCGGCCAGCACGGGGTTCAGCAGGCCCAGTGCCGCGACGGGGATGCCGACGACGTTGTAGACGAACGCCCATACGAGGTTCTGGCGGATCTTGCGCCACGTGCGGTCCGAGATGTCGATGGCGTCCGCCACGAGCAGCGGGTCGCCCCGCATCAACGTCACCCCGGCCGTGTGCAGCGCGACGTCCGTGCCGCCGGCCATGGCGATGCCGACGTGGGCCGCCGCCAGCGCCGGCGCGTCGTTGATGCCGTCGCCCACCATGCCCACTTTACGGCCTTCCGTCATCAGGCCGCGCACGACGTCGGCCTTGTCCTGCGGCTGCACCTGCGCGACCCAGCGCGTCAGGCCGAGCGTCTGCGCGACGGCGCGCGCGCTGCCTTCGTTGTCGCCGCTGAGCATCATGCTGTCCACGCCGAGATCGCGCAGGCGGGCGATGGCCGCGCGGCTCGTCGGTTTCACACGGTCGCCGAACGCGAGCACGCCGTCCACGACGATGCCGCCGCCCGCCTCGCGGGCGAGCCACGACACCGTGCGCCCGTCCGCTTCGTGGCGCCCGGCCGCCGCGACCAGCGTCGCCGGCAGGGAGGCGCCGGCGCCGATCTCGTCGAGCAGCCTGCGGTTGCCGAGCCAGACGGCCGCGCCGTCCACACGGGCCCGCACGCCGCGGCCCGGCAGCGCGGCGGATCCGGTCGCGGCCAGCGGGGCCACGTCCTGCGCTGCCGCCAGTGCCGTCACGGCCTGCGCCAGCGGGTGCGCACTGCCCTGCTGCACGGCCGCGGCCAGCGCCAGCAGCCGGCTCGGGTCTTCTCCTTCCAGTGCCACGACACGGGGACGGCCTTCCGTCAGCGTGCCCGTCTTGTCGAACACGACCATCTTGAGGGCGTGCGCGGTCTCCAGCGCTTCCGCGTCCTTGATCAGGATGCCATGGCGGGCGGCCGCGCCCGTGCCGACCATGATGCCCGTCGGGGTGGCGAGCCCCAGCGCGCACGGGCACGCGATCACCTGCACGGCGACGGCGTTCAGCAGCGCCTGCTGCCAGTCGCCCGTGGCCAGGCCCCAGGCCAGCAGCGTGACGAGTGAGATCAGCAGCACGACGGGTACGAACACGGCGCTGACCTTGTCCACGAGGCGCTGGATCGGCGCCTTCGCGGCCTGCGCATCCTCGACCATGCGGATGATGCGGGCCAGCATGCTGTCCGCGCCGACGGCAGTCGCCTCGACGAGCAGCATCCCCTCGCCATTGACGGCGCCTCCCGTCACCCGGTCGCCCGCGCTCTTCGATACGGGCAGGCTCTCGCCCGTCAGCAGGGATTCGTCGAGGTGGCTGGCGCCTTCCACGACGCGGCCGTCGGCCGGCACGCGCTCGCCCGGCCGCACGACCATCAGGTCGCCGGCACGGAGGGCGTCGAGGGCGATGGCGGTATCCCGGCCATCGCGACGGACGATCGCTTCCGAAGGCCGCAGTGCTTCCAGCGCGCGGATCGCGGCGACGGTCTGGTGCTTCGCCTGGCCTTCCAGCCATTTACCGAGGAGCACGAGCGTGATGACGACGGCGGCCGACTCGAAGTACAAGTGATGGTGGCCCCCGCTCGACAACTGCCACAACGACAGGAAATACGCCGCCGACGTGCCGATGGCGACCAGCAGGTCCATGTTGCCCGCGCCGGCCCGCAACGCCTTCCACCCCGCGCGATAAAAACGCGCGCCGAGCCAGAACTGGACGGGCGTCGCCAGCAGCAGTTGCAGCCAGCCGGGCAGCATCCAGTGGACGCCGAAGGGTTGCAGCAGCATCGGCGCGATGAGCGGAAGGCTCAGCAGCGCGGCCAGCGCGACGGGCCACCACGTCGGCAGGCCCCGCGCCGCCTCCACCTTGGCCGTCCCCGTCGGCCGCGCCGCATAGCCGGCCTGCTCGACGGCGGCCAGGATGGCCTGCAGGTCGAGCCCCTCGCCCTGCACGGCCGCCCGTTCCGTGGCCAGGTTGACGCTCGCGTCGCGCACGCCCGGCACCGCCTTGATCGCCTTTTCGACGCGCGCCACGCATGAAGCGCACGTCATCCCGCTGATGTCGATATCGATCGCCATACTGGTTCCTCCTGTGATTACGGCACAGGATATGCCTTCCCACAATGGGAAGGTCAAGCGGATTTTGAACCGGACAGCGGGGGCAGCGGATCCAGCGGGCGGAGTTCGTAGCAGAGGTCGGCCCGGTCGGCCGCGGCGGGTGCGGACAGCAGATAGCTGTCCAGGCCGAGCTTGCGCCCCGCCGCATCCAGTTGCACCGGCCCCAGGTCGGCCCGGCGCAGCACGAGCACGACGTCGTACGCGAGGGTCGGGACGGCGAACAGCCGCAGCAGGGTGCGCAGCGCGCGGGCGCCCGCGGCGCCGGGCAGGAAATGGTCGTAGCGGGCGCGGTCGAGAGGGCCGATGCGCACGCGCACGCGCAGGTCCGGGCGCCAGCTGCGTGCGCCCAGCAGCGCACGCCGGCCCAGCAGCGCGTTGGCACCGAGGGCGCTCTGCTCGCCGGGCGCCAGCGGGTCCCAATGGCCGATGCCCTCCTGCACGCGCACGGCCACGCCGAAATGGCTGGACAGCACCCGGCCCAGCACGGCCCCGGACACCGGCCGCCGGCGCAGCAGGCCGGCAAACGCAGCCAGCGCGGTGTCCGGAACGCCGTCGCGCGCAAAGGCGCCGCCCGACGGCACGCCGGCCAGCGCCAGCAGCAGCGGCAGGAAGGCGTCGCGCGGGCCGGCCACGAGGTGCTCGACCCGGTATTTCTGCCACGCGCGGTACCACAGCGCGAGCATGCGCGTGCTGAACATGTCGAGGAAGGCGCGGGCCGCCTGCGCATCCTGCCCATCCGCCGGCAGCGCGAGCAGCCGCTCCGTCACGTGCAGCGGCAGCGCGCCGTGAGCGCCCAGCAGGCTCATGAAGCTCGGCGTCAGGCGATACCCGTCAGCGTCGGGCGCCGCGGCCTCGATCTGGCTGGGCGGGAACGCCAGCGCGAGGCTGTTCGCGAAGCGCAGGTGCCGGGCCAGCGCCCGCCGTTCGGGGATGCCGCGCTCGCCCAGCGCCAGCAACAACAGGCGCACGGCCTGGACGAAGTCGAAGCGCTGGGGCTCGGCCAGCAGGCGGGCGATCAGGTCCATCCGCCTCCGCTGGTGCGAGGGGGACAGGCGAGGATCTCGCGGCCGGTCTGCTGCGACACGACCTGCAGCCGCGTGAAGCAGTTCAGGTGGCCGTTCAGGGCGAAATAATGGTCGAGCACCTGCACGAACGGGTACAGGCCCGTGCCGGCGAACGCCTCCTCGTCGACGGTCAGGCGGATGCCGATGCCGGGCATCAGGCTCGCGACGGGCGCCGCGCCCACCCAGGCGCGCACCGTGCCGTGCTCGAGCCCGACGATGCCCGCGATCTGGCGCTGGGCGACCGGGGAACGGGGCAAGTCGTACAGGGCCAGCATCTTTTGGAAATCGGCCAGGCCCGCCATCGTCAGGCCCGCGTGGTTCAGTGCGAGATGGGCAATCAGGCGCCAGTGCGACCCGCGCGTGCCGCCGAAACGCCAGCTGGGCGTCGGCTTTCTCAGCATGCGGATGGGCGCCAGCGCGGACAGCTCGTCGCTGCGCAAGTCCCCCTGCGGCTGGCCGTAAGGCAGGCGTGACGGCACGTCGCGGTTACTGCACGTCAGTTCCGTGGATAACGTGGCCCCGGCGGCGTCGAGCGGGCGGAAATCGGCATCGACCAGGGCGATGCGCATCTCGTGGCCGGGGCTGACGGCCGCCGTCGCGTAATCCCGCCGCGCGATCCAGTAGTGCGTGCGGTGCGACGCTTCGCCGCCCGCCCTGCGCTCGTCGCCGGGCGCGTACAGGGGATCGAAACGGGTGACGGTGCCCGTCCCTTCGCGCACGAGCCGCACGGCGTCCACGCTGTGGATCTCGTACGCCCCCGCGTGCGCGCCGTCGGCCAGCAGCGGGTAGTCGGCGCTCGTGTACGCGAGCTGCACCGGCGCGCCGGCCTTCGGAAACAGGTTGATCACGGGGGTACAGCCGGGCAGCAGGTTGCGCGCGTCCACGCCGGCCAGCAAGTGGGCCGCGTCGGAATCCGTGGCGATGCCGGACAGCGCCAGGTGCAGGGTGAAACGGCGGCAGCGCGGCGGCAGCAGGCCGGCCAGCTGCGCCAGGTCGACGTCGACGAAATGGAATTTTTCCGGATAACAGAAATACTCCGTCAGCAGGCGCGGGGCCGGATGCGAGCGCGCCGGATACGGCAACATGGCGTCGCGCTCCGCGAAGCCGGCCAGGCGCAGCGGGACGCGCGGCAGCGGCAGCCAGCCCTTGTCGCCTTCCGGCTGCACCCAGGCGGCGGCGCAGCGCAGGAACAGCGCGTCGATCAGCGCCGCGCGCGTCGACGCGTCGCCGTCGGCAAACAGGCGCAGGACGGGCGGCAGGCGGTCGAAAGCGCCGCGGGTGGCCTCGATCGTCAGGCTGATGCCGCAATCGGCCCCGCGCGGGGCGCGCAGGGTGCGCGGCACCTCGAGCAGCGGCACGAACGCGAGCCGGGCGACGGCAAGCGGCGCCAGCAGGACGTCGTACACCGTGCGGAACAGGCACGGCGCGTCCGTGCCGGCGCTCGTGCGCAGCATCGTGCCGCGTGCCAGCACGGATGGGGTATCCGGCACTTCGCCCGGCCCGCGCTGTCCTACCTGGACGATGGAATACGACGGCAGCGGCCGCAGGTAATGCGGGTACAGGCTGTCGAGCAGCGCTTCCGTGAACTTGGGGTAATCGTCGTCGAGGCGCTTGTTGATGCGGGCGGACAGCAGCGCGACGGACTGGATGAGCCGGGCGACACCGGGATCGTCCCACGTCTCGCCGGCCACGTGCAGGTCGCTGGCGGGCTTGGGATAGCGGGCGCGGAATTCGCGCGCGAACTGGCCAAACAGTCCCAGCTCTTCCTCGTAATAACGCAGCAGCTCGTCCATGGCTCCCCATCCTTGCCCAAGACCAAGATGTATGCTCCCACCCGGCGGAAAACCGTATCTTGAGTACAATCAATGCAATCAAACCGAAGGAGATCGCCGTGACCGACCTGAACCAGTTCCTCATCACGCAGAAATGGCCCGCGCAGCATCCCGACCGCCTGCAGCTGTATTCGCTGCCCACGCCGAACGGCGTCAAGGTGTCGATCATGCTGGAGGAGATCCGGCTGCCGTACGAGGTGCACCGCATCGCATTCGACAAGAACGAGCAGACGACGCCGGAATTCATGTCGCTGAACCCGAACAACAAGATCCCCGCGATCCTCGACCCGAACGGCCCGGGCGGCAAGCCGCTGCCGCTGTGGGAGTCGGGCGCGATCCTGCTGTACCTCGCCGAAAAGACGGGCAAGCTGCTGCCGTCCGACCCGGCGGGCCGCTACGAGACGATCCAGTGGTTGATGTTCCAGATGGGCGGCATCGGCCCGATGTTCGGCCAGCTGGGCTTCTTCCATAAATTCGCCGGCCGCGAGTACGAGGACAAGCGCCCGCGCGACCGCTACGTGCACGAAGCCAAGCGCCTGCTCGGCGTGCTGGACGCCCACCTGAAGGGCCGCGACTGGATCATGGGCGACGAGTACACGATCGCCGACGTCGCCACGTTCCCGTGGGTGAACAACCTGGTCGGCTTCTACGACGCGGCGGAGATCGTCGGCTTCGAGCGCTTCCCGGAAGTGGGCCGCGTGCTGGAAGCGTTCCGCGCCCGGCCGGCCGTCATCGAGGGGCTGCAGATCCCGCGCGCGCCCGCCAATTAAGAGAGTGTCCGCAGGTCGGCGATGACCTCGGCGCCGAAGCCGGCGCCGAGCAGGTAGTCGACCAGCCGCTCGGCGCATTCGTCCGGATCGGCGAGCGAGCCCGTCTCCTTCAGGTCGACGAAGCGCTTGCGCATCGGGAAGCGGTCTTCCGGCGTGGCGCGGATCTCGGCCTGCATGGTGGTGTCGATGACGCCGGGCGCCAGGCTGCAGATGCGCACCCCGCGTTCGCAGTCGAGCGCGACGGCGCGCGCGTGCTGGTCGAGGGCGGCCTTGGTGGCGCAGTAGACGCTCCAGCCGGGATAGGCGTTGCGGCCGGCGCCGCTGGAAATGTGCAGGATGCGCCGTTGCGCCCCGTCGCTGGCGCGGACAACCGCCGCCGCGAGCGCCATCGGCGCCGCCACGTTCAACTGCACGGCGCGCAGCACGGCCTGCGGATCCTGCGCGTCGAGCGGGCCGACGGGGCTCACCATGCCCGCATTATTGAGCAGCAGGACGGCGCCGGTGCCGTCCAGGTAATCGCCCAGCATGCCGTCCGCGAGCCAGCGCGACAGCGCCACGCTGTCGGCCAGGTCGAGTTCGACCTCGTCGAACAGGTCGGGATAAGCGTCCGCCAGGTCGGCCGAACGGGTGCGCGCCAGGCCGAGGACGGGCACGCCGCGCGCCAGCAGGTTGGCGGCGAGCGCGGCGCCGAGGCCCCTGGTGTGGCCGGTGACGATTGCTTTCATGGGAATCTCCTGGGCGGGTAAAGGAAATGTTAACCCAAGGACGGCCTGGCGCCAATCGTGCGCACCGCGCGCGACCCGCCATTCAGCCAGTTGGCCGCGGCCGTGCGCCGTTGTATGCTTCCCTGCTGAACTGGAGTCCTTACATGCCGCGACGCCGCACCCGCCCCGTGCAATCCGCCATCCTGCTGCTGCTCACCGCCGCGATCTTCGCGGTCGACGCCTTCACGCGGCTCGACACCGCCATCGCCGTGATGTACGTCGTCGTGCTCCTGCTCGCATCGCCCGTGTGGCCGCGCCGGTACACGTTCGCGCTGGGCGCGGCCTGCGTGCTGCTGACCATGGGTGCCTACGTCGTCGCGCACGGCCCGCGGGTGGCGCCGTCGTCGGCCGGGCGCGCGCTCGTCAGCATCTCCGCCATCGCCATCGCGACCTGGCTCGTCATCCAGCGCCAGCAGGCCACGGACCGGCTGCGCCAGCGCGAACAGGCATTGCGCCGCAGCCAGGCCTTCCTCGCCGGCGCCCAGCGGCTCACGCGCACGGGCAGCTTCGGCATCCGCGTGCCGGACGGCACGATGGTGTGGTCGGAAGAAGCCGCGCGCATCTTCGGCTATCCGGGTGATGCCGTGCCCGACATGGACCGCGTGCTCGCCCACACCCTGCCCGAAGACCGCCCGCTCGTCACGGCCGCGTTGCGCCGCACGCTCGCCTGCGAAGGCCACATCGACGTCGCGCACCGCCTGCGGCTCCCGGACGGCACCGTCCGCCACGTGCACGTGCTGGCCGAGGCCTCGTACGATGCCGACGGCCGCTGCGAATACCTGGGCGCCGTCACGGACGTCACGGCGCGCGTGGAAGCGGAACAGCAGCTGCACGCGTCGCACGTCCAGCTGGCGCACGCGGCCCGCGTGAGCATGCTGGGCGAACTCGCGGCCTCCGTCGCGCACGAAGTCAACCAGCCGCTGACGGCGATCGTCGCCAACGCCCAGGCCGGGCGGCGCTGGCTGGGCCGCGCCGAACCCGACATCGCCGGGGCCCTCGCCGCGCTGGACGGCATCAACCAGGCGAGCGAACGCGCGGGCCAGGTGATCCGCCGCATCCGCGCGCTGGCCCGCCGCACCGAACCGGAACACGTGGCGCTGGACCTGAACGCGCTCGTGCAGGACACGGTCGAACTGCTGCAGCGCGAACTGGACCGGCGTCCGCTGGCGCTGCGCGTCGACCTGGCCCCGGGCCTGCCGCCCGTCATGGGCGACCGCATCGAGCTGCAGCAGGTCTTGATCAACCTGGTGATGAACGCCCTGCAGGCGATGGACGGCTTGCCGGACAACCATCTGGAACTACGCACGCGCCAGGACGACGGCATGGCCCGCGTGAGCGTGCGCGACAGCGGCCCGGGCATCGCCGACGCCGACGGCGTGCGCCTGTTCGAACCGTTTTTTTCGACCAAGGCCGACGGCATGGGCCTCGGCCTGCCGATCTGCCGCTCGATCATCGCGCGCCACGGCGGCCGCATCGCCGCGCGCACCACGCCGCCCGGCGCAACGTTCAGCTTCGACCTCCCCGTCCATCAGGAAGCGCCCCGCCATGAACAGCAATCCGATGCCCTCCCCTGAACTCGTGTACATCGTCGACGACGACGCCGACGTGCGCGACAGCCTCGCGCGGCTGCTGCGCTCCGTCGGCATGGAGGTGGGAGTCCACGGCAGCGTGGCCGACTTCGTGCGCGCGCGCCGGCCGGACGTGTGCAGCTGCCTGCTGCTGGACGTGCGCCTGCAGGGCGCCAGCGGCCTCGACCTGCAGGACCAGCTGAACCGCGACGGCGTGCCTTTGCCGGTCGTCTTCATGACGGGCTTCGGCGACATCCCGATGACGGTGCGCGCGATGAAAGGCGGCGCCGTCGACTTCCTCGCGAAGCCGTTCCGCGAGCAGGACCTGCTGGACGCCGTCCACCAGGCCCTCGCGCGCGACCGCGAACGGCGCGCGAAGCGTCACGCGCACGAGGCGCTGGCCACCCGCTACGCGTCGCTGACGCCGCGCGAAAAACAGGTCATGGCGCTGGCCGTGCGCGGCCTGATGAACAAGCAGATCGCGGGCGAAGTGGGCACGAGCGAAATCACCGTCAAGATCCACCGCGGGAACGCGATGCGCAAGATGGCAGCGAAGACGTTCGCTGACCTCGTACGGATGGCCGAGGCCCTCGGCCATGATGCCACTCATACCTAGGTATGATTCCGTGCGCGTGCCGGGCGACGGTATGCTGCGCGACATGGATACCCGGTTGCCCGCCCCTCACGTCGCGCTCGTCGACGACGACCCCGACGTGGGCACGAGCCTGCGCGGCCTGCTGCGCGCCTGCGGCTACCGCGTGAGCCTGTTCGCGGGCGCCCGGCAACTGCTGGCCCGCGGCCTCGACGGCATCGACTGTATCGTCAGCGACGTGCAGATGCCCGGCATGGATGGTGTTACGTTGCTGGAACGGGTGCGGGCCGGCCCGTCCGCCCCGCCCGTGATCCTGATGACGGCGTTCGCGGACGACCATCTGCGGCTGCGCGCCCTGCGGGGCGGGGCGGCGTGTTTCCTGGCGAAGCCCGTCGATGCGGAGCAGCTGGCCGAGTGCGTACGGCTGGCGTGCGCCGGGGCGCACTGACTGGCCGCGCCGCGGCTCGCCGTTTCAACGCGCCGGCATGCGGCGGCGGGCTGCGCCCGCGACGCCCAGCGCGCCGATGGCCAGGAGACCCAGCGTCGCGGGTTCCGGTACGCGGTGCGTCGGCACGATCTGGTTGATGCCGTCGATATAACCGCCGTACAAATTCATATCCGCGACCATCGCCGGATCGACGGACGCCTTGGTCACGGCACCATAGAGCGACAGGCTGAGCGGATGCGTGTCGTACGACGGATTCCCCGCCGCCCACGGTAAGACCTGCTGCGTGTAGGCGACATGGTACCCGAGGGTTCCGCTCTCGAAATCGATCGTGAACGACTCGTGGTACAGATTGTTCAGTTCGTCGAAAATTGTGAAACTGGTCGGGCCGTCGTGCCGGTGATTGTTGTTCGCGGCGACGATGTTGGACTCGAACGGAAACGGATGGAAGCTGGCGCCGACATATTGGCCGTGCACCTGGATACGGTAATTCGCGATCGCCTTGTTGTCATCGCGCTGGACGAAATAACCGCTGATGTCGCTGCCATCGAAGTTGTACTGCGTATAGGTGACGGTGGCGTTGGCACCGGCGGAAAAAGCGGCGCCGGCAAGGAAGGCAAGAATCTTTTTGTGCATGGTTTGTCCTCTGGAGTAAAAAAACGTTTCATTTTGCAGAGCAATTCTCATGCCAGAAAGAAATTCCTTTCGTGTTCAATATGTTGCGTTTTTTCCGGATCGGCAAATGCGGAAGCTGTAAGGATTTTCGACAAGTCTCTGGGGGACTCGCGTGCGCCGGGCCCGGCTGAACTGCGGCTAGACTGGCCATCTGAACCGCTTCGGGAACGATGACCATGGCATTCCGCAACCTGCTCTCTTCCATCCTGATCGGCGCCGTGGCCAGCGCCCGCTCGATGACGCCGATGGCCGCCCTCGCGTCGGCACGCCTCGCCCACCGCGGCACACCCGGCAAGCTCGTCCTGCTGGATCGTCCGCTGTTCAAGTTCGGCGCCCTGGCGATGGGTGTCGGTGAACTGCTGGGCGATAAGATGAAGACGGCGCCCGACCGGACGGTCTTCCTGGGCTTGCTGGCGCGCACGATGAGTGCGGGGATTGCCGGATCGGCGCTGGCGCCGCGGGGCCGGGAACGGGAGGGCGCGGTGGCCGCGGTGGCGACGGCGGTACCGCTGGCCTACCTGACGCTTGCGGCCCGCAAGCGCGCGATGGCCAGGGTCGGCCAGACCCGCAGCGGCCTCGTCGAGGACGCGCTGGTGGTGGCCGCCGGCGCCGCGGTCGTCGCGCTGGCAACGCGCCAGGGCCGGCCGTTCTAGTCCGGCCCCGGACGGCCCTCAGCGTACGGGCGCCGCAACCGGAGCCAGCACCGGGTTATCACCCTGGTTGCGCGCCGGCGCCTTGTGCACCATCGTGTAGGCGTAGTCGACGCCCATGCCGTACGCACCCGAGTGTTCGGTGACGATCTTCATCACGGCATCGTAGGTGTCGCGGTGCGCCCAGTCGCGCTGCCATTCGAGCAGGACCTGCTGCCACGTCACGGGCACGACGCCGGCCTGCACCATGCGCTGCATCGCGACATCATGGGCGTCCTTCGACGTACCGCCCGACGCATCGGCCACCATGTAGATCTCATAGTCGCCTTCCAGCATCGCGGACAGCGCGAACGTCGTGTTGCACACCTCGGTCCACAGCCCGGCGACGACGATCTTCCTGCGGCCGTTCGCAGCCAGCGCGTCGCGCACCTTCTGGTCGTCCCAGGAATTCATCGACGTGCGTTCGAGGATCTCCTTGCCCGGGAAGACGTCCAGGATTTCCGGGTAGGTCTTGCCGGAGAAGGAATCGCTTTCGACGGTGGTGATCACGGTCGGGATGTCGAAGGCCCTGGCCGCCTTGGCCAGGCCGACCACGTTGTTCTTCAGGGTCTGGCGGTCGATCGACTGCACGCCGAAGGCCATCTGCGGCTGGTGGTCGATGATGATCAGTTGCGAGTTGTGCGGGGTCAGGACTTCGAGTTTGGCGTTGCTCATGATGTTCTCCAATGTTATCGGTTGGGGGTTCGATATTGCATCGAACATTTCGAAGATTTGCGCTTCGTCGTTCGCTGCGATGGAGACATTATGCTCGGCCACCCGAGATTAAAAAAACGAGAAAATTGCCAGCCTTTTATCAAATTTTTCGAACGATGTTCGAGCTGCCGACGCCGGGCGCCGGCAGCGCTGGGTCGGGATCAATCGTTGATCCACTTGTACTGGACCGTGGACCAGCCCGGCTCACCGGCGCCATCCTTGGCCACCGCGCCGAACCTGCACGTATAGCTGGCGCGCAGCGACGCCCGGTCCAGCGCGCGGTGGCCGCTGGACTCGACCACCTTGGCCTGTTTCACCGAACCGTCGGCGCCCACCAGCACGGCCAGGCGGACGGTGCCCTGCAGGTATTCATCCTTGAGGTCCGAGGTGTAGGCGGGAACGCCGCAGGTGGCGGGTTTCAGGCGGGCCGGTTCGGCGGCATGGGCCGTCAGCGAGAGGACGGAGGCGATAGCGATGACGTGACGTTTACCGATCATGATGAGCTCCAGGTGGTTGGGTTCGAAAGGATCGCTGCTACGAATCCAATTTACTGCGCTGCAGCATCGTTGAAAAATTTATTGTTGGAATAGCAGTCATTCGCCGTCCGCTTATATCGGCGATAAACAAAACACATTGTTGTTGGAAATCGAATTCTGAAGCCACTTTACCCGCGATTATCTTCGGAACGAAATCAATCATCATGACCTCACTGTCAACCAACCAAGGAGGTCACGATGAACACCCAAGCCCAACACACCACCCGCGTCGCACTGGTCACCGGCGCCTCGCGCGGCATCGGCGCCGCCGTTGCGAAACGTCTCGCCGCCGACGGTTTCGCCGTCGCCGTCAACTATGCCGGCAACGAAGCGGCCGCCAACGCCACCGTCGCCGCCATCGAAGCGGAAGGCGGCCGCGCGATCGCCGTGCGCGCCGACGTCGCCAAGGTGGACGACGTGAAAGCGATGTTCGCGACGATCGAAGCCACGCTCGGCCGCGTGGACATCCTCGTCAACAACGCCGGCATCCTGCCGTACGTGACGATCGCCGAGACGACCGACGAGCAGTTCGAACGCACGATGGCCATCAACGTCACGGGCACGTTCAACACGATGCGCGAGGCGGCGACGCGCCTGAACGACGGCGGGCGCATCGTCAACTTCTCGACGAGCGTCCTGCACATGGCGCCGCCGACCTATGGCGTGTACGTCGCCACGAAAGGCGCCGTGGAAGCGCTGACCCGCGTGTTCGCGAAAGAACTGCGCGGCCGCGGCATCACCTGCAACGCCGTGGCGCCGGGTCCCGTCGCGACGGAGCTGTTCCTCAACGGGAAATCGGATGAGCTGATCCAGCAGATCGCCAGGTCGGCGCCGCTGGAGCGCCTGGGCCAGCCCGAGGACATCGCCGGCGTCGTGTCCTTCCTGGCCGGTCCGGACGGCGGCTGGGTCAACGGCCAGATCCTGCGCGCCAACGGCGGCATGGCCTGAGGAGAGCGACATGGACAAGGCAATCATCCTCATCACGGGCGCCGGCAGCGGCATCGGCAAACTCTCGGCACAGGCGCTGGCGCTCGCCGGCCACACGGTCTACGCGACGATGCGCGACATCGAAGGGCGCAACGCGGCCCGCGCGGCCGAGGCGCGGGACTGGGCGCGGGCGCACGGCGCCGACCTGCGGCCGCTGGAACTGGACGTGCTGTCGCAGGCGTCGTGCGATGCGGCCGTCGCGGCGGTCGTCGCGGAACAGGGCCGGCTGGACGTCGTCGTGCAGAACGCGGGCCACCTCGTCGTCGGGCCGACGGAAGCCTTCACGGCCGAGGAAGTGGCGAAGGTGCTGGACACGAACTTCCTCGGCGCCCAGCGCGTGCTGCGCGCCGCCCTGCCCCGGCTGCGCGCCCAGGAATCCGGCCTGCTGCTGTGGATCTCCAGCACGACGACGAAGGGCGGCTTCCCGCCTTTCCTCGGCCCGTACGGCGCGGCGAAGGCGGCGCTGGATTCGCTCGCGGTGTCGCTGTCGTACGAGGTGTCCCGCTTCGGCATCGAGACGGCGATCATGGTCCCCGGCGCGTTCACCCGCGGCACGGAGCACTTCCCCAGCGCCGGCAAGCCGCAGGACGCCGCGCGCGCCGCCGCGTATGCCCGCTACGACGGGGTCCTGGACCAGGTGGGCGAACGCCTCGACGCGTTGACGGCGCCGGAGGCCGACCCGCAGGCCGTGGCCGATGAACTGGTGCGCATCGTGGGGCTGCCCCGCGGCCAGCGGCCGTTCCGCACGGTGGTCGATTTCGTCGGCGACGGCGCGCGCGAAGTGCTGGAGGTGTCGGAAGCCGTGCGCGTGGATTTTGCGCGTCGCATCGGCATCGCCGACCTCCTGACGCCGATCGTATAATCGCAACGGGAGGTGGCGCATGTCGACGCAGATGGACCGGTTTCAGGAGATGCAGATCTTCGTGCGCATCGTGGAGCGCAGGAGCTTCACGCAGGCGGCCGAGGATCTGCTGATCCCGCGCGCCACCGCCACCAACGCGATCAAGCGGCTGGAGAACCGCCTGGGCACGCGCCTGCTGGAACGGACGACGCGCGCCGTCGCGCCCACGCAGGACGGCGCCGCCTACTACGAACGGTGCGTGCGCCTGCTGGCCGACCTCGATGAAGCGGAAGACGCCTTCCGCGGCAGCGAACCCGCGGGCCTGTTGCGGGTGAACCTGCAGCCGACGCTCGCGCGCTACTTCGTCTTCCCCGCACTGCCGGCCTTCCTCGCGCGCCACCCGCGCATCCAGTTGCACGTGGGCGAGGACGACCGCCTCGTCGACCTCGTGCGCGAGGGCGTCGACTGCGTGCTGCGCGCGGGCCAGCTGCACGATTCGTCGATGGTCGCACGGCGCGCGGCGGACCTCGAACAGGTGACGGTGGCGAGTCCCGCCTACCTCGAACGCTTCGGCACGCCGGCCGCGCCGGCGGACCTCGCGCGGCACCAGGCGGTGCACTACGTGTCGACGGCGACGGGCCGCCCCTATCCGCTGGAATTCATGACGGAGGCGGGCCTGAAGCTGGCGACGCCGCCCGGCGTCGTCTCCGTCACCGGCACGGAAGCCTATACGGCGGCCGCGCTCGCGGGCCTGGGCCTCGTGCAGGTGCCGCGCTACCGCATCGCCGAACAGCTGGCGGAAGGCCTGCTCGTCGAGGTGCTGGCGGACGTGCCGCCGCCGACCATCCCCGTCTCCGTGATGTACCCGCACGCGCGCCAGCTGTCGGCCCGCGTGCGCGTGTTCGCGGAATTCCTCGTGCAGTGCTTCCGTCAACGCGAATATTCCTGACAGCAACGCCGCACCAAGCTCGTGCCTCGGCTTTGCGGCTCGTGGCAGAATGTGTCTCAATGAATCTCCCGAAGACACGACATGCAGACCCCATCCATCCCGCTCGATGAAGCGCGCCGGTTGACGGCGCTGCACGCCACCCGCCTCCTGCACAGTGCCCCCGAGGACGCGTTCGACCGCATCACGCGCATGGCGAGCCGGCTGCTGAAGATGCCGATCGCGCTGGTCTCGCTCGTCGCCGAGGAAGACCAGTGGTTCAAGTCGCGCTGCGGCATCGACATGACCGGCACGAGTCGCGAGATCTCGTTCTGCGGCCACGCGATCCTCGACCACGAACCGCTGATCGTCCCGGACGCGACGCAGGATGCGCGCTTCGCGGACAACCCGATGGTGGTGAACCCGCCGCACGTGCGCTTCTACGCGGGCGTGCAGCTGTACTCGATCGACCGCATGCCGCTGGGGACCCTGTGCGTGCTGGACCGCGTGCCCCGCACCCTCAACGAGGAGGAACTCGACATCCTGCGCGACCTGGCGCGCATGACGGAGCAGCTGATCCACTTCCGCCAGCTGGCGACTGCAGCGCAATCGCTGCATTCGCACGTGTACGTCGACAACGCCAACCCGGACCTCGCGGCGGCCGCCGGCCAGGTCGAATTCCTGCTCACGCACGACGTGCTGACGGGCCTCGCGAACCGCCAGGTGCTCGTGCGGACCATCGGCCAGAACCTGGACAAGTGGAAGAACGACGGCCTGCACACGCTGGTCGCGACGATCAACATCGACAAGTTCAAGCGCCTCAACGAGCTGCTGGGCCACCACGAAGGCGACAAGGCCCTCGTCGCCATCACGTGGAGCCTGCAGAACCTGCTGCGGCCGGGCGACATGCTGGCGCGCGCCGGGAGCGACGAATTCGTCGTGCTGCTGCCGGGCCTGGGCGACGACAGCGTCGCGCGCGACCGCCTGCGCCAGCTGCTGCAGGCTGCCACGCGCGAATTCAAGACCCCCGGCGGCGCCATCCCGCTCACGTGCAGCATCGGCTATGCGATCTTCCCGGAAGACGGCAGCGACGGCGACGTCCTCCTGAACAACGCGACGATGGCCGTGCGCCGCGCCAAGGCACTGGGCGGCGGCCAGATCCAGCGCTATTCGGAAGAACTGTACCAGGCGTTGCAGCGCAAGCTCACCCTGGAAAACCAGTTGCGCCACGCGATCGAGCGCGGCGAACTGTATTTGAACTACCAGCCCAAGACGGATCTGCACAGCGGCGGCGTCGCGGGAATGGAGGTGCTCGTGCGCTGGCAGCATCCGGAGCACGGCAACATCTCGCCGGCCGAATTCATCCCGATCGCCGAGGAATCCGGCCTCGTCGTGCCGATCGGCGAGTGGATCCTGCGCACGGCCGTGGCCCAGCGCCGCGCGTGGAGCGACGCCGGCGTGCCCGACGTGCCGGTGGCCGTGAACCTGTCGGGCAAGCAGTTCCTGGGCACGGACGTCGTGGCACTCGTCGGCAACGTCCTCCATGAATCCGGCCTGCCCCCGCGCCTGCTGGAACTGGAACTCACGGAAAGCATCTCGATGGACGACCCGGTCCGCACCGCGGACCTGATGCGGCAGCTGCGCGAACTGGGCGCCACGCTCAGCATCGACGACTTCGGCACCGGTTATTCGAGCCTCAGCTACCTCAAGCGCCTGCCCGTCGACAAGCTGAAGGTCGACCGCTCGTTCGTCCTGGACGTGCACCAGAGCGCCGAATCGCTCGCGATGGTGAAGGCCATCATCGCGATGGCGCACACCTTGCGCCTCGAAGTCATCGCCGAGGGCGTCGAGACGGACGAGCAGCTCGCCGCCCTGCGCAGCGCCGGCTGCGACCAGATCCAGGGCGATTACTTCAGCAAGCCGCTGGACGCCGATGCCTGCGCCGACTACCTGCGCCGGCATGGGGCCGCGGCGGCCCCGTTGCCGGCCGCCGCCGCATCCGCCTGACGCGTAAAGACGGCCGCACACAACACAATTCCGGCAATTTCATGGCCGGAATTGTGGAATCCCTCGCCAAGGCTTACAATGGTGACACGGAGCGTTGCCTAAATTCACGAGGCACATCCGTCGCTCAACGGGTCCGTCGCTCTCGGCCGCACGGACCGCATCCGATCACTGCAGACCAACTCCATAAGCATGCGTTACTCGAGTAACCATAAGGCCGAAACGCGTCAGCGCATCATCGGCGAAGCGGCACGCCGCTTCCGCAAGGACGGCATCGAAGGCACGGGCCTCGTGCCGCTGATGAAGGCGCTCGGCCTGACCCACGGCGGCTTTTACGCCCATTTCGAATCCAAGGACGCCCTCGTGCAGGCTTCGCTGGAAGCCGCCGTCCAGCAGACCCTGGAGCGCTGGGCGCCGTCGGCGGACGACACGCCTGCCGAACCGTCGCCGCGCGCCGTCATCGACCACTACCTGTCCGCGGAACACCGGGACGAACCGGGCGAAGGCTGCCCGCTCCCCACGCTGGCCGCGGAACTGGGCCTGCGCGGCCAGCCCAGCGCGACGGCCGACGCCATGGTGGCGCGCATGACGGCGCTGCTGGCCGACTGTCGCCTGACTCCCGCCGCCGGCGACCAGGGCATCGTCGCCCTCGCCGCGATGGTCGGCGCGCTGACGCTCGCGCGCGCCGTGTCGGACCGCGCGGCGTCGGACGCCATCCTCGCGGCGATGCGCTGCGCGCTGCAACCGGGCCAGCCGGAGGCCTGAGCGCGTTTACACGCTGCGCCCTGCCACGCTTGCGCCACCGAATACGAGCTGGCGTACCAGCGGGCGCTCCGTAAAACGCCGCGGGAAGATGGGCGCCGGCCGGCTGGCCGCATCCAGGCGCGCCACGTGGTCCGCATCCAGCCTGACGTCCAGCGCACCCAGGTTGTCCTCTGCCTGCGCGAGCGTGCGGGCACCGATGACGGGCGCCGTCACGGCCGGATTCAGCAAGGTCCACGCAAGCGCCACCTGCGCCGCGCTGGCACCGGTCGCGCGCGCGACGGCCTTCACTTCCTCCGCGATGCGCAGCGACGCCTCGTTCAGCAACCCCGTCGACGCGATCACGCCCTTGCGCGTGGCGGCCACGCCGGCATCGTCGTTCGTCGCGAGGTCGGACGCCCCGTACTTGCCGCTCAGGAGACCGCCGCCCAGCGGGGACCACGGCATCACGCCGAGCCCCAGCGCGCGCGCCATCGGCATCAATTCATGTTCCACGCTGTACTCAACGAGGCTTTACTCGACGACCTTTCACGCGCATTTCAGGGCGGTGACGGCCATGAGTCCTCTCGGATTCCGGATGCAGCCACGGATGCAGCAGGCACGGCGGCTGATGGTGGCCGAGGGCATGGATGCGGCCAGTGCGGGGTATCGCGTGGGGTATGAGAGTCCGTCGCAGTTCAGTCGGGACTATGCGCGGTTGTTCGGGCTGCCACCGGCGAGGGATGCGGGCAGGTTGAGGAAGACGGTTGGGGCGGCGCATTAGGCCATGCGGTGGCCGGGCACGCTAATATGGTTGGCAAGGGCTCGTCCTTAAGAAGGGCACGTACACGACCCAACCATTGCGTGTAATTCAATCCATGGCCCAGTCCCACTCCGGACGTCGATTAAGTGTCATCACAAACTGTTGGCCAGTTTGGATCAAGCCAAAGTCATTGTCGAGGAACACATCTGGCCTGTCCAGCGCCAACCTCACAATACGCTTAAGTAGATCGATTTCGTGAAAACTAACAACATAAAAGACAGGATCAGGCATGCTCGATTTAAAAACGTCTCCCTCTTCGTCCTCGTAGTACAGCGCTATGCTGTCGTCACGCTCTATCTGGACAAAGTTCCTAGTGGATATGTCCTGGATAGAGATTCTGTCTTTCGCCATAGTTACTTCAAAAGCGCCTGAGCTCACTCGATCTTTAATCTCATCGAGGCTGAAATTTCTGTTAGTAATAAGTACGATATCTCGCATTTCAGCTGCCTCCCTTTTTTCGTGCGGGCCCGATCTTGTTCAGCAGGACCTCGATGTCATTGGTTATGAAGATATTCTCTTGCTGAGCATTTTTCATGACAGCACCTTTGAAGGCTTCTCTTTTTCCGAGCAGAAGTCCAGCATCAAACCCAACAACTTCCAGGTCTGTTAACGACTGCGTGGTTTGTATCTGTTTTACGATGCCCTTTCCTGACCCCACCTTAACTTGAATGACGTGTGTATCCGTTACCACATCGAAATCGGTATAAGGCGTACCATCCGGACGATAAACTTCAATTTCTGCATTTCGCACTTTCCCAGGGAACTTTGCCTCAATCGCATTAATCAGTTCAGGAACCCCGGGGTCTTTAGCCGCAAAAGTTCGTGAGCCATTCTCTTCACCGCCGTTCGATTTGCAGGGACTAAGACCCAGGGCGTCGACCCAGCTTATCGGATTTGACGAATACGCATACGTATTTGCACCACCAAAAAATCCTACGGGATCAATCGAAACAAACCGCCCAATATCCGGATCATAGTAACGGAACCGGTTGTAATGCAAGCCGGTTTCGCTGTCGTAATACTGCCCTTGGAACCGAACAGGCTGCGCGTCGCCGATCTCGTCGGACAATGGAACCTCTTCCCGCACGACCTCGAGCACATTCCCCCAGGCCCGATACCGCGCAGCCCACACCATCCGCCCATCCGCATCGGTCATCTCCCGCGGCGTCCCCAGGTGATCCGTATGCAAATGCCGCACCTCGGCCCGCGCCGCGCCATCCGCACCAGCCACAGCATCCACCCGCGCCAGCGGCACAAACGCATCCTCGCCATAGACGTACGTGCGTGAATGACTGCCCCGCTGCTCGCACAGCAACCGGTTCCCATCCCAGACAAAGCGAGTTACACCGAACGCATCCCGCTTCGCAACCCGCCGCCCGAACGGATCATAGGCATAGCTGACGGTTTGCGCGGTATCGGTCGCCCCACGCGCCACCACGCTGCGGACCAGTTGATGCGCCGGATTCCACTCGAAGCGCATCCGCGTGTGCTTGCCGACCAGCTTCTCGACGACATTGCCGTGCGCATCGTAGTCGTAGCGCTTGTCCTCGTACACGCGAATGCGGTTGCCCTCGACGCGGCCAACCGGCGCCACCGTCGTATCGAGCAGATTGTGCGCCGGATCGAACGCAAAACGCTCGCTCGACTGCGGCTGCACGGCAGACAAAATGCGCCCGATCGGATCGTAGCTGTAGCGCGTCAAACCATTACGCTGGTCGTCGATCGACACCAGATTGCCGACCTCGTCGTATTCATATCTACGCGCGATGACGGGTGACGTATCCGAGACCGCCGTCTGCGACAGCAGCCGCCCCACCGGGTCGTATCGGAACTGGCTGACGAGCGCCCCCTGCGTGCGGGCGATCATCCGATGGGCGCGGTCTCGTTCGATGTCGGTGATGACCTCGCCGTCGAGGTTCACCTGGTGCAGGTGCCCCGAGCCGTAGTACAGGCTGTTCAGGACGCGGCCATCCGGCAGCGTCGTCTGCACGCGGTTGCCCAGTTCGTCGTAGACATGACGCAGCACGACGGAAGCACCCGCTGCGTCGGTCTGCTCGGCAATCAGCTGCCCGGCCGCGTCATACGTCATGCTGACAACAGCATCCGCATTGACCGCCTGCGTCATGCGCCCCAGCGCGTCATAGGCGAAGCGCAACCGCATTTGCTGCGCCTGCGCCACGCCCGTCACGCGCGAGACCACCTTTTCCGTCAACTGCCCCAGGCCGTCGCGCACATACGTCGTGGCGATGGGCGTGAATTCCGTGCGCGGCGCGCAGCCCAATTCGTCCTTGCCGACGATCAGGCCGCTGTCGTCGTAGCGGTAGCGCGTCACGCGCGCATCGAAGCTGGTCTCTTCCGCCAGCCGGTCCAGCGCATCGTAGACGAAGCGGTGGACGTCGCCGTTCTCGTTGATCAGTTCCGCAATGCGGCGCGCCGTGTCGTAGCGGTATTCGAGCACGCCGCCCCGCGCGTCGATGCGTTTCAGCGGCTTGCCGTCGCGATCCAGTTCGTAGGCGGTGCGGTGCCCGGCCGCGTCGACGTGGGCGACGAGGCGGCCCAGCCGGTCGTATTCGTAGCGCTCGCTGGTCCCGTCGGCATGGGTCACGGCCTGCAGGCGGCCCAGCGCGTCGTAGGCGTACGTGCTCGCGTTGCCGTTCGGGTCCGACGCGCGCACGAGGCGGCCTTGGTCGTCGTAGGCAAAAGCACTCGTACTGCCCGAGCAGTCCGTGTACCGGACCAGCTGGCCGGCGCGATTGTAGGCAAGCTGCTTGACGCCGCCCCGCGCGTCGATCACTTTCACCGGCAGGCCACGGTCGTCGTACCGGTATTCGGTCCGCTGGCCCAGCGCGTTCGTCACGCTGGTGAGATTGCCCTGCGCATCGTAGCGCAGCATCGTCGTCGCGCCGAGGGCGTCGGTGATCAGGGCCGGCTTGTCGAAGCGGGCGTCGTAGACGATGCCGGTGCCCCGTCCGCCCCGCTCGACGCGGACGATGCGGCTGCGCTCGTCGTAGCGGTAGCGCACCGTGCGACCGGCCGGATCGGTCAGCTGCAGCAGGTTGCCGCGCTCGTCCAGCTGATGCGTCGTGACGCCGCCCATGGCATCCACCTGCGCGACCAGGCGGCCGCGCGCGTCGAACCGGTAGTGCTGCGTGCGGCCCAGCTGGTCGGTGACGACGGTTTCCTTGTCGACATAGCGGAATGCCCACCACTGGCCCGTATTGGTCCAGTTGCGCAGCACCTTGCCGTCCGGCGCCTCGACGTCGTATTCATAGCGCGACACGAGGCCGTCCGGCTGGCCGTGTTCGACCATGATGTGATCGCGGTAGGCGAACTGGCGGACGACGTCGCCGCCGCGGTTGCGCACGCGCTGCAGGTTGCCCGCACCATCGTAGTCGTACGACACCAGCGTGTGCGCGCCGGCGTCCGGCTCGGCCGGCATCAGAGTCACGCCCAGCAGGCGCATGCCGCCGGCGACGCGTCCGAACTCGAGGGCCAGGCTATGGCCGGCGCTGTCGTCGATGCGCGCGGGCAGCCGACGGGCGTCGTACGTGATGCGGATGTGGTTGTCGTTGGCGTCCTGCCAGCCCGTCAGCCGGGCGACGCTGTCGTCGTAAAGGACGGCGAATTGCGTGCGCAGGCCATTGTTGTCGACCAGCTCGAACGTGGTATCGCCCGTGCGCGCCAGCGTGATCTGTTCGGATGGCGAATAGATCGATTCGCCCACGCGCGGCAGCGAGAACGTGATGCCGCGGTCGAACGCATCCAGCACGACGACCTCGTCGGCACTGAGCTGCAGGCTGTCGCTGATGGGCAGCGCCCAGCCCTGGCCCAGCCAGCCGACGCGGTGCAGGGACGAACTGTACGTGCGCTGCCAGACCAGCGGCAGCGGCGCGGGTAACGCAAAGTCGAGGTCCAGTTCGCCCAGCAGGATCTTGCTGCCCCTGATCGGGTCGACGGGCTGGCCGACGAGCCTGCACGGCGGCTGGTGCTCGGCCTCGCCACGCTTCACGGCGGACGGTTTCCCGGCCGGCTTCGACGCCTCTTCCGCCTTGGCCGCAGCCCCCTTGCCCGCGCCGGCTTCGGCCTGGCCCTGGGCCGAGGCGATCCTGGGCTGCAGGTTCGGATGCGCCATCAGCTTCTCGCGGTTCTGGCCGACCCATTCGGCGAACTTCGGCCCGAGCCGGCTCTTCGACAAATTGCGCACGAGGAGCGAACTCTGGATCTGGCCGCGCGACAGGTACAGGACGAGCGCCGTCAGGATCGCCTTCACGAGCAGCATCTGCCCTTGCGCGAACGATTCCGTCGCCTCGCGCAGCATCGTCGTGCGCCGGGCCGTGGCGTCCGCCGGCAGGTCGCCGGCGTGCCAGGCGGTCGCGAAACCGTGGGCAACGTGCCGGCACAGGTCCGGCACCGTGCTGCTCATGTCCATGACCAGCATGCCGACACCCATCCAGACGAGGATCTCGCCGCCGATGGCAACCCCGGCCTGCGCGCCCACCGCGGCGCCCGGAATGGCGCCCACGCCGAGGGCCAGCGAGCCGATCGCCCCGCCCGCTGCCGCACCGAGCACGGCGCCGCCGCCCAGGTACAGAGCCATCTGCTTCATGACCTCGACCAGCACGTCGGCGATCATCCCGAAGTTCAGACCGGCGAACTGCTGCTTGAGCAGTTCCACGAAGCGCGGCCGGGTGGCGTCGAGCGCGTGCTTGACGGCCAGCGCATTGCGTACACCGGCCACGTCCTCGCCGGCGTGGGCGATGCGGCCGAGCGTGGCGCTGGCCTCGTGCGACCAGCGCTGCACGCGCCGTTCGACGTCGAGCCTGGCCTGCGCGCCGGCTTGGGCATAGTGGCGCTGCATGGTGTCGAGTGCGCGCGTCAGATCGGTCCAGTTGCTGGAGAAGTCAGACATTGTGCTTAAGGGAAACGAATTGTGAACGGCGCCAATGGCCGATTTAACGAACAGTAAATTTCTGGTAGTATATACATGATTTAACACAAATCTCACAATCCGCCGTGCGGAAGACACATCAAATGCAGGAGCCGCGATATGTCATCAGATTCGCTCGATAACACGATAAATGCGCCGATCAAGGCGCTCGGCGTTGCCGGCACGGCCCTCGACACCGCGGCTCTCCTGAAAGCCGGGTCGGGAGCCGCGGCCCTTGCGACGGGTGCCGCCGGCCTTGCCGGCCACGCCAGCCCGCAACTGGCGCAGGCGCTGCAGGTCGCGTCCCAGGCGCACTCGCTGGCCCGGCACGTCGACACGCTGGCCGGTCATGCGGGACATACCGCGGACCAGCCCGCGGCGCTGGCACAGGACACAGCGCCGGCGGAGCAACTCGCCATCGAAGAACACCCCCTGGCCGGCCAGGCCGTGAGCGATTTCAGCTCCAACGAGCCGCAGTACGCGCCGGCCACCATCGATCCCGCCGAACAGGAAGACGCCGCATCGGCCGTGGCCTCGCTGCTGGCGAAGTTCAACGACGGCAAGCGCCTGCTGCGCTTCTACTCGCCGCTGCAAGGCGAAAAAACCCTGTTGATCGAGTCGCTGAGCGGGTCGTCGGCCGTGTCCGACCAGTTCGTGTTCAACCTCAGCCTGATTTCGGAAAATGCCGCCATCGACCTGAAGGATTTGATGGGCAAGAACGTCAGCGTCGGCGTGCAACTGGCAGACGGCAGCGAGCATTTCGTCAACGGCTACGTGCATTCGTTCGGCTTCAGCCATTCCGACGGCGGCTTCGCGTTCTATCACGCGCAGATCGTGCCCTGGCTCAGCTACCTGAAGCAGCGCGTCAACTCGCGCATCTTCCAGGACCAGAGCGTGCTCGAGGTCCTCGACACCATCTTCAAGGGCGACTACAACGGCCTGGCCGCCTACGAATTCCGCGTCAGCCAGACCTACCGGCCAGAGACCTACATCGTGCAGTACGACGAGACGGACGAGCACTTCGTCTGCCGGCTGATGGAGAAGTACGGGCTGTTCTACTACTTCGTCCACAAGCCGAACGGCCACGTGATGGTGATCAGCGACGATTCTCGTTCCAGCGCGTTCTGCCCGCCGCAGAAGGACCACGCCGAGGTCGAATTCAACGGCGGCAACCGCTGGCACGACCGCGACAGCGTGACGGCCTTCGCGGCCGAGCGCAACCTGCAGCCGACGAAGGTCGCCCTCAATACGTTCGACTTCAAGGCGCCCAATGCGATGCAGTACGTGGAGCTGCCCACCGTGACGCGGCAGGGCGACATGCCGACCATGGAAATCTATGACGGCAACCCGGCCTTCTCGTACAGGGACAAGGACGACGGCCAGCGCGAGGCGCGCCAGCGCCTGGAAGTGCTGGAGTGGCAGGCCAAGGTCTTCACGGGCGCCTCCGACTGCCGCGGCCTCGTCGCGGGACGCACGTTCAAGTTGCAGGATCACCACTGGTTCGATCCGGCCACCGAAGGCGACAACGACTTCCTCGTGCTGTCGGTGCAGGTCAGCGCCCGCAACAATTATTTCGAGCGGGGCCAGAACGACGTCTACCGCAACACGTTCACCGCGATCCGCCGCAAGATCCCCTACCGGCCGCGCCGCGCGCACCCGCCGCCGCGCATGCCCGGACCGCAGACCGCGACGGTCGTCGGGCCGAAAGGCACGGAGATCCACACGGACCAGTACGGCCGCATCAAGGTGCAGTTCCACTGGGACCGCTACGGCCGCCGCGACGAACGCAGCTCGTGCTGGATCCGCGTCTCGCAGCCGTGGGCCGGGCGCGGCTGGGGCACGATCTCCGTGCCCCGCATCGGGCAGGAAGTGATCATCGACTACCTCGAGGGCGACCCGGACCGCCCGGTCTGCACGGGACGGTTGTTCAATGCCGACCAGCCGGTCCCGTACGGCCTGCCGGACGGCGCCCACATGATGGGATTTAAAAGCCGCTCGACGCCGGGCGGCGGCGGCTTCTGCGAGATGGTGATCCATGACAGCAAGGGCAAGGAACTGATCAATATCCACTCGCAGAAGGATATGGTCACGACCGTCCAGAACACGCAGGCGACTGTCGTCAACGGACCGCACCAGACCAATACGGTCAGCACGGGCTACCAGACCAACACGGTCAAGCAGTACATCGTGACGACGGCGCAGACGGGCCACATCCACGACACGGCGAAGACGAACATCGAGCTGACCGCCCAGGACGACTACATCCACGCGACGGCGAAGACGAACATCGAACTGGTGGCGCAGGACGCCCACCTGCACCAGGTCGCGAAGCAGAACATCGAGCTGACGTCGCAGACGGAGCACATCCACCTGAAGGCCAATACCGACATCACGCTGGAAGTGGGCAGCAGCAAGATCGTGCTGCAGGCCGACGGCACGATCCTGATCCAGGGCGTGAACGTGAGCGTGATGGGCAACCGGATCGACCTGAATAAGTAAATGAGCAAATGAGCGAGCGCGCCATGTACCACGCCAATCACGCCACCTTCGAACTGCCCGCGCAGCTGAAGGACAAGACGATGCACATGTTCACCTTGCGCGATGACGGTCCGAGCGAATTCAACGTCGTCGTCTCCCACGCGGACGTCAAACCCGAAGAAACCCTGGACCAGTTCGGCGACCGCCTGGCGCAGGAACTGACGCGGGCCTTGCCCCGGTTCCAGCTGAAGGCGCTGACGGAGCGCCGCGTCGACGGCGCGCCCGCGCTGGAGCTGGCCTACAGCTGGCGCAACGAGGCGGGCTTCATGCACCAGCGCCAGGTCATCACGCTGGTCCAGGGCAGCAGGCCGGGCACCATCGAGGCGATGCTGATGGCGGCCACGTGCCTGCGCGAGTTCAGCGACGAGTGGAATGCCGCGTTCGACGCGATCGTGGACAGCATCAAGCTGCGCCGCCCGCTGCCGCAAGCGCAGGAGCTGCCGGCCGCGGCGCCGTCCCCTGCCCTGCCGACCGTCTTCGCCCTGTCCGAGCCGCGCAAGACCCTGCACGTATTCGCCGACAAGCACGAGGCGGGCAGCAAGCTGTCGGCCCGCGACGTCAACCAGGACCACTGGGAATTCTACGACGCCGAGGGCACGCGCCTGCAGGCGAACGTCTCGCGCACGAACGGCGGACTGTCGCTGCTGCGGCCGTCGGGCACCGTCACGCTGGAGCGCACGGCGCCTCCACCGGGCCCGGCGCTGGCCGAACGGCTGCACCTGGCCCAGTACATCCAGGCCAGTTCGGCGTCCGTGCCGTTCTACAGCCTGACGGAGGTGCGCGCGCATCTCGATCGGGTCGCGGGCGATCGGGTCGCGGAGCGCTAGATGCCGGCGGCGGCACGGCTGGGAGATCCGATCGGGCACAGCCCGACCATGAGCTGGCTCCTCAAGGGCCTGCTCATCGGCGCGGCCATCGCGGTGGCCGGCGTGGCGATCGTGGGCACGGGCGGCCTGGCGGCGGTGGCCGTCGTCGGTGCCGGCGCGGCCATGGGCGCGGGCCTCGGCGAGGCGATGAGCACGATGAGCTTCGCCGGCAAGGAAGTCACGGGCGCCATTGCGACGACCGGCTCGTCCGATGTTTTCGTCAACGGCCTCGCGGCGGCACGCGCGCACGTGGACATGGTCGCGTGTTCCAAGCACCCGGGACCGATCCCGATCGCGACGGGCAGCGGCCAGGTCTTCATCAACAGCATGCCGGCGGCGCGGGTGGACGACAAGACCGGCTGCAGCGCCGTCATCACGAAAGGATCGGGTAACGTCTACATCGGCGGCGGCACGGCGCAGACGGATACCATCAATCCGGAGAACCTGGTGCCGGGCTGGGTGCACGCATCGTTGCTGGTCGTCGGCGTGGGCTCGGCGATCGTCCTCGCGGGGCCCGTAATCGCCATCGGCGGCCTGGTCGGCGCCTACGCGGGCGGGATCGGCGGCGGCTGGGTCGGCGGCAAGGTGTTCGGCGAAGGCAGCGACGGGCAAAAATGGTCGGCGATCGCGGGCAGCTTCCTGGGTGGTTACCTGGGCGCGAAGGCGGCGCCGGGGGCGTGGGACTTCGCGCAACGGGTCCAGGTGTCGGTCGAACCGGGCACGCTGGGTATGAATGGCGGCAACGTGCGTTTCAGCTTGCGGCCACCGCCCCCTGCCACACCGCGGCCACCGGTCGGGGCGGACGCCGTCGGCGAGTTCACTGAAGTGCGTTTCGGCGAGAACGGCGAGGTCTATGCGAAGCTGCCCTCGCCGTCCAATCCGTCCGTCATGCGCTGGCAGCGGATGAATGGCGAAGGCATGTCGAACCGCGACATGTACATGGGTTCGACGCCCTCCAAGGAATCCGCCGTCGGGCAACAAGTGCAAGCCCGGATGCGCCGCGAAGGCGCGCTGACGGGCACGGGCGACGATCGCATGGTCCTTGGGGAAGACGGTGAATGGTATCCCATCGCGGAGACCGATATGGGCCACGTCCAGGCTGCGGTAGACTACTGGAATGCCGAAGGCCGATATTACGGCCCGCGCTCTCCGGAAGTGCGCGCCTTCATGAACGACCCGGACAATTACTGGCTCGAGCCAAGCTGGATCAATCGCAGCAAGGGCGCCCAAATGGGGAGAACCTACCAGCCTCCCGCTTCCGAGGCCGAGGCGAACGAATTCTTCGGCATTGACGATCTCGACTAAGGTACAACATGACTCTACAACTTTCCGACGCATTGCATAAGCAGATCACCGATTTATGCAAGGATGGCGATGCGCTGGCGTCAGCAGGAAAACCGGACGAAGCGAAACAAAAATACATCGCTGCGCTGAAGCTTCTGCCCGGTGAGCCCAGCCAGTGGGAAGCAGCGACGTGGATTTATGTCGCGCTCGGCGATGTCCATTTCCACTCGCAGAATTTCGATAAAGCCTTCAAGTGTTTTTATAACGCGGTGCAATGCCCGAAGGGGCTGGGCAACCCGTACATCCATCTACGGCTTGGGCAACTCTATTTTGAGCAGGAAAATTTCGACAAGGCCACCGATGAGCTGACGCGAGCGTACATGGGTGGCGGAATCGATATCTTCATGGAAGATGATCCCAAATATCTGGAGTTCCTGGAGACGAAAATTTCCTTGTAACGCCAGTGGCAAGACAGGTTGGCGGACGCGTCATGAGCCGCCAGCCGTAGCTGGATGAAAGAAGGCGACGGTGCGATGAAATCTGGCGTCGAGAAGGACAAGGTATTCGATGAATTGCGGGGTTTCGTACAACCATCCACCCTGATATCGACGACGGCCGAGGCACACGGCCGCATGCCGGCGCTGCTCGCGACATGGAGCGGCTTTGCGGCCGAGTGGCCCAGCGCCCAGGACTTCCTGCGGACGATGCTGAAGCGCCTCTACGTGTTACGCGAACAGGACGGCTCCTTGTCCCTGCTGTACCTCTACACCGTCGGCGGCAACGACCTGAACTTTTACCGCGGCCGAAGCCCGGTCACCGACGTGCCCCAACGCCTGCGGCGGATCTGGGACCGGGTTCCCGCCAGGTTCCGCGACTTCTACACGCAATTGCACGATGGCTGGACCTTCCTGCCGACGAATTCGATGGGGCCGTTGCCCCTCGAGGATTGGGCATTCCTGTCCGACGACAAGTTCGACATCGACGCCGACACCGCGCGCGCCCTGCCCATCGATATCGCCAGCACCGTGGCCGTGTTTCACAACGGCGCCGGCGATTACCTGTGCCTGGATTGCGCGGGCGCCGGCGAAGCGTCGGGCGTCATCTGGTGGCACGACGAGCCCGCCAATCCGGAGCCTGTCGATTTCTGGGGCATACTGGACGCGTGGGTCGGCATCTTTCTGGAAGAAGCGGACCGGCACGGGCCATCCGCTATCGGCTGAAACGGACCTTCGCAAAACGAGCCGACGACTGCTTCTTGCAATGACTCCAACCACTACCAGGTCGAGCGCATGAATAACGAATTCATCACGTCTGTTCCCTGCCTTCACACCGAACGACTCACGCTGCGTGAATATCGACGGGAGGACTTCGACCTGTTCGCGGCGCATGTCGCCGACCCTGTCAGCGCGGCCCACCTGGTCCCGGCCGACCGCCATGCCGCATGGCGGATCTTCTGTTCACAAGCGGGACTGTGGCTAATACACGGCGCCGGCTGGTGGGCTGTCGAGGAAACGGAGACTGGTCGACTCGTCGGGAATGTCGGCGCGTTCTTTCGCGAGGACTCCACTGTGATGGAGCTTGGTTGGAATACGTATCGTGCCTTTTGGGGCCGGGGATTCGCGAACGAAGCGGCGGCGGCAGTCTTGAAGCATGCGCTCGAGATCCGACGTGAACCCAAAGTCCGGGCGCTCATCGCGTCAGCCAACGTATCATCGCTGCGCGTTGCCATGCGCCTTGGCCTGACGTATGAAGCGGACACCGAGATATACGGCAAATCGGTCGGCATCTATACGCGTGAGCCGTGAGACTCAATGACGACGCAAGCCCGGCGCTGCCGACGCGCCGGGCCGCACGCACGCTCAGCCCTTTTTGGCCCGCGCCTTCGCACGCCGCGTCAGCCCTGCCAGCGACACACCGAGTCCGATCAGCGCAAGGCTCGACGGCTCCGGAACGGTGCCCACCGGATCGGCGAAGGTCAGCTCCAGGTTGTCGAGGTTGAGGATGTGGTTGGGATCATCCGCATAGATCGCAAACCCATAAATGTCTTGTGCACTGGTCAGCGACACATGTCCGCGCACGCTGCTCCCGCCTGGGTTCGCGTTGGGCAGCAAGGCGCTGGCAATGGTCTGGCCATTCTTGTCGTAGGCGACCAGGTTCACGTCCCACGACGAATAACTGTCGATGCCGATAGCGGTCACCGGCTTGCTCAGCAGCGCAACCGGATAGGTCGAGCTGATGAAATGGTTGGATGGGTTCCCGTCGTAGAAGCTGGCCTGGAGCAGCGTCCCCTGGGTAAAACTGAGCCCGAGCGCGGCGTACAGTTGGTCCAGGGGTTGCAAAAAGGTGGAGGCAGTCGGCGCATCGTCGGCGGTGCCGAGCACGCCGTCCGGGCCGGGAACATGTTCGAAATCGATGAGGATGGGGCTGGCGAAAGCCGGCATGGCGGCGAGGCCGCAGGCCGACAGGAACAGGGAGCAAAACAGTTTTTTCATCGGATCGATACTGGTCTAAGGTTGAGGACGCCCAACAGGGGCCGGTTAAGTGCGGTAGGGATACTATTGACTACTTGCCCTTATGTCCACAGCCTGGCGCAAGCGTGCGCCTCCATCCAACATGCATGCACGGCCTCGTGAAAATGTGTGAGCTTGTAGCGCGTCCGAGGTGCTATCGTTACGCCGCGCCCTGTTCAAGGCGACACGAACATACGACTGGAAACCGCGATGAAAAACATGATGTTGGCCGCCGTCATCGGCCTGTCATCGGCACAGGCCCTTGCCTGTCCGCTGTCCGACTCCCTGGCGACCCGCTACGGCATCTCGTTCTCGGGGTTCGGTACCGCGATCCCGGCATCCGCGGCGCCCGACACGGCGCACGGCGGGCCGTTCGTCCGCGTGCGCATGCCGGATGCCAGCAATGTCGCCGATGGCTTCCGCCACACCATCGTGATGGATCGCGGCACGAACAAAGTCTGGATTCTCCGCACCGGCGGCTTTGTCGGCGTCTACCAGTGGTATGGGCCCGTGGATGCCGTCGATGCGTCGCTCGACGACTGCCGGCTGGAGCCAGCCGACAGCGCCTCGCAAGAGTTGAACAAGCCGTTGCCGACTCTGGCCAAGCGCCACGGCTGACCGCAAGCTCAACGATCCACCATCGCCAGCGCCTTCTCCGTATAACGCGCTCCAGCGACACCGATCTGCGTCAACGCCCCATCGAGGCCGCGCAGGTCCTCGTCATCCAGCCTCAGATCGGCCGCGGCGAGATTCTGTTCGAGGTAGGTGCGGCGCTTGGTGCCCGGAATCGGCACGATGTCCTCGCCCTGCGCCAGCAGCCACGCGAGCGCCACCTGCCCCGGCAGCGCGCCGTGCCGCGCCGCGATGTCCTTCACGAGGTCGGCGATGGCCAGGTTGCGATCGAAGTTCTCGCCCTGCAGGCGCGGGTCGATCTGGGCGCGCAAGTCGCCGGCCGGATAGTCCTCGGCGCGCTTCGCGCTGCCGGTCAGGAAGCCGCGGCCGAGGGGACTGAACGGCACGAGGCCGATGCCCAGTTCGCGCAGCACGGGCAGCACGCCGGCCTCGAGGTTGCGTTCCCAGATCGAGTATTCGCTCTGCAGCGCGGACACGGGCTGCACGGCGTGGGCGCGGCGGATCGTCGCGGCGCCCGCTTCCGACAGGCCGAAGTGCAGCACCTTGCCCTCGCGGATCAGGTCTTTCACCGTGCCCGCCACGTCCTCGATGGGCACGTTCGGGTCGACGCGGTGCTGGTACAAGAGGTCGATGCGGTCCGTGCGCAGGCGCTTCAGCGATGCCTCGACGACGTCGCGGATGTGTTCCGGCCGGCTGTCGGTGCCGGCGAAGGGGCCGTTGCCGATGACGAAGCCGAACTTGGTCGCGATCTGCACCTGTTCGCGCCGGCCTTCCAGCGCGCGCCCCAGCAATTCCTCGTTCGTGAACGGGCCGTACACCTCCGCCGTGTCGAAGAAGGTGCAGCCCAGGTCGATGGCGCGGTGGATCGTCGCGATCGACTCCGCGTCGTCCGGCGTGCCGTAGGCGTAGCTCATGCCCATGCAGCCCAGGCCGATGGCGGAGACTTTCAATCCTTGGGATCCCAGTTGTCGAGTCGTCAGCATGTCGTTCATCCTTTTTTGCAAAATGCCGCCGGCGGCGGCCTGGTGACAATGTAGTCGTTGCGCCTTTCAAAGAAAACACCAATAATCGGCAGATCATTTTCCAAAAATAGAAAACATCCTGGACTGGAACGATCTCAAATATTTCCTGGAAGTGGCGCGCGGCGGCAGCCTGACGCGCGCCGCGGACGTGCTGCGCGTGAGCCAGTCGACCGTCGGCCGGCGCATCGCCGAACTGGAAGCGCGCCTGGCCACGCGCCTGTTCGCGCGCCACCAGACGGGCTACCACCTGACGGACGAAGGCCGCGAACTGCTCGGGCGCGCGGAGGCCGTCGAGGACAACATGCTGGCGTTCGAACGGGGCGCCTCCGGCCTGAGTCCCGGCGTATCGGGCATGGTCCGCCTGGCGACGTCGGACAATCTCGCATCGGACCTCGTGATCCCCGCCCTGCCCCGCTTCGTCGCGCGCCACCCGCAACTGCGCCTGGAGATCGTCACGACGACGGCCGCCGTGGAACTGGGCCGGCGCGATGCCGACCTCGCGCTTCGTCTCGTGCGCCCCAGCCGCGGCAACCTGAAGGCGCGCCGGCTCGGGTCGATGTCGTATGGCGTGTACGGGCACCGCGACTATCTCGCGCTCCATCCGGCACCTGGCGCCGACCCGCTGGCCGGCCGCGCCATGATCACGTGGGACGAGGCCCACGCGCACCTGCCGGCCGCGCAATGGCTCGCGAAGCGCGCGCCGGATGCACACGTGGTGCTGGCCGCGTCGACCCTGCGCGCGCAGATCGCGGCGGCGCGCGCGGGGCTCGGCCTCGCGATCATCCCGGACTTCCTCGTCGACGATCCCAACCTCGAACGCGTGCTGGCGCCAGGCGACGTGTTCAGCGACGGCGTCTGGCTCGTGATGCATGCCGATCTCGCCGCGTCGAGCCGGGTGCGCGCCGTCGCCGACTTCCTCGCGGAGACGGTCGAAGAAGCCCGCGCCGCGCTGGCGGGCGATCAGGCGACCGTATAGCCGCCGTCGACCAGCAGGCCATGGCCCGACACGAACGCGGCGTCGTCGGACGCGAGGAATGCGACCGCGGCAGCCACCTCTGCGGGCGAACCGGCGCGCCCGGGCACCGTCGCCGCGGCAAACGCGTCCCTGGCGTCGGCACTCGGCCAGATGCGGTCCTGGAACGGCGTGTCGATGATCCCGGGATTGACGGCGTTCACCCGCACGCCCTGCCTGAACCACTCGATCGCCGCGGTCTTGGTCAGGCCGAGCACCGCATGCTTGCTGGCGATGTACAGCGCCGCGTTGGCGAAGCCGATGACGCCGCCCATCGACGCATTGTTGATGATCGTGCCGCCGCCCTGCGCCAGCATCGCCTTCGCTTCGTGCTTCATCGACCAGAACACGCCGCGGACGTTGGCGTTGAAGATCGCGTCATAGATCTCGTTCGATTGCTTCACGAACGGCGAGAACCCGCCTTCCGTGCCGGCGTTGTTGAAGGCGATGTCGAGACGGCCGTAGCGCGCGACGGCCTGCGCGACGAGGTCGATCACGTCCTGCTCCACGTTCACGTCGGCGACGACGGCCAGCGCTTCATGGCTTGCGCGGCGGATCTCGTCCACGAGTGCGTCCAGTTCGGGACGGCGGCGCGCGCTGGCGACCACCGTGGCGCCGCGGCGTGCGAGTTCGAGGGCCGTCGCGCGGCCGATGCCGGAGCTTGCGCCCGTGACCAGGGCAACCTTGCCGGACAAGGTTTGGAATGTCGTTGCGGTGTTCATGCATTTCTCCATGATCGGGTTTTGGAGCACCGATTATGGAAGCGCGCATTGCATCGATAAAGTATCCTATCCAGCACAAACTAATGAATGGAGTTCATCAATGGAAAACGCGGAACTGGCCGAGCTCGCGGTGTTCGCGGCGGTGGCCAGACACCTGAGCTTCCGCCAGGCGGCGGTCGAACGGGGCACGACGCCGTCCGCGATCAGCCATGCGGTACGCAGCCTCGAAAGCCGGGTGGGCGTGCGCCTGTTCCACCGCACGACCCGCAGCGTGGCGCTGACCGAGGCGGGCGACCAGCTGTTCGCGCGCCTGGCACCCGCGCTGTCCGAGATGCGCACGGCCGTCGACGAACTGAACACGTTTCGCGCCACGCCGTTCGGGACGGTCCGGCTCAACGTCCCGAACTCGCTCGCGCCGTACGTGCTCGGCGATGTCATGGAACTGCTCGTGACACGCAATCCCGGCCTGAGGCTGGACGTGGTCGCGACCGATCGTCTCGTCGATATCGTCGAAGAAGGGTTCGACGCCGGAATCCGCCTGGGCGAGCGCCTGTCCCAGGACATGGTCGCCGTCCGCATCAAGCCGACGTTCCGGATGATCGTCGTCGGCGCGCCGGGCTACTTCGCGCGCCACGGGATGCCGGCCACGCCGCACGCATTGCGCGACCACACGTGCATCCGCTACGCCTTCCCGAGCGGGACGATCTACCACTGGGAATTCGCCCAGGACGGCGAGCGCGTCGAGGTGGAGGTCGACGGCCCGCTCACGCTGGACAGCCAGGAATTGATGGCCGACGCGGCCGCCCGCGGGCTGGGGCTGGCCTTTGTCTGGCACGACCGCGCGGCGCCCTACCTCGCCACCGGCCGCCTGCAGTCCTGTCTCGACGAGTGGACTGCCGTCGACGAGAACCTGTACCTGTATTTCCCGAGCCGCAAACACCAGCCGGCGGGATTGCGCGCGTTAATCGATGCGTTGAAGGCGTGATGCTTACCGGTTCTGGTAGCCGCCGTACGCGGCGACCGGACTCCACGCCGGCGACACCGGCAGCGCCGCCGGCGCGAGCGGCGCATAGTCGCCCGCGCCGTAGACGACCTTGCCGTTGACGACGGTGAGCACGCTTTCCAGCCGCTTGATGCCCTCCGCGTCCATGCCGAAGTAATCCCGCGGCAGCACGACGAAGTCGGCGTACTGGCCCTTCTTCAACGTGCCCTTGACCTTCTCCTCGCCGCTCATCCACGCGGAACCCGTCGTGATCAGCTTCAACGCCTCGTAGCGCGACAGGCGGTCGCCGTCCTGCCAGATCTGCAGGCCGCCGGCCGTCTTGCCCGTCACGGCCCAGTAGACGGACGGCCACGGGTTGTAGCTGGAGACGCGCGTGCCGTCCGTGCCCAGGCCGACGGGAATGCCCTGCGCGAGCATCTTGCGGATCGGCGGCATCTGGCGCGTCTGCTCGCCGTAGCGTTTCCAGTACGATTCGCCCTGGAAGTGCATGCGGTCCTGCACGGCGATGCCGCCGCCCAGCTTCTTGATGCGCGCGAGGTCGGCGTCGGTCACGGTCTCGCCGTGGTCGATGATGAAGCGCAGCCCGTTCAACGGCGTCTGCGCATTCACCTTCTCGATGACGTCGAGGTCGCGCGCGATGCTCTCGCCGTACGTCGCGTGCAGGCGGAACGGCCAGCGGTTCTTGACGAGCAGCGACACGACGGGCTCCAGGTCGCCCTCCATCGACGCGGGCAGGTCCGGGCGGGGCTCCAGGAAGTTCTCGAAGTCGGCCGCGCTGGCGACGAGGTTTTCGCCGGCGCCCTCGGCCGAGAAGCCGTTCGGGTACAGCATGTGGTCGTTCTGCTTCGGATGCGTCATCGTCAGCCAGCGCTGGAAGTCTTCCAGCTCCTTCCCGGCTTTTTGTGCGAACAGGTAGTAGGCCGTCCGCACGGTCAACTTGCCCTGCTTCGCCAGTTCCAGCGACACGCCGTAGTCGTCCGGGTAGTTCTGGAACCCGCCGCCCGCATCGATCGCGCTCGTCACGCCCAGTCGGTTCAGTTCGCGGTAGAACTGCAGGGTGGAGTTGACCTGGTCGTCGTGTCCGAGCTTGTTCGTCTTCGCGAGCGTCGAATACAGGATCAGCGCGTTCGGCTTGGCGATCAGCTTGCCGGTCGGCCGGCCGTGCGCGTCGAGCTCCACTTCGCCATCCTTGTACCTGGTGTTGCGGTCATAGCCCAGCGTCTCGATGCCCTTCTTGTTGAGGAAGCCGAGGCCGTACAGGTACAGGATGAACACGGGCTTGTCCGGCACGGCGGCATTGATTTCTTCCAGCGTGGGCAGGCGTTTTTCCTCGAACTGCCATTCGTTCCAGCCGCCCACGACTTTGACCCACTGGCCGTCCGGCGTGCGCGCGGCCTGCTCCTTCAGCATGTCGAGGGCGCGCTTCAGCGACGTCACGCCGTCCCAGCGCAGCTCCATGTTGTAGTTCAGGCCTTCGCGGATCACGTGCAGGTGCGAGTCGTTCAGGCCGGGGATCACGGTGCGGCCGCGCGCATCGATCACCTGCGTGTGCGCGCGCTTCAGCTTCATGACCTTCGCATTGGTGCCGGTCGCGAGCACCTTGCCGTCCTTGACGGCGATGGCCTGCACGAACTCGCCTTCTTGCGCCATCGTGGCGATCTTGCCGTTCGTGAGGATCAGGTCGGCCTGGGCCGATGCGGCGCCGGCCGCGAGGAAGCCCGCCGCGGCCATGGCGGCGCGCAGCGCGGCGATACGAATCGTATTCATGATGTCTTTCTTCGGTTGCTAACGGGGCGCAGGTTAGCGGATCGTAATCCGCGGCACACCTGTCTTACGACCGGGCCGGCCGCCTTCGTGTTAGCATCGAACGATGGAACGACGAAGCGACTACAAGACCGCCC
>CBIHOW010000043.1:0-47038 GCA_966211695.1 uncultured Massilia sp. | reverse complement strand
CTCCTGACTCCATTTTCCACCTTAACTTGGTGTCTGTGGAATCGGCAGCAGGCCACACTGAGCTACGTCGACCATGGACTTCCTCCGCACGTTCTCGCATTGGCTGAAAAGCTTGCGTTGGTACCTGAGGAGAAGTTAGAAGCGGTTCGTTACTGCTCGGAATAAAACTCGAGGAAAAGAATTTGGATACGTTTGCCGATAGGTTCAGACTTGCCCGCTAGCGGTCCGGCCTTACTTTGGCTAAGATTGCTGAGCACATTGGTGTTAGTACGCAGGCTGTGTGGAACTATGAAAACCGACCTGACGGCGGTGTCTCCTGCGAAGTGTTGTTCCCTCTTGCCGACGTACTGGCAGTGGAACCTCGATGGCTGGCGACTGGCGACGGTGTAATGTTCGACAGCGAAACAGCGTCTGCTGAAGCACAACGAATTGAGAACCTGGCCAAGAGCTTAGCTGTTCTAACGGACGAAAAGTTGCACGCCCTATCGGTCATTCTTGGAATCAAACTTTAAGCGGAAAAGCGTCCTGCGCCCGAAAGCTGGCCGGTAGCCAGCATAAGTTCAACGAATATAAAAATGGAAGTCACTTTCACTGGCGGTTATACCTATCGCTTTACATATCAAGATGGCTCGCACAAAGACTATGTGCAGGCTGGTGGTAACGGGAACGATACCGTCTGGAGGGGTACCGACGGCAACCTCGACACTGGTTCGAATGTGTTTCGGAACGTCGTAGGCGTCCGAGAGATTGCACTGCCGCCGCAGGCTATCAACGAGCGTCGTTAGTGCCGCGGAAAAGCGCCGCGGGCGCCCGACGACGGCCGGCAGCCGTAGAGAGATAAAGTAGATGATCGATTACAGCAATGGCCGGTACACGGTCAAGGATATGAGCGGCAAAATCGTGGGCCACATCGATAACGACGAGTTCGTTCGTGACGATGTAAAGCTGCGTTTCCGAATCGATGGAGATGAGGTCTACGAACTAATTGGCGCCGGCGATTTGATCGGCTTCATCCAACCGGGCGGGACGATCGCGTCGCCACGTGGGCAAGCGCTGTACCGCATCGAAGCTGAGTAACGAAGCCAGCGGAAACCGCGCCGAGTGGGCACTCGCACCCGGCCGGTAGCCGGGGTGAGAAAGGAAGATCATGTCCAACAGTGAACTCAGACGAATCAACATCCCAGCCGGCGCGACCATTCGTGTGACTCGTGGCGACGGCACCCAAGCGATTTACATCTTCCATGGCACCGATCAGAAAGGCGGTATCTACGAAGACGAGAACGGACAGCGCCGTGGGGATGTCGGCGAATATCGGGAGCTGCATATCCAGACAGACCAGGGGTGGGCGCCCGTCTAGCACGGAAAAAGGACTTCGCATGGACAGGCCCGCCCGGAGCGCTCGATATGGGCGCCGCATGCTGCGCACTGTCGGAATGGTCGCCACACGCACTGTTCCCTTGAGCAGCTTCAGGCTGGCGCTCCGGCCTCGCCAGGTTGCACTGCCGGCTTGCGGTCTTGGGATGGTGTTCTACGACCGCGACACCGAGCGCATGGCTTTCGGAGAGAAAGGTTGAACCGTCCAGCTGGCGATGACACGCGACTCGATCGATGGTCCGCGATCGGGTAGACGGCGCTCGGCCTAATGTCTCTGCTTTGGGTGTGCGCTGGCTGGCACATCATAACCAATGGCGGGTTTTACTCTACACCTCGGCATATTCACATCGCCATATACGTCGACGGCGGCACGGCCACAATGATGGACGTGGTGGCGGAGGTGCTGCACAGGGCCCAGGGGCGCTGCGAGAGGTGTCAAAACGAGGCACCCTTCAAGAGTCGTGCGACGGGCGAGCCCTATCTCGAGGTGCATCACCGAATTCCACTGGCGGACAACGGTGACGATACTGTCGAGAATGCGATTGCCCTCTGTCCGAACTGCTACCGGTACTCACATTTTGGGTAAGCGAGCGCTAAATGAATCCGAATGGCCCACCTAACGGCTTGAACGTTGCGCTTTTCGGATACACCGAACAAAATTGCGCAACATCAATTCATCAGGCCGTCCATGTCGCCGTCTTCTTCAAAAACCACCCAACCCAGCAAGGGGCGCAAACGCCCGGTCAAGCCGAAGGGCGGCAAGATTCCAAAAAGCGCAGGCGCGCCTAAGGAGCTTGCACCATCCTTCGCCACTGGCGGTGGCGGCACTCATTTCGAAACGCACGTGCAAGCTGCGTTCGTCACGCTGATGCTTACTGGAGGCTACGCTCCCGGTTTGCGCCCGTGGCCGATCGTCGAAGTTAAACTCCAGGGAAAAATAGAAGGCTACGAGACGGACGACCTCGTGGTCACAATTCAACGGCCAGGAGCCAACGAGCGTAGGCGACTGCTCGGCCAGATCAAGTTCAGCTGCGACCTGACTGCTCGCAGCGCGGTATTTGCCGATGTGTTGCGTGCGCACTGGCTCGACTATCAGAGCGGGACTTTTTCCCGCGGTGCGGACGCCTTGGCGTTGACCACCGGGCCAATGAAGGACATCGACATCACCAATGTGCACTGGCTTTTACGCCAATCGCGAGCGACCGATACCGCTGAAACATTCATTCGCCGTGTAGAAACTGCGAAATTCAGACCGCCGCATGCGCCAGGCAAGCTTGACGCCTTCCGTTACCATCTCACACGCGCGAACGGCGGGGTAGCGATAACGGATCAAGTCCTATGGGACTTCCTGCGCCACTTCCATCTGCTGAGTTACGATCTCGGCGGAGAGTTTGGTGTCGTGCTACCACTACTGCACTCGCACATGGCCCAGTTTCGCCTCGAAGCACATCTCTACTGGGGACGCCTGGTCGCCTACGTCGGCGCAATGAATCCTGACGCTGGCGTGATCACCCGTGACAGAGTGCCAGAGGAAATACGCGAAGCGTTTGCCATGCCCCAGCCCACCGTGATCCCAACCGCGTACACATCGAGATTGTCGCTCAGCGCCACCGAAACGGAACAGTTACCGGTCGAGCTCGCGGCGTTGCTATTGATTGGTGGAATTGACGATACAAACGAGCATGATTTAGATGCAGCAGCAGAAGTACTTGGCGTGTCGAAAGCCGATCTGGTCACGCGCATGCGCACGGCACTGCGCTCTGGACAGCGCTCGCTGGTTTATGCGAAGGGAACGTGGCGCGTGCTGGACAGGAAGAACGCTGTCGCGAGTAATGCCGACCAGCTTTTCCCCGACCATATCGAACGATTCGTAACTGTCGCCAGCAACGTACTCAGCGAGGATGAGTTAGTAAGGTCAAGCGACATCAACCTGCTCGGCCATACCGAGGCACCTAGTGGTTTTACGTACTCGTCGACCTTTCGCCAAGGCCTCGCTGAAGGCTTAGCCATCCTAGGTAATTTCACTGATCAATTCGTTCGTCTGCGCGATGATATGGCGGAGTCGGGAGCCGACCGAGCGGTCAAGGCAATTCTGCATGGCGCACCGTGGGAGCGATGGGCGGCGCTTACGACGTTATTGCCCGCGCTAGCCGAGGCCTCACCACCGGCATTTCTGCGAGCAGCAGAGCGCGCACGGCGCGATGAGGGTACTCTCACCCAAATCTTAATGCGTGGGAAAGTCGACCTCTTCGAAACAGAATATCTATCCGGCTTACTATGGGCATTCGAGGCAATCGCATGGAAACCCGAGTATTTCTTCCCTGCATGCTATTCTTTGGCCGCCCTAGCTGACCTGGACGACATTACCGCCAGAACAGGGCGCCCCGCATCGTCATTGGCGACTATTCTACTACCTTGGCGCCCGCAGACCGAGGCCGGGCCTAGCGCGCGAATCCGCATCCTCCACTCGATGAGCGAGGAGTATCCAAGGGTCGTTTTCCCTCTACTGCTAGCACTCCTGCCTTCAAGGGGACAAATCTCGTCCGGAACGCAACGCCCGTTATGGCGTGCGACGCCGCTGTCTGCGGACGCTATTTCCGTATCTCCAGATGAGTACCATGATCAGGTGGACGAACTTGCCAAGCTGGCGATTACGCTTGCCCAAGACAATCCAGAGCGCTTGCTGCAACTCGTGCAGTATACGAGCGGATTGGCACCCGAAACGATCGAGCGACTTCTAGACACAGTACACGACCTGGCCGTTTGGGTGGCGGACGACGATCTCCGATTGCGCTTATGGACCGGTCTGAACAAGGAACTGGCCAAGCATCGCAGATTCGCCACTGAAGCTTGGGCACTGGACCCCGACGCACTCGCCAAGCTCGAACAGATAGCAAGTGATTTTGCGCCTACTGACCCTATGGTCTCGCTGCGTCCGCTATTCGGAAATGACGACCTGACGCTGTTCGATCAGGACGAAAGTGACTATGACCGCAAGCGTGACAAACTGGCCAAACGTAGGGTGGACGCGTTGGAGCAGATCCTGCGCGGTGGCGTCGACAAAGTGCTCGAGTTTGCGCAGCATGTTGCTGCACCACACCGAGTTGGCGACGCCTTGGCTGCCCTTGCGGGTCCAGACATAGATGCGGCACTGCTACCCGAGTTGGTCACATCGACAGTAAGATCCCTTCGTGCAATGGTCGGCAGTTATGCATTACGCCGGTATGACATAGAAGGCGATAAATGGCTGGAGTCGCTCAACCTGCAGTTGTGGCTGCCTGACCAAGTAGGCGCATTTCTCGCCTTCTTGCCGCTAAAACTCTCGTTATGGCGTTACGCCGTCATGCACTCGAAAAAGGCTCGCGAAATTTACTGGTCCGAAGTCGCTATCTCCCCGTTCACAGCGGAAAGCGAGGTGAACAGTGCGGTATTATTTCTTATTCGCTATGGGCGTGCTGCCGACGCCGTGGAGCTGCTCGACCTGCAGCGTTATCAGACGCGCAAGCCTGATCCTCAGCTTTGCGTTGAAGCGCTTCAAGCGTGCCTGGTCGAGGCGCACGACCGCATCGATGAAAACCACATGCTGGACCTGCTGAGATATGTACAGGAGGCCGGCGACGTCGACGAAGCATCGCTGGAGCAGGTCGAGTTTGCGTTGCTTCCCCTGTTTTTTCTTCCCGGATCAACCCGACCCATCACGTTGGAGCGGCGTCTTTCGCACGATCCCGAGTTCTTCTGTGACATGGTGCGCACCGTGTATCGGCCGGATCACGAAGCGTCTACGTCCGACACGCCGGAGCCTGTTGACGAACAAAAGCGCAAGCGTGCTGAACATGCTTGGCGCCTTTTAGAGCAGTGGCGGGAGTTCCCCGGCATGAGCGATGGCGGAGTATTCGATGCCAGGGAATTTAAGGCATGGTTTGACGCCGTGCGATTGTCTGCTACAGCCAGCGGCCACGTTGACGCTGCTATGTCGCATGTAGGGCAGGTAATCGCTCATTTCCCAAAGAACACAGACCAATTTTGGCTGCCTGCAATCTTGGCCCGAGCACTTGATGAACGTGACGCCGTGAGCATGCGTGACGGGTTTAGAACAGGATTATTTAATGCCCGCGGCCCTCATTGGGTAAACCCATCCGGCCAGGATGAATTCGTGCTATCCGACACTTATGCCGCGCAAGCAGTCGAAGCTGACCAAGCCGGCTACAACCGATTGGCGGAGCTTTTCCGCGACATCGCGAAGTATCACAAGCGTGCTGGCAAAAGCATCAAGGAGGAGTATCAACAGAGACTAGGCACTTCGGAAGGCTAGCACGGACCAGAGCCGCGTTCGCACGACTAGACCGGCGAATATATGCCTCGATAAGAGCGTCAGACGACACTCGTGCGCAAGAGTTCAGACAGCATGTCGGAGCCTGTGTCGCTAGGTCGTCATCGCCATCCTTGCTATACTCCGGGACGTGGTCGAGCGCTCTCTGCCTAGTGTACGCCATGGTCATAGTGACGCTGGCGTGGCTCAGTGACTCGGTCACAACGCGGATGTCCCCGCCCCGCACAATCAGGGCGTTCGCGGACGTATGGCGCAACTAGTGATGCGATACGTCCCGCAGCTGTGCCGCATCGGCACCGCGGTCGTCCCGCTCAAGCACAACCGCAACTTCGTCGAGCTGGCCCTTTACGATCGCATACAGGGTCTTCCGCGAGGTGACGCTGGCCTACGCACGAAAATCTATGACACCATTCGGAAGTCGCCTCGCCATAAACGCCTGTGTTGTCTTCGGCGCAGCGGCAACGCACATATGTGTCAACCAACAGCGTTGCACGACGTCCAAGATTAGCCAACGTTTTTGGGGGCCGATTTGGGGGCATGATGAGAGCGCTCTGCCGGCAAAACCCAGGCAGAATGCGGGTTTGCGACGACATTAGGAATCCCACCGCCTCCGCCAGAACATCGTCCTTGAAGGTATAAGGACATCAAAGAACCCGCTGTTCTCATAGAGACGGCGGGTTTTTTCTTGCCTCACGGTCCAGCGAGGTCCCCATTGATCCCAACTTTTGGGGGCTGGTTTGGGGCTTTTCTTGGAGCCCCTTGGACAGGAGGCCCCAAAATGCCGAAGCGCGTATCCCCGTTGAGCCAGCTGAAGATCCTCAACGCGAAACCCAGGGACAAGGCTTACAAGCTTGCCGACGGTGGCGGGCTGTATCTTGAAGTGACACCGGCCGGCGGCAAGCACTGGCGAATGAAATATCACCGGCCTGATGGTCGGGAAGCCAAGCTGAACTTTGGCGCATTCCCCGTTGTCTCGCTCAGTGAAGCGCGAGAGAAGCGCGACAGCGCGCGCCAGCTGGTGGCCGCGGGCACCGATCGGCGTTCGGTCACTTGCCAATTACTAAAATACAGCCGTTGGATGTACTTTACGCCATCCGGGCCATCGAGCGGCGCGGTGCGCTCGAGATCGCGAACCGGCAGACCGCAAATTGCTCGCGCGTGTTCAAGCGTGCGATCCGCTGCGGACTGGCCGAGCGCAACCCCGCCCAAATGTCGAGGAAATCGTTGGGGCGACGCTCCATTGTCGGGCCTCACGAATAATCTAACGCATCCTGGATCGCGGACCGTTTCGCTTCATTCGGCACCCGGCGGCTGGCCCCGTGATCAGCGCTTACATCCACACCAGTGTCATCGTCGCCGCAATGACGGCCATTGACTGGCGGACCTGCGCGAAGCAGGCCGTACGTGCTTGCCGCAAGAGCAAGGGGCGCAACCGGCAGCACAACCGCGACAGTGGATGTACCGCGCGCAGCTCATGAAGAAATATGCGGCCGCGACATCGTCGGAACTCGTGCGCAAAGTGGCGTGGGGTCCGTCCGGCCCGATTCGCGGCTGAACGAAGTCCCCGGACAGCGGCGCCTACTGCGCGTCCGCCTGCCGTTCCGGCCGGGCATCGGCGAACGCGGCCATTTCTTCGCATCGTTCCGCGATCGCGACCACAGTCGGGTAAGGCGTCAGGTCACACTCGAATCGACGGGCGTTGTAGAGCTGCGGCACCAGGCAGCAGTCGGCGATGGTGGGCGTGTCACCGTGGCAGAAGCGGCCCGTCCCGGGATCGCGGGCCAGCTGTGTCTCCAGCGCCTGCAAGCCAAGCGCGACCCAGTGGCGATACCACATACCTTTCTGTTCGGCCGACACGCCCAGCTCTTCGCTCAGGTATTTCAGCACGCGAAGGTTGTTGATCGGGTGGATATCGCAGGCGATGGACTGGGAGAGCGCCCGGACGCGCGCGCGGCCGCGCGCGTCCGGCGGCAGCAGCGGCGGTTGCGGATGCGTCTCGTCGAGGTATTCGATGATCGCGAGCGACTGCGTCAGCAGCATACCGTCGTCTTCCAGCAGGGGCACCAGATGCGACGGATTGAGCGCGTCATAAGCGGCGCTGAACTGCTCGCCGCCGTCCTTCAACAGGTGCACATGCGCCATCTCGGCCGCGATGCCCTTGATGTTCAGCGCGATGCGCACGCGGTAGGCCGCCGAGCTGCGAAAGTAGGTGTGAAGTTTCATGCGTCACCTCGCCGGCAGCACGGTGCCCGACGCCTCGCCGAAGCCGATGCGCGGACGGCCCGGCGCGGTGGCCCAGCCGCGCAGCACGATGCGGTCGCCGTCCTCGATGAACACGCGCTTCTCGCCGTTTGGCAGCGTGAGCGCCTGCTTGCCACCGACGGTCAGTTCCAGCAGCGAGCCGGCTTCCGCGGCTTCCGGGCCGGATTGCGTACCGGAGCCGAGCAGATCGCCCGGATTCAACGCGCAGCCGTTGACGGTATGGTGCGCCATCAGCTGGGCGACGGTCCAATACGAATGACGGAAGTTCGATTGCGACAAGCGTGCAGGGGCCTGGCCTTCGCGGCGCATGGTCGCGGTTTCCAGCAGCACTTCGAGTTCGATATCGAGGCCGCCGCTGGCACGCAGGTCCGCGTAGTCGAGATAGGGCAGCGGCTGCGGATCAGCGGCGTCGCGCTGCCACGCGGCGCGGTAGGGTGCCAGTGCTTCCAGCGTGACGATCCACGGCGAGATCGTCGTCGCGAAATTCTTCGACAGGAATGGGCCGAGCGGCTGGTACTCCCAAGCCTGCACGTCGCGCGCCGACCAGTCGTTCAGCAGGCACAGGCCGAACACGTGCGACTCGGCCTGCTCCGCCGCAATGGGCTCGCCCTGGCCGTTGCCGGGACCGACGAAGATGCCGACTTCCAGCTCGTAATCGAGACGCTTGCACGGGCCGAAGCTCGGTTCCGCATCCGTGGGACCGCGCGTCTGGCCGCGCGGCCGGGCGAACGTCTGGCCCGAGACGCCGATGGTCGACGCGCGTCCATGGTAGCCGATCGGTACCCATTTGTAGTTCGGCAGCAGCGGGTTATCGGGACGGAACAGGCGGCCGACGGACGTCGCATGGTGGATCGACGTATAAAAGTCGGTGTAGTCGCCGATGCGGGCCGGTACCGTGTATTCCGCGTCGCTTTGCATGACCAGCAGTTCGGGGCGCGGCGTGGCGCCGCTGCGCAGCAGGCGGGAGAGCGCGAGGCGCAGCGCCGACCAGGCGCGCGGGCCCGCGCCCATCAGCGCGTTCAAGCTGTCGTCGGCTGCCAGCACGGCCGCGGCACGAGCTTCGTCGCTCGCATCGCGCAAGGCATCGCCCAGCGCGGCCAGGTCGACGATCCGGTCGCCGATCGCGACGCCGCCCCGGAAGGCCTGGCCGCTGCCGCGCGGACGGAACACACAGAACGGCAGATTCTGAATGGGGAAATCGGTGTCCGGCGTGTTCGCCGACTCGACCCAGCTGGTGAGCGACGGATCGTGGGTTTCGTTGAGTTGCATGATCATGCCTTGTGCGGATTGAAGAGTTTCTTGAAGCCTTGCCAGCACTGGAAGTAATCCGGCTGGATCTGGGGCGAGGACAGCGCGTACGCGGTCGGGCGGATCACGTCGCGCGTCTCGAACATGAAGGCCATCGTGTCGTCGACCTTTTGCGGCGCGCGCGTGTCGATGTCGCTCGCCTTCGTAAACGTCGGTTCGTCGGGACCGTGGCCGCTCATGCAGTTGTGCAGGCTCGCACCGCCCGGACGGAAGCCGGTCGACTTGGCATCATACTGGCCGTGGATCAGGCCCATGAATTCGCTGGCGACGTTGCGGTGGAACCAGGGCGGGCGGAACGTGTCCTCGGCCGCGAGCCAGCGCGGCGGGAAGATCACGAAGTCCAGCGTGTCGACGCCCGGTGTGTCCGACGGTGCTTGCAGCACGAGGAAGATCGACGGGTCCGGATGGTCGTAGCTGATGGAGCCGATGGTATTGAAGTGACGCAGGTCGTACTTGTATGGCGCGTAGTTGCCGTGCCAGGCGACGACGTCCAGCGGCGAGTGGCCGATCTCGGCGGACCACAGGTTGCCGCCGAATTTGGCGACCAGTTCGAAGTCGCCTTCGCGGTCTTCGTACGCGGCGCGCGGCGTCAGGAAGTCGCGCGGGTTGGCGAGGCCGTTCGACCCGATGGGGCCCATGTCCGGCAGGCGCAGGAAGGCGCCGAAGTTTTCGCAGATGTAGCCGCGCGCCTCGCCGTCCGGCAGGCTGACCTGGAAGCGCACGCCGCGCGGGATCACGGCGATTTCCTGCGGCTCGATGTCGATCACGCCCATTTCGGTCGCGATGTGCAGGCGGCCCTGTTGCGGAACGATGAGCAGTTCGCCGTCGGCACTGTAGAAATAGCGGTAGCCCATGTCGCGGTTGGCGGCGTACAGGTGGATCGCACAGCCGCTTTGCGCGGCGGGCGAGCCGTTGCCGGCCATCGTCACCCAGCCGTCGATGAAATCGGTGGGCACCTGCGGCATCGGCAGCGGATCCCAGCGCAGCTGGTTCGGCGGGGCGGCGACGTCATCGAAGCCGCCGGCGATGCGGCCGTTGTTGATCTGCTTGAACGGCTGGTGCATCGCGGACGGGCGGATACGGTACAGCCAGCTGCGCTTGTTGGCGGCGCGCGGCGCGGTGAATGCGGTGCCGGACAGTTGCTCGGCATACAGGCCGTACGGTGCGCGCTGCGGGGAATTCTGGTGGGCGGGCAGGGCGCCGGGCAGTGCCTCGGTGGCGAATTCGTTGCCGAAGCCGGACTGGTAGCCTGGTAGGTCTTTGGTGAGGCTCACGTTGTCTCCTGAGTGATGAAAATCGGTGCATGAACAATGTAGTGCAGTCGTCCGATTTTTACGATATAAATAGAAAAATTATGAGTATTTTCAATGTAAATGGGATGGCCGATGGAGCTGCGTGAACTGGATTTGAACTTGCTGGTCGTGTTTCACGAAGTGTTTCGTGAACGGCAGATTTCGGCAGCCGCACGGCGACTGAAGGTGACGCAGTCCGCAGTGAGCAACGCGCTCGCGCGGCTGCGTCGCAGCGTCGGCGACGAGCTGTTCGTGCGTACGACGGAAGGGATGCAACCGACGCCTTACGCCGAAGGCATGTCGGAGCAGGTGGCGGCTGCACTGGCCCAGCTGGAGCAGGCGTTTCGCCCCGCACAGGCCTTCGATCCGGCCGCAAGCCGGCGTCGCTTCACGATCGCGATGACCGACGTCGGCGAGATGTATTTCATGCCGCGGTTGATCGAGGTCTGTGCGCAGGTGGCGCCGCAGGTCGACATCGCGTCGGTACGGGCTGGCCTCGTCGACCTGCGTACGGAGATGGAAGCGGGCCGTGTCGACCTCGCGATCGGCGCCTTTGCCGATGCGCCGGCCGTGCTGTATCAACGTCGCTTGTTCCGTCAGACCTACGCGAACCTGTTCCGGCGCGGACATCCGCTGGCAGGGGAGACGCTCACGATAAAGCGCCTGAGTGGAGCACGTCACCTCGTCGTTACGTCGATGGAAAGCCCGTACGACGCGATCAACGAGGCGCTGGCGCTGGCCGGAATCGATCTGACGGCCAGCTTCAGCGTGCCGCATTTCGCGGCCGTACCCTATATCGTGAGCACGACGGACCTCGTCGCGACCGTACCGCAGAAACTCGCCGAGCGCGTGGCGGCACCCTTGCAGCTGGAAGCCGTCAGGACGCCGCTCAAGCTGCCCGCACTCCAGACCAACATGTTCTGGCATCGCCGCTACAACCAGGACGAGGGCAACCGCTGGCTGCGCACCCTCGTCGCGGAGCAATTTGCCGAGTGATGAAGCGGGCTTTGTTCCCGGCTGGCTTCCGCGATGTCCTTGTACACGTCGTTGATTGCTTGCGTTTCCGAACTCATCTTGTGGACGAGCGAAAGTACTTCGTTTGAGCGCTGCACGGTGAAGATGCCGAGGGCGGCACCTGTCCCGAACATGACGGAGAAGAGGAGCAGGGAAGCCCTCAGGCTGGTGCGAATGGTCAGGTTTTTCATGGAACGAGGTACGTCGGAAATAACATGGGCCCGGAAAACGCGTTGTCTTCAGGGCCCTTTGATTCAGGTGGCAATGCCGCGCAGTTCAGGAGGTCATGGCTTTTTGTTGGACAACAGCCATTGGAAGGCATTCATGCCCGGGGTGATCTGCGTGTTGACGTTGTACGCCGTGGTCCAGCCTTCGTGGGTATTGGCTTGATAGATGGTCAGGCGTGCGGCCGGGTTGCCTGCCTGCGTGCACGTGTACCCGTCGGCGTTGGTGCTCAGGTTGACCTTGTTGACCCAGCCCTGTTCGTTGGCGAGGGGAGCCACCGGATCGCCGCTGTTGTGGAAAGCCCAGACGGGGACGTAGTTCGCGACGATCCCGGAACAGATACCGGTGTTATAGGACGCCGACGTCGCACCCGTGGCAATGGGGATGGCCGCGGCGATCTTGCTGGCGTAGGAAATCGATTGGCCGCCGCTCGAATAGAAGCTGGCCAGCAGCGTCCAGGTGCCGCCACCGCCCATGGAAACACCGGTCACGTAGACGCGCTTGGGATCGACGCGGTACGTCTTCAGCGCGTATTGCAGCATGCCGCCCGTGTCGTTGATGTTCCAGACACCCGTGGTGCGTGGGCTTTGCGGGGAGACGACGATAAAGCAGTCCGTGGTGCCCAGCGCATTCTGGAAGCACATCTCGTTATTGGCCGCGATCATCGCCGGAATGGGGTAGTCCAGCAGTTTCGAAATCTGCGAACCATCGCTGGTGCCCGCACCGCTGCCGCCATGCAGGAAGATCAGCAGGGGATACGTCTTCGTTCCGCTGGTCGTGTAATCCGACGGCAGATACTCGAGGTACGGGACGGTCGTCGTGCCGTCGAGCGACTTGAACGACTTTGCCACTTGCCGCTGCGACGGCGTCGTAGTGGCGGTGGCGGTGGCCGTGGTCGTACTCTGGTACGTGCGTCCGAATGGCGACGGGGACTTTGGCGCGGCGAAAGCGCTCGACACCGCAAGTGCGGTACCGGCTGCAACGAGGAAGTAGCGAGATTTCATTTGTCACCTGATGATTGGATTGAAGGGGAAACCGCTCACTGATCATGAAGAACAACTACATCGTGCTGCGTTACTGCGACATGCTTTATTGAACTCCGCCCGGACCCTCGTCCTTTCGTTTCGCGGAGACCGTGTGCCAGCCAACCTGGCGGCGGATTTCAGCAATCGAGGGAGGCGGAGCTTCGCGGGTCCACCGCTGCAACAGATAGCGCCGAACCCGTTCCTTGGTCGGCTTGATCCGGTGCCTCATCCTTTGCGTCGAATCATGAAGCGCGAGGCACCGGGACCGCCGTCAGAACTTGTGACGCACGCCGATCGCCACCGCATGCGGTGCGGTGCCGTTTCCTTCGGCGACGACGGCAACGCCATTTCCCGACCCTACGCCGTACGCGGCTGCGCTGTCGTTGTCGACACGCGAATAGCCGGCATAGACACTGCTCCGCTTGCTCAGCAGGTGCTCGTACACCAGGCCATAGCTCTTTGCGCCGGCATTGGCCACGGTGCGGTTCTTGAGATTGCCGAACGTGGCTTTCCACTTGCCCTGGCCCAGCGGCATTTCGAGCGCCAGCGACCAGAAGTCGAAGTCCGGCGTGGCCGCGCGGGCGGTATCGTTACGCACCGTTTCATAGATGGCGTACGGCTTCACGACGCCGAAATCGTAGGCGAGGGCGCCCGCGTAGAACTTCGTGTGATTGTCGGGCAGGGTGGGTGTCTTCTTCTTGTCGACGTAGCTCAGCGCGGCCAACCAAGGACCCCTGTTCAAGTGCAGTTGAGCGTTGAAGACATTACCGTAGTGCTTGTCCGGCGCGGTGGCCGTTGGCACGGTGCTGTTTTCGCCAAGCGCGTAAAACACATCGGCCGTCACGCCTTCGTACGAGGGTGATACATAGCGAATCGAATTATCGAACCGGACGTCGTCGATCTGCGGGATGAACGATGCCGTGGCGTCACCAAAGCCGACCTGGTGCGTGGTGAACCTCACGTGCAGCATGTGCAGCGGCAGGTACTGTTTGCCGAGCGTCAGCGTGCCCAGCGTGTTGCTGGACAAGCCGACGAAGGCCTGGCGTCCGAACAACTGGCCGCCTTGCGCCGCAGTGCCGTTGTCGGTGTTGAAGCCGTTCTCGATGGTGAAGATCGCCTTCAGGCCACCGCCGAGGTCTTCGCTGCCGGTGAATCCGATGCGGCTTTGCGAAAGGCTGCCGCTTTGCAGGCTGTTCTGCGTGCCGATATTGCCGCCGCCATTCGCAATCTGCAGGTTGGCATCGACGATGCCGTAGATGCTGACGTTGGTGTTGTTTTGAGCGTGTGCGACAGCGCTGCTGGCTGCCATGCCCAGCAGGATAAATTTGATTGCTTTCAAGATCATCTCCGAGTTTTTATAGGGCTGCGCACCGATGTTTGCCCCCGGACCTGGACGGTGTGCGCCATTGCTGCGGTTGGGGCTGAACGAAGTATCGGCCCTCGCATATTGAAGAACAATCAATTAATATTGGGGTATCTTTTAGATGAACTTACTAATCGCATACCATGCCCCTGCCGCGATATACGATCCGCCAGCTGGAAGCATTCATGACTGTTGCGGAAACCCTCACATTCACCGAGGCTGGTAACCGGCTCGGCCTGACGCCATCCGCCGTCAGCCAACTTGTGGCCGAGCTCGAAAGCGCGGTGGGCTTCAAACTGTTCGATCGCAATACGCGAAAGGTGGTGTTGACGTCCGCCGGCAAGGAATTCCTGCAGCCGACGGAACTGGTCATGCGCCACATGCGCCTCGCGGAAGCGGCTGCAGCTGATCTGCGCAAAGGCTCAATGGGGCTCGTGCGTATCGCGGCGCCCATGGTGATTGCCGGCGCCATTCTCCCAGGTATCGTCAAGTCGCATGCGCAGGCGTTCCCCAACGTGACGGTGAGGATCCGCGATGCGGCTGTCGAACAAATGATCGAGATGGTATCCACCGGCGAAGTCGACATGGCGATGGGACCGGACCGGAACAGCGGGGAGGCCGTCACGCGCATCAATCTGTTCGAAAGCCCCTGGGTGCTCTGGTGCGCACCAGGACACCCGCTGGCCAGCAAGCCGATACTCACCTGGCAGGACCTGCATGGCGAGGCGCTGGTGACGGCCGGCCGTGACCATGAGCGGGCGACGATGCAGGCAAGGGCTGGGAAGCCAGACAGTGAGGGTATCGTTCCCGTCGATATCGTCGACAACATTTCGACCGCCCTCGGCATTGCTGTCGGCGGACACGCGGTCACGTTATCCCCGGCCTACGTATCGTTGTGGGCCGAACTCCTGGGCCTGGTCATGCGCGACATCGAGGAGCCGAGGGTGATGCGCCAGGTATGCCTTTATCTGCCGACGCACCAGACGATCTCGGCCGCAGCGAGAGGATTCGCCAATTACATCGCACAACAATACGGTGCCGGCGACGCCCTTGCGAAGTTCCAGTCATAAGACTTTGCCGCACTCGACCAGGCATTCCGTCATGATCGCGGTGAGGGGATTGGCGTTGGCGGCTTTCCAATGCGCCGATACCTGTGCCAGCAGCGCATCCGTGTCGATTGGCAGGATCACGATGCGGCGCTCCTGGGCCAGGCGCCTCGCATAACTCAGGGGTAAGAGGCACACCAGTTCGCTGGTATCGAGCAGCGCGACGTTGGCCGTCAACGACATCGATTCCACCACCATGTCGAGCGTCAGCTGTTTTTCCTGCTGCAGCCGCACAAGCGCCTTGTAAGCGGGCGAACCGATCGACGGCACGATCCAGCCTGTGGAAGTCAGGTCGGGCCAGTCCAGTTCACGCCGCAGTGTCAGCGGGTGGTGGAGTCCGCTGCACAATACCAGCGGATCGTGCGATAGCACGGTCGACATGCCTACCGGCAGGCCGTCCTTTTCCGTGATCCTCGCCACCACGATGTCGAGTTTGCCTTCTTCCAGCATTTCCAGCAGGGCGTCCGATGGGCCCTCGTGCAGCTTGATGCGTGCATTCGGCGCCAACTCGCGAAAGCGCCGGATCGCTTCCGGCACCAGAACCTGTGCGGCCGTGGTCACGGTGCCGATCGCGACCGTGCCGGACACGCCCTGGGCCAGCGCGGCGATTTCGACTTCCGCGTTGTTCAGCTGCTGCAGAATCTCCGCAGCGCGGCGCGCAAGGCGCGCGCCCATGACGGTGAATTCGATGCGGTTGCCGACGCGGCGGAACAGGCTGACGCCTGTGATGCTCTCCAGCTCGCGCAACTGCTTGGAAATTGCGGGCTGCGTCACGTGCAGCGCATCCGCGACCTTGTGCACGAGCCCCAGCTGCTGCAGTGCGACGAGGATGCGCAATTGGTTGATTTTCAGCCCGCCTTCGGAAAAGCGGCGTATCGAGGTCAGTCCGTTCGTGTCGCTCATGGCATCTACATAACTTTTTTTCATTATCGCAGAAAAATTGGTCAATCGACGCGCATGGGCCGGTTCGCTATCGTTCCCCCATTATTAGGAGACGATAGATGAACGAACATCTTGCGCGGGAGGACGTGGGGCAGCTGGTCGAAGCTTTCGCCGCGTCCGCCCCGCTGTATAACCAAAACGACATGGAGCGGTACCAGCAGGACTGGAGTGGCATACCTGGAGGCATTCCCCTGACCGTAGTGCGTCCGACATCGACGGAAGAGGTGGCCCGAATCGCGGCTGCCTGCCATCAAGCTGGCCAGCGCCTGACGGTGCAGGGTGGCCTGACCGGCATGGCGGGCGGGGCAGTACCGGACGGCGGCGATGTCGTGGTGTCGCTCGAGCGCTTCAACCAGGTCGAGGAATTCGACCTGAAGGGCGGCACGATCACTGTGCAGGCAGGCATCACGCTGCAGCGCCTGTGTGAAGTGGTGGAAGAAAAAGACTGGTATTTCCCGCTCGACTGCGGCGCGCGCGGCACGTGCCAGATCGGCGGCAACGTCGCCACCAACGCGGGCGGCAATCGCGTCCTGCGCTACGGCACCATGCGCGAACTCGTGCTGGGCCTCGAGGTCGTCCTGCCGGACGGCACCGTGCTGTCAATGCTGAACAAGGTACTCAAGAACAATACCGGCCTGGACCTGAAACATCTGTTCATCGGTACCGAAGGCACGCTCGGCATCGTGACGCGCGTCGTGTTGAAACTGTTCCCTCTACCGCAACGCCGTCACACGGCACTGTGCGCGCTGCAGTCGTTCGACGACGTCACCCGGTTGCTGCGTATCGTCAAATCGTCGTTGCCGCTGGTGTCCGCGTTCGAAGTCATGTGGCACAGCTACCTCGAAGCCGCAACGCAGGCGCTGGATCGCGCATCGCCCTTCCAGCAGGCGTATCCGATCTACGTGCTGCTGGAAACCGAGGGGGACGATACGGAAGAGAACGCGCAAGCGCTGGTCTCGCTGCTGGAGCGCGCGCTGGAGGAAGGCATTGCACAGGATGTCGTCCTGCCCCAGTCCGGCGAGCAGGCGGCAATGCTCTGGACGATGCGCGACGCGGTCGCCGATATCCTGCCGCAAATGCGTCCGTTCGTGGCATTCGACGTCGGCGTGCCGCTGCAGAACATGGAAGCCTTCATCGACGATGTGCAGCAGGCGTTGCGCCAGCACTATCCGACGGCCCGTCACCTGTTCTTCGGCCATCTCGGGGACGGCAACCTGCACCTGGCCACCGGTCCCTATGCGGAGAACGACCTGGAACCTGTCGAGGACCTCGTGTATTCCGCCGTGGCCCGCGCGGGCGGCAACATCTCGGGCGAACACGGTATCGGAAGAGTCAAGAAGCCGTTCCTCAAGTATGCCCGCAGCGCTGCGGAAGTCGAGCTGATGCGCTCGATCAAGCGTGCTATCGATCATTCGAACGGCCTGAACCCTGGGCGCATTTTCGACTGAACCGCCGCGTGTCGTACACGCATCCTGAAGAGAGGCCGGCGCCGCCGGCCCATATAAAACCAACGGAGACTTTATGAAACCCAAACTGCTCGCAGCGTTGCTGCCCTGCGTATTCGCACTCGCCCACGCCACTGCCCAGGCACAGATCAAGGTCGGCGTGACCCTGTCGGCCACCGGCCCGGCCGCCTCGCTGGGCATCGCACAGAAGAACAGCGTGGCGCTGCTGCCGAAAAAGATCGGCAACGCCAGCGTCGAATACATCGTGCTCGACGACGCGTCCGACAGCACCACCGCGGTGAAGAACGAACGCAAGCTGGTCACGGAACAGAACGTGGACGTGCTGCTCGGATCGACGACGTCGCCGAACACGCTGGCCATGATCGACCTGGCCGCGGAATCGGGCACGCCGATGATCACGATGGCCGCTTCCGCATCGCTGGTGGAACCCATGGACGCCAAGCGCAAGTGGGTATTCAAGACGCCGCCGAACGACGCAAGCATGGCGCGCGCCATCGTCTCGAACATGATGGAGCAGGGGATCAAGACGGCGGCCTTCATCGGCTTCGCCGACGCATATGGCGAAAGCTGGTACCGCGAGTTCGCCAAGCTGGCGGAAGAAGGACACATCAAGGTCGTCGCGAACGAACGCTTCGCTCGCGCCGACACGTCCGTGACCGGCCAGGCCCTGAAGATCATCGGCGCCCGTCCCGACGCGGTACTGATCGCCGGCTCGGGAACGCCGGCCGCCCTGCCGCAGAAGACGCTGAAGGAGCGCGGCTACAAGGGCAGGATCTACCAGACCCACGGCGTGACCAACAACGACTTCCTGCGCGTGTGCGGCAAGGATTGCGACGGCACGCTCGTGGCAGCCGCGCCGCTGGTCGTGGCGGAGCAGTTGCCGGACGATTTCCCGATCAAGAAAGCCGCGCTGGCCTACAAGACCGCATACGAAAAGGCTTACGGCGCCGGCAGCGCCGTCACGTTCGGCAGCCACGTGTGGGACGCAGGCCTGCTGCTGGAGGCGGCGGTGCCCGAGGCACTGAAAAAAGGACAGCCGGGCACGCGCGAATTCCGCCAGGCTTTGCGTGACGCGCTGGAGGGTATCAAGGAACTGACGGTCTCGCACGGCATCGTCAACATGACCCCGACCGACCACGTGGGCCTCGATCGCCGCGCCCGCGTGCTGGTGAAGATCGCCAATGGCAAGTGGACCTTGCCCGACGCGAAGTAACGACTGCCGTCCTTTTCCTTTTGCCGACGCCACGTCAGCCGACGTGGCGTCCGGCCGCATTGCGAGTTAAATCATGGACTTTTCGATTGCCGCCATCCTGGCGCAGGATGGCATCACCAACGGCGCGCTGTATGCGCTGATGGCACTCGCGCTGGTGCTGGTATTTTCAGTCACGCGCGTCATTTTCATTCCGCTGGGCGAATTCGTCGCGTTCGGCGCGCTCACCTTGGCCGCCATCCAGGCTGGCCGCTTCCCGCAGGCGGCGGCATTGCTGGCTGCCCTGGGCGGTCTGGCGTTCGCCCAGGAGGCCTGGCACGCATGGCAGCGCGGTGCGATCGGTCCGCTGCGCGGCGCGTTCGGTAAATTCGTGCTGGCGCCGGCCGCCATCTACCTGCTGGCGCAGCGCGTCGCTGGCACCGACCTCCCGCTGGTATTGCAGGTGGCGCTCGCCCTGGCCATCGTGATTCCGCTCGGCCCGTTGATCTACCGCCTCGCCTTCCAACCGCTGGCCAGCGCCAGTACGCTGGTGCTGCTGATCGTGTCGGTCGGCGTGCATTTCGCCATGCTCGGCCTGGGCCTGGCGCTGTTCGGTGCGGAAGGGTCTCGCACCACGCCGTTCACCGAGGCGAGCTTCGAATTCGGCACCCTGACCGTCTCCGGACAGAGCCTGGTCGTGATCGGCGTGTCGCTGGCGCTGATGGCTGGCCTGTATCTCTACTTCGAACGCACGCTGGCGGGCAAGGCGCTGCGCGCCACCGCGATCAACCGCTTGGGCGCGCAGCTGGTCGGCATCGGCACCACGCAGGCCGGCCGCCTGGCCTTCACGGTGGCAGCGGGCATCGGCGCCCTGTGCGGCATCCTGATCGCGCCGCTGACGACGATCTACTATGACTCCGGCTTCCTGACGGGCCTGAAAGGCTTCGTCGGCGCGATCATCGGCGGGCTGGCCGCCTATCCCGTGGCAGCTGCTGGCGCGCTGCTGGTCGGCGCGCTCGAATCGTTCTCTTCATTCTGGGCCAGCACACTCAAGGAAGTCATCGTATTCACCTTGATCATCCCCGTGCTGCTCTGGCGCTCGCTGAATTCCCATCACGTCGAAGAGGAAGAAGAATGATGCAACGTTCCCTGATCCTGTTCGTCGCCGCGCTGGCGGCGATCCCGCTGCTGCCGACGCCTGCCTACTGGATTACGCTGGCCGACTACATCGGCTTGTACGCGCTGGTCGCACTCGGCCTGGTCCTCTTGACCGGCGTGGGGGGGCTGACGTCGTTCGGCCAGGCCGCCTTCGTCGGGCTGGGCGCCTACACCACCGGTTACCTGAGCACGCAGTACGGCCTGTCGCCGTGGATCGGTCTCGCGGCCGGCATCGCGATCACGGCCGGTGCCGCGCTGGTGATCGGCATGATCACGATGCCGCTGTCCGGCCACTACCTTCCGCTTGGCACCATCGCATGGGGCCTGTCGCTGTTCTTCCTGTTCGGTAACCTGGACTTCCTCGGGCGCTATGACGGCATCAACGGCATTCCCGCGATTTCGCTGTTCGGCTTCACCATGTCCAGCGGACGCGAGATGTATGTCCTGATCTGGACGATCGTGCTGCTGGCCGTTGTCGCGGTGCGGAACCTGCTCAATTCGCGGTCCGGCCGCGCCATCCGTGCGCTCAAGGGCCGCGGCGTGATGGCCGAGGCGATGGGTGTCGACACCACGTGGATGAAGATCGCGATCTTTATCCTGGCGGCGTTGCTGGCCTGCCTGTCCGGCTGGTTGTACGCGCACATGCAGCGTACCGTCAACCCGACCCCGTTCGGCCTGAACACCGGCATCGAATACCTGTTCATGGCGGTCGTCGGTGGCGCCGGCCACGTGTGGGGCGCGCTGCTGGGCTCGACCCTGCTGACTTTGCTGAAGGATCAGCTGCAATCGATCCTGCCCAAGCTGCTCGGATCGAACGGTAACTACGAGATCGTCGTGTTCGGCGTCCTCATGGTGCTGCTGCTGCAACGGGCCCGCGACGGCGTCTGGGCGTTCGTCCGCAAGCGCTTTCCGTCCGCGCCGGCCGCCGTCGCACCCGACGATGCGCCGGTGCTGGTACGCCGCGCCCGTCACAAGCCGGGCACCACGGTCCTCGAAGTGGACCTCGTGCGCAAGACGTTCGGCGGCCTGGTGGCCGTGAACGATGTGGCGTTCGACGTCAAGGCAGGAGAAATCGTCGGCCTGATCGGTCCGAACGGCGCCGGCAAGTCGACCATGTTCAACCTCGTCACCGGCGTGCTGCCGCTGACGTCCGGCGAGATCCGGTTCCGTATCGGCGGCAAGTTGGAACGCATCGACGGGCAAGCGTCGCGCCGGATCGTCCGCCATGGTATCGCCCGTACGTTCCAGCACGTGAAGCTGATTCCCGATATGAGCGTGCTGGAGAACGTGGCGATCGGCGCCCATCTGCGCGGGCTGCATGGGGAGCTCGCCGGCATCGGCGCCGCCATGGTGCGCGGCAACCGCAGCGAAGAGCAGGTATTGCTGTTCGAGGCACGTCGTCAGCTCGAACGCGTGGGACTTGGACACCTGATGTACGAAAGTGCCGGCAACCTGGCGCTGGGCCAGCAACGCATCCTGGAAATCGCGCGTGCCCTGTGCTGCGATCCGACGCTGCTGCTGCTGGACGAGCCGGCCGCCGGCCTGCGCTACCAGGAAAAACAGGCGCTGGCCGAACTGCTCGCGAAACTGCGCGGGGAAGGCATGAGTGTCCTGATCGTGGAACACGACATGGATTTCGTCATGAACCTGGTCGACCGCCTGGTCGTGATGGAGTTCGGCACGCGCATCTGCGCCGGGCGTCCGCAGGAAGTCCGGGAAGATCCGGCTGTCCTGCAGGCGTACCTGGGCGGCGTGGAATAAGGAGCGAGACATGCAAGCAACGCAATCCGTTTTGCACGTGCGCGACCTGCACGTGGCCTATGGCAGGGTGGAAGCCCTGTACGGCATCAATCTCAAGGTCGGGGCAGGACAGATCGCCACCGTGATCGGGCCGAACGGCGCCGGCAAGTCGTCCATGATGAACGCCATCGCCGGCGTGCTGCCGGTGGGCGCGAGCGCGCGCGGCGCGGTGGAACTCCTCGGCACCGACATGGCGTCCGTCCCGGTGGAAGAGCGGCTGGCGCATGGCATGTGCCTCGTGCCCGAAACCCGGGCCCTGTTCGCGACGATGCCTGTCGAGGACAACCTGCTGCTGGGCAGCTACAGCCGTTACCGGGCCGGTGACCGCAACTATGCCGACCAGCTGGACATGGTCTATCAGCTGTTCCCGCGCCTGAAGGAGCGCCGCAAACAGCAGGCCGGTACGCTGTCCGGCGGCGAGCGCCAGATGGTGGCGCTGGGCCGTGCGCTGATGGCCAAGCCGCGCCTGTTGATGCTCGACGAACCCAGCCTCGGCCTGGCGCCGCGCATCGTCCAGGAGATCCTGCAGATCGTCGTGCAATTGAAACAGACCGGCGTGGCGACCCTGCTGGTGGAGCAGAACGCCCGCGCCGCCCTGCAGGTCGCCGACTACGCCTACGTGCTTGAGACCGGGAACGTGGCCCTGGAAGGCCCCGCCCGCGAACTGGCCGACGACCCCAGGGTCATCGAAACCTATCTCGGTTTCGCGACCAAAGTCGCCTGATTTTTCTACACCACTTTAAAGGAATGACACCATGACCGATCTTTTCGAGAATCCGATGGGCCTGCAAGGCTTCGAGTTCGTGGAATTCGCGTCGCCCACGCCGGGCGTTCTCGAACCCGTGTTCGAATCCCTCGGCTTTACCCTGGTCGCCAAACACCGTTCCAAGGACGTGGTGCTGTACCGCCAGGGCGAGATCAACTTCGTCCTCAACCGCGAGCCCGACAGCCATGCGGCGTACTTCGCGGCCGAACATGGTCCGTCGGCATGTGGCCTGGCGTTTCGCGTAAAGGACGCGCATCAGGCGTATGCGCGCGCGCTGCAGCTGGGCGCCCAGCCGCTCGATATCCCGACGGGGCCGATGGAACTGCGCCTGCCGGCCATCAAGGGCATCGGCGGCGCGCCGCTGTACCTGATCGACCGTTTCGTAGAGGGGCAATCGATCTACGATATCGACTTCGAATTCCTGCCCGGCGTCGACCGCAATCCGCAAGGCGTCGGATTGCGCCTGATCGACCACCTGACGCACAACGTGTATCGCGGCCGGATGTCGTACTGGGCCGGCTTCTACGAGAAGCTGTTCAACTTCCGCGAAATCCGTTACTTCGACATCTCGGGCGAGTACACCGGCCTCACGTCGCGCGCGATGACCGCGCCGGACGGCAAGATCCGTATTCCACTCAACGAGGAAGCGAAGCAGGGTGGCGGCCAGATCGAGGAATTCCTCATGCAGTTCAACGGCGAAGGCATCCAGCACATCGCGCTGCTGACCGACGACCTGCGCACGACCCTCGACAACCTGCAACTGGCCGGCGTGCCGTTCACGCCCGCGCCGCCCGCCGCGTATTACGAGATGCTGGAGACGCGCCTGCCGGGCCATGGCGAACCGGTCGAATCGCTGCAAACGCGCGGCATCCTGCTCGACGGCGCCACCGGCAATGGCGCGCCGCGCCTGCTGCTGCAGATCTTCTCGACGCCGATGCTGGGCCCCGTCTTCTTCGAATTCATCCAGCGCAAGGGCGACGAAGGCTTCGGCGAAGGCAATTTCAAGGCGCTGTTCGAATCGCTTGAGCGCGACCAGATCAGCCGCGGCGTGTTGCAGGTCGAGCCGGCGTAAAGGAAGGTGATCGATTCATGAAAGTACTCGTAGCAGTCAAGCGGGTCGTCGACCACAACGTCAAGGTTCGGGTCCGTGCGGACGGCAAGGGCGTGGATACCGCAAATGTGAAAATGTCGATGAACCCGTTCGATGAGATCGCGGTGGAAGAAGCCGTGCGCATGAAGGAAGCGGGCAGGGTTGACGAAGTGGTCGCCGTGTCCTGCGGCGGCGCCCAGTGCCAGGAGACCCTGCGCACCGCCATGGCCATCGGCGCCGACCGCGGCATCCTCGTCGATACCGATGCGCAGCTCGAACCGCTGGCCGTAGCCAAGCTGCTCAAGGCACTGGTCGACGAGGAACGGCCGCAGCTGGTCATCCTCGGCAAACAGGCCATCGACGACGACAGCAACCAGACGGGCCAGATGCTGGCGGCACTCCTCGGCTGGCCGCAGGCCACGTTCGCCTCGCGGGTCGAGCTGAACGAGGGCAAGGCCATCGTGACACGCGAAGTCGATGGCGGCGCCGAGACGCTGTCGCTCACCCTGCCCGCCATCGTCACGACCGACCTGCGCCTTAACGAACCGCGTTACGTGACGCTGCCAAACATCATGAAGGCGAAGAAAAAGCCTCTGGACGTGCGGAAGGCGGACGCGCTGGGCGTCGATGTCGCGCCGCGCCTCGAGCTCCTGAACGTGGCGGAACCTGCGCGACGCAAGGCTGGCGTCATGCTCGCCGACGTTGCGGCCCTCATCGAGAAGCTGCGCACGGAAGCCAAAGTCATCTAGGAAGGAATCACATGGTTGCATTAGTTATTGCAGAACACGACAACCGCAGCCTGAAAGCCGGTACGTACAACACGGTCACGGCTGCCGCCCAGTGTGGCGACGAGGTACATGTGCTGGTTGCCGGCAGTGCCGCGCAGGCCGTGGTGCATGCCGCCGTCCAGATTGCGGGTGTGTCGAAGGTTCTCGTGGCCGACGGTACGCAGTTCGCGGACGGTCTGGCGGAAAACGTGGCTGCGCAGGTCGCGGCGACGGCTGCGGCATATACCCACGTGCTGGCGCCGGCGACGTCGTACGGGAAGAACATCCTGCCACGCGTGGCCGCGCTGCTGGATGTGGCGCAGATCTCGGAAATCACCAAGGTCGTCGCCCCCGACATCTTCGAACGTCCAATCTATGCCGGCAATGCGGTTGCCACGGTACGCTCGCGCGACCGTATCAAAGTCATCACCGTCCGCACGACCGCATTCGAAGCCGCTGCGACCGGCAGCGAGGCGAGTACCGAAGCGCTGGTGCCCGTGCCTGCCATGGGCCACGCGGTATTGCATCATCGTGAACTGGCGAACTCGGAACGTCCGGAACTGGCCGGTGCGAGGGTCGTGATTGCGGGCGGCCGCGGCATGGGTTCCGGCGAGGCGTTCAAGTTGCTGGAGCCGTTGGCGGATAAGCTCGGTGCCGCCATCGGTGCTTCGCGTGCCGCAGTGGACGCGGGCTTCGTGCCGAACGACTTGCAGGTCGGGCAGACCGGGAAGATCGTCGCGCCCCAGCTGTACATCGCCGTCGGCATTTCCGGTGCGATTCAACACTTGGCGGGCATGAAGGAGTCGAAGACCATCGTGGCCATCAACAAGGATCCGGAGGCGCCGATCTTCTCGGTTGCGGACTACGGTCTCGTGGGCGATCTTTTCGAGATCGTTCCCGAACTGACGCGGCAGCTCGCTGCATAAGGCAGTCCGGCACTAGGCATGAAAAAACCCGCGGTCCGCGGGTTTTTCATTTACATCCCGGAGTAATTTGGCCCGCCGCCACCCTCCGGGGTAACCCATACGATGTTTTGGGTCGGGTCCTTGATGTCGCAGGTCTTGCAGTGCACGCAGTTCTGCGCATTGATCTGCAGCCGGTCCGCGCCGTCCTCGTTTTTCACGAATTCGTACACGCCGGCCGGGCAATAGCGCGCCTCCGGGCCGGCGTACTGCGCGAGATTGACCTGGACCGGGACGGTATCGTGTTTCAAGGTCAGATGCGCCGGTTGATTCTCTCCATGATTCGTATTGGAGATGAACACGGACGACAGGCGGTCGAACGTCAGCTTGCCGTCCGGTTTAGGATAGGCGATGGGCTGGCATTGCGAGGCCGGCAGCAGGCATTCATGGTCCCCGTGCCGCTGGTGCAGCGTCCACGGCGCCTTGCCCCTGAACAGGACCTGGTCGATGCCGACGAGTAGCGAGCCTGCCACGACCCCCTTGCTTATCGCGGGCTTGAAGTTGCGCGCCTTGTAAAGCTCCTCCCGCAGCCACGAGGACTCGAAGGCATCGACATAGCCCGTGAGCTCGTCGTGCCGGCGGTGGTCGCGCAGCGCCTGGAACGCCGCTTCCGCTGCCATCATGCCGCTCTTTATCGCAGTATGGCTGCCCTTGATCCGCGACGCATTCAGGAAGCCGGCATCGCAGCCCAGCAGGACGCCACCCGGGAAGGTGAGTTTCGGGAGCGACTGCAGGCCGCCGGCCGTAATCGCCCGCGCACCGTAGCTCAGGCGTTTGCCGCCTTCGAAGAAGGGACGGATGGCGGGATGAGTCTTGTAGCGCTGAAATTCCTCGAACGGCGACAGGTAGGGGTTGCGATACGCCAGCCCGACGACGTAGCCGACGGCTACGCGGTTGTCTTCCAGATGGTAGAGAAAGGAACCGCCGTACGTGTCGTTTTCCAACGGCCAGCCGGCCGTATGGATGACGAGGCCGGGCTGGTGCATTGCGGGATCGATTTCCCACAGCTCCTTGATGCCGATGGCGTACGTCTGCGGGGCACGGCCGTCATCCAGCGCATACTTCGCGATGAGCTGCTTGCCCAGATGCCCCCGCGCGCCCTCCGCGAAAAACGTATATTTGGCATGCAGCTCCATGCCGAGCTGGAAATCCGAGGTCGGCTCACCCGCTTTGTCGATCCCCATATTGCCCGTGGCGACACCCTTGACCGAGCCATCTTCGTTATACAGGACTTCGGCGGCCGGAAAGCCTGGGAAGATTTCGACGCCCAGTGCTTCGGCCTGTTGGCCAAGCCAGCGGACGACGTTGGACAACGATACAACGTAGTTGCCATGGTTTTGGAAACATGCCGGCAGCAGTGCAGACGGTACCTTCCAGGATTTTCTGGAGGAGAGGAACAGGAAACGGTCTTCCGTGACAGGTGTGTCCAGCGGCGCGCCTTGTTCCTTCCAGTCCGGAATCAGCTCCGTCAGCGCGCGCGGATCCATCACGGCGCCGGAGAGGATGTGGGCGCCGATTTCGCTACCCTTTTCCAGGACGCAGACCGAGACGTCCGTGCCCGACTGCGCGGCCAGCTGTTTCAGCCGGATCGCGGCGGACAGGCCGGCCGGCCCTCCGCCGACGATTACCACGTCGTACTCCATGGACTCACGTGGACCAAATTCTTGTAGTAATTGTTCTGTATGCATTCTTGATCAATCTTCAGGATACAAGCCGTGTACGCGGGCAAACAGGCGCGTCAGGCCGAGAATCGCATCGATGTGGGGTGTCGGGATGCCCAGGTGGGCGCCCATCTGCTGGACGATGGTGACGATGCTGTCCAGTTCGAGCGCACGGCCGGCTTCCACATCCTGCAGCATCGAGGTCTTGAAGGCACCGAGCTTTTCGGTCACCCGGTGGCGGTCTTCCGGTGTTTGCCGGATCTCCAGGCCGATCCGGGTGCCGATCGTCGCCGCTTCCTCCATCGCGGCGGTGCACAGCCTGCGAACCAGCGGATCGGCGAGGATGCGGTCGCCGGTGGCGCCGGTGATTGCGGACACCGGGTTCATCGTCAGGTTGCCCCAGAGCTTGTACCAGATGTCGTAGCGGATGTTGTCCGAGTGGGTGACGTCGAAGCCCGCGGCCGAGAACAATCCCGCGACCGCCTCGACGCGTGCGTCATGCCCGCCATCGGGATGGCCGATGATCAGGCCGTTGCCGTTCTTGTGCTCGACGACGCCGGGCTCGATCGTGGAGGCGCTCGCATGGACGACGGCGCCGATCACCTGGCGGCGAGGCAAGGCGCGGGCGATAGCGCCTTCGGGATCGATGCGCGCGCAGGACATCCCCTGCAAGGCGGGAGTCGCCTCGTTGAACCACCAGGGGATACCATTCATCGCCGGCAAAACCAGCGTATCGGGACCGATGTACGGGGCGATGCTTGCCGCGACTGCCGCGAGCGCCGGGCCTTTCACGGCGATGATGAACAGGTCCGGCGCACCGAGGTCTGCCATGTCGGCGCTCGCGCGCACCGGCGCCTGTTGCAGTCCTTGCGCGGTACGAAGCAGCCAACCGTGCTGCCGCAACGATTGCAGCGTCGGCCCGCGCGCCAGCGCACTGACGTCCGCGCGCCCGGATGCGGCGAGCCGCGCCCCCAGCAGGCAGCCGATGGCACCTGCGCCGACGATGCACACCTTCATCGCGCGCCGGCGTGCCTGGTCCGCTTCAAGTTTTCCTTGAAACGATCCGGCACGCGCTCGTCGAAACCCAGGGCGACCCGCCGTACTTCGGGCGAATCCGTCGGTGCGTGGCCGACAGCCAAGGCGCTTGCACGCGGCGCATCGATGGCGGTCACGGTGCCGCCGATGCGGCCGATGCCGGTGATTTCGCATTCCACGACATGGCCCGGATCGACGCTGCGCGAATGACATGGCGTCCCCATCAGGATCACGTCGCCGGGCAGCAAGGTGATGTGGCGGGCCAGGTCCGCGATCACGTAATGCGGTCCCCAGATGGTCTCGTCGCCGATATGCGCTTCCTGGACGACGAGGCCGTCCACGTATGTGCGCAACGTCTGTTCGAACAGGTTCACGCCGCGCACGATACCCGGGCCGATCGGCAGCAGGGTGTCGGCGCCTTTCACGCGCAGCATGCTGCCCTGGTCGGTATCGCGGAAATCCTGCAGGCCCATGTCCAGCGCGGGACAAAAACCTTCGATGAAGTCCCAGGCCTCGTCGGGCGTCACGTTGCGGCAAGTCCTGGAAATGACGACGGCATACTCGCCCTCGTAGTTCAGGTACTGGCAGTCTTGCGGCTTCAATATTTGCCCCCCATGACCGTTGAGCGACGTCGTCGGCTTCATGAAATAGGTCGGCGTCTCCGTCGGCCGCGCCTTGTTGCGTGTCTCGTGGCTGCGCGAGGTATAGCTGATGTGGACGGCGATGATCTTGCTCGGCTCGACCGGTGGCAGGTAGGTCTGCTGTTCGGCAGGCAAGAGGCGGCCATCGTCCAGTTTCAACGAGCCCGCATCGGGCCCGGATTCGACGATGGTGCCCCAGAATGCGCTGCCGCCTACCAGGACGCGGCGGCGTTCGACGCGCGGGCCGCGCATCACCGCCGGCAGCTCCTTCAAAGGGAATTCGAAATGCATGCGGTACTCCGTGCTCAATGATTTTTCTTCACGCCGGCGAGGACGAGGGCGCCCGCGAGCAGGAGGAATCCAGCGATGACGTACATGCCGATCGCCGTCGTCCCGGTGGTGTCCTTGACCCATCCGACGAGGGCGGGGCTCGCCAGCCCGGCGAGATTGCCGATGGCATTGATCAGTGCGACGCCCGCCGCGGCGGCGGCGCCGCCGAGGAGTGCCGTCGGCAGTGTCCAGAACACGGGCGCCAGGCATTGCAGGCCCATGCTGGCGATCGACAGGGCGACCATGGCCACCGGCGTGTTATCGCTCCAGATCACGGCGCCGATCAGTCCAGCGGCGGCCACGAGCGCGGATGCGCTGTAGTGCCAGCGGCGCTCGCCGGTCTTGTCCGAATGCCGACCCACCAGGATCATCGCCACGATGCCGAATGCGTACGGGATCGCCGACAGCAGTCCGATATCCAGCGGGTTGGCGACACCCGTCGCCTTGATGATCGACGGCAGCCAGAAGCCGAAACCATACTGCCCCATCGAGCTGCCGAAGTAGACGATGGCGAGCAGCCACACGAGCGGATGCTTGAATGCGGCGCTGGCCGACGTATGGGTCTTTGCCTTGTTTTCCTCATCGATATTCCGCTGAAGCAGAGTCTTGTCCGCAGTCGACAGCCATTTGGCATCGGCGATGCGATCGTCGAGATAGAACAGCACGCTGATGCCGATCAGCAGGGAGGGCAGGGCTTCGACCAGGAACAGCCACTGCCAGCCGGCCAACTGGTGAACGCCACTCATGTTTTGCAGCACCCAGCCGGACGCGATACCGCCGAGCACTCCGGCGATCGGAATCGCCGTCATGAACAGGGCGATGATGCGGCTGCGGCGGCGTGCGGGATACCAGTACGACAGGTACAGGATCATGCCGGGAAAGAAACCGGCTTCGGCGCCGCCGATCAGGAAGCGCACGATGTAGAACGACATCTCTCCCTGCACGAACGCCATGGCGCCCGTAAGGACCGCCCAGGTGATCATGATCCGCGCGATCCAGCGCCGCGCGCCGACGCGGTACATGATGAGATTGCTGGGAATCTCGAACAGGAAATAGGCGATGAAGAAGACGCCGGCGCCTAGCCCGTACACGGTCTCGCTGAAATGCAGGTCCTGCAGCATCTGCAATTTCGCGAAGCTGATGTTCACGCGGTCGACGAAAGCGACGACGAAGCACAGGCATAGAAAGGGAATGATGCGTCGGGTGACGTGTGCGTAGACGGCTTCCTCCGTTCGCGCGTTTTCGCTCACGGCTACGTTGGCCAGATCGCTTGTAATCATGTTGTCTCCAGTGGCTAGTTGATTCTGTTCTCTTGTCAGGCAGGGAACCACATGTGGATGTTCCCGGTCCCGCGGGCGTTTTCGTATTCCGACAATGCCTCGCCCCGGGCCCGGCACGCCCGCCCGCCCATGGCACCCAGCATTTGAAGATAGTGGGCACCGAACGCTTCCCAGGGTTTGCGACGGTATTCGTCGTGCCAGCGCTCCAGGATCTCGTCGTGGCGGCCTTCCGCCATCAGCGCGATCGCGCCTTTGTCGCTGGCGATGTTTTCTGGCGATGAGACATTTGACTCATGGAAGATGCGCGGATGATTGGGCTTCCAGTCGATGCCGTTGAACTTGTGGCTCAGCGCGCCCGAGGCGAGCAGCACGACCCGCAGGTCGCTACGACGGATCGCTTCGCCGATGACTTCGCCCGACGACAGGAAATGCGGCCAGTCGCAGTTCTGGCAGGAGCTGACGGATACCACGGGCGTGTCCGTCAGTTCGAAGCGCAGGTGCTTGACCAGGTTGACCGTGGCATATTGGCGCTCCAGCAGAGGATTGCTGACGGCCCGGTTGTAGCCGCCGCGCTCGCGCGACACGGCTTCGATCTGCAAGGCCAGGTCCGGATGGCCGCGATAGTCGAACGGAACGCCGTACAGGTACCACGGCATTTCATCGGACACGTAGGTGCCCGTGTAGCGCTGGCCGGCATCCACCAGATGGTAGCCGGTGGTGAACCAGTGGCTGTCGAATACGACGACAACGTCTGGCTGCACCGCGTCGATCCTGGCACGCAATTTGGCATACCCTGGAATGAGATCCGAATCTTGGCCTGCGCCCATCGCGCGGCGGAATTCCTCACATTGCATCAGGCCGGGATGGTGCGACACCAGGGCCGCGCCGACGATTTCTCCCATGTTCTATCTCCTGTTACCGATGGCTGAAGCTTGGTTTGAACGGTTTTTTGGGGACCACGACGTCCTTGACATCGCAGAAGAATTCGAAGCTCCAGTCGCCGCCTTCGCGGCCGATGCCGCTGCGCTTGATGCCGCCGAACGGCGCTTCGAGGTCACGGATGCCGAAGCTGTTGACCCAGATGAAGCCGGTCCGCACGCGCTGGGCGATGCGCGTCGCGTGCTCCGCTTCCCCGTAACAGACGCCGCCCAGGCCGTAGTCCGTGCCGTTCGCAAGCTCGATGGCTTCGTCGTCGCTGGAAAAAGTCTGCAGGGTGAGGACTGGACCGAAGACTTCGTTCTGCACGATCTCGTCATCCTGGCGGAGACCCGTCAGCATCGTGGGTCGGAAATACTGGGCGCCGACAGGTGACTTCTCGCCACCCCACAGGACACGCGCGCCCCGGTCGATCGCGCGGCGGACAAAGCCCTGCACGCGCTCGACTTGGCGAGGGTGGATGATCGGCCCGACCTCGGTGCCGTCTTCGCGCGGGTCGCCGATCACGAGGTTGTCGACGTAGCCGCGCATCAGCGCCGTGAACCTGTCGGCCACCTTGTCGTGCACGAGGAAGCGGGTACCCGCCAGGCACACCTGGCCCGCGTTGCGGTACATGAGCGCGCCCGTCGCCGCAGCGCTTTCCAGGTCCGCGTCTTCCAGCACGATGAATGCGCTCTTGCCGCCCAACTCGAGGCTGCACGGAACCAGGTTCTCGGCGGCGGCCTTCGCGATCCATTTCGCGGTCGGAACGCTGCCGGTGAACGAAATCCGTGCGATGCGCGGATCGCTGACCAGTTTCGCGCCGGTTCGTGCACCTGTACCCTGTACGACGTTGAGGACGCCCGGCGGCAGGCCGGCCGCGTGCGCTGCATCGGCGAGCAGCGAACAGGTCAGCGGTGCCCACTCGGGTGGTTTCAGGATGCAGGTATTGCCGGCTGCCAGCGCTGGTCCGAGCTTCCACGTCGACAGCATCAGCGGCGCATTCCACGGCGTGATGATGACGGTGACCCCGGCCGGATCGTGGCGCACGATGTGGTGCGCCTGCTCCGTGTCGATGGGGCGGTCCTGCAAGGTCAACGCATGCTGGGCAAACCATTTGATGTTGAGGACCGCGCGCGGCACGACACCGTGGCGCATGCGCGAGAGCAGCACGCCGGCGTCGACGCTCTCCAGACGGCAGAATTCATCGGCGCGCTTGGCGATCTCGTCGGCGAAGCGGTCGAGATAGACCTTGCGCTCGGCGGCCTCGAGTGCCGACCACACCGGGAACGCAGCGAGCGAACTTTGGATGGCCTGTTCCACGTGGCCGTCCAGACCTTCGCTCACCTGGGCCAGTTCCTGCTGGTCGATGGGGCTGAAGACGCGGAAGGTTTCTTCGGACGCCACGCGCCGGCCGTCGATGTAGTGATCGGGCGATACCTGGACGCCCGCGACGGCGATCCTGTTGTCAGACATAGTGTTCTCCATACGTGTTCAGCCGAGCTGCTTGCCCGGGTTCATCAGGTTCAAGGGATCGAGCGCGGCCTTGATGGTTTTCATCAGCTTCATTTCAACCGCGGACTTGTAGCGGACTGCCTCGTCGCGCCGCAAGACACCCAGTCCGTGCTCGGCACTGATCGATCCATTCAGCGCAGCTACCCTGTCGTGGACGAATCGATTGACATCCGGCTCGAGCGCATAAAAGTCCTCTTTGGCGCCGGCAAAAGCCTGGCTCGGCGAAAAATTGAAATGAAGATTGCCGTCGCCCATGTGGCCGAACACGATGGGCCGCAGCTCGGGCCAACGCTGCGTGACGGCCGCACTTGTCGTGTCGATGAACTCGGCCAGCGCAGAGATCGGCAAGGAAATGTCGTGCTTGATCGCCGGACCGTCCGCGCCCTGGGCTTCCGAAATGTCTTCGCGCAGCGCCCATAGGGCTTCGAACTGGCCCAGGTTCGTCGAGATCGCGGCGTCGGTCGCGATGCCATCTTCCAGCGCGGGCGCCAGCAGTTCTTCGACCGCCAGTTGCGCCACTTCTTCGGATCGGTTGTCGATCACCTCCAGCAGCACGTACCAGGGCGACCGCTCCTGCAGCGGCAGCCGCGCGCCGCCGACGTGCCGTTCGACGAGGTCGATGCAGGCGTCGCCGATCAGTTCGAACGCGGTCAGCCGCTCGCCGATCCGCGCCTGCGCCTGCTGCAGCAGTTGCACGGCAGCGTGGGGTGTGGGCGTCGACACGAACGCGACGACCTTGGCCGCCGGTTGCGGCCAGAGCTTGAGCACCGCGCCGGTGATCACGCCCAGCGTGCCTTCGCTACCGATGAAGAGATCGCGCAGGTCGTAGCCCGTGTTGTCCTTGCGAAGTCCCCGCAGGCCATTCCACACGTCGCCCTCGGCCGTCACCACTTCGAGGCCGAGGCACAGGTCGCGTGCGTTGCCGTACCGGAGAACCTGGACGCCGCCGGCATTGGTCGCCAGGTTGCCGCCGATCGTGCAGCTGCCCTCGGCTGCCAGGCTGAGCGGGAACAGCCGTCCCTGGGCCTGTGCCGCCTCCTGGATCGCCTGGAGCGTCACGCCGGCGTCGACCTCCATGGTGTTGTTGACGGTGTCGATGGCGCGGATGCGATTGAGCCGCGCCAGCGACAGCACGATCGATGTCCCGTCCATCGACGGCGTCGCGCCACCGGCCAGGCCGGTATTGCCGCCCTGAGGCACGATCGCGACGCGATTGGCGGCGCACCAGCGCACGATCGCGGCGACATCGTCGGTGCCGTCGGGCTGCACGACCGCCAGGGCGGTGCCGGTCCATTTGTTGCGCCAGTCGGTGAGGAAGGGCGCCATGTCCGCAGGTTCCGTCAGCAGTCTGCCGGCAAAGGCGGCACGCAGGTCTTGAAGCAGATTCATGGTCAATAGTCTCCCGTGCCCAGTCCCTGGATACGCCGTTCGTGATCCTTGAAACGTACCGCGAGGCCACGCACGGCCTGCGCCAGCAGCGTGGCGTCCACGCCCACGGCGACGAACCGCGCCCCGAGTTCGATGTAGTGCCGGGCCAGGCTTTCGTCGGTCGCCAGGATGCCGAACGGCTTGTCGCGCGCCGCAAGCATGCGGAAGGCATTCTCGATAGCCGCGATGACGTTCCGGTGCGCCGGACGTCCCAGGTAGCCCATCGAGGCCGACAGGTCGGCGGGACCGATGAAGATGCCGTCGACGCCGGGAACGTCCGCGATCGCCTCGATGTTGTCCAGCCCGAGCTGAGTCTCGACCTGGACGAGCAGGCAGATGTTGTCGTTGGCCGAGTTCAGGTAATCGGTGATCGCGCCCCAGCGGGAGGAGCGCGCGAGTCCGCTGCCGACGCCGCGGATGCCGTCGGGCGGGTAGCGCATTGCGCGCACCAGTTCACGGGCCTGCTCCGCCGTGTCCACCATCGGCACGAGCAGGGTCGTGGCGCCGATCTCCAGCACCTGCTTGACGAGGGCGGGATCGCCGTGCGGGAGCCGGACCACCGGATCCACCGGATAGGCGGCGACGGCCTGCAGCGCGCGCAACATGCTGCGCAAGTCGTTCGGCGCATGTTCGCCGTCGACCAGCAGCCAGTCGAATCCCGCCGTCGCGCAAATCTCGGCGCAATAGGAATCGGCCAGTCCGAGCCACAAGCCGATGCGTACGCCCGGCCGGTCCAGGGCTTCCTTGAACGGGTTGCTGGCTTTCATCACGCGAACCGTACGGAGATCGACCCGAGCGGACCGTAGTCCGCATGGAACGTATCGCCGGCGGCGCACGCCACGGGCCGCGTGAAGGAACCGCCCAGTACGATCTCGCCGGCCGCGAGGCCTTCGCCATGCTGCGCGAGCTTGTTGGCCAGCCAGACGATGCCGTTGGCGGGATGGCCGAGCACCGCGGCGCCCAGGCCGCTTTCCTCGATGACGCCGTTCTTGAACAGCAGCGCGCCGGCCCAGCGCAGGTCGACCTCGTTCGGTTTCACCGGACGGTTGCCGAGGACGATGCCCGCATTGGCCGCGTTGTCGGCAATGGTGTCGCGTACCTGGCGCGGCCGTTTGGTCTCGCGGTCGAACTGCTCGATGCGGGCATCGATCAGTTCGAGGGCAGGGACGACGTAGTCGGTGGCATTGAGCACGTCGAACACGGTGACGTCCGGCCCCATCAACGGCTTGGCCAGTATGAATGCGAATTCCACCTCGAACCGGGGAACGATGAAGCGGCTAACATCCACCTCTTCGCCATCGCGCAGCAGCATGCTGTCGAGCAGGGTGCCGTAATCGGGTTCGGTGATCTGCGACGCCAGCTGCATCGCGCGTGACGTCAGGCCGATCTTGTGGCCGATGGCCTGCTTGCCTTGTTGCAGCTGCAGGGCGGTCCATTCGCGCTGGATCGCGTAGCTGTCGTGAAGAGTCATCTCCGGGTAGCGCTGCGTGAACTGGCGGACCTGTTGGCGGGAAGCCTGCGCCTGTTCGAGTTCGGCCGCCAAAGCGCGATGCGTGGCCGCGTCCATCATGTCGTCTCCTTGCGGGCGGTGCGTTGCCCGATTATTTTTGTTCCTGGAGACATGATTCTCGGATGGCCAACGCGGCGGAGGCAAACAATGAATTCTTGACGATTATCAAGCTCATCTTGATAATGAACTCATGGCTCTTACCCGTTTTACCATTCGCCAGATCGAGGTATTCGCCTGCGTGGCCGAGACCCGCAGCTTTGGCGGTGCCGCGCAGCAGCTGGGATTGACGCCGCAGGCCGTCAGCCAGCTCATCGCGGAACTCGAGAATGTTCTGGCGTTTCGCCTGTTCGACCGGACGACCCGCAAGGTCACGCTATCCAGCGCCGGCCGCGATTTCCTGCCCTCCGCGGAGACGATGCTGCGCCACGTCCGCGGGGCGGAGAGTGCGGCGGACGACGTCCGGAACCGCGCCGCCGGCGTCGTGCGCATCGGCGCACCGCTCGTGCTGGCGAGTACCGCGCTGCCGGCCGCTATCAAGGCCTTCCAGGCCGTGCGCCCCAAGATCGTGGTGCGGGTACGGGACCTGCCCGTCGAGGCGCTGGTGGATGCCGTGGCGGTCGGGGATGTCGATCTCGCCCTGGGGCTCGACCGGCTCGTACCGGAAGGCGTGAGCCAGCAAACGGCGTTCGACAGCCTGTGGGTGCTGTGGTGTTCGCCGTCGCATCCGCTTGCGCAGAAAACGTGTTTGCAATGGCGCGACCTGCGCGGCGTTCCCCTGGTCGCGGCAGGCAGGGATCATGAACACAACGTCGAGCAGATGCGCCTGAGCACGCCGGAAGGGGAGCGCGTGGTCCCGATCGAAGTCGTCGATAACATGTCGACCGCGCTGGGCATCGCCGCACAAGGCCTGGCGGCGACGCTGTCGCCCGCGTACGTCGGTGCCCTGGCGAGTGCGTACGGGCTCATCGCCAAGCCGATCAGCGACCCGCTGGTGTACCGCAAGATCTGCCTGTTCGCGTCGACGATGCGCGAACTGTCGCCGGCGGCCAGCGGCTTTTCCGACTTCTTGCTGCCGTGGCTGGCGGAATGGTCCTTGCAAGTGGAAGAGCGCCATCCGTCGTTGCTGTGACTTGTTAGGATAGCTTATCGATTGTTAAGGAATTATCGATTGTAAGTACGCGTCGCGCCCTCTTATGATGATTTTCGGCAACATTAATCATCGGGGGCCATCATTAACACTTACACTTTCCTGGCGCCTGCCAGTACAGCGGCGCTTCTCGTTCTTATGGCCGCTTGCGGCGGCGGGACGATGCCGGACGCCGGCGCGACGGGCGCCACCGCCAGCGGCACCATGGCGGGCGGCGGCATGGCGACCCAGCCGGCAAGCGCGGGCGCCGACACGACGATGACGCTCGCCGCCGAAAAGAAGGACGAGATGCTCGTCGCGCTCCCCGCCGGCGCCGCCCTCGACGCCGGCGGCCTGCCGGTGAACATGCCCGACCGGTCGGCGGTACGCTTCCTGAACCAGGCCACCTTCGGCGCGACGCCGGCCGACATCGCCAGCGTCGCCACCCTGTGGCGGGATGGCTGGATCCGCGCCCAGATGGCGCTGCCGGTCACCCAGACGAACTGGGACCGCGTGCGGACATTGCAGACGGCCTGGTTCAATGCGCAGCCCAATCCCACCAGCGCGGCGCCGCTCGGCCTGCCGTACGAACTGCTCGATGCGGCGTTATGGCAGTCGTTCGTCTCCAGTCCGGACCAGCTGCGCAAGCGCGTGGCCTATGCGCTCTCCCAGATCATGGTGGTGTCGATGGAAGGGCTGTCGGGGAACGGCTATCAAAATGCGTTGCTCGCGGCAGGTTACCTGGATGTCCTCGAAAAGAATGCCTTCGGCAATTTCCGCAATCTGCTCAAGGATGTCGCGCTGAACCCGGCGATGGGCATGTACCTGTCGCACCGCGGGAACCTGAAGGCCCAGTACGACACGGATGGCGTGACGGTCCTGCGCCAGCCGGACGAGAACTTTGCACGCGAAGTCATGCAATTGTTCTCGATCGGACTGGTCCAGCTCAACATCGACGGCAGCCACAAGAAAGCCGCGGATGGAAGCGACGCCGAGACCTATACGACCGCCGACGTGATGGGACTGGCCCGGGTGTTCACCGGCTGGGACTGGGAATTCGACTCGCGCGACGGCTCGGGGGCGCTCAGCGGCAAACCGGGCGGCAAATCGATCGACGGCAAGCCGCGCGGCGTGAACTCCGTGTTCTGCCAGTGCTACCGCAATCCGATGGTGATGGTCGAGGCGAACCATGCTCCCGAGGCGAAGAGCTTCCTGGGCACGAACATACCCGCGGGGACCAAGGGCGCCGCATCGCTGGACATCGCCATCGATACGCTCTTCAACCATCCGAACGTGGGACCGTTCATCGGACGCCAGCTGATCCAGCGGCTGGTCACCAGCAATCCGAGCCCGGGCTACGTGGCCCGCGTCGCGCGCAAGTTCAACGACAACGGCAAGGGCGTACGCGGCGACATGAAGGCCGTCATCGACCAGATCCTGCGCGATCCCGAAGCGCGTTCGCCACGCAACATCACCGCGCCCGCGGCCAACTGGGGCAAGGTGCGCGAGCCGGTGTTGCGCATGACGGCGGCGGCACGGCTGCTTGGTTTGAACCGCGCCGGCCTGGCGTGGACCGAGACGAAGAAAATGAACATGAGCGACCCGGCCACGCAGCTTGCCCAGAGCCCGCTGCGCGCCGCGTCCGTGTTCAACTTCTATCGTCCCGGTTACGTGCCGCCGGGTTCGAAAGCGGCGCAGATGGGACTCGTCGCCCCCGAGCTGCAGATCACGACGGAGACGTCCGTGCCCGGGACGATCAATTACCTGCAGGGTTTCCTGAGCGGCGGCACGCCGCGGACTGCCGGGGGCGTCGCGGTCGACTTCACGCCCTGGCTCAGCCTTGCGGCGCAATCCGATCCGACGGCCCTCGTGAACGATCTCAACCTCAAACTGGCGAACGGCGCCCTGTCCGGCGCGACGCTGCAGGCGATGCGGGAGGCGCTGGGCACGTCGGCCGCCAAGGGGACGGCCGCGCAAAAGGCACGGACCGGTGCCGCCATGCTGATGGTGCTGGCTGCGCCCGACTACATCATCCAGAAATAGAGGCGCACCATGACGATTTCCACTTCCCGTAGAGAGTTTCTTCGCCGCACCAGCGCATTGACGGGCGCAGGCATCGCCGCGGCACCATGGGCCATGAACCTGGCGGGGCTCGCCGCGTCGGCCTCCGCCCAGGCGGCAACGGACGACTACAAGGCATTGGTATGCGTGTTCCTCGCGGGCGGCAACGATTGCCACAACACCCTGATTCCGCTGGACCCCGTCAATTACGCAAAGTATGCGAAGCTGCGCGGCGGCATCGCCATCCCGCAATCCAGCCTGATCGGGACGGAACTCGTGCCCGGCAACGCCTGGACCGATGGGCGCCAGATGGCCCTGAGTCCCAGCCTGGCGCCGTTGAAGAGCCTGTTCGATGCCGGCCGGATGGCGCTCGTCATGAACGTGGGGCCGCTCGTCGGTCCGCTCACCCTGGCCCAGTACCGGCAGGGCATCGGCGTGCCGCCCAAACTGTTCTCGCACAATGACCAGCAATCGACCTGGCAGGCGGGCGGCACCGAGGGGACGACGACGGGCTGGGGTGGGCGCATGGCCGACCTCATGCTCGGCGGTAACGGCGCGAACGCCGCCATGTTCACGAGCATGTCGGCCGCGGGTAATGCGGTCTTCATGTCGGGCAAGTCGGTTGCCCAATACCAGGTGAGCGCATCCGCCGGCGGTGCTGTGAAATTGCTGCCGACCCTGGGCGCGGGTGCGATGCTGGACGCCAGGGTGAGCGCCGCGGTGAACGGCCTGCTCACACGGTCGGGCACGAACGCGCTCGAGGAGAGCCACGCCGCCATCGCGCGCCGCTCGCTCGCCACGGAAAGCCTCGTGACCAATGCGCTGGCGGGCATCGGGGACAAGGCGCTGGTCGCCGGCAATGCGCTGGCGGCGCAGCTGAACCTGGTCGCCCGGCTGATCGCCGCCCGTGGTGCCCTCGGCGTGAAGCGGCAGGTGTTCTTCGTGTCACTCGGTTCGTTCGACCTGCATGCGCTCGCCGCCGACAAGCAACCGGGTCTCCACAATACGCTCGCCGTCGCGCTGAAGGCGTTTTACGACGCCACGGCGGCACTGGGCGTCGCCGATAAGGTGACGACCTTCACGGCCTCCGATTTCGGCCGCACGCTGTCGAGCAATGGCGACGGCACCGACCACGGCTGGGGCGGTTACCACGTCGTCATCGGCGACGCGGTCAAGCCGAAGACCTGGGTCGGCCAGCTGCCCGACGTCGCCGTCGGCGGGCGCCATGACGTCGGCCAGGGCCGGCTCCTGCCGGACGTCAGCGTGGACCAGTACGGCGCCACCCTGGCGAAGTGGATGGGCGTATCCGCCGGCGAGATGGGCACGGTATTCCCGAACATCGGCAAGTATGCGGCGGCGGACCTGGGGTTCATGAAAGCCTGAGCGAGGCCGCAATGGCGGCTCAGCGCCTGTGCTTTGCCAGGTGGACGGACGACCCGGCCGCATCCTGTGCGGCGGCATCCTTGTGCGCGTCGAACTGCGCCCGCGCCGCATCGATATCGGCGACGTGGGTGCTGGCCCAGGTGCCGAGCGCGATCACCGGTTCGGTGAGCGATTGCCCCAGCGGCGTCAGCTCGTATTCGACGTGCGGCGGCATGACGGCAAACACGGTGCGTTTCACCAGGCCGTCGCGTTCGAGGTCGCGCAGGCACAGCGTCAGCATCCTCTGGGATATGCCGTTGATGGTCCGCTTGATCTCCGTGAAACGGCGCGGGCCATTCGTCAACAGCATGATGATCAGGATGGTCCACTTCTCGCCGACCCGTGCCAGTACCTGGCTGATCTTCTTGCAGTCCGCGTTTTCCAGGTCGTGAGGGGGGATGGTTACTTCCATGTTACCTGGTTCCCTGAATGTGCCATATTGTCCGCGCTTCCCGATGTCGTTACATTGCTAGCCTTGGTTACGATTTTATACCAGAGGCTATGCAATGAACACTCAACACAGAAAGATTGCCACGCGTACCCGGGGCCATGGCCACGGGCCGATCACGCGGCTGATGAGTCCTTCCGACCTTGGACAGGTTCTGAAACCATTCGTGTTTCTCGACCTGTTCGATGCGCAAGGGCCCGTCCTGCAGGCCCTCGGCGCGATGCCGCTGCACCCGCATTCCGGCATCGCCACGGTCACGGTGTTTACCGAGGGGCGCATGCGGTTCAGCGACCCGGCATCGGGAACCGGCACGATCGGGTATGGGGGCGTCGAATGGATGCGCGCCGGAGGCGGGGTCTGGCATGGCAAGGAAATGACGCCGGACGACGTGCAGCACATCCAGGGCTTCCAGCTCTGGCTCGCGCTGCCGCCGGAGCTGGAGAGCAGCGCGCCGGTCAGCCGCTACATCGAGGCGGCCGGCATGGTCCGGACAGGCCCCGCGCACGTCATCCTCGGCAATCACGACGGTGCGCAAAGTCCCGTGCCGGCCCCGGAGGGCGTCAATTATTTGCTGGTCACGCTGCCGGCCGGCGAGCGCTGGACCTATCTTCCGCCCGCAGGGCATACGGTCGCCTGGCTGGCGGTGGCGAGCGGCGGCATCGACGCCGGCACGCCGATCGGCGCCGGCGAGATGGTGATCTTCGAGCGGGGCGAGGGCGCCATCGCACTGGAAGCCGATACCCGGTCGGGTGCCACCTTCGTCCTGGGTTCGGCCGTGCCGCATCCCTATCCGTTGCATCTCGGGAGTTATTCGGTCCACACCTCGGCGCAGGCGCTGGCAAGCGGCGAGCGTCGCATCCAGGAACTGGGCCGGCAATTGCAAGCGGCAGGCGACCGGCGGACCGCTGCCGGGACCATTCCGCAGTTCGGCTAGTTCAGTTTTTTTTTACTTTTGAAGATCATGCACAGTAAGCCATCTCAAGTCGTCATCTACGGCGGCGGCATGGCGGGCGCCTTGCTCGCCAAGGCCCTCGCGCCCACATTCCGTATCACGCTAGTCGATCCGAACGACTACTTCGAAGTGCCCATGGCGGCGCCGCGCAGCCTGGTGAAGCCGGCATTCGCAGACGGCGCGATTTTCCCGTTCTCCGCGATCCTGCCCGACGTGCATCACGTCCGCGGCATGTTGACCGAACTGACCCCCGGCGGCGGCCGCGTGCAATTGCCGAATGGCGAACAGGAACTGGTCGCTGGACAGATCAGCGTGCTCGCAACCGGCAGCGCGTATGCCAACGCCCTCATGCGCGCCCGCGGTGGCGCATCGGGCGAGGAGCGCAAGACGTTCTATCGGCGATTTCACACCCGCCTGGACGGCGCGCAGCGCATCCTCATCGTCGGCGGCGGCCCGATCGGCGTGGAAGTGGCGGGCGAAATCGTCGAAACGTATCCGGGCAAGGCACTCACCTTGCTGGAAGCCGGGCCCCGGCTGATGGCCGGTACGTCGGAAGAGGCGGCCGCTTTTGCCGCGCAATTCCTGCGCGGGCGCGGGGTGACCATTCTGACCAATGAGCGGTTCGACAGCGCGGGGCACGATCTCGATGCGTTTTCCGCGGCAGGCGAAGTGCGTACCAGTCTCGGACGCACGATTCCCTATGACCTGATGATCTGGTGCACCGGTGGAAAACCCAATACGCGCTACATGGCCAATCATTATCCGTCGTCGTTGAACGCCGCGGGCCGTATTCGCGTTACGCCCGACCTGCGGGTGGCGGGTCACCAGGGTGTGTTCGCGTTGGGGGATATCACCGACCTCGACGAGAACAAGATGGCCTGGCATATCGCCGGACAGGTCAAGACTGCCGCGTACAACATTCGAACCTTGTTGGCCGGGGATGGGCGTCCCGGCAAGCTCAAGGCGTACAAGGCGCAAACAGGCAATCCGAAAATGGCGGTGACGCTGGGCAGCCGAGATGGCGTCGTCCACCTGCCCGGCCTGGGCGTCATACGCTGGCCGGCGTTCGCGCGGATGGCCAAGTCGGGGCATATGCTGGTGCCGAAGTATCGCAAGGTGCTGGGCGCGTAGTCGGTATCGGCAACGCGTGGCGCAAGCGTGGGCTTACGACTTGGCGAAGTACTCGATCAGCAGTTCGGTGAGGATTCGGACCTTGCGCGCGGGATGATGCCCCGGGGGGCGGACGACGTAGATGCCGGCCTCCGGCAGCGGATAGCGCGTCAGCACAGGGACGAGCGCGCCGGACGCGATGTGCTCCGCGATGAGAAAATCCGGTAGCGCGGCGATCCCCAGTCCCTGCACGGCGGCGATCGTCAGGGCGACGCCGCTGTCGGCCTTGAAGGTGCCCTGCGGATGAATGACGATCGTCCTGTCGCCGTCGATGAGACGCCAGCTCTCCGTCCCCTGCATGAGCATCTGATGATCGAGAAGTTCGTCCGGCGTTTCGGGCGCGCCGTGTTCGCGGATGTAGGCGGGGCTCGCGACGAAATATCCGCGGACAGGCGCGATGCGGCGCGCCACCAGGCTGGAATCCTGCAGGTAGCCGACGCGCACCGCGCAGTCGAAACCATCGGCCACGATGTCGACGACGCGATCGCTATAACACGCATGCACATGCAGGCGCGGGTACCTGCGTGCCAGTTCCGCGAACACGGGCGCGAGATGTGTCGATCCGAACGACAGCGGCGCCGCGATCCGCAGCAAGCCGCGCAGTTCCCCGGCAGGGAGGATCGTTTCGCGTGCGATGTCGATCTCCGCGCACGCGCGCGCGGCATGGTCGCGAAAGGTCATGCCGGCCTCCGTGAGCGCGGTGCCGCGGGTCGTCCTGGCAAGAAGCTGCACGCCCAGCTCCGCTTCCAGTCGAAGCAGGCGCCGGCTGACGATCGATTTGGACATGCCAAGGCGCCGCGCGGCCGGGGACACGCCGCCCGCGTCCGCGACTTCCACGAAGGTCTGCAAGTCTTCCAGGTCCATCGTCACGCTCCGTGTTGGAGTTCCACTTTCCGCGACACAGTTGTGCGCTTGTGGAGACTACCACGACGTTACGCGTCAAGGCATCCTCCAGTTTTCACAAGCTTAAGGAGAACTCTCATGATTAACGCCGGCGGTGTCTGGGCCTCGGAAGAGGTCGCTTTGGTTCTGATCGATTACCAGGAAGAGATGTTCGGGAACGTGAATTCCGAGACCAGTGCGGAAGAGATCGAGCTGAACGTCAGGTTCCTGGCCAAGGCTGCTCAGGCCTTCAACATTCCTATTGTACTGAGCACAGTGGGTGTCGAAATGGGCGTGAACCGTCCGACGCGGGCGGCGATCCGTGACGCGTTGCCCGACCTGGAGGTCATCGATCGCAGCTCGATGGATGCGTGGGAGGACGACGCGTTCCGTGCCGCCATCGGGAAGACAGGGAAAAAGCGGCTGATCTTCGGCGCGCTCTACACGGAAATCTGCCTGGCGTTCCCCGTCGTCGACGCGCTGCGCGACGGCTACGACGTCATGTTCGTCGTCGATGCCGTCGGTGGCTTGTCACAACTCGCTCACCGGACCGCCATCGAGCGCCTGACCGCGGCGGGTGCCGTGCCGAACACGTCGCTCGCGGTCGTCACAGAACTCTTCCGGGACTGGAAGTCGCCCCATGCCGACAAGGCGCGAGAGCTTATCACCTGGTACGTCGCAGAGAAACAGAAGATCGCCCGCTAGCAGAGGACCGGGATCCGCTGCGTTACCACACGAAGGGGGTCACGATGATCAATGACATCCGTCGAGATTTCTCGAAGTCGGCCGCGCTCGGCCCCGCCCTTGACGATGCGCTCCTTGCCATCGGTGCCGGCGACATTCTCCGTGCTGCCGTCCATGGCGAAGGCCGTCAACGGCAAGGTTCCCATCATTTTCGACAGCGGCATCCGGCGCGGTCAGGACGCCTTCAAGGCCCTGGCATCCGGCGCTGACGTCGTGGGCCTGGGGCGTCCGGTTTTTTACGGACTGGCGCCCGGCGGCTGGAAGGGCGTGCAGTCCGTGCTGGATCTTCTGAACAAGGAGCTGGGCATGGTCATGCAGCTTGCCGGAGCACGGACCGTGGGAGACATAAAACGAACAGTGTTGATTTGCATTACCGTCAGTGGCGCGACCACAGGCTTGACTGACCGGCCTCCACGAAAGTCGGGGCGGTTCAGCTGCACGAACATGCCGGGCAGGAGTTCAGCCCGGCGATTCTCTGAAGGCAAAAAATAGTGCCGCACGACCGCGATTTGTCACGCAGAACGGGCGGCACCCATCTCGATCCTTGTGGTATGGACTGTCAGGCAAAAAGCAGGGTCTTGCCGGGCCATCGGCGGTCCATGTACGTCATAGGCTTGTCACATCAATGTCAGTGGCCACTCATGGCGATTCAGTAGGTGAGTGTCACCAACGACACAGCCTGCCGCGGCAACTGCATCCTGACCGTGGCGGCGCCATCCTGCGTCGCCACCGTCGTCGCCTCCACTTGCGCCAGTTCGCTCGCCTTCTGCAACTCGGCCACCTGCGCCGCCGTCGGATGCGAGGGCGACCCCATGCGCTTCCACGCGGCGTACGAATTGCTGTGGTCCTGGTCGATGCGGTAATGCCGCAACTGCACCTGTCTGGCGGGAATGCCGGCGATGTGAAGCTCGACCGGTGAGCCGGCGTCGATGATGTCGTCGTCGTGGTAATTCCAGACCATGACGGCGATATGGTGCGCGTCTTTCGCCGCCAGCGCATCGATATCGGTGCGCGCGCCGCGCACGCCGGCGGCCTGGATGCGGGCCGCGTCGTAGGCCCGGTCGCCCGTCACCGCCACGCGCTCGCCGCGCATCTTGCCGAGCATGCGGAACACGTTCAGCACCGGCTTGTTGACGCCGTTCGTGGCCAGGTCGCGGAAGCCCGCGAACCAGGGCTGGTCCTCGAACTCGAACGACCAGTTCACCGCGCCGATCAGGTTGACGCCGCGCCGCGCGGCCAGATCATACTCGCGCGCGATCGAGGCGGCCGTGTAGCTCGCGTACAGCGTGCCGTTGCGGTAGGCGTTTTCCGGGTTGGTCTGCATGCCGCAGGCGGCGCAGCCTTCCGGGTCGGATTCGCCGATGATGACGGGAATGTTTTTCAGCTCCGGGTATGTTTCGACGAGCGCGAAGCCTTCGTCGATGTGCCGGAAATGCGTGTCCATGCCCATCCGCACGATGCCGTCGACGACCTTCGGCGCGCCCTTGGCGTGGAAGGCGACGAAGTCCAGCGGCGTGCCGGTCTTGCCGGTCGCGTAGTTGGTCTCGTGCAGGCAGTGCTGCAGGAAGTCGTCCATGAAGCGGCCCGCGCCGGCCGTGTGCGGCCCGCCGATGCGCGCCGTCGGCAGGGCGCGCTTCACCGCGTCGGCCGCGTAGTCGTACATCTTGAAGTACTCGCGTTTCGCGTCAGTCGCGACCAGGTAAGAGAGATCCGGCTCGTTCCACACTTCCCAGTACCAGCTCTCGACTTCCTTGCGGCCGTAGCGCGCCACGCTGTGCTTCACCCACTGGTAGATCAGCTCGGACCACTTGGCGTAGTCATTCGGCGGCGAGGCCCAGCCGGTGAAGAGCGCCGGGTAGGGCGGGCCCGGCTTCCAGTGGTGGCGGTAGGGCTGCGGGCGCTGCGACAGCGCTTCGGGCATGAAGCCGATCTGCGCCAGCGGTTTCATGCCGCGCTCGATGTAGGTGTCGAAGATGCGGTCGATGATGGTCCAGTCGTAGACCGGCTTGCCGTCCTTGTCCTCGCTGTACATGTTCGTCGAGCCCCACTTGAGCGCATAGCTGCCGTCGCCCGACGTCATGAGGTTGTGCGTTCGGACGTACACGGGGACGGGACTCAGCGCGGCGATGTCGCTCAGCAGCTTTTTACCGTTGGGCGCCGTCGTGTAATTCGGTTCGTCGTAGCCGAACCAGGCCCAGATCGGCGTCATGGGGCCCTTGACTTTCGTGGCGTCGATGGCGAGTTTGACGGGGGACGGCGCCGTGGATTCGGCAACGCATAGCGGCGCCGCGGCCGCCAGGAGGAGTGCGGCGAGATGTCTCTTCATGTCGACGATCACCAGAGATGGTGCACGTGGGGTGCGATCCGCTCGCGGTACAGCGCGCGCAGGTGTTCCATCGCTTCCGGCGCCATCGCGTCCAGCGTGCTGGCCTGGCTGTTCGCGATCGCCTGCGCGGCATTCCTGGCGCCCGGGATCACC
>CBIHOW010000042.1:0-47729 GCA_966211695.1 uncultured Massilia sp. | reverse complement strand
AGATCAGCGAGTTCCGCGAAGTGGCCGATACCGTCGCCGTCTGAGACTGACGCGTACGCCCCTCGAGGGCCGGGTCCTGTAACATACGGGCCCGGCCCTTTTCTTTTCGTCCACTTTGAACACCATCCGTCCGTTCGGCTTCCGCCGCGACCTGCCCCGCTGGCGGCAACTCGTCACGCCCGCGTGGCTGGCGGGCCTCGCCGACGGCGCAGCGCGCCTGTTCGAGGTCGGATGCGGCACGGTCGACGCATACGCCGCCGGCCACATCCCGGATGCCGGCTATCTCGACACGGCGTGGTTCGAGCATGGCCCGCTGTGGAACAAGGTCCCCGACGCGACACTCCTGCGGGTACTGCTCGCGCACGGCATCCGCCACGACGTCACCGTCATCCTGTACGGCCGCAACGTCCTCGCGGCCGCACGCGTCGCGCACCTGCTGCTGTATGCGGGCGTGGCGGACGTCCGCCTGCTCGACGGCGGCTTCGCGGCCTGGCAGCGGGCGGGCCTGCCGCTCGTATCGGGACAGCCGCACTCCCGTCCGGCGGCGGACGATTTCGGCGCGCCCTTCCCCGCACGGCCCGACCTCCTGTTCGACATGGACCAGGTGCGCGGCCTGCTGCGGCACGGACAGGGCGCCCTGGTCAGCATCCGCACGTGGGACGAATACGTCGGCCGAACCTCCGGCTACAGCTACATCGATGCGCGCGGCGACATCCCCGGCGCGCTGTGGGGCCGCGCCGGCGCGGACGGCGACGTGAACAGCATGGCCGCATTCCACCGTGCCGACGGGCGCATGAAGCCGGCGGCGGACATCCAGCGCATGTGGGGATCGAGCGGCATCCATGCGGGCCGGCACACGGTGTTTTATTGCGGCACCGGCTGGCGTGCGTCGCTGGCGTTCTTCTACGCCTGGCTGATGGGGTGGGAGCGCATCGGCGTCTACGACGGCGGCTGGTGCGAATGGAGCCGCGACGGGGACAACCCGGTCGTGTGCCGGGCCGATCTCACGCCCGCGCGAGAAAGCGCCTCAGGGTCGCCGTAAACGCCTCGGCCCGCTCCAGGTTCGACACGTGGCCGCAGTCGGGGATGATCGCCACCTCCGCCTGCGGCAACAGGCCGGTGATCGCGAGATCCATCCGTTCCTGGTCTCCCCGTATGATCAGCACCGGCATGGACGGCCGGGCGTGGGCAAGCCGCCCCTGCACCGACCTCCCGAGCAGCGCACGCGGTTCGACATGCAACGGCTGCCACGCCGGCCATTCGTCGATCATGCGCCACAGCGGCCGGCGCAACGCTTCCCGCCCGCTGCCGCCGTGGTTCACCAGATCGTCCAGCCAGCGCCGCTTGAAGGTGGCGATGCCCGCCGCCTTCAGTGCCGCGATCTCGCCGCGGCGACGGGCAATCGCGTCGGCAGTCCACGGCTCGTCCGGCCCGGGAACGTCGAACAGGTCGCCGCCGGCCATGGTGGCGCTCAGCGCGCGGTCGGGGTACAGCCCGACGAAATCCGTGACGACGAAACCGCCCAGCGACAGGCCGACGAGGTGCGCGCGCCGGATGCCCAGCGCGTCCATGAACTGGCGCAGGTCGTCCGCGTGCAGGAACGCCCGTCCCTCCTCCGGCTGCGACGATCGCCCATAACCGCGCAGGTCGTAGCGGAGGACGCGGTGGCGGCCTTCGAGCGCACGCACCTGCGGCGCCCACTGGCGCCTGTCGAAACTGTGCCCGTGCAGGAAGATGACCGGCGCGCCGCTGCCGCTGTCCTCGTAGTACAGCCGGCCGCCGTCGACCGCGACGGAGCCGCGCGTCGTGCCCATGTCGCGCGATTCGTCCAGCGCCGTGCGCACCATCGGCGCGTAGATCGACGAGCCGAGGAAGGTGCTGTAGCCGTCCGCCGCCGCCCGGTCGACGTTGGCCTTGGCGAGGACGACGCCCCAGACGTCGTGCGCCCGGTCGACCCATGCGTATGCGCCGGCCCAGCCCGGGGATGAAAACAGGTCCACCTCTTCGCGCCACAGGCCCAGGCCGTAGATGTCCGTGCGCGCGCCGTCCTGGCGCGCGAGCTCCACGTACTCCCCGCGTTTGACGGCCGCGCCCCGCACCTGGTCCGCCTCGAGCGCGGCGATGGCGCGCGTGCTCAGGATGCGCCGGCGGCCGGCCATGCCGCGGCGCGCGATCATCGCCAGGAAGCGGCCGTAGTCGCGGGTCGTCGTGAACAGGCTCCCGCCCAGCATCGGACTGAAGCCCGGCTCGGTCGACACGGGCGTGTAGCCGGAATGCCGCATGCCCAGCGGGCGGGCGATGCGCGACTGGAAAATGGCGTCGAACGGCATGCCGGCGGCGAGTTCCGCCATCCGGCCCGCCACTTGCATCGCCAGGCCGCCGTACCGGAACGCCTCGCCCGGCTCCGCCACGGCCGGCAAATCGGCGATGTGCGCGACGGCTTCCTCCAGGGTCGGATAATCGTCGCGGTGCCGGCCTTCCGGCTGGTAGTCCGGATAGCCCGCCGTGTGCGACAGCAGCTGGCGCAAGGTCGCGTCGCCCTTCCCGTCCGTGAATTGCGGGAGCCAGGCGCGGACCGGATCGTCCCAGCGCAGCCTGCCCTCGTCGACGAGGGCGGCGATCGTGGCGGCCGCCGTCCACTTGCCCGTCGAAGCGACGTGGCGCACGACGTCCGGCCCGCCATTGCCGGCATAGGCCTCGTGCAGGATGCGCCCGCCGCGTCCGATCATCAGGCCCATGCCGTCGAACCAGCCGTTGTCCACGCGCTCGCGCAGGCGCGCGTCGAGCCAGGAAAAATCCGGGGCCGCGCCGCCGCCGGCCGCGCCCGCGCACGGCACCAGCAGCGAGGAAGCGGACAGGTAGAGAAAATGGCGTCGTCTCATGATGCACTCGCAAAAAAGGCACCCCAGCCCGGACGGGCATGGCGTGCCGAACCTCCGAGGAGAACGGAAGCAGGTCAGAACGTGTACCGGGCCTGGATGCCGAAGCGCTTGTTCAGCGGCTGGTAGTTGGCCTGGTTGTGCGGGTTGCCGTAATACGTCTCCACCGCCGCGCCGTTGATGTTGACGCCGTCCACCACGATGGACAGCTGTTTCGTGACGTCGTAGCCGATCGAAAAGTCCAGCGTGCCCATCGCCTTGCTGAAGATCGGCACACCCATCGCGCCCGACGAACTGGTCGAGACCACGTACCGGTCGCGCCAGTTGTAGGCGATGCGCGCCTTGAACGGGCCCTTTTCGTACATACCGATCAGGTTGTAGCTGTTCTTCGACAGGCCTTCCAGCGGCACAGTGCGGCCGGCGACGGCGGATGCCGCCTTCGAATCGACGTACGTGTAGTTCGCCTGCAGCCCCAGGCCGTCGAACGGCGCGGGCAGCATGTCGAAGAATTGCTGGTAACCGGTCTCGAAGCCCTGGATCTTCGACGTGCCCGACGACTTGAAGGTCGACACGTTGTACGTCTCGCCGTCGATCACGCGCTGCTCGGCCACCGTCTGGATGAAGCCGTCCACGGTCTTGTGGAACGCGCCCAGGAAGGCCATGCCGTTGCGGCCGAAGTAGTGTTCGAGCGAGACGTCGAGATTCTTCGACGTGAACGGCTGCAGGTCGGGATTGCCCGCGCGGGCATCGTGCTGGACCTGGTTCGTGATCGTCGTCGCGGCGGCCATGTAGCCGAAGTTGACCGGCGCGAGCGTCTTCGACGCGCCCAGGCGCAGGTTGACGCTGTCGCCGAGTGCGATGTTGGCGTTGAACGAAGGGAGCACGTCGTGGCGCGTCGAATCGCGCGCCTGCAGTTCCAGCGTGCCCGCCGCGTTCGCACCGTACGACTCGCCGTGCAGCTTCGTCTCGATGGCGCGCACGCCGACATTGCCCGTCACGGGACGGCCCGCGAGCGCGAACTCGTAATTGGCCTTCAGGTACAGCGCCAGCGTCTTTTCGCGGTTGATCTGGTCCTGGTCCCGGGTGTTCGCTTCGCTCGCGGGCAAGCCATACAGCGTGCGCAGCGCCGCCTGCCCGCGCACCGCCGCCGTCGTGTACGTCCAGTACGGCCCCACGTTGCGCGATTCGGCGGCGGGCACCTGGTGCAGCAGCGCGGGGTCGACCGTCGCCAACGTCCTGCCGCTGCTGCAGCCGTCGATGCAATAGAAATTCACGAAGCCGAACGAGTGCCGCGTGTAGTCGTTCGCACGCAGGCCGACGTCGAGCGAGTGGACGATGCCGCCGTCGAACCGGTAAGTCGCGTCGAGCGTGCCCGCCGTATTGCGCTGCGTGCCGTCCAGGTGGATGGCGAGCAGGTAGTTCGGGTGGTAGTTGCCGGGGTTGTCCAGGTCGATGCCGCCGATCGCCAGGCCGGTCGGCGCGCCGTCGTTCATCGTCATCGTCATGGACGGAATGGTGGCGTTGATGCCCCACTCGTACAGCGTGTTCACGACGGACGTCTCGTTGTGGGCGAGCCGCGCCCGCACGGTCAACGGCCCGCCGTCGCTCCACTTGCCGCCCAGGTCGAACAGTGTCGACTTGCGGTGCTCGTCGCCGATGACCGACACGTCGGTCAGCGCGTTATTGGTGAACGTGCCGGACTTCAAGTTGTCGCTGCCGTCGGCATTGGTGTCGCCCCACGTGGTGAACGACGTCGTCGGCGTGCCGTGGTAGAAGCGCGCGGTCTGGAAGTTGTTGCGCAACAGGTAATCGATGCCGACGTAGTTCGCGAACACGCTCAGCCCGGAGTCGATCCGCCACTGGTACGACGCGATGACGGTGTCGCGCTTGCGGTCGCCGTGGTGGCCGTTCCCCGTGAACAGGCCGATCGGCAAGGTGACGCTCTTGCCCGAGCCGGCATGGTTCGGGATCACCTCGGTCCGCTCGACCTCGTTCTCGGCCAGGCCGTAGGCGCTTTCCGTGTGCGCCGCATTGACCAGGAAACCCATGTCGCCCACGCCCGTCTTCCAGCGATCGCTGAACAGGGCCGACACCTGACCTTTCGTCTTGTCGCCGAAGCCGCCGGCCATGCGGTAATTCGTGGCCTTGGCCGAGACGGTCGCGGCCCGGCCCCGGAAATCGAACGGCTGGCGCGTGCGGATGTTCACATAACCGCCGAGGCCGCCCTCGATCTCGTCGGCCGACGAACTCTTGTTGACGTCGATGCCCGCCAGGACGTCGGCCGGCAGGTCTTCGAGACCGAAGCTGCGCCCGTTGTATTCCCCGCCCGCGCCGAACATCTCCAGGCCGTTCAACACGATCTTGTTCTGGCCCAGGCCGCGGATCTGGATGCTGGCGCCCTCGCCCTTGTTGCGGCCCAGCTGGATGCCGGGAATGCGCTGGGCGGCTTCGGCGATGTTCTGGTCGGGCAGCTTGCCGATGTCGTCCGCGACGATGGAATCGGAAATCGCGTCGCCGTTGCGCTTGCGGTTGCGCGCGCTCTGCAGGCTCGCGCGCATGCCCGTCACGACGACGGTCGCGGTGTCCTCCTGTTTGACCGCGCCGTCCGGCGGCGCCGCGCCGTCGGCCGCCGGCGTCTGCGCATACGCGGCGCCCGCGCTGCCGAGTGCCAGCAGCACCGCGCAGCACGTCGCGCGCCTTTGCATTGGAATCGTACCTGTCACTGTCTTGTCCCCTTTCGATGTGCGGTCGGGGCCCATGATGAAAATGGCCCCGCTCGCGTTCACACGACCCGTCAGGCCGGTCCGGGACAGCAGCCGGTCCAATGCTTCGGCGACGGTGTAAGTGCCGCGCACCGCCGGGGTCTCGATGCCCGCGAGGACGTCGCCGGAGGCCAGCACGTTGATGCCCGCCTGCCGCGCGAATTCCACGACCGATTGCAGTGCGGGCCCCGCCGCGATGTCGAACGGCTTGCGCACTTCGTCGGCATGGACCGCCCGCGGCAAGGCGGCAATGCTCATGCTGAGCACGACCGCGGCCGTTCTTCCGCACAGATCTGGAACCATCACGCTGTCTCCTCCAAACCAACCTGTTCATCCGGGGTTGCGACCCCGTTATCGATAACGACGAATGGTGCAGCGATTTCCTACGGGACTGCCACGAAGATATTCAGCTGCCGCCGATGACGATCTTCTCGGCCGTAATGGACACAGGGATTTGCAGGACCGCGCCGACGTCCTGTGCGAACCGTTCGGGCGCATCGATCTGGTATTGCCCGACCAGCCTGCGGCGCCCGAGCGCGGGGTCGGCGATGACGATCTTCTTCTGGCTGTAGCGGTTGAAATCCGCCACGGCTTCGCCGAGCGTCTGGTTATCGAATATCAGTTTGCCCTCCCGCCAGGCCAGTTTTCTCTGCACTTCGACCGGCTGCCGCGCGACCGCGATGTCCGTCGCCCGGTTGGCCACGAAGGTCCGCTCGCCCGCGTGCACGAGGCGGCTGCGCGCGCTGCCGTCGCCGCTCCACACCTCGACCGTCCCCTCCGTCACCAGCACTTCCGCGCCGTTGCCGAAGCGGCGCACGCCGAATGCCGTGCCGACGGCGCGCACGCGCACGTCGCCCGCTTCCACGATGAAGGGCTTGGTCTTGTCCTTGGCGACTTCCAGCCACACTTCGCCCTTTTGCAGCGTCAACTGCCGCGCCCGCGCGGTCATCCGGACTTCGAGCCGGGTGCCGCTGTTGATGTCCGCCACCGATTTGTCGGCCAGCGGCACCTTGCGGAACTCGCCCCTGGCCGTCGTCAGGACGGTCCTGTCGGCGCCGGCGAACAGGCCGGTCAGCGCGAACAGGCCGGCACCGGCCGCGACGCCGCCGGCCGCCAGGAACACACGCCGCGAACCCCGCCTTTGCCAGGACGCGCCGGCCCATTCCGCTTCCAGCCGTTCCGGTTTGGGGCGCAGCGATTCCTGCATCGTCGCCCCGTTGAGCGCGCGGTGGATGGCGACGGCGCGCAGGTACGCGCCCTGGTGGCGGATGTCCGCCGCATACCAGGCGTCGAATGCGCGCCGGCCCTCTTCGTCGAGCGGATGGTCGGCCTGGCGCACGACCCAGTCCAGCGCCTGGCGGTCAATCGTTGACATGGCGCTTCCTGACGGTGGACCTGGGCCTGGCGCGCGGCGCCTCGTGGACGCCGACCCGGGCGATCATCTCCGAGATCAGGCCCATGCCCCGCATGACCTCCTTCTCGACGATGCCTTCCGAAATCGCCAGCGCCGCCGCCGTCTCGGTCTGCGACAACCCGTAGATGCGGCGCGACATGAACACGTGCTTGCAGCGGTCGGGCAGGTTGGCGATGAGGCCGAACACCCAGCGCAGCTCCGCCCGCGCCAGCGCGACGCGTTCCGGCGTCGGGGCCGTGTCGGCGATCTCGAACTCCTCCAGGTTGGCCACCGACTCGATGCTCACGATCGCGTCGCGCCGCATCCGGTCGATCACGATGTTCTTCGCCGTGCGCACGAGGAAGCCCCGGGGCCCGCGCACGTGGTCCAGGCTCTCCGACTGGAGCACCTTGTAATAGGTTTCCTGCACCACGTCGTCCACTTCGGCCGGCCCGCTGCAGACGCGCGCCAGCATCTTGCGAAGCTCGGCTTCGAAAGGCAGGAAATTCGACATGACCCACTCGACGACATCGTCATCCATAATTCGCTCACACATTGCGCCTACCACTACGACGAACGGCAAAAAGTTTTCCTACGATCCTAGCGCAAAAAACAACATCGGAGTTATCGATATCAAATTTGATTGTTGACTTTGTAAATTTCACATAGAATCCGCCGAAGTTATCGATACCACCCGATAACCCATCCCATACAAGAACGAGGAAAACATGAGGAAGACATCCAAGCATGCCAGGGGCCTTGCCACGCCCCGTCCCACTGCCGCCGTCGCCGCGCTCGCCACCGCGGGCCTCCTGAGCGCCAGCCTGGCACTGGCCCAGGAAGCCCGCCCCGCCGCGAAAGACACGCAGGCCGACGCGAGCCCCACCCAGACCGTGATCGTGACGGGCACGGTGGGCGCGACCGAAGCGAAGCGCGCCAACGTGTCGTATTCCGTGCTCGACGCGAAGGATCTGGGCAAATTCACGCCCATGAGCGCGGACGACTACCTGCGCGACATGCCGGGCGTGGTCGTCGAGAGCAACGAGGGCGTCGCGCGCAACGAGTCGTTCACGCGCGGCATGAGCGTGGGCACGGGCAGCCCGACGAGCGGCAACTTCTGGACGGCGATCCTGGAAGACGGCCTGCCCGTCGTCCCGGTCAAGTACAACAACTTCCAGGACAGCGACTTCTTCCGCGCCGACCTGACCATCGGCCGCGTGGAATCGATCCGCGGCGGTTCCACCGGCACGTCGGTCGCGTCGTCCGCGGGCGGAGTCTTCAACTTCATTCCCGCAGCGATCCGCCCCGGCGCCTCGGTGCAGACCCGCCTCGGCTTCGAGGGCGAGAACCCGCACCTGTCGTGGAAAGAGGTCGGCGCGCTGTACGGCTGGAAGAACGAGGCCGGCGACCTGCGCGCGGAAGCCTCCGGTTTCTACCGGACGTCGACGGGCAAGGTCGATCCCGGCCATCCGCTCAACCTGGGCGGCCAGGTGAAGCTGCGCGTGCAAAAGACCTACAATACGGCATCCGGCGGGGGCGGCACCGTGAGCCTGACGGCCAAGCACCTGGACGACATGAACTCGTGGAACGGCCAGTTCACGCTGCCCGTCCACGGCGTCCAGAATCCCGTCATGGCACCCGGCTTCGGCAGCTCGCCGAACATGTTCTTTCGCGGCGGCCAGCACGTCGTGCCGACCGACGTCGTCGACGGCCCGGGCAGCACCCGCTACCACGACCCGGAAAAAGGCGCGAACTACAAGCAGGACGCGCTGTGGCTGAAATGGGAGCACGACACGGGCGGCCGCTGGACCTTCAACTCGGCCGTCAAGGTGCAGAACAGCCAGGCCTACCTGCAGCAGGCGTTCTACAACGCGGGCCCCGCCTCGCTGTGGAACGCGAGCACGTTCCAGGATGCGTTCACCGTCAACCAGGGCCTGGCCCCGAACGTGGCGGCGAGCCTGAACCGCGTGCCGGGCACCTACGAGATCTATGACCTGAACACGGGCGCCCTGCGCGCGCGCATCGCCAACAACGTGGGCGTGTCCAACGGCATCAACTATCGCACGGGCGCCGCCTGCCCGGCCGGCTCGCTCGCAAGCCCGGCGCAGTGCGTACTCTCCACGAACCTGCCGAACGCGAACTTCGACCTCGGCGGCGGCCTCGTGAACGGCATCATGGTGCCGTCGGCGACCAGCGTATCGAACCAGGACGTCGTCTACATCACGAACGCCAACCTTGGCACGCGCACGTCGAAGGACATCATGCTCGACTTCATGGCCACCTACGCAGGCGACAACTTCCGCGTACAGGCGGGCATGTTCGCCGTGCAGGCCGACCAGGGCATGGACACGTACTATAACGGCCGCGGGCTGTCCGCGTTCGCCGATGGCCAGGTGACCAACCTGGGCGTGCGCTACGTGACGCAGAACGGCACCTACCAGCTGACGGATCCGGCGGGATGGGGGCGCGTGGGCGGCGGCAATGTCGACGGCTTCACCGCATACCGCTATCGCGACCGCGAGCGCGACATCTCGCCGCTGCTGGGCGCGTCCTGGTCGCCCGGCAAATGGGACCTGAACGGCAGCTACAAGGGCACGCTGACGCTCGCGAAGACGCATACGATCCCGTACGTGACCGCGCCGCAGGCCACGGGCGCGAGCTCGCTGGGCTACGGTGGCCTGGACGGCAACCCGACCACCTGGTACGACAACCAGAACTACGTGCGCGGCGCGCCGATCGAGGCGACCAAGCGCGTCTTCCTGAAGAACTGGACGGCGTCCGTCGGCTACAACGTGACCCCGTCCGACAAGGTCTACTACCGCCACAGCATGGCCGGCAACAACATCAGCGGCATCCTGACACGCTACGCCACCCAGTTCAATGCCGACAACAAGCCGCTGTATCCGCAGGCCGACCTGAAACAGGACGAACTGGCGTGGGTGTTCGGGCGCGGCGCGATCAGCGGCCAGGTCACGTTGTTCCGCACCGAACTGCTGTTGTGGCAGCAGCAGACGCCGCCGAACGTGGACGGCTCCACGTATGTCGTCGAATACCTCGACCATTACCTGACGAAGGGCGCCGAAGGCTGGCTGAAATGGCGCGTGACGCCGAAATTCAGCTGGACGAGCTCCGGCCTGTTCTCGCAGGCGCGTGCGCTGGCGGTGGGCAGCTTCTCGGCCGGCAGCCCGGGGCCGGACGACGACAAGCTGACGACGGTGGCCGGCATCATGGCGCGCACGCCCAAATGGGTGTTGTCGAACACGTTCTCGTACGAGTGGAACGACTTCCAGTTCAACGTGCGCCACCGCTACATGTCGCGCCGCAAGCTGGACAACAACCCGGCCAACAACATCTACCTGCCGGAACAGCGCAACGTCGACCTGTCGGTGATGTACGCCGGGTTCAAGAACCTGCGGCTCTCGCTCGACGTGCGCAATGCGCTGAACAACAAGTACATCAGCGGCTTCGACACGATGCTGCCGACGGTGACGGGCGTGACGAAGAACGACATCTACCAGCAGTTGCCGAACGCCGGCGGCTGGGTGGCGCTGAACTCGCCCCGCTCGTACTGGCTCACGGCGCGTTACGACTTCTGATGCCGGCGTTCCGACACTGCGCCTTCGTGGCGCTGCTCCTCGTCGGGACGTGCGCGGCCGCGCCGGAACCGCAACCCCGTGCCGGCCATCCGCGCCTGCTCGTGGATGCGGCGCGCGGCCGCGCCGACCTGCAGGCGCTGCTCGCGCGCGACGCGGACGCGGCCCGCCGCTACGCCGCGCTCGTCGCGCGCGTGCGTCCGTACGTCGACCGGCACCGCACCGACCCGGCCTGGATCGTCTCGCGCCTGCAGATGTACTGGCAGTCGCACAGCACGAAGGTCTTCGTGAAGAACGGCGTCTACGACCATGCGGAAGGCAGCGCGCCGGTACCCACGGTGCGCTTCACCGGCACGCGCGACGCGGCCTCCGCTTACTTCACGCCGAAGCTGGAAGACGTCAAGCCGTACATGGGCGAGCGCGACCTGCTGTGGCTGCAGAACCGCGACGCGCCGGGGCAGCCGTGGGAATGGGTGAGCCAGGCCAAGAGCGGCCGCATCGTCGAAGCGATCAACCTGCGCATCGCGAACCTCGCGCGCGACGCCGCGTTCCTGTACTGGGCCACGGGCGACGACGCGTATGCCCGCTTCGCGTACGACATCTTCGCCACCTACATGGCGGGCATCGCCTGGCGCGAGGAACCCGTCGACCTGAACCACGGCCACGACCAGACGCTCGTCGGCCTGCAATCGTTCGAGACGATCCACGAGGACATCGTGGTGCCGCTGACGGAAGCCTACGATTTCATGCACGGCTGGGTGCCCGCCGACCGGCGCCCGCTGTTCGACCGCGCATTCCGCCAGTGGGCCGACCTGATCGTCAAGAATGGCGTGCCGTGGAATAACTGGAACCTGATCGAGGCCCGCTTCGTCCTGCACATCGCGGCCGTCCTGGCGCCGGAGGAAGGCGCTGCCTACGTGCGCAAGGTGCTCGACGAGGGCGCGCCGCGCCAATGGCCGCTGCGCCGCCTGCACGACCACGGCTACGATCGCGCGACCGGCATCTGGAACGAATCGCCGGGTTACTCGATGAACGTGGCGAACGACTTCATGGAATGCGTCGAGCTGCTGGACGAGGTCTTCGGCATCGACGTGCTGCCGGACCTGCCCGCGCTGCCGCGCGCGGCGCGCGCCCTGCCCCAGTACCTGCTGCCGAACGGGCGGACCGTCGGCTTCGGCGATACGCGCTACGAAACGCCGCGCACGGGCATGATCGCGCGCCTGCTGGCGCACGCGCGGCGCCACGGCCGGACGGAGGACGCGCTGGCGTACGCCACGCTGCTGGCCACGCTGCGCGGCACGAACGAAGGCGGCAGCGAGGATCCCGTGCACGCGTTGCTGGAAGCATCGAAGGCCCCGGCGGCGCCCCCCGCCAGCGTCGCCGTTTACCAGACGCCCACGTTCTACGCGCCGAACGCGAGCTGGCTGGTGCAGCGCAACGGCTATGCCGGTCCGGACGCGCTGGCGATTTCCATCGCCGGCTCCAGCGGCAACCACGCGCACGCGAACGGCATCGCAATGGAGCTGTATGCGAAAGATTTGAGCCTCGCGCCGGAATCGGGACGGGGATCCGGCTACCTGCAGAACGACCACCTGGAGTACTACTCGCAGTTCCCCGCGCATAACACGGTGGTCGTGGACGGCGTGTCGGCTTACCCGTCGATGAAGAGCAATCACCCGCTCACGCTGCTGGGCGCGTATCCGGCACCTGGCAGTCCCGCCGACAAGGCCTTTCCGTGGGCGACGTTCGGTGCCGTCGCGTTCCGTGAGCCGGAGACGGACGCCGAGCAGCAGCGCGTGCTGGGCATCGTCCGCGTGGACGCCACGCACGGCTATTTCGTCGACGTTTTCCGCTCGCGCCGGCGCGACGGCAAGGACCGCTACCACGACTACCTCTACCACAACCTGGGCCAGTCGCTGCGCTTCCTGGACACGGCCGGTCAACCGCTGGCAACGAGGCCGTCGGAGCGGCTCAGCTTCGCCGACGGGGACCTGATCGGCTACGACTACTGGCGCGACCGCGCATCGCTCGCCAGCACGGCGCCGTTGCGGGCACGCTTCGAACTGGACCTGGCCGGCAGGCGGCGCACGATGACGGCCTGGCTGCAGGGCGGCGCCGGCCGCGAGTTCTTCTCGCTGCTGGCGCCGCCGTCCACGGCCTGGTCGGCCGGCATGCTGCCGCGCGACGTCGAACGGGCGCCGCTGCCGACGCTCGTCATCCGCCAGGCGGGCGAAGCGTGGCTGCGACCGTTCACCGCCGTGTTCGAACCGGGCGATGGCGGTCCCGCACAGGTGCTGGGCGTCGAACAGGTCGGCGACGGCCATGCGCTCGCCCTGCGCGTGCGCACGGCGGACGGCGGCCGCCAGACGATCCTCTCCGGCGACGCCGCCGACGCCGAGTTCCGGCGCGACGGCCAGCGCCTGCGCGGGCGCTACGGGATCGCGGCGGAGCGCGACGGACAGCTGCTGTACCTGTTCCTCGGCCAGGGGCGCGAGATCGCGGCCTCCGGCTATGCGTTGGCGGCGGCGGGCGATGCGGCGGCGGCCTTGTGGCGGCAGGACGGCCGCTGGCTGTTCAGCGCGGACCGGCCGGTGCGGCTGCGGGTGCCGGCCGCGGACTGGCCCGCACACCTGGACGTCACGGTAGACGGACGCACGACCCGCATCGCGGCGCGGCGCCGCCAGGTCGACGGCCGGGCCGTCCTCGACTACGCCCTGCCCGCCATGGCCGCGGCGCCGATCCGATGAGCGCGCGCCTGTTGCCGATTCTGCTCGCGCTGCTGCTCGGGCCGCTGACCGCGCACGGCGCGGATTACCAATGGTCGGCGACCGTCGACGCCGTCGTCTCGAGCGAGACGAACGACCACCCGCGCGCCTTCCTGTGGGTGCCGCCGGCCTGCGACCGGATCCGGGCCGTCGTCATCGGCCAGCACAACATGCAGGAAGAGGCGATCCTGGAACATCCGGCGTTCCGGCGCGAGATGGCGGCCCTGTGCTTCGGCGAAGTCTGGGTCACGCCCGCGATGGGCTCGAACCACTTCCGCTTCGACCGCGGCGCCGGGGACATGCTGGACCGCCTGATGGCGACGCTGGCCGGACGTTCCGGCTACGCCGAGCTGGCGCGCGCGCCGCTGGTGCCGATCGGCCATTCGGCGATGGCGTCGTTCGGCTGGGACATGGCGGCGTGGGACCGGCAGCGGGTCCTGGCGGTCATCTCGACGAGCGGCATGTGGCCCTGGTTCAAGGAGACGGGCACGGGAAATGCCGAGCCTCCGGACTGGGGCGACCGCACCGTGGACGGCGTGCCGGGCCTCGTCGTCAAGGGCGAATACGAGGTGCAGGGCAATATGCGCGACGGCTGGTACGCGGGCCTCAAGGGCGACTCGCTGCAACAGCATCCGCAGACCGTCCTGACCCACGTAATCGAGCCGGGCGGGGGACACTTCGACGCGTCCGACGAACGCGTCGCGCTGCTGGCCCTGTTCCTTCGCAAGGCCGCGCAATACCGGCTCGGCAGTCCAGCAGCGCCGGACGGCACCACGCCGCTCGTTCCTGTCGATCCGCGCCGCACGGGCTGGCTGTACGACGGCTGGCAGCACGACACGCTGCCGGCCGCGCCGGCGGCGCCCGTGGCCGCCTACCGCGGCCCGCGTGCCGACGCCTACTGGGCCTTCGACGGCGAGATGGCCGCGGCCATCGAGACGCTGCAGGCGCGCTTCCGGCACCTGCCGCCGCGCGCGATCGGCTACCGGCAGCGGGATGGCATCGTGCCCGCCAGCCCCGACCACGCGCAGATCCACCTGAAGTTCGAACCGCTCGACGACGACCTGCACGTCAAGCTGGCCGGCGCCTTCCTCGATGAAGCGCCGGGCGACGCCGGCCGCCTGCGCATCGACCGGATCTGCGGCCCGGTGGCGCAAACGGGTCCGGACACCTTCGCCATCCGTTTCTACCGCATGGGCATGACAAACACGAAGCGCTCGAACGACATCTGGTTCGCCCTGAGCTGGCCCGGCGACGGACACTCCAGGCGAACCGTCCAGCAGGCCGAGCTCCGCTTCCCGCTGGCGAACACGGAAGGCCGGGCCCAGTCGCTGACGTTCCCGCCCATTGCCGACCAGCGCGCGGACGGCACGCTGGCGCCCATCCGCCTTGGCGCGACGTCGAGCGCCGGCGTCCCCGTCCATTACTATGTGCGCGAAGGCCCGGCCGAAGTGAGCGACGACGGCGTCCTCACCTTCACCGCGCTGCCCCGGCGCGCGCGCTTCCCGATCGAGGTGACGGTCGTCGCCTGGCAATGGGGACGCGCGGCCGAACCCAGGCTGCGCAGCGCCACACCCGTCGAACACCGTTTCCTGATCACGCAACCCTGAAGACCACCACCATGATAAAAACCATCTCCCACCACCTGCTCGCCATCGACGAAGGCCGCCAACAGCTGTCGCTGATCGACACGGCCACCGACACCTTTCACTGGACCCTGGACCTGTCCCCGTACCCGCTCGCGCGCGACCTGCAGCGGCTCGACGCGCGCCGCGTGCTGGTCGGCTTCGACCGCGGCTTCTTCGAACTGGACATCGAATCGGGCCGCGTGCTGACGGCCTGCGCGCGCTGGACCGACGTCACGGCCGTGCACCGCCGGCCCGACGGCCACACGCTCGTGACGGGCTGGAACCTGGACGGCGCGGGCGGCGTCAACGTGCTGACGCTGGATCGCGGCTGGCACCTCGTCGCCACCGCCCGCCGCGACGGCGATTACGTCCGCCTGATGCGCCCGACGGCGGAAGGTTCGTACCTGCTGTGTACCAACGACCACATCCTCGAAACGTCGCAGGACCTGGTGGAACGGCGCCGCTTCGCAGTGCCGGAGTTCGAACACGCCTGGAAGGCCGAACGGAACGAGGACGGCACGACGCTCGTGTCGGGCGGCTACGGCGCCGTGATGGTGCTGTTCGACGCCGCCGGCAACGTGCAGCAGCGCTTCGGCGCCGCGGCCGACCTGCCCGTGGAGGTGGCGCCGTTCTTCTATGCGAGCTGGCAGCAGCTGGACAACGGCCACCTGCTCGTCGCGAACTGGCAGGGGCACGGTCCGGACAATGGGCACAAGGGGCGCCAACTGCTCGAATTCGACGCGCAGCGGCGGCTGGTCGCGACCTGGTCGGCACCGCAGCGGATCTCGTCGCTGCAGGGCATCCTGGCGCTGGATTAATCGGCTACCGTATCGGCCTGCGTGGCGGACGGCGCGCCGCGCGCGCCGATGCGCTTCACGAGCAGCTGGTCGATGCGGTAGTGGTCCACGTCGAGCACCTCGAAGCGCATGCCCTCGTATTCGACGCTGTCGGTCGGCTTGGGCACCTTGCGCAGCATGTACATCATGAACCCCGCCGCCGTCTCGTAGTGCTCTTCCTCGGGCAGCGCGTCCAGTTCCAGCACGCGCTTCATGTCCGCCACCGGCGTGCTGCCGTCGACCAGCCATGAGCCGTCCTCGCGCTGCAACGCCTGCTGGTCCGCCTCCAGCGGCGTGCCCCATTTGCCCATGACGGTCACCATGATGTCGCTCAGCGTGACGACGCCGACGACGAGCGCGTACTCGTTGATCACGACGGCGAACGTCTCCTTGGCGGCGCGGAAGCGGTCGAGCAGTTCGGACAGGGTCAGCGTGTCGGGAATGATCAGGACCGTGCGGATGCTCGATTCGTTGAGCTGGAACCGCGACTGGCGGTTCAGCAGCTGGACGAGGATGTCGCGCGTGTCCACGTAGCCGATCACGCGGTCGATCACGCCGTCGCACACGGGGAATTTCGACAGCGCGTGCGTCGCGATCTTCTGGCGGATGCTGTCCTCGGATTCGTTCAGCGTGAAGAACACGACGTTTTCCCGCGTCGTCATCGTCGACGTGACGGCGCGCGACTCCAGCTCGAACACGTTCTCGATGAAGTGCTGTTCCTGCTTCTGCAGCACGCCGGCCTGGGCGCCCGCCTCCACGACGGCCGAGATCTCGTCGAAGGTGATGCGGTCCTCGCGCGTCGTGTCGACGCCGAACACGCGGAACAGCATGTTCGCGACCCTGTTCAGCGCCCAGGACAGCGGCTTGAACACGCGGATGACGACCAGCACCGGCCGCACGACGGCCATCGCCGTGCTCTCGGGCGCGATCATCGCGAGGCGCTTGGGCATCAGGTCGGCGAACAGCACGAACAGCGTGGTGACGAATACGAACGACAGGGCGAACGCGATGTTGTCGCGGCCCGGCCCGTCGTAAACGAGCGCCAGCCATGCCAGGAAAAACGGCCGCAGCGCGCCCTCCCCGAGGATACCGCCCAGGATGGCGATCGCGTTCAGGCCGATCTGCGACGCCGCGAAGAAGTCGGCCGACTGCGCCTGCAGCGCCATCACCTTGTGCGCGCGCTCGTCGCCCGCCTCGGCCAGCAGTTTCAGCTTGATCTTGCGTGCACCCGCCAGCGCGATTTCGCTCAGGGACAGGAAACCGGCTGCCAGCACGAGGACGGCCAGCACGGCCAGATGTTCGAACAGATTCATGTGACACCCGGAATAATGATGTCACTTTAACATAGGCGCCAGCCAGCTGAATTTGATATAGCGGCTGACACATTTAATAATTGTCGAACGCCCCCGGCTCTTCGGATAATCTGCTATTACGTCCACACCTCATACTGGAAATCCCGATGCAAAAGCCTCGCCTGGCCCTGATTCCCCTGTTGTTCGCCGCGGCAGTGTCGCAAGCCGCCACCGATCCCCTCGCCCCGACCGCGCGCTGGAGCGCCTACACGGCCGGCCACGCGGCCACGCCGCCGATGGGCTGGAGCAGCTGGAACGCGTTCGGCACCGACATCGACGAGGCGAAAGTCCTCGGCGCGGCCCAGCGCCTCGTCGACAGCGGACTCGCGGCCAAGGGCTACCGCTACGTCAACATCGACGACGGCTGGGCGCTGCGCCGCAACCAGCCGGATGGCCGCCTGATCGCGCGACCGGACCGGTTCCCATCCACGGCCAACGGCGGGTTCCGTCCGTTCACCGACAAGATCCACGCGATGGGCCTGAAGGCCGGTATTTACTCGGACCTCGGCCGCAACACCTGCTCGCAGGCGTACGGCGGCGACGATCCCAACCTGCCGAAGGGCAGCGTGCTGGAACGCGAAGTGGGCCTGTACGGCCACATCGACCAGGACATCGCCCTGTTCTTCCGCGACTGGGGCTTCGACTTCATCAAGGTCGACGGCTGCGGCCTGCGCGCGTACGGCGCGGACAGCCCGAAGGTCAAGTCGGGCGACTACCGCGCGCTCAAGCCCGTGCTGGACCTGGAATCCGTCGCCCGCTCGGACATCCCGGCCGTGCAGGCGGAATTCACGCAGATCAACGAGGCGCTCAAGCGCAGCAATCCGGACGGCGACTTCCTGCTGTCGCTGTGCGTGTGGGGTTCCGCCGACGTGCGCGCCTGGGGCAAGAACTTCGGCAATATCTCGCGCACGAGCGACGACATCCGCCCGAACTGGCCCCGCCTGCTGAGCAACTACGACAGCGCCGCGCGGCGCGAACTGTACGGCCATCCGGGCAGCTGGAACGATCCCGACATGCTGTTCATCGGCTCCGGCGATTTCGACGCGAACCACATCACCGAGGCGAGGTCGCACTTCGCGCTGTGGGCCATGCTGAACTCGCCGCTGTTTACGGGCGCCGACCTGCGCACGACGCCGCAGGCACTGATGGACATCTTCGGCAACGCCGACATCATCGCACTGAACCAGGACCCGGCCGGCAACCAGGCCGTGCTCGCGTACGACGCCGACGACGTGCAAATCCTCGTCAAGACGCTCGCGTCGGGCGACAAGGCCGTCGCCATCTTCAACCGCGGCTTCGCACCGGTGGACGCCGACCTGACGGCCGACCACCTCAAGCTGCGCAAGGACGGCAAGATCACGCTGACCGATCTCTGGTCGAAGGAAGCCAGCTCGTTCACGAACGAGACGAAAGTAAAAGTGGCGCCGCGCGAAACGCGCATCTTCCGCGTCCAGGGCGCACGCGCGCTGGCGGATGGCCTGTACCTGTCGGAGCAGCCGGGCAGCGTGAACCCGGCCGTCGACGGCGTGACGAAGCCGACGGCCGATCCGACCGTGTTCCGCTCGTCGTTCGGCTGGAGCGGCACCAAGGGCGGCGGCGAACGCCCGATGTATGCCGGCTTCGGCGGCGCGCGCGCGGACAGCACGCCGTACGGCCAGTGGCTGCAGGTCGCGGGCAAGCGCTACGACGCCGGCATCGGCATCCTGGCCAACTCGCGCCTGGAAGTGCGCAACCACGACTTCCGCCGCCTGGAGACGAAGGTCGGCGTGGACGATTCCGCGCAGGACCGCACGCACGGCGTGACGTTCCTGGTCTACGGCGACGGCAAGCTGCTCGCCAAGAGCAAGGCGCTGCGCTGGGGCCAGCCGGCGCAGGCGCTGAGCGTCGACGTCGGCGGCGTCAAGCTGATCGAGCTGGTGGCGAAGAGCACGGGCGGCGCCAACGAGCAGCTGCCGGTCACCTGGGGTGACGCGGCGCTGACCCAGGCTCGCTGATCGGCGAGGAGCGGCGGCGCGCCGCCAGCTCCTGTTCCAGCCTGGCGTCGCGGCCGTAGATGTCCGCGGCAAAGCGCGCACCGCCCTCGCTGTCCACGATGGCGGTCGCGTAGAACAGCGCGACGGGAATCGACCGCGGCAGGTCGACGTGCTGCGTCGGTCCGGGCTGCAGCGCCTCCTGGATCGCGTCCGCGCTCCACCGCCTCTGCCCGCCCAGCACGAACTGCGCCAGCGCGGCCGGGTGCTCGACCCGGATGCAGCCGTGCGACAAGTCGCGCCGGCTGCGCTCGAACAGTTCGCGCGCCGACGTCGAGTGCAGGTAGATGTCCATCGGGTTCGGCATCGCGAACTTGATCGGTCCCAGCGAATTCTTCGCCCCCGGGCGCTGGCGCACGCGCGCCCGCCCCGCCTTCAGGTCCGCCACGCTCGCGTCGGGCGGTACCGTCTCCATGTCGTGCTGCTTCAGGTATGCGGGATTGCGCGCGAGCTTCGGCAGGATTTCCTTGTCCAGGATGCTGCGCGGGACATTCCAGTACGGGTTGAATTCGAGATAGCGCATCTGCCCGACGAACAGCGGGGTTTCCGTCTTGACGGCGGAGCCGACGACGACCCGCATCTCGAGCGGCGCTTCCGAGCCGCCGTTCTGCAGCGCCCACAGGCGGTAGGCCGGCAGGTCGACGACGATCAGCGGACCGGGACCGAAGTCCGGCAGCCAGCGCAAACGTTCCAGCGTCAGTTCCAGCTGGCGCACGCGCCGTGCGGGCGGCACGTTGAGCGCAGCGATCGTGCCGCGGCCCAGCACCCCGTCTTCCTCCAGTCCGTGGCGGGCCTGGAAGTGCCGCACGCCCTCTTCCAGCTTGTCGCCATAGATGCCCTCGGCGGGCGGTGCCGCGTCGGCCGGCAGGTCGCCCAGCAGCACCAGGCGCTCGAACAGCGCCTGCGCATCCGGGTAAGCGCCGCCCGGCCTGACCTTCGCTTGCGGCACGAACAGCGCCGGATACGGCTGCTTCGCCAGCTCGCGGTAATGCGCCAGCGCCGCCTTGGCCTGCGCATAGAGCGGCAGCTGCGGCTCGGCCGCCTGCACGGCGTCGCGCAACTTGCCGGCGGCGAGTCCCGTGCGCAGGCGCTCGACCGGGTCGTACCGTTTCAAGCGGGCGTCGGACTGGCGGGTGTGGTATTCGGAACGCACGCGGCCCACGCGCAGGTCGGCCAGGTAGCGCAGCATCGCCGCCGTCAGCGCGACGTCGAACCGGGCCGCATCGGCCGAGGCGGAACGCAGTTGACGCTGCAGGTCATCGGCACCGTAGTCCTGCGGATCGAGGCCTTGCACGGAGGCCTGGCGCAATACCCACAGCGCGGCGGCGGCGGTGGACGGATTCCACGCCGGCGTGTACTTGCGCGGGGCGTAGAACCGGTCGAGCCAGCCGCGTTCGTCGTAGGGGCCGGACGGCGGCGCGGGCTGCGCATGGATGGCCGCGGGGATGGATAGTGCGAAGGAGAAACGGGGAACGAGGGCCGCGGCACAGAGCACGAGCGCGGCGGCGATGTTGTGGCTGGACTTCATGGATGCTTTCGGACTTCGGCAACGAAACATTACCGATGCGCATCATACCCGGAACGCGAAAACTCGGCCGTTCGTATCGTGCTTGACCCACATCATATCTATCGCGTCTGCTGAAGGCCTACCATTGATTCGGCACAATAACAGGAGAACGACATGTACAAGACCATCCTCATGCACGTCGACGGCAGCCCGCTGCAGGAAAGCCGCCTGCGCGCCGCCGCCCTGCTCGCGGACGAGCACGGCGCCCATCTGGTCGGCAGCGCCGCCACCGGGATCTCGTGGCGCAGCTATGCGCTGGTATCCGGCCCGATGGGTGGCGGCATGATCGTGACCGACTTCGCGGACCTGCGCCGCGCGGCCGCGACACGGCTGGACGAATTCAAGGAAGAGGCGCGCCGCCTGGGCGTGCAATCCTTCGAGACGCGCCTGTTCGAAGACGAGGCCCAGTACGCGTTGCTGTTGCAGTCGCGCTATGCCGACCTCATCGTCGTCAGCCAGGACAGCGAACCCGACACGGCGCCGCCCAAGTCGGTGCAAGGCCTGCCCGAACAACTCGTGCTGCGCGGTCCACGCCCCGTGCTGGTCGTTCCCGACACCTACCGCGGCCAGCCGCTGACCGGCAGCATCGTCGTAGGCTGGAATGGCAGCGTGCAGGCGATCCGGGCGATCGAGGCGGCGCTGCCGTTGCTGCAGCGCGCCGCATCCGTCACGCTCGCGCTGGTCGATCCCGACGCAGCGGCGGAACTCCATGGCGAGGAGCCCGGTGCGGACATGGCCGTCTACCTGGCGCGCCACGGCGTACGGGTCGACGTCGTGGTCGAGCGCACGGGAACGGAGGCCGGTGAAGTCCTGCTGACGCTCGCGCGCAAGACGGGGGCCGGACTGATCGTCGCGGGCGCCTATGGCCACAGCCGGTTGCGCGAATGGGCTCTCGGCGGCGTCACGCGCGACCTGCTCGAGGCCGCGCCGATCCCCGTTCTCCTGGCGCATTGAACGGCAAGCGCCGCGCTCAGGATGCCCTTGCGCCCAACCCGCGCAGGCGCGCGCACCAGCGCCCGACCTGCGCCGGCGTCATGGCGCCGGCGCCGCCCACCACGCTCACGCGTACCGGCGCGATGCCGGCAAACCCGAGGATATTGCGCCGCATGAGCCTGACGCTGTGCGCACCGTAGAACCAGCGGTACACCGGGGCCGGCATGCCCATGGTGACGACCACGCGCGCGCTGCGCCCCGTCAGCAAGCCGGCGCGCATGGGATTGCGGCTGGCGGGATCGATCGCGAACCCCGGGCGCGCGACCTGCTCGAGGAAGCCTTTCAGCAGCGCCGGCATGTCGCCCAGCCAGAGCGGATACACGAACACGAGGTGGCGCGCGCCGGATCGCCTCCTGCGCCGCCGCCAGTTCGGGCAACGTGGCGCCGTCGTTCCAGTCATCCGCGCTGCGCAGCAGGGGGAAGGCGATGCGCGCAGGCTCTACGACTTCCACCGTGTGGCCCGCCGACCGGGCACCGTCGGCATACGCGCCGGCCAGCGCATGGCACAAATGCTGTCGTTCGCAGTCCGGATGTCCCTGCACGATCAGGATTGGCGTACTCATCTTGTATCCCCGGCTATCGCGTCCGTCCAAGCTTAATCGGTGCGCCGGATAAATGGATTGATCTGTTTTTTGATTTCAGTCATCCGCAAGGAATCCGCCGGGCGCGGCGCCCGGCACCAGGACCGCCGCGCCCTCGATCAGGCCGCCGCGCAATGCGTGCATGGCCTGGTTGGCTTCCTCCAGCGCAAAGACCGTCGTGCTGCTCTTCACCTGCCCATGAGCGACCTGGCGGAAGAATTCCTCGCCGTCGGCGCGGGTCAGGTTGGCCACCGAGCGCACCACCCGTTCCCCCCACAGCAGCGCGTACGGGAAGGACGGGATATCGCTCATGTGGATCCCGGCGCAGACCACGATGCCACCCTTGCCGGTCGCGGCCAGCGCCCGCGGCACCAGGTCGCCGGCGGGCGCGAACAGGAGCGCGGCGTCGAGCGGCGCCGGCGGTGCCTCGTCGCAGGATCCCGCCCATGCGACGCCGACGGAGCGGGCGAATTCCTGCGCGCGCGTGTCGCCCGGCCGGGTGAAGGCGAACACTTCGCGGCCCTGGCACGACGCGAGCTGGGCGAGCAGGTGCGCCGCGGCGCCGAAGCCGTAGAAACCGAGCCGGTGCGCGCGGTCGGCCATCGCGTAGGCGCGATAGCCTATCAGGCCCGCGCACAGCAGCGGCGCCGCATGCACGTCGTCGTACGCGTCCGGCAACGCGAAGCAGTAACGCTCGTCGGCCAGCGTGTATTCGGCGTAGCCGCCGTGGCGGTCGTAGCCCGTGAACACAGGACGGTCGCACAGGTTTTCCCGGCCGCGCAGGCAGTACGGGCAAGCGTTGCAGCTGCCTCCCAGCCACGGCACGCCGACCCGCTGGCCAAGGCGGAATCGCTGCGCCAGCGGTCCGGCGGCGCTCACCGTCCCGACCACCTGGTGGCCGGGGACGAGCGGCAACAAATGCGGCGGCAGCTCACCGTCGACGATATGCAGGTCGGTGCGGCACACGGCGCAGGCGGTGACGCGGATCAGGATGTCCTCGCCCTGCGGCTGCGGCACCGGCAGGCGCGCCTGGCGCAGCGCCCCGCCCGGCGCATCGAGCACCATCGCAGTCATCGTGTCGGGGGGCATGTGCGTCCTCATCGATCGTTACCGGCATGTCCCCTGGACCGCTCCGGTCACGCGAAGTTCAATCCCGATCGGCGGCGCAGGGCGCCGGTGCCTCTGCTACCATGGCGATACCCGATGCCTGCCACAGGGAGGGCGAGGCGATGGACACGCCGGAACAATTCATCCGCTGGTTCTCGGACCTGGGAATCGCCGATGTTCCCTTGGTAGGCGGCAAGAACGCCTCCCTCGGCGAAATGGTCCGCGAATTGGGCGGGCAAGGCGTGCGCGTGCCGAACGGCTTCGCCGTCACTGCCGCCGCCTACAAGGCCACCCTGGACCGCTGTGGCGCATGGGAACGCCTGCACGCCGCCCTCGACGGGCTCGACCCGGCCGATGTGCAGGATCTGGCGCGCCGCGCCGCGACGGCGCGCGCGATCGTCCACGACGCACCGCTGCCCGCCGAACTCGAGGATGGCATCCTGGTGGCCTGGCGCAAGCTGCGCGAGCAATATGGCGCCGACCTGACCGTGGCAGTGCGCAGCTCCGCCACCGCGGAGGATCTTCCCACCGCCAGCTTCGCCGGCCAGCACGAAACCTACCTCAACATCGACGGCGCGGCCGATCTGCTCGACAGTGTCCGCCGCTGCTTCGCGAGCCTGTTCATGGACCGCGCGATCGTCTACCGCATCGAACACGGCTTCGACCATTTCAAGGTGTACCTGTCGGTGGGCGTGATGAAGATGGTCCGCGCGGACCTCGCCTGTTCGGGGGTGATCTTCACGCTCGACACCGAGACCGGTTTTCGCGACGTCGTCTTCGTCACCGGCGCATATGGGCTCGGAGAAAACGTCGTGCAGGGTACGGTCGACCCGGACGAGTTCTACGTCTTCAAACCCGCCCTGCGCGCCGGCAAGCGGGCGGTACTGCGGCGCAATCTCGGCGGCAAGGAGGTGCGCATGGTGTATGCGCCGCCCGGCGAGGACGGCACGACGCGCAACCTGCCGACCGCGCCCGACGAGCGTGCCCGCTTCTGCCTCGACGACGCCGGGGTGCTCGAACTGGCCGAGGCCGCGCTGCGGATCGAGGACCACTACAGCGCGAAGGCCGGCCATCCGGTGCCGATGGACATCGAGTGGGCGCGCGACGGCCTCGACGGCCTTCTCTACATGGTGCAGGCGCGGCCGGAAACGGTCGCCTCGCGCCGCTCCGCCACCCGGCTGGAGGAATACCGGCTCGAAGGCACGGGGCAGGTGCTGGCGTTCGGGCGCGCGGTCGGCGCCAAGGTCGCCTCCGGCAAGGCGCGGGTGGTCGCCGACGCCGGCCAGCTCGGCCAGTTCCAGCCGGGCGAGATCCTGGTGGCCGAAACGACCATGCCGGACTGGGGTACGGTCATGAAAGCGGCCGCCGGCGTGGTGACCGACCGTGGCGGCCGCACCTGCCATGCGGCGATCGTGGCCCGCGAGATCGGGGTGCCGGCACTGGTCGGCTGCGGGGACGCGACCGCGGCGATCCGCACCGGCGACGAGGTGACGGTATCCTGCGCCGAAGGCGATACCGGCCATGTGTACGGCGGACGTGTCCCGTTCCGCGTGATCGATACCGACCTGGCCGCGCTGCCCATGCCCCGCACCCGCCTGATGGTCAACATCGGCAACCCGGACATCGCGTTCCGGACGCGCTTCCTGCCGAACGACGGGGTGGGCCTCGCGCGCATGGAGTTCATCGTCGCCGAGCATATCCGCATCCACCCGATGGCGCTCGCCCATCCGGAACAGGTCGCGGACCCCGACGTGCGGGCCGCGATCGAACGGCTCACTCGCGATCATCCGTCGCCGGCCGACTACTTCGTGCGCGAACTGTCCGAAGGCGTGGGCACGATCGCGGCGGCGTTCTGGCCCAAGCCGGTCATCGTGCGCATGTCCGATTTCAAGACCAACGAGTACGCCAGCCTGCTCGGCGGCGCGGCCTTCGAACCCGTCGAGGCCAACCCGATGCTCGGCTTTCGCGGCGCGGCGCGTTATGCGCATCCGGCCTACGCGGAGGGCTTCGCGCTCGAATGCCGGGCGATGCAGCGGGTGCGCGCGGAGATGGGCCTGACGAATGTCCGTCTGATGATCCCCTTCTGCCGACGCGTGCGCGAAGCGGAAGCGGTGCTCGGCGCGATGGCGCGGCACGGCCTGGAACGCGGCAAGGACGGGCTCGAGATATTCGTCATGTGCGAGATTCCCAACAACGTCAACCAGGTGGATGCGTTCGCCTGCCTGTTCGACGGATTCTCGATCGGTTCGAACGACCTGACCCAGCTGGTGCTGGGCGTGGACCGCGACTCGGACATCGTCGCCTTCGATTTCGACGAACGCGACCCCGGCGTGCTGGAAATGCTGCGCCAGGCGATCGCGGGCGCCAGGCGCAACGGGCGTCACGTCGGCATCTGCGGCCAGGCGCCGTCGGACTATCCGGAGCTGGCGCGCTACCTGGTGCAGGAAGGCATCGATTCGATCAGCCTGAACCCGGACTCGGTGCTGGCGACGGCACGCGACCTCGTCGAATTCGAGCGCGTGTTCGGGATCGAACCACGCGAACGCGGGGACGCATCGTGAACGCGCCGATCAGGCGCATTGCCATCGTCACCGGCGGCGGCGATGCGCCCGGCCTGAACGCCGTGATCCGCGCGGTGGTGCTCTCGGCCACGCGCCTGGGTTGGGAATGCTACGGCATCCGCGACGGCTTCAACGGCCTGCTCGCCCCCGCGCAATGCCTGGGCGAGCCGGTGCCGCGCCTGTCGATCCATTCCGTGCATGGCATCGGCCATCTCGGCGGCACCATCCTGGGCAGCACCAACCGCGGCAACCCGCTGCGCTACCCGGCACCGCGCGGCGACGGCAGCCTGGAGGAGCGCGACCGCAGCGACGAACTGGCCGGACTCTGCCGGCAACGGGGATTCGACGCCGTGGTCATGGTCGGCGGCGACGGCTCGATGGCCATCGCCGAGTGCCTGCACCGCAAGGGGCTGCGCGTGATCGGCGTCCCCAAGACGATCGACAACGATCTCGATTGCACGCTGCAGACCTTCGGCTTCGACACGGCGGTGGGCTTTGCGACCGAATGCATCGACCGCCTGCATACCACGGCGGACAGCCAGCATCGCGTACTGGTGGTCGAGGTGATGGGCCGCTACGCCGGCTGGATCGCGCTCCACGCGGGCATGGCCGGGGGCGCGCATGCGATCCTGCTGCCGGAAATTCCGTTCGACATCGGCGCGGTGTCCGACGCCATCCACCGGCGCGACACGTTCGGCTGGCGCCACTCGATCGTGGTGGTCGCCGAGGGCGCGCAGCCGCTGGGAGGACGGCGCGCAGTGCTGGAGCCCGCCGGCGCCGGCCGCGTCGAGCGCCTGGGCGGCATCGGCGCCTGGGTCGAGGCCCGCCTGGCGGAGCGGACCGGCAAGGAATGCCGCTGCGTGGTGCTGGGCCACCTGCTGCGCGGCGGCAGCCCGTCGGCGTACGACAGGGTCATGGCGGCGCGCTTCGGCGCCGCGGCGGTGCGCGCGCTGGCCCAAGGGGAATCGGGCGTGATGGTGACGCTGGCCGGCCCGGACAGTAGCACGGACATCGGCACGAAAATCGGCATCGTGCCCCTCGCGGACGTGGCCGGCCGCACGAGGCGCGTGCCGATCGGAGGCGACACGGTGCGCACGGCACGCGACCTCGGCATCTGCCTGGGCGATGGCGTGGACGGGTGAACGTTGGCGGCACCTCATCGCCGACCACGACGCCGACCGCGGCGCCGTCGTCGTTGATCGCGGCGGCAGTACTGAACCCGCCGCCGAGTGTTCCCAAGTCCGTGAATTGCCCCTGCCGGTACACAAACGCGCGCGCGGGCCAGGTGTCGAGGAGGTAGTTGCCCGCCGAGCGTCGCGACACTCGTCGGCATCGGCGAGGTCGCGATGTAAATTCACAGTTGCCAGGTCGATGCCTCGGCAAACATAGCGTTTTTGCATGCCGATCAAGCACCGGTGTACCAGCCACACCACGATATCGTTGCAACCGCTATCACGGATGCGTCTACCTGTTCCACATTTCATCCCGTCTGTCGCCTGACTAGGGTACTCTGGATGCCTTCACCATTCGTGCCGGATTGCGCTGCCCATGCGAGACCAGTTAAAGATGCCAGACAGCGTTGCCGCGCTCATGAACTACGTCGACGGTGCCGGTTGGACCGAGCACGCGGAGCTCATCGTACAAATCATGATGTCGAGCGTGCATCCGGACATCGAATCCTCCATCGCGACGGCGGCATGCCTGCCGTCCCACCTGCGTATGAGCGTTGCCCAATTCCTGAGCGAGATCCTCACGGGCGCCCTGAACAACGAGCAGCGGCACGCCATTTTTTCCTGGACCCAGTGCTGGGCGCTGGCAAGCCTCGACCAGTCCTCCTGATACCGCTCGCCGGTTCCTCCAAACTCGTACGATGCACGCCGACGACGTGCGCGGCCCGACCCGCCATCATTCGGCCAAGACGAATAATCAATTCGCCCTTGCCCATCTAGGCGGCGCGCGTCCGAACTCCTATCGTGGAGGCCTCGTTCAACAGGAGGCAACCATGGAATATCGCAGTCCGGGCCACTCTGGCCTGCGCGTCTCGCAACTCACGCTGGGCGCCATGACCTTCGGTCTCGGCAAGGGCGTATGGGAATCGGTCGCGGGCGTGGACCGCGAGGGCGCGATGCAGCTGGTGCGCATGGCGCTCGACAGCGGCATCAACCTGATCGACACGGCGGACGTCTATTCGCAAGGGCAGTCGGAGGACATCGTCGAGGTGATGCCGGTCGCCCGCCTGCACGGCACCGCGCTGATGGTCTGGAGCCCGCTGGCGGGCGGCTATCTGAGCGGGAAATACACGCCGGACGGCAGCGGCAATGCTCCGGCGCGCGGCCGCCGCACCAGCCTGGATTTCCCGCCAGTCGACCCGGCACGGATCGACCCGATCGTGCACGCCCTGCGCGACATCGCGCGGACGCTGGACGCGACCCCGGCACAGGTGGCGCTGGCCTGGCTGCTGGGCCGGCCCAACGTGGCCACCGTCATTGTCGGCGCGCGTTCGGCGGAGCAGCTCGCGACGAACCTGCGCGCCGCGGACGTGCGGCTGGCGTCCGCGGACCGTGAACGGCTGGACGAGCTGTCGCGGCCCGCCGTCCCCTATCCGCACTGGATGCAGCATTTCCACGACCGGGATCGGGCTTGAGCCGGTCGCAGAGGCGGAAGCGATCCCGCCGGATCAGGGACACCCGCAGGGATCCGTCGGCACCCCCTCCGGCAGACCCAACGTCTCGGCGTTGACGATGGTCGTCGACTGGGGCAATCCGAACGCCAGTGTGACCAGCGAAACGAGTGACTGGTACGGCACCGGATCACATGCGTCGCCTCCACCCGGTTCGCACACGCGCACGCGCACGAGGCGAATGCAATTATTGCCGTATGGATCCTTCAGGCAATTCGCGTAGTTCGCTGTCGGACTGCTCGGCAGCGAACCCGTCGGGATCGGCGTCATCGTCAACGTCGTCCCGTCCTTGTGGATGGACATGTAGTCGATCTTGACGTGGTCGTCGGTGACCGGTTGGGCGAACACGAGGAATCCTGGAGACTCCCGGAACACGGCTTGCTCGCGTACCCGTTGCATGGCCGTGGCGCTGCTGAAGTCCGTGGTGGCCGCCAGCGCGGCCGCGCGGCGCGTCACCTCCTGCAATGTATTGCAGATGTACATCGCCCGCGCGATTTCGACGATGCCGAAAAACAGCAAGAAGAACAGCAAGGCGACGAGCGCGAATTCGACCGCCGCGACGCCCTGCTCCCTGGTGCGTGTCGCCGGAACACAGTATGTTGGTTTATTTGCCTGCATAGTTCATCGTCGCATCCGCGGTCAGGTTGATCCTCTCGCCATTGGTGAATTCATCGGTAAAGGCGCCGAGGATCTTGTCGGTTAACTGTATCCGCACCTGGACACGCACCGTTTGTGGAACGCCCATCCCGCACTGGGTCAGGTCACACTGGACGGCGATCGCCCATGCATCGAACATCGGCCGGATTTCGGCGATCTCGGCGTCCGCGATGGACCTTGCCAGGATGGCGACCGGCGCGTCGCCGCCGCCCGTCGCCTGTGTCGTCATCTCGGTGCGCGTCGCCGTTGCCAGGAAACGGGCCGCGTCATGGGCTGCCTTCTGGGCGACGGTGTAGTACCAGAAGACCTGCGCAAAAAATAACGGCACGGCCAGGAACAACAGCAGGATCGGAAGAAAAATTGCCATCTCCACGGAAACGCCGCCTCGATCAAGTTGCTTCCGAACGCCAATGAATGAGTTTTTCATGGGAAGAGTTTTACTTGGGCACGTAAAGTCTGTTCATCCGCCAGGCCCGCGAATTCTGCGTAAAGGTGGGTGCTATCTGCCGGCACGGTCATGAAGAACCTTCCGATCGCGCTGACGGTCGCGGCATTGCCCGAGACCGGACAGGACAGCAGCGGGACGTTCAGCACGCGACGATCCGCCAGACCCGGATGGGTCGGTGCCTTCGAATAGGCAATCTTGAAGTACGGAGGGGCGGACGGGTAGGCGTTTGCTTTCGGCTGCCCGGGATCGTACAAGGTGTTCCAGCTGCTCACGTTGTACGCCGTATAGCCTCCCGACGGTTGGGACGCCGCATAGTTGACGGCCTTGGCATACGACCAGAGGACGCCGTACTGGCCCGCGGTCGTGCCGGTTGGCGTCGGATCCGGTCCGGCGACCGTCCACCGTTTGCCGTCGGCCGTGGACAGTGCCGCAGATTGCCCAGCCGGTGCCGGCGTCATCCAGGTGATCGAATTGAATGTATAGGGCTTGACATTCGTGTCGGGCGGCGCCGAATCCGGACTGCATGGAGCTGTCGTCGCGCTGTACGAGTCGAACCGCGAATTCAGGTGGTCGTACAGGGTACCCAACGGAAACGGCGACGAGACACTCACCGCCCCTCCCGTTACCCGTGCAACACCCATCGTGCCGGTGCAGACGAATGGCGCGACGGTATTGATGTCACTTGCGGAAGTACCCGTCGTGCCTGGTGCCACGAGAGGGTCGATCAGGAATGTCTGCCCGACGGTTGTTGCTTCGGGATTCAGTTGCATGAGGTCATAACTTACGCCCCGCCGGAAGCCGAACTGCTCGAGCTCGCCATTACGGTTCCGGCTGGCTTCGGGGCGCATGGCGCATATCCCGAGCGGCGTCACGCCGATGCCGATGCGTCCCGCGATGGCGTGGGCGCTCACCGACACCGTCTCCTGCGAATTCGAGACCACGCGCATGAACAACGTATTCATTTCGCCGTAGGCCGAATCGAGTCCGCTTGTGTCGACCTTCACATAAAGCAGGCCGTTGGGGGCGGCCTTCGCTGCGGCGCTGTCAAACGATGTCCATGGGCCGCGGGGCGTCGTGCCGAATTCGATGGCACTGTCGGACCAGGTCATGTTTTGCGTGCCGTATTGATAGGTCAGCTGGCTCGGCGCACCCGCACTGAACCTGGCAGCCGCCTTTTGCGCGGCCCGGTTGATACCGGCCGGCGTTCCGTCCAGTTCGTACGCCGCAGCCACGGCAGCCGTATCCGCGACATTCTGCATTTCGACCTTGCGGTTATAGGCCTGGGAGAGTTCGAGCGCCAGGCTGCAGAATGCAAAGATGACGAACAGCGCGCCAGCCATCATGATCGCGATGGCGCCGCTCTCGCGTGCCTGGCGTGCCAGGCGTCCCCGCCCGGTACTACACATGCGCAGGCCGAACGTATTTGCCCTCATGCCACGTCTCCTGGAAACCGGTCGAGCTTTCACGCACTTACCAGGACGATTCTAGCTATGGTTTATCCAGATTAATTGATTTGATGCAGTCCCAAAAAAGAAGAGGCAAGCTCAACGTTTGCCGCAGATCTAGGCGGCTTATGGCAAACCTGCATGACGGTAGTCGCGTTCGGCACTGATTGATACAGAACAGCTGTCAGCGATTGGTCGATTGTCGACCGGCATCGAGCCGGGACACCGCCGTTCGGGGCTTTCTATCTTCTTGCTGGCAGGTATCGGCTATCTGGGTGCCGATGCCCTGAGCGGTGGCCAGGCGGCACCGATGTGACCAGCAACCCTGAACTTGACATTTTTTCCACGTCCCAGTTAATTTGTCTGCGGAAAAATTTCTTCAGGCGAAATGAGTGGGAGCACGCGTGCGGTATCGAGTTCTATTGTTCGGTCTTATGACCATTTCCTGTCATGCGGCGTCAGAAAACGCAAAGTCATCCTGGGCTTTGACGCTGGAAAATGATGTCATCGCACAGTCCGACAACAACTATACGAATGGCGTCCAATATTCCTGGGCGAAAGAAACCTATACCGAGACGCGCCTCCAAAAATGGCTTCACCAATCGGCTTGTGTTTATCGTTCTTGTCAGGTTACCGGGCCGAATGTCGTGACCACCCGAATTGGGCAGATCATGTACACGCCGGAAGACATTTCCATTGCATCGCCTCAGCCACAACGTCGGCCCTGGGCTGCTATGTTGTACGTGCACCGGACTTACACGGTTCCAGTGAGTGAGACTGAAGAGATCACATTTGGGGCGTTGCTAGGTGTTACCGGGCCGCCAGCGTTGGCGGAACCTACACAGAAATTTATTCATGAATATGTGGTTCGCTCTACCGATCCAAAGGGTTGGCACAATCAGATCGGCACGAGTCTCGGTGCGATGGCAACCATCGAGCGGCGACGTGCCATTGGCGAGGTCAACAACAAAAGTGGCTGGGGCGCGCAGGGAACGTGGTACTGGCGTGGCGCAATCGGGAACGTGATGACCTATGGCGCAGTGGGAGCGACCGTCTTTTTCGGTAAATACCTGCCCGCACTCGTCAAGATCGATGCGATCCAAAACAAACGCATGTCGGACTATCTGTCTGCGCCGACGACAGTTTCGCCGGAACGGCTGGACCTGACGTTGTTTGCCGGCGTTGAAGCGCGCGCCATGGCATATAACGTGTTCTTGGATGGTCGCCTGGGCCACAGCGATCCACATGTCGACAGCAAGCTTTTTGTAGGCGACGCATCACTCGGCATGAAACTCGCCTTCCCCCGCTTGTATGGCGGCTCTCACGGTTCACCCTACCTGATGATCAAGGCCGTCCGCCGCTCCCCGGAGTACCGCTCGATCCAACCTGCTGGTTTCCAGACATGGGGAGAATTCACGATTGGCAGCGATTTTTTTTAACGGCCGGGCCTGGGCATTCAGCATATATGCATCAAGAATTGCAAATTAGCAATTTGCATGATAATTTTGCATTTTCTTTCATTCGACGCGCTCTGTGAAAAGCGCGAATGTCCCTCTGACGGCACTGAGGGTCGGCAGCTCTGCGGTTCGCCTCGTGCAAAAAACATGAACCTGAGGTTTCAATGCAAAAGATGATGCAAGTGAGGCTTATTGTCGCCACGCTCGCCCTGGCGTTTGGCGCCAATACCCGTGCCGCCGAGTGGAAATTACCGGCTCAACCCCTGAAGCTGAACGTCGCCATATTGACCCCGTCGGAGAGTCGTCTGGTCGATACGTCGACGTTCGGAGGCCTGGAGCTGATGGCGAGCTATCGGAAACCGATGGACGTGGTGGACGTCGTACAGCGAGCCGAACCATTGATCTCACGCGATATCAAGTGGGCGCGTCTGGATACCGCGCCAGCTGGGGAGCGCTCCGCATTACTCTCCGTGTTGCCCTGCACGGACAAACTGGGCAAGCCCATGAGCCGTGCCGAAGCGTGGGAGCAAGCCTATGCGTGTCTCCAGGAGCTCGCTGCGGAGTCGACGCCGTCAGGCGTGAACGCGCTGTCCAGCTTTTCGGGAAGTGATACCGAAGTGCATGTGATCGAGCCCGAATTCGACTGGATCGACGAGACCAGGGACAAAGAGCAGGCTGCTCCCGAGCAGACTCCGGGACGCGGCGCAGGCGATGCTGCCGGGTTCGCGGCATTCGAACAACCCGCGTCGCCGGTGTGGCCGTCGGGTGCGCCCGGCTGGCATCTCGATGCCCGCCATTCCGAATTGGAAAATGCTTACCAGGCTATCTTTCCCCGGGGCGATCAAACGCAAAGCAAAGTGGTGATCGCACATCTGGATACCGGCGTCTACCGCGATCCCCATGCGCCCAGGTACTTCGACAAGGATCGCAGTGTGACCTGCTTCGAGACCCGATGCGAACCTGGCGCCGCCCCGGACTGGAGCGGGTGGCTGTCAATGCCGACCCATGGCACCGCTACCCTTTCGAACCTGGCGGGCGGACGGGTGGGTGCGGGAAGTGGCCGCTACCTGGGCGGGAACCCAAGCGCGACAGTCTTTTCGATCAACATTCACAAGTCGGTCATCCATTTGAACAGCCGCCGGATGGCCGCAGGCATCGAACGGGCCGTCGATAGCCACGCCGATCTGATTACACTCAGCCATGGCGGGTTGCCGTCGGCACGATTACGCTCGGCGGTGAACTACGCGTATGAGCACGGCGTGCCGATTTTCGCCGCGACCGGAGACTACTACGATTCGCCACTGGGTCCGGCGCGGACGTTTCGTTCGGTGGTGTACCCGGCCCGCTACGAGCGCGTGCTGGGGGTCGCCGGGGTGACCGCCAATGAAATCAGCTATGGCAAGAGCCCGCCATTCTGGAAAATGTTCGGGGGAGGATTCGGTGAGCGGGTAAAGTCCTGGGCGCTGCGGGGAAGCTATGGTCCAGTATGGGCAATGGATAACGGCAAAGTAATCGCCGCTTACAGCCCTAACATTACCCGAAGCATTGCCATCCACGACGCGGATGCCATCATTGGCAACGATGGCGCAGGGACTTCGCACGCAACACCCCAGGTAGCCGCCGCTGCATCGTTATGGCTGGAAAATAACCAGGGACGATTCAGCGAACCGCAGTGGCATGGGTGGGAAAAAGCGGAGGCGGCTTATGAGGCCCTGCGCGCTTCCGCAAACAACACATTCCCCGATTACAGCGTCGAACACAACGGCAGCGGCATCCTGCGCGCCAACGACGCGCTGTCATGGGAATTCGACGCCTCCGGAGCACAGCCGATGATCCGTAATCGTGCAAAGGGTCAAACGCGCAAGCTGACACCCGCCAGGCCTGCCAGCCCTGACCTGCCCGGGGTCGTCGAACTGTTCATGTCAGCCAAGCTGCCAGGACAATTTCCGCATTCCGTAAAGCGCGCCCTGGTGACAGCACTGATCACGGAACTGACCCAGGTCGTATTCTCATCCAGCCGCCTGCAAGCGGTTCTCGCAGAGGCGTACCAATGCCGCCCGAACGATACGGACGGCCACTGTACCGCGCCGGACCTGGGCCCGTCCCAGTGGCGCGCCGTTAGCCGTATTGTGCAGGACACGGACGACGCTTCCCCGACGTTGAAAGCGGCCCTGGAACTGGCAACACGCATTTGATACACCCGTCACCATTCCGGCCATGCTGCCAGCGGCGCAGCGCGGCCGGAATCGTCTGCCTCCCCTCCCCCTATGGCAGCAAGGCTTCGGAAATTTTTACAGTCCGGGATGCCGCGGGCGGACGGCGCATTCCAAGCCATTGAAACAAAAGCATATCGTTGTCCTGGCATGGACATTGCAGCCCATCTGAGAAAAGAAGGGCTCGCCCAAACGCCTGTCCCCCAGGAGACCATCATGAATTCGTCCGCGAACAACCCGCCGATCCCCCTTTGGAGAATCAACAGGTCCGCGCTGTTGGGGGTATGCCTGATTGCCCTGACTGCCGTGCTGTTTTACGGACCGGTCCTGTTCTTGTTATGGCGCGAGCTGTGACGTCTCACCGATGGCGAACGACGTAATGCATCGAATGAATCGCCGCGCTTCAACAGTCGCAATGGATTCTGGGCCAAGATATCAGGATGCTTGCGCAGCATCCAGTCGAAGCAGCGCGCGAGCGCACCATGACGGTGGCGTATGGTAGCTGGCGCGAGATTCGCCTCGCGCTTCATGGACCTGATCCAATCATCTGCCCAGTCGTAGTTCAGGTTGCCCGTGCTGAACAGCTCGAGACCAGGGCGTATCGTGTTGAATCGCACCCGCCCTTTGACGCTTCCGATGATCTGGAGACTGCACAAAGGACTTGGCATTCCTGCCGAAGCTCTTATCCAACCGCCCAAACGTGCCGCTGCTGTTTGATTTACTATCGGCACGTCGATGCAATTTTGCAGTGCGCACTCAAACTGCTCGGGTTACGCAAGGGTTGGGAACTCTTCAACTCATCGCCCCCTAACTCACACCAACCAGCCTCCACGAAAGCGGGAGCGGTTCACAAACGAACTTATCGGGCACATTGCCCCGGCGGTAAGGCGTGCTGTTGCGAGGCACGCTCTCGCGACACCCAGTCAGCGACCGCCTCGATGAAGGCGCGAACTTGAGGTGGCATGAAAGCGCGCTCGGGGTAAACCAGCGCGATCTGCATTTCGGTGCCGACGACGCCAGCGAGCACCTGCACGAGCGCGCCGCTCTTCAGGTGCGGCGAAACGAGGTTATGTGGTAGGAGCGCGATGCCAAGCCCGCGCACCGCGGCTTCGCACAACAGGGCAATGTCGTTCGAGAAGAGCGTGCCATCAACGTGGAGTTTGCCTCCGGAGATGAGAGGCCAGTGGGACAGCGGCAGCTCGCCGCGCGCGAAGCCGAGCAGACAGCGGTGGGTCCGGAGATCGCCTTCTTCACGCGGGGTGCCGCGTTCGGCCAGATAGGTGGGTGCCGCTACGGCCATCATCGGGTCGCGGAAGAGCGTGCGCGCGATGAGGCCAGGCTGGAGCTGGCTGCTGGCACGCAGCGCGACGTCATAGCCGTTGAGGACGTCAACATGCTGGTTCGACGTGTGGACATGAACGCGGAGTGCGGGATGGCGCGCCGCGAACTCGCACATCATCGTATGGAAGCTGGCGTTCATCATTGGCGGTACCGAGACGCGCAGATCGCCGCGCACGACGTCGTCACTTATGCGCACGCTCTGCTCGGCGAGTCGTACGGCCTCGAGCGCGATGCTGGCCTGCCGATAAAACGCTTCACCGACATCGGTGAGGACAAGGCTGCGCGTCGTACGACGCAGGAGGCGCGCGCCCAGCCGCTCCTCAAGGCGAGCGAGACGACGGCTCACTGTCGCACGCGGCACGCCGAGCTCGGCAGCGGCGCGCGAGAGAGATTTGGCGTCGACCGTCTTGGTGAAGGCGACGAGTTCGGAGGTTTCGACAGGATCGTTCATATGGATCAAATCTTGGCAGATGATGCCAACTTTTGCAGTATTGCTTCAAATACCGATCCGGCGCAAGATCCAGCCCACGATAAACCGACAGGAGCGCTCCCGCCTCCGCGCTGGCGCCCTGGATCAAAACCGAAAGAGGTGCAAATGAGTTCGAACGAAAAGAAACTGATTGCCGTGTTCGGCGCAACGGGAAACCAGGGCGGCGGCGTAGTGCGTGCCCTGAAGGCTGGCGGCGAATTCAAGGTGCGCGCGCTCTCCCGCGACCCGGGTAAGTACCAAGGCGGCGCCGACGAGGTAGCCGCGGCCGATCTGGAACGGCCAGAGACTCTTGCGGAAGCGCTCAAAGGCGTGCACGGCGTCTTTCTCGTCACCAACTTCTGGCAGGAAGGCGCCGATGAAATCAAGCAGGCAACGGCAGCAATTCAGGCTGCGAAAGCTGCAGGCGTCAATCATCTGATCTGGTCCACGCTCCCCAACGTCGAGGCAATCAGCGGCGGCGAGTTCAAACTCCCCCAATTCACGGACAAGTCCAGGGTCGATGCGATCGTCAGGGATGCCGGCTTTCCGCGTCACACCTTTGTCGTGCCGCCCGCCTACTATCAAAACTTCGCCGGACCGTACGGTCCACAACAGCAGCAAGACGGCAGCTTTGGCTGGGTGCTGCCCATCGATCCCACAGTGCGTTGCATCCACGCGGGTGACATCAACGAGCTGGGCAATATCGTGGCCGGCGCGTTCGCGCACGCGGATGAAACGGGCGACGGCGCCTATCTGCCGCTGGTCGGTGACTTCCTGAGCTTCAACGAGCTCGTCGGCGCGTTGAACCAGTTGGGCCACCAGATTTCGTTCACGCGCGTTCCCCGGGAGGTGTTCGCAGGATTCTTCCCAGGCGCTGATGCGATAGGTGAGACGCTGGGCTACTACGAAGCCTATACCTATCTTGGCCCAGGCTCACACGACAAAGAGGTCGCGCTGGCGAACAGAGTCGCAGGCCGGAAGCCGACACCATTTGCGGCATGGGCTCGAGACAATTTCAGGCTCGGCACGGCTTCCACGGCTTGAACCAGGCCTGACTTGCCGGCCGCGCTGCTGCCGGAAGCGCAGCGCGATGAGAATCCGCCGGATGATCGGACAAAGCTGCCGCGACAGCCGGACATCGGCGCGCGTAATGCGAATAACGATTCCGGACGATCGCAAGCGTTTATTCGGTGCCCCGTCCGGAATCGAAACATCCAAAACGATTCAATGCGCTTTTTTATCCGTGCTGTCTGAAGAAAACTCCGAACCCGATTCAGGCAATACTTTCTTCAATTCCGCTTCGACCATGCGCGCGAAATACTCCGCGCCTTTGTGCCCCAGATGCGTACGGTCGAATGCGGTTTTAAGCACGGACGGACGCTCGCCATCTTCCGGCGTGCCGGGGCCGTAGCCGGGCGCCCCCGGCAGCACGGCCGGGCCGACCCAGCCCGCGGGACGCGGCTCGACGGCCAGCGTGTCCGCCTCGTCCTGCCCCATCGCCTGGACGGCCGCGACACTGGCGGCGTTCAAGTCGAGCGCGGGCACTTGTTCATGACGCGCCACCTTCAGCACCGCGTCCGCCCACGGACGCAGATTGTTGTCGAGTTTCCCGGCGACGAACGTGCGGCGCGTCAGCGGCGTCACCAGGACGGGCACGCCGCCCAGCGCCCTGACTTCGCGTGCATAGCGCGCCATGTTTGCCGGAAATTCCGTGACCAGGTCCGTGCTGTGCCCGGGCTTGCCCGGCTGATCGTTGTGCCCGAACTGTATCAGCACGTACGTCGCCCGATAGGCGTCCCCGCCACGCAGCAGGCCTTCGACCTCATGCCAGCGCCCTTCCTTGCGAAAACTGGCCGAACTGCGTCCCGCGCTGGCCAGGTTGAGGCAAGTATCGGCAACGATCACCCGCTCGCAGAACGCATTACCGTAGCCGCTCCGTTTCGCCATGGTCGAATCGCCGACGAGGATGAAGCGCACGGGCTTCGCCTCACCCGCATGCACGCAGGCTCCCAGGACGGACAGGCAGAACACCAGTCCCTTTGCAAATGTGATACGCATGCTGCCCCCTTCTTATCATTGGTCTACGTCGATGTCGACGGTGTCCGCGGCGAGTCCTTCCGCTTCGGCGTGTACGGTGGTGCGGCCCGCCCTGCCCGACTGTGCGCGCACGATCGCCAGCACAAGGCCGTTGAAAGCGCGCCGTTCGCCGGCCTGGAACGGCTCCATGTCGGTCTGGTCGCCACGATCGCGCCGGGCCCTTCGACGCGGAAACGGACGCGGTTGCCGACCTGGGGCGTAGCCACGCCGCGCGCCGGATGGCGCGGAAACGGAGGACTATCGCGCATTCGGCTTAGCGTTCCACGAGGCATTTTTAGAATACACTAATACATTAGAGACCGATCTATACGTTTTCTCGGGTTTCGTATATCGATTTACCCGAAGTCAGCCACGCATCAGGCTCGGCTGGCGCGGATCGTACGACCAGCCGGGCACGAGGTAGCGCATCGCCACGGCGTCGTCGCGCGCGCCGCCCGCCACCCGCTTGTACAGCGCATGGGCGGCCTCGATCTGCCCCATGTCCGGCTCGACGCCGAGCCCCGGCCGGTCCGGCACGGCGACTTGGCCACCCACGATCCACAACGGCTCCTTCGTCAGGCGCTCGCGGCCCTCCTGCCAGATCCAGTGCGTGTCGATCGCCGTGATGGCACCCGGCGCGGCCGCGGCGCAGTGCGTGAACATCGCGAGCGACACGTCGAAGTGGTTGTTCGAGTGCGAACCCCACGTCAGGCCCCAGTCGTGGCACAGCTGCGCCAGGCGCACCGAGCCCTGCATGGTCCAGAAGTGCGGATCGGCGAGCGGGATGTCGACTGCACCCAGCAAGTGCGAGTGGGCCATCTGGCGCCAGTCGGTGGCCACCATGTTCGTCGCCGTGCGGATGCCGGTGGCGCGCTTGAATTCGGCCATGATCTCGCGGCCGGAGTAACCGTTCTCCGGTCCGCACGGGTCTTCCGCGTAGGTCAGCACTTGCCCCTGGCCCTTGCACGCGGCGACGGCTTGGGCCAGCGACCAGGCGCCATTCGGGTCGACGGTGACATTGGCGTCCGGATATCGAAGCTTGATGGCGGCGGCCGCTTCCACCTCCAGTTCGGGCGTCATGACGCCTCCCTTCAGCTTGAAATCGCGGAAGCCATAGCGGTCGACGGCGGCATCGGCGAGGTCGGCGATGGCCTGCGGGGTCAGCGCCTCGCGGTCGCGCAACCCATACCAGCCGTCGGCCTGCACGCCGCGGCCGTACGGCAGGTCCGTCCGCGCGGCATCGCCGACGTAGAACAGATAGGCGAGCATCGTCACGCTGTCGCGCTGGCGGCCATTGCCGAGGAGTTCGCAAACGGGCACGCCCAGGTGCTGGCCGAACAAATCCAGCAGCGCCGCCTCGATGGCCGTGATGACGTTCTCCAGCCGCAGGTTGATTTCGTGCGGCTGCCGGAGCACCGCCTCTTCGGCCGCATTGCTCACGTGGTGCCGCGGCGCGCCGCACGCCGCGCGCACGGCATTCAGCGTACGCTGCCAGCGTGCCAGCTCCGTGCCGACGACGAGCGGAATGACGCGTTCCAGCACATTCAGGATGCCCACTCCGCCGGGCACTTCGCCGATGCCCACGTGGCCGGCGTTGTCGGTCAACAGGACCAGATTTCGCGTGAAAAACGGCGCGTGCGCACCGCAGAGATTGAGCAGCATGCTGTCGCGTCCGGCGACGGGAATCGCCCGCATCGAGGTGACCACGGGCGTGCTGGAGGTCGTGAAGAGTGTCATGTTCGTAGGCTCGTCATTCGGCATGAAATTGGGAAGCGCTAAATAACGCACTAAAACATTAGCAGCGCACCAAGCTCCGCATGCTACCCGAGATGTTCTTATATTGCACTAATATTTTACGAAAAGACCAGCAGCGACGGGACGCCGCTCCCCTATCGCTACGAAAGGAGGCAGTCCGGATGCTCGGCGCGGATGGCGTCCAGCTGCGCCAGCGTGCTGGACAGATGCTTGCGGACGTTGCGCTGCGCCCCCTTGGGATCGCCGGCCGCGATGGCCGCCACGATGCTCGCGTGGTCGACGAGCACGTTGGCCGCCTCGTCCTGGATCGACAGGCGGAGCCCGCGCAGGCGGTCCAGCTGGCCGCTCTGCCGGCGCATCCAGTGCCACAGGGTTTCGGCCTGGGCTGCGAGGAACATCTGGCGATGGAAGGCCTGGTCGACCTGCGCAAACGTCGCGAAGTCGCGGTGAGACAACGCAAGCGCCTGCTGCGACACGATATTTTCCAGCGTGGTGACCAGCTGCGGACCGGCCTCGCGCGCCAGCATGTGGACGATTTCGAGCTCCAGCGACAACCTCAGGAAGTGGGCCTGCCGCGCCGATTCGACGTCGATCGCCCGCACGGCCGTGGTTTGTTTCGGAACGATGTCGACCAGGCCCTCCTCGCCCAGCCGCGTCAGCGCGTCGCGGATCGGCGTCGACGACAGCTCGAAATACGCGGCCAGTTCGTCGCGCTGCAGTTGCACGCCGGGCTTCAGGTCGAGGGAAATGATGCGTTCACGCAAATGGTCGAAGACTTGCGCCGACGCATTGCGCATGCGGTCCAACCGAAAGCTGCCCGGCACGAATAATTTGGTCATCGACGTCCGATCTCCGCTTGTCCGGGCAGGTAGTCGGGATAACGTTCGCACAGGCTCATCAATTGCGACAAGGTGCCGCTCAGGTGCTTGCGCACACTCGTCTCCGCCAGCTCCGGATCGCCCTGCGCGATCGCCGCCGCGATGTCCGCATGTTCCTGCACGATGGATTCGGTCTTGCCGCTTTCCAGCAGGTGAAGGCGGCGCAGGCGGTCCATATTGCCGCTCTTGCCGCGCATCAGGCGCCACAACTGTTCAGCGCGCGCGGCAACGTACATGCGCTCGTGGAAGGCCTGGTCGGCCTGGGCGAACGCATCCAGGTCTCCACGCTCCATGCAGGTTCGCTGCTCCTGCACGAAGCCTTGCAATTCGTGCACGAGGGCGTCGTCGCGGCGCTGGGCCAGGGTGCGCGCGATTTCCAGCTCGAGGGTCAGGCGCAGGAAGTGGGCATTGCGGGCCGACTCGAGGTCGACGGCGCGCACGCGCGTGCCGTGCTGCGGAAAGATATCGACCAGCTCGTCTTCCTCGAGCTTCAGCAGCGCGTCCCGGACGGGCGTCACGGACACGCCGAAGTAGCGGGCCAGTTCGGCCCGGTCCAGGTCCATGCCGGGCTTGAACTTCAGCCTGACGATTGCCGCGCGCAGGTAATCGTAGATTTGCGGCGCCGTGCCTTGCGACTTATCCAGCGCGAAGGCGCCGGCGAGCACGGAGATATTCATGGCAATCCCAAAGGCGATGGTGAACAACTGGCAAAACTGCAAGATGTGAAACTTTAGTATCTTAATGCAATCTTACCACACCGTTCCATGCGCGCGCCCGTGAGGCCACAAACCATCCCGCAATCGGTCCAGCCAGTCACCTGGATTGGTCGTCTCGCTTTCGCTCCAGGACGGTGCCGTAAAGCGCCGGGGCGCCGTCGAGCACGACGTCGATCCGGTCCAGCACGACGCCGGGGTCCAGGGCGTAGACCCGGACCATGTGGCGACCTGGCGCCAACCTGGATACATTCACCGTTCGTATCGCAGTGTTGGACAGGACGTTCAGCTTCCACTCGTCGCTGCGCCCGCTGGTGCCGAAATCGGCCACGGCAACGGGTCCGTCGTCCAGGCGATATGCCAGGCGCACGCGGCCGTCGCCGGTCAGCGGGTGCTCGGGCAGGGCCACGAAGCGCACCACGGCCCCGCCGTCGGTCGTCGTGTCGAACGCATACGTCAGCGGCTGGACCTTGCCCAACTCCCTGGGTTCGCGCGGACGCAGGTCCAGGCGCGCACGCAGGCCGCGCCCGCTGCTGCCGAGTCCCGGCTGCAGCTCCCAGTCCGGGTTTGCCGCCGCGCTGCCTGCGGCGATGCCGACGATGCGCGCATGCTCGCCCGGCACACCAGGGGCACGCGGCGGAGCCAGGTGCAAGTTGACGCGCAGGTCCTGCCCGCCGCACCGCAGCGTGATTGCCGGATTGTCCGATCCGTCGTAGCGGATGGCGATACGCTGCTCGAAACCGTTGCCGGCGTCGAGCGTGCCGGCCCCCACCGCCGCCGCCACGCCGCGCGCGCCGTCCCCCACGCGCCAGTCGGCGGCGCGGCCGCCATGCGCGGCCAGGGTAATGGCCAGCGTCGCCGGTTCGCCCTTGACGAATACCAACCGGTCGGCATCCGCGGAATACGGGAACGGGTAGACGATGCCGCACCCGCTGCCGCGATCCACCGCATAGGACGGCCACGCGGGTTCCGCAAACACGGGCAGGCGGCGCGGCGCCATGTCCATGATGTTGCGCCATTTGCCGCCCGCGAGGGCGTTGTACGCAGCCGTATCGGCCACCAGCCGCGCGTGCGCCTCGCGTGCTTCGTCCACGAGGTGCGGCGCGGACGGACGGCCCTGGCGCGCGGCCTCGGCCGCGAGGTCGAGCTTCAGGATGCGGGCGTTCAGGTTCGCGGCCGCACGCACGGGATACGACACCAGTTCGAAATAGGCGTCGCGCCGTTCCGCCGGCATGCGCTGCGCCAACGCATCGGCCTCCGCCGCCAGCGCCGCATAGCGCTCCAGGCGCCGCACGCCCTCCTCGCCGCCGGACGCCATATAGGCTGTACGGCGGTTCGGCGTGATGGGTTCGACCTGGCCGAAACCCATGAATTCGGGACGGCGCTCCCAGGCCAGGTCGTAATAACCGCGCAGGATCCGCGCCGCCTCCGCTCCCGCTTCGGGACCGAACTGCGCGGTACTCCACGCCGCCAGGTGTCGCTGCGGATCCTGGTCCAGCTGGCGCGCATCGAAAGCACTGTCGAGGAAGTACTGGACGAGATATTCCGCCGGCTTGATGTCGCCAACGTTCACCACCCACAGCTTGCGGGCGCCCGTTGTCCAGGCGCGTTGCAACTGGTCGCGGATCAGGGCCGGATGCGTCGTTCCCAGCCACAGGTAGTCGTGGGGACGGCCCCAATACGAGATGTGGTAATAGATGCCCGCTCCGCCCGCCCGGCGGCGCTCGTCCGCATTGCTCAGCTGGTGCAGGTAGCCGTAGTTGTCGTCCGGCCAGACGAGCGTGACGTCATCCGGCACCTTCAGCCCGGCCTTGTAGACATCCAGCACTTCCTTGTACAAGGTCAGCGCCTGCGGCACGCTTGCGGCCGGGCGTCCGAGACTGGCGGCCAGAATGTCGCGCTGCAGCCGAATGGCGTCCCGTGTCCCGGCGCGCGCCTGCGCCAGCGTGGCGGCGCCCTCCATCGCCGAATCGTGCACGCCGCGCAGACCCACGGAATACATGTTTTCCCCGTCTTTCACGTCGACCACCCGCCGGCGCCAATAATCCGCCATCGCGGCACGGTTGCTGAAAAAGTTGAACGGGCCGTTCTTGCGGCTGTCCCATTCGCGGACGTTATTGCGCATCATGGGCTCGGCATGCGAGGTCCCGACGACGATGGCGTAGTCGGCCGCCGTGCGGGCATTCCCCTCGATCTGGTAGAACGGCTTCGTCGAGTCGTGCATGGCCGGCCAGATCAGGTTGGCCTTGAGGCGCCACATCAGTTCGAAAATGCGGGCATACGTGGCCGGTCCGATGTCCCCCGACGGGTCGCGCGCGGCCGCCCAGGGCTGCAGGCCCCAGTCCTCGTCGTTCAGGAAGATGCCGCGGTACTGGACAGAGGGCGCGGCCGACAACCGCATGGCGCCGTCGACTTCCGGACGCTCGTTACGGCGCGGCGCCACGTCGGCCCACCATTCCCAGGCCGAAACGCCCAGTTCGCGGCCCAGGTCCACCACCCCATACACGGCGCCGCGCGGATCCGATCCGGCGACCAGCAGGATCCGCCGCCCGGCGTCGTCGCGGATGGCCGCCCGTACATAACGTTCCCATTGGCCCTGCAATGGCCGCAAGTCGACGCGGGCCTGGCGCGCCAGCTCTTGCACTACGGGCGACGCGGCGGTGCCGACGACGACGCACACCCGGCGGCATTCGGCCAGGTCGCTCGTCTCGGCCGCATCGACGCCGGACACGGCATGAAGGTCGTGGCGCAACAGGCCCGCCGCCAGTTCCAGCGTCTTGCCGCCGCCATGCACGATGACGGGCGGATCGCCGGGCGTGGCCAGGAGGAAGGGTGCCGCGCCGGCGCAGGGCATGGCGAGAGAGGCGAACAGGGCAAGGACCCGGATTGATATCGGCATGGTGGATGACAGTATGAAATTCGCGATCGACGAAGTGATCAATGCCTTGGATACTAAAATATTACAAGCCCGGGCGGCAAGCGTTTAGACCGCCGGGACCTATCCCGAAATTCGCATGCCGGCTCATTAAAAACGTATAGGTCGATCGTAATGTATTAGTGTATCGTCCCCAGCCATCCCCGGCCTGTGCGTATTGACCGCCAGCGTGGAACCCAGGAGATCCGACATGGCACACCTTTGCGCAACTGCGCGCCGCCATTCCAGCGGCACGATGCCTTTCCACGGCGCAGACGCGCCCTCCTGACCCGACACCGTGAACGCGCCGCCCGTCCGGGCCGGCGCCACCGTAGCCGCACTTCGTCACTCCGGAGCACGACCGTCGTCCCGCCGCCCGGCACGGGCAGGACGCCGGAACGGGCTGGCACGCGTCCAGCCCCCTTCAATGTCAGTCATCACTCGAAAGGATGGGTACCATGAAAACGACAAATTCGATGCGACACGCGCGCCGCTGCCTGCCCGGCCTCGTCGCCGCACTGTTGGCCGCGCAGGCGAGCAGCGCAGGCGCGGTCACGGTGTCGAGCGTCGCGACGTCGCTCGCGAACTCCCAGAAATACTACCTGGTCGTGGACGGCAAGCCGGCCTACCAGACCAGCGTCCAGATCCGGCTAGACAAGCTGCGCTACTACTGGAATTTCGACGCGACGGCACGCGACGCCGTGGTCGCCCGCGCGGCCGCCGACGGTTTCAATACGATCGTGGTGCCGATTCACTGGTACGAGGTGGAGCCGGCGAAGGACACGTTCAGCTGGACCATCCTCGACGAGTACATGGCCCTTGCCAGCAAGTACAACCTCAAGCTCGAGATCCTCTGGATGGGCCAGAACAGCGGCGGTCACGTCCAGTGGCTCGGCGACCCGGCGGTCAACCCGATCCATTTGCGCGTGCCCGACTATGTGCTGTATTCGCCCTCGCCTTCGTCGACGGCGACGACCAGCGATTACTCGGTCCGGCGCGACATGAGCGCGTACACGCTCGACCTTGCCGACAACAACCTGAAGGCGCGTGAAAAATACGTGGTGAGCCAGTTGATGAACCATGTGGCGACCTGGGACGCGGGCTCGAACGCGGGCAAGCACACGCTCGTCGGCATCCAGATCGACAACGAGGTGCGCGGCTACAACAACCTGACTTTCCCGACATCGCTGATCATTTCCTACATGAGCGACGTGGCGGCGGCCGTCAAGGAATCCCCATACGTCATCTGGACGCGCATGAACTGCGTCAGCAGCGACACGAACAGTCGCATTTCGACGAACGAGGCCCAGCGGACCGCCTCTGGCACGAACATCGATTTCGTCGGCACGGATCTTTACGGCATCAACAGCACCACCGTCCAGACGGTCCTGCCCTACCAGGGCGCCAACTACCGGATGATCATGGAGAGCGGTGCCGAAGTCTCGACGGCCGCGATCTTCCAGATGGCCGCGCTGTCCGGCAACAACGGCTACCGCCACTACGACATGCTGGGTCCGGACGGCCATGGCCTGTACGACCGCAGCGGTTCGACGGGCTTCGTGCAGCATGGCGCCTACGTGAACGATGTGCGCACCCTGAACAAATTGATCAACAGCGACATCCAGGACATTGCCCTCAAATCCAATGGCTACGGCCTGTTCGTGCACAACTGGGCCGGTAATTCGACCGCCGCGACCACGGGCGTCGAAGGCATCGCCTATACGCCGGCCTCGACCACGTCGCAAGGCATCAGCATCAGCCGTAGCAATACCGAGATCGTGTTGATGAGCACCAAGGGCGGCACGTTCACCTATCCGTCCACACTTGGCGTCAACGGTGCGAGCCGGGGTTACTTCGACAGCGACAACGCGTGGGTGAACCAGGGTACCGTCGCCTATGGCAGTACGTCGATCACGCTGGCGGCCGGCCAGACCGTCAGGCTGACGCGTCCGAATACCGGCGCCGGCACCGGCATCCGTCGCCAGGCGGAATTCGCGACGATCGGCGGAGGCGCGACGGTCGAATCGAGCTCGCTGGGTTTCGCCGGCAACGGTTATGTCAATCTGCCGACTTCGGGCGGCTACGTCACCTTCGCCAACGTCGACGGCCTGACCGGCGGCACGCGCACGCTGTTGATCCGCTTCGCCAACGGTGGCACGTCGTCCCGCTCGGCCACCCTCACGATCAATGGTGCTGCGCGGACCATCACGTTCCCGGTCACGGGTGCGTGGACGACCTACCAGCACCTGGCGATCCCGACGTCGTTGAACAGCGGCGCGGTGAACACGGTCAGGATCGGCTCCACCGGGCAGGACGGCGGCAACGTCGACGAGATCGAGGTGCGGTGAACGATCCCCTGCAAAAAAAATTTCGAAATCACACATTGATGCATAGGAAAATTTTTTGCCGCGCATCTTATGAATAAGCGGGCGACATAGCCCTGCATCCTGCCAAGGAGACTTACGTGATCGGACCGCATTCGACATCCACGACCTGTCCATGGTCGGCACTAACGGAGTTCGTCTGCGGTCCGGTTGCGACTCCCGATCGGCGCATCCTGCGCGCCCATCGCAGGCACGGCAGACGTCCGCGAAAACGATCCGGCGACTGACCCCATCGACCGGAAACAGGCAGCAGCC
>CBIHOW010000041.1:0-49783 GCA_966211695.1 uncultured Massilia sp. | reverse complement strand
CGGCCGAGCGGGCGCCGAACTGGATCAACTGGTGGGCCGGCGACACCGTGGGCGTCCTGCTGGCCGCCCCGCTCGTCTGGATCGTGTGCGGCCGTCCGCGCCGGCTGTGGCGGCGGCGCGCCTCCATCGTCGCCCTGCCGCTGCTGCTCGCGGCCGGCGTCGTCATCGCCGCCTACGAGCAGACGGTGCAGTGGGAACACCAGCAATACCTGCAAGCCTACCGCCTGAAGGCCCAGCAGGTGGCCGACGAGCTGCAGGCCGAGCTGCGCGAGCACGAGCGCTTCGTCGGCACGTTCTCGCGCACGCTCGCCGTGGAAGACCGGTTCATGGACCGGGCCAAGTTCCTGCGCATCGCCAGCGGCTACGTCGACGGCCGGCCGGAGATCGCCGCCATCAACTGGCTGGTGCCCGTCACCCTGGCCGAACGGGCCGCGTTCGAGACGTGGGTGCGCACGCACGTGGACCCCGCGTTCGCCGGCGTGCGCGACGTGACCGGCACGCAGGACCTGCATCCGGCCGGCCCGCGCGCGCAATACCTGCCCCTGCTGTACACCTGGCCGCCGTCCAACGCGTTTATCCGCGGCATGGACTTCCTGACGGCGCCGGGGCGCACGGAAGCGGTGTCGCGGGCACTGGCCGGCACGAGGCCCGTCGCCACCGGCCCGATCCTGCTGGTGGGGAGCGGCGCCAACGGCATCGGCCTGTTCCGCGCGGTGGGGACGTCGGGCCAGCCGCCGCTGGGCGTGCTGGCCCTCGTCATCGATGCTCATCTCTTCGTGCGGCAAGCAGTATTGCGCGCCGGCTTTTCAGGCTTCGACATCAGCCTGGCGGACGTCACCGGCCGCGGCGTCCCGCACACGCTGGTGGGCGACCCCGGCCGGCGCGCGGTCAGCGGCGACTACACCGTCCACCTGGCGTTCGGCGGACGCACCCTGCAACTGCGCTTTTCGCCGACGGCCGCCTACATGGAGGGGGAACGGGGACTCGCCAGCTGGATCGTGATCACGACCGGCCTGCTGCTGGCCGCGCTGCTGGGCGCGCTGATGCTGATCGTCAGCGGCGAACGCGCCCAGATCGAAGCCCAGGTGGCGGACCGCACGGCGCGCCTGCAGGCCATCCTGGACAATGCCGCCGACGCCATCGTCACCGTCGACGCGCGCGGCACGGTGCTGTCGGCCAACCGCGCCACGGCGGCACTGTTCGGCTACGCGCCGCCCCACCTGCCCGGCCTCGCGTTCACGGCGCTGGTGCCGGGGCATGGCGATGAAGACGGCCTGGACCTGCTGGCGCGCCTGGCCAGCAGCCGGCCCGAGGAGCGCCAGCTGGACGGCCTGAACGCATGCGGCGAGCCGATGCCCCTCGCGGTGGCGGTGTCCATCGTCGACCTGGCCGGCGAACGCCTGTACGTGTGCATCCTGCGCGACCTGACGGAGCAGCAGCGTGCGCAGGCGCGCATCCACCGGCTGGCCCACCACGATCCCCTGACGGGCCTGGAGAACCGCCATGCGCTCGGCATGCGCCTGGAACAGCAGCTGGCGCAGGCGCGCCGCACCCGGCAGCCGCTGGCCGTCCTGTTCATCGACCTCGACCATTTTAAAAAGATCAACGATTCGCTCGGCCACCAGGCCGGCGACGAACTCCTCGTGGGCGCGGCCGCGCGCATGAAGGACCTGCTGCGCGACGTCGACGCCCTCGCCCGCCTCGGCGGCGACGAATTCATCATCGTGCTGGGCGGCCCCCTGTCTCCCGACAGCGTGAGCGCGGTGGCGGTGCGCCTCGTGGCATCGCTGCAGCAGCCCTACCGCCTGGCCGGCACGACGGCGCATAGCGGCGCCAGCGTGGGCGTGGCCCTGTTCCCGGAAGACGGCGAGGACCCGGACACGCTGCTGCGCCATGCCGACATGGCGATGTACGCGGCCAAGCGCGAGGGACGCGGCAATTTCCAGTTCTTCTCGCCCGCCATGAACGCGGCCACGCACGAGCACCTGATGCTGGAGAACCGCATGTGGGCGACGCTGGAGAACGGGGGCTTCGACGTCCACCTGCAAGCCCAGGTCGAGCTCGAGACGGGGCGCGTGATCGGCGCCGAGGTGCTGCTGCGCTGGCACGATCCGGAGCTGGGCAGCGTCGAGCCCGGGCGTTTCATCCCCATCGCCGAGGAATCGGGCCTGATCCTGCCGCTCGGCGACTGGGTGCTGGCGCGTGCGATGGCCCTGCTGGCCGAATGGCGCGACGACGGCATGGATCACCTGCGCCTGGCCGTGAACCTGTCGGCGCGCCAGTTCAGCGGCGGCGCCCTGCTGTCGCGCCTGGACCAGCTGCTCGCCGAGCACGCGATCGACCCGGCGCGGATGGAGCTGGAGATCACGGAAACGGCCGCGATGCGCGACCCGGAAAGCACGCGCGGCCTGCTGCAGCAGCTGCGCGCGCGCGGCTTCAAGCTGGCCATCGACGACTTCGGCACCGGCTACTCGTCGCTGGCCTACCTGAAGCTGTTCGCGATCGACCGCATCAAGATCGACCGCGGCTTCGTGCGCGACATCGAGACGAATCCGAACGACGCCGCCATCGTCGGCGCGACCATCGGCCTGGCCCATGCGCTCGGGCTGGGCGTGATCGCGGAAGGCGTGGAGACGCAGGCGCAATGGGGCTTCCTGCGCGACCGCAACAGCGACGAGGCGCAGGGCTATCTGTTCGGGCGGCCGATGCCGGCGCCCGAATTCCGCGATTTCGTCAGGGCGCGAGCGCAGCCAGTACCTGGCCCTTGAGCGCCTTGATGAGGGCCGTCTCGTCGGGCGGCACGCCTTCCGGCGCGGGCTCCGTGCGGTCGGCGTAGAACAGGCCCAGTTGCACCTTGCCGACCACCAGCGGCAGCACGATGAAACTCTGCGCGTCCGGCAGCAGCGCCTTGTGCCAGGCCGGCAGCAGGTCGCGGATCTTGGCGCTGCGCGCGTCCGAGATCATGAGGTCGGCGTCGTTTTCCAGCGCCAGGTAGAACAGGTCGCGCGCGCCCTTGTCGCCGGCGGGCGCCAGCGGAAACGCGAAGCCTTCCTGCACGCGCGCCTGCGCGAGCCCGAACGACGCGCGGGCCCGGTACTGCCCGGCGCGCGCGTCCTTCAGCACGACCGCCGCGAAGCGGAAGCCCAGCGCCGTGTACAGCGTCTCCAGCACGGCCATGACGACGTCGTTGACCTTGTGCCGGCCGGAGGCGCGCATCTGGGTGGCGTCCTGCACGCCGGCCAGCAGCAGGTCGCGCGCGTTCTTCGGCTTGCCGCTCGGGTAGCAGCCCTTGTCCTCTTCCTCGCCCGCGCCCAGGGTCGCCAGCAGCAGCACGTTGGGCAGGCCGCCCTTGTCTTCCTGCGGCGCGCGGCGCGGCATGGGTTGCAGGTTCATGCTCTGCAGGAGGCTCGTCATTTCGAACGCCACCGTTTCGAACAGCTCGTCCAGCTCGGCCGCGCCGAGGTTCAGCGCGGTGCCGTAGCGCGCCAGCAGCGCCTCCGCTTCCGGCGTGTCGGACGGGGTCGCGCTCCTGCCCATCAGGCGCGCCACGTCCAGGCTGAACGACGCCACCTGGCGCATCCACTCGCCGCGGTTGACGGCCAGCTTCAAGGCGCCGGGCTCCAGCGGGCGCTGGGCGCGCATGATCACATCCGGGATCTTCCACTCGCCCAGCACGGCCTCGGCCAGCGCGTCGAACCCGCAGCCGAGGATCATCTGGGCCGCCTGTGCCGGCGTATGCTTGCCGGTGGCGAGCAGGGCCTGGATCTCGCGGTAGCGGTCGTGCTCGTGCGACGCCACCAGCAGCGCGCCAAGATTCTTGAACAGCGCGCCGATCGACGCTTCCTCCGCGCCCTGGTAAAAGCTGTGGCGCGCCATCTCGCGGCCGACGAGGCTCGCGCACAGCGACGCCTCCAGCTCCACGCGCACGCTGTACGCATGGCCGCTGCTGGCCAGCGCGTCGACGAGCAGCATCGCCAGCGCGACCGTGCGCACGTTGTCGAAGCCCAGCAGGGAGATCGCGCGCGACACCGTCGTGACGGCCGTGCCGGCCGCCGTGCGGTAGCGGACCGTGTTCGCCAGGCGCAGGATGCGCTGCGTGAGCGCGACGTCGGACAGCACGTAGTGCGCGAGGTCGTGGGTGCCCTGGTCTTCCGACGTGGCCATCTGCACGACGCGCGCGATGGCGCTGCCGAGCGCGAACATGTCCTCGTCGCCGCAGACCTTCTGCAGCAGCGCGGCGCGCACGCGGCGGCCGCCGTCCGCCGGCGGGAACGGCAAGGGGTTCGTGTTGGGGAGGGAAGCGGCGCTCCCGACTGCAGGACTCATGATGGCTTAGCCGGCCTTCTTCAGGCGCGGACCTTGGTTGTATTCTTTTTGTATTTCTGGAGGATCTGCTGGTGCAAATCGGCCAGCGCGGGCAGCTTCGGATTGACCGGATCGAGGCGGCGCACGCCGGCGATGTAGCCGATGGCCTGCTGGCCCAGGCGCTCGTCCCAGCCTTCGTGGTCCAGGCATTTCAGGATCGCCAGCGCGGCGTTGAACACGACCTGCGGATTGTCCGGCAGCTTGGTCGCCGCTTCCTGCATCAGCACGACGGCGCCCTTGAAATCGCCGCTCTTGGCCTTGGCGGCGCCGGTGGCGACGAGGTCGACGACCTGCTGGCGGCTTTCCATGGCCAGCTTCTGCGCCATCTCGGCCTGGCCCGCGTTTTCGAACACCGCCATCGCGCGCGCCACCGCGGCGCCATTCTGCGCATTGCGCATCACGTCGCGCACGATCTCGGCGGCGCCTTCCTCCAGGCCGTTCTCGATGCAGGTGCGGGCCAGTTCCAGCTTGATCTCCGGGCGCAGCTCGGGCGCCTCCTGGCTGGCCGCGAGGGCCGTCGCCAGCGATTCGGCCAGGCGCGCCTCGTTGCCCGTGTATTCGTGCACGAGGCTCGACGCGATGGCGCTGCACAGCGGCGTGTGCTTCTGGAACGCCATCGATTTGTCGAGGTCGCGGATGACGGCCGCGGCCTGCACCGGGTCGCCCTTGCGCACGAGCGTCTGCACGAGGCGCACGTGATCCTGCGGATCCTTGAACTCGGAATACTTGGCCTTGCTGACGACCTGCTTGAGGATCTTCTCGGCCGTGTCGTGGTCGCCCGCCTCCAGCGCCGTCTCGCCCAGCTTGCGCAGCCGGCGCACCGCGTGCGGAGAGACGGCCACGGCCTCCGTCAGCACGGCCTGCGCCGCGTCCAGCGCGCCGATGGCCTCGTGCGTGCGCGCGAGCCAGTCGTAGGCGTCGACGAAGTTCTTGTTGCTGTCGACGAGGTCTTCGAGCATCTCGCGCGCTTCGTCGTAGCGCTCGCGCAGGAACAGCGTCTTGGCCAGGCCCAGGCGCGCCCAGGCGATGGCCCTGGTCTCGACCAGCTTGCGGTAGATGGGCTCCGCCTCGTGCGGCTCGCCGAGGAACATGTGCAGTTCGGCGCGCAGGCGCAGGAAGTCGACGAGGTAGCGCGGATGGCGCTCTTCGCCGTCGAGGCAGGCGGCGATCGCTTCGCGCTGGCTGCCCGCCTCCATCAGCTCGTACACGGGCAGCAGCGCATTACGCCGTTCCAGGCCGCGCGCGATGCGTTCGAGCAGGCGGTCGGCCGTGAACGGTTTCAGGATGTAATCGGTGGGACCCAGTTCGGCGGCGCTGACGACCTTGCCGTAATCGCCTTCGGCCGTGACCATGAAGAACATGGTCGACAGCGGCATGAGCTTGTGGTGGCGCACGTCCTCGAGCAATTGCTGGCCGTCCTGGCCGCCTTCGAGCGCGTATTCGCACAGGATCAGGTCGTACTGCTTCAGGCCCAGGTGCTTGACGGCCTGGTTCGAGCTGCCGACGTGGTCGATCTTGCTCAGGCCGCACATGTTCAGCATGTTGTGGATCGTCGAGCGCATCCCGGCGTGCGGCTCGATGATCAGGGCGTTGAGGCCGTCAAGTTCGTTCATGTCCCGGTTGTCCGTGTGTGCCTGCGATGGGCCGGCGGGCTGCATGGGCCCGCGTGGTTACCGAGTATATTACGTCCAGGGAACAAAATTCTTGAATTTCACCTTCATTCCGCCCGGCGAAATGTCGCGAAAAACCACACTTTTGGTTTTCAGGCGCCGGGCTGGCGTGCGGCGGCCTGGCGCAGCGGCGCGCGGTGGCCGGCGGCGCATTCGGGACGGGCGCCGCCGATCATGATGTTCTGGTAACGGACTTCGTATTTGCCGGCCGATAGTTTATCGATCAGGAACTTGGCACGGCCCAGCACGTAAGCGTGGCGCACGTTCGAACGGCGGTCCAGGTCGTAGATCTTGACCAGCACGGGCGACGGATTATTGCTGTTGTCGACGAGGACCTGCATCTCCTCGCCCTGGTTGCCGAGAGGATAACCGTCGATATAGCCGGACTGCGCCGGCCATGGATCGCCCGTCGGCGCGACCTGGGCCTGCAGGTCGGTATCGCAATCGGGGGCGCGGGCCGGCACGATCAGCTGGGTCACGCCGAGGGCCTTGATGTCGGGCGGCGCATCGAGCTGCCCGGCGGGGCGCGCCCAGCCGTCGGCGCTGGTATCGCTACCGAGCGGGTCCGGCGGGGTGTTCGGCGTGGAGGCGGCAGCGGACGCCGACGCGGACGCCGCGGACGCCGGTTGCGGCTTGCCGGGCCAGGCCAGCGCGCTCGGCAGCACCTTCGGCGGATCGAGCAGGACGATGGCCAGCGCGCCGCCGCCCGCGAACGAGGCGAGCATCAGGCCCCACCAGCGCGGGTCGCGCAGCACGCGCCAGCGCGACGGCGCCGCGACCTGGCGCGGCTCCCAGTGCGGGTCGCCGCGCGGTCGTTCACGGCCATCCTCGCCATGGGAACTTTCCAGCCACTCGACTTCCCACTCTTCCGACGCGATCCACTCGTCGTGCTCCTTGCGGCGCACGGGATCGGACAGGATGTTGTAGGCCGTATTGACGATGGCCATGATGCGGGCGGCGCGCTCGTCGCCCGGATTCTTGTCGGGGTGATATTTCTGACTCAGGGCCTTGTAGGCCGCGCGAATGACTTCCTGCGGTGCGTGGCGCGACACCTTCAGGTTGTCATAATGGGTATGGATCTTGGCCATGGGTCAGGGTTGGGTTGCACAGGGCGCCAGCTGCTTCAATATTAGCCGATTCGTTCTTTAACGGCAGAGGCACGGGGCAGCCTGCCGTACGGGCGGCATTACAGCATAGCCGGGTTTGTGTCCACCGCGCAAGATGTCAGTATCACAACTTGTGGCTGCGATCGGCGCGCTCGATGGCGGGATCGACCGCGACACCGCTGCCGACGATGAGCACCTTGAACAATTCTCCCATTTCGGCCGGCGACACGAGCTTCTGCACGGCCTTCGACTGCGGCAGGTAGCGCAGCGCATCCTCCGGATCCGTCTTCAGCAGCAGCTCGCCGATGCCGGCCGCCAGCAGGAATGCCGCCTGGCTCATATAGCCGAGCACGTCCAGCCCGGCGCCGTGGGCCGCCAGCGCCATCGCCGTGAAATCGACGTGCGCCGTGATGTCCTGCAGGCCCGGCAAATAAAACGGATCCGGGTGCGCATGGTGGCGGTAATGACACATCAGCGTGCCGCTCGTGCGCTCGTCGAAATAATATTCGTGGGCCGGGAAGCCGTAGTCGATCAGGATCGCGGCGCCCTTCCCCTTCTCGAACATCTGCGCCAGCGAGCGCATGAAGCCGCAGGCGATGGGATGGACTTCGGTCAGATAGCCGTCCTGCAATGCGTCCGCGTCCGGAATCTGCCGGGCGATCTGGTCCAGCAGCGCGGCGTCCGGCTCCCCGGGTGCGAAGGCGAAGCGGCCGTCTTCCACCGTCACCATCTGGCGCTGCCAGCGGCCGCCGTCGCGTACGACGAGCTCGACCGGCATCGCATCCAGCACCTCGTTGGCGAGCACGACGCCGCGGAACGCCACCGGGAAATCGTGCACCCAGCGCACCTGCGGGAAATCCTTCAACGCTTCCTGCTGGCGCGCGCGCAATTCGCCCGACAGTTCGATGATCGTGTAACTGTCGACACGCACGCCCAGTTCGCCCAGCGTCGTCAGCACATCATGGGCCAGTTTGCCCGTGCCGGCGCCGAATTCGATGATGTTGGGGCCACTTTGGGCCATAATAGCGGCGGCCGCGCGCGCCAGCGTGGCACCGAACAGCGGGCTGATCTCGGGCGACGTGGTGAAATCGCCATCGCGGCCCAGCTTGGCCGCACCGCCGCTGTAATAGCCGAGATTCGGCGCGTACAGCGCCAGTTCCATGAAACGCGAAAACGGAATGGCACCGCCCTGGTCGGCGATCTCGGCAACGATCATGCGCTGCAGGGCTTGGGACGCGGCCAGCGCGTCGCTGGAGGGAAGAGGTAAGGACATCCGGCCATTGTAGCGAGAATCGGCAGGGACCCACAAACGGCGCCAGACATCACATGACACAGACAGATTCGAATGCTCAACCCACCGACCGGCCGCACGCGGGACGCGCGCGCGTGGCCCTCGTCACCGGCGCCGGCCGGCGCATCGGACGCGCCATCGCGCTCGGCATGGCGGAGGCCGGCTGGGACGTCGCCGTGCACTACCGCCAGTCCGAACAGGATGCGGACGAGGTCGTGGCGGCCATCCGCGCCCTGGGCCGGCGCGCCGTTGCACTGCATGCCGACCTCGCCATCGAAGCGTCCGTGCGCGCCCTGCCCGGCCAGGCCGTGCACCTGCTGGGCGGCCTGGATTGCATCGTCAACAACGCATCGTTGTTCGAATACGACAAGCCGGACGCTTTTTCCCCGGCGCTGCTGGCCACCCACATGCAGTGCAACGTGGCCGCCCCGCTGCTGCTCGCGCAGGCACTGCACGCGCTGGTGCCGGACGGCGGCCAGGCCGTCGTGATCAACTTGCTCGACCAGAAACTGTACAATCTCAACCCGGATTTTTTGTCGTACACGTTGTCGAAAGCGGCATTGCAGACGGCGACCACGATGCTGGCCCAGGCGCTGGCACCGAAACTGCGCGTCGTCGGCGTCGCGCCCGGCATCACGCTCGTCTCGGGCGACCAGAGCGCGGACGGCTTCGAGCGCGCGCACAAGGTCACGCCGCTGGGACGCTCGTCCACGCCGCAGGACATCGTCGACGCCGTGTGCTACGCGGCAGATGCGAAGGCGCTGACCGGCACCACCCTGCTCGTCGACGGCGGCCAGCACCTGATGCCGCTGGCGCGCGACGTGATGTTTTTGACCAAATAACCCCCTTTAATTCTCGAAGGTTTCCTATGTTGTCCGCCCTGTTCTACCCGCAGCTGCGCGATTGCCGCAGGCTGTTCCTGCGCAATTACGAAGTCATGATCAACATCGGTGTCCATGAGTTCGAAAAGAAGGGCGAGCAACGCGTCCTGATCAATGTCGACCTGTACATCCCGCTCGCCCTGTCGACGCCGAAGGACGACCAGCTGCACGAAGTGGTCGACTACGACTTCATGCGCGAGACCATCGCCAAACGCATGGCGCAGGGCCACGTGCACCTGCAGGAAACGCTGTGCGACGACGTCGTGAAGGCGATGCTGGCGCACCCGAACGTGCGCGCGGCCCGCGTGTCGACGATGAAGCCCGACGTGTATCCCGACTGCGAAGGCGTCGGCGTCGAAGTGTTCCAGATCAAGGATGAAGCATGAATGAAGTGACCCTGGCGCGTCCGTCCGACGCGCCCGATGCCGTCGACAAGAAGGCGGAAAAGCAGGCCTACGAGAACAACAAGCTGCACAAGCGGCTGTGCCGCCTCGTCGGCCAGGCGATCGGCGATTTCAACATGATCGAGGACGGCGACAAGGTGATGGTCTGCCTGTCCGGCGGCAAGGACAGCTATGCGCTGCTGGACATCCTGATGACCCTGCGCGAACGTGCCCCGATCAAGTTCGACATCGTCGCCGTCAACCTCGACCAGAAACAGCCGAACTTCCCGGCCGACGTGCTGCCGGCGTACCTGGAGAAACTGGGCATCCCGTTCCACATCGAGAACCAGGACACCTACAGCATCGTCAAGCGCCTGATCCCGGAAGGCAAGACGACGTGCTCGCTGTGCTCGCGCCTGCGGCGCGGCATCCTGTACCGCGTGGCGGACGAGCTGGGTTGCACGAAGATCGCCCTGGGCCACCACCGCGACGACATCCTCGAGACCTTCTTCCTGAACATGTTCTTCGGCGCGAAGATCAAGGGCATGCCGGCCAAGCTCGTCTCGGACGACGGCAAGCACGTCGTGATCCGCCCGCTGGCCTACGTGAAGGAAGCGGACACGGAACGCTATGCCGAAGTAAAACAGTTCCCGATCATCCCGTGCGACCTGTGCGGCTCGCAGGAAAACCTGCAGCGCAAGCAGATCAAGGCGATGCTGCGCGACTGGGAAAAGAAATACCCGGGCCGCGTGGAAAACATCTTCTCGTCGCTGTCGACCGTCGTGCCGTCGCACCTGATGGACCGCGACATGTTCGGCTTCAAGGACCTGAAGGCGGACGGCGTGGCCAATCCGGCCGGCGACATCGCGTTCGACGAGGAGCCGTGCTCGACGCCGGCGACCGGCACCATTCCGCTGCAGCCGCTGTAAGCCTTACTGCTTTTGTATCTTCGCGTGGATGTCGTTCACGGCCATCAGCCCGGCCGACGCGAAGAACCGATGGTACTCCGCCACCATCTCGCCATTGATGATGACGGGATCGGTGGCGACATACGTTTTCGCCACCTCGATGTCGGGCGTGGCGAAGACGAAGATCCCGCGCTTGCCATCCGCCCCGTCCAGCGGCCCGGCCACCACCAGCTTCTTCTCGGCCGCCAGCCGCCGCATGTTGGCAAAATGGCCTTCGAACATCTTCGTCCGCTCCGCCCCGTCCGGCACCCGCGTGGGACCGGTCTTCAAAATCACCAGCACATAGCTGCGCATGCCGTTCTCGTTCGCGCCGAGCGACTGGGCCAGCGCCGCATCGTATTGCGCGGCCGCCGGGACGAGCGCCGCCAGCGCCAGGGCGCATCCCACTGCCATTTTTCTGATCCACATCGCGTACTCCCGTATCGATGATGAGGTCAGCCAGCCTAGCATGCGCGGCACAGGAACAAAACGTCTACGCATCGTGCATGGTTTGACATTTCCTGTGTAGTGTAATTTCTTCATGAACGATGATGAGATCGATTTCACTCTAAAGTTCGACAATCGGGCGTTACTACAGGCCGAAAAACAGATGTAATATTCCTACCTTCCTCTCACGCCCATCTGGATTCCTCATGCAAATCGGCCAACCCGCCGGTACCGCCCAGCCCGGCGGCACCGCTACCCACGCCAACACCCAGGTCGCGAGCCTGCGCGTCTTCGTGTTCGCCCTGTTCTTCACGTTCGGCGGCATCACGAGCCTGAACGACGTCATCATCCCGAAACTGAAGGACTTGTTCACGCTGTCGTACGCGCAGGCGATGCTCGTGCAGTCGGCCTTCTTTGCCGCCTACTTCATCGTGTCGCTGCCGGCCGCCGCCATCGTGCAACGCATCGGCTACATGCGCACGGCCGTCGTCGGCCTGCTCACGATGACGGCGGGCTGCCTGCTGTTCATCCCCGCTTCCTCGTCCGGCATGTTCGGCACCTTCCTGCTCGCGCTGTTCGTGCTGGCGGCCGGCATCACCATCGTGCAGGTCGTGGCCAATCCGCTGATCTCGATGCTGGGCGCGCCCGCCACGGCATCCAGCCGCCTGACCTTCGCCCAGGCCTTCAACTCGCTCGGCACGGCCGTCTTCCCCTACGTCGGCGCCATCCTGATCCTCGGCTCGCTGGCCCACGTCGACCAGGCGACCCTGTCGGCCGACGCGCTTGCCGCCTACCGCGCGGCCGAAAGCCAGGTCGTCGTGCACACCTACCTCGGCCTGGCCGTGGCGCTGGCCGTCGTCGCCTTCCTCGTCTGGACGAACCGCAACAAGCTCGTCGAACATCCCCATCCCGACAGCAGCATGTGGAGCGCCTTCTACCTGCTGAAACAGCCCCGCTTTGCGTTCGGCACCCTGTGCATCTTCCTGTACGTCGGCGCCGAAGTGGCCGTCGGTTCGCTGATCGTCAACTACCTGATGCAGCACGACGTGCTGGGCCTCGGTGCCGAAGCGGCCGGCAAGCACGTGCCGCTGTACTGGGGCGGCGCCATGGTCGGCCGTTTCCTCGGCGCCTACGTGCTGCGCATCTGCTCGCCGGGCAAGGTCCTGGCCGGCGCCGGCGCCATCGCGGCCCTGCTGCTGCTCGTCTCCGCCACCACCCAGGGCGCCACGTCGGGCTGGGCGCTGCTGGCGATCGGCCTCGTCAACTCGATCATGTTCCCCACCATCTTCACCCTGGCGTCGGAAGGGCTGGGCGAGCGCGCGGCGGAAGGCTCGGGCCTGATCTGCGTGGCCATCGTCGGCGGTGCGATCGTGCCCCTGATCACGGGCTACGCCGCCGACGCCGCCGGCCTGCGCCTCGCGCTGGCCGTGCCCGCGCTGTGCTACCTGCTGATCCTCGCCTTCGGCTGGTACGCACGCCGGCCGCTGCAACGCTGCTGAGCACGCCTTTCAGCCACATCACCCGGCCATGTCGGTGCCCGCCGGGCTCACGCCGTCCGGCTGCCTGCGGGCCTGGCCGAGCTGGCGCAGCGCGCGGGCATTGATGCGGTCGCGCTCGGGATCGCGCAGCCAGCCCCACTTGTCGAAGTAGCGCCAGGCCGACACACAGCGCCACCAGAGGGCGGCCGACCGCCTGCGCCAGCCGCGCGCGCCGGCCTGGGCCAGGTCACGGACAACGGTCACATGCGGCACGAACACGGTGCGCGCGATGCGCGCGGTGCGGCGCGCCAGGTCGACGGTATCGAAGCGCTGAAGGAAGCGCTCGTCGAACATGCCGGCGCGCAGCACGGTCTCGACCCGCATCAGCAGGCAGCAGGCCGGGGGCACCGGCACGTCCATCACCCGGCTGTAGCCGCCCGCATGCAACTGGTAGCGCGCGAGCCTGCCGCTGGACCGGCGCAGCAGCGGAAAGCAGCGTCCCAGCAGCAGTTCCAGCGGTCCCGGCAACAGGCTGCACAGCGGCTGCAGGCGCCCGTCCGCATCCTGCACCCGCGGCGCCAGCAGTCCCACGTCGGGATGCTGCTCCATGTAGGCGATCATCCGGGCCACCGCGTCGAGCGGCAAGCCGATGTCGGGCGCGAGCAGCAAGTGATGTGTACTCCCCGCCGCCGCCGCCTCGCGCAGGATCCGGTTATGGGCGCGCGCCTGACGGGGCCAGTCCGGCTGCGGGCGATAGCGCGCGCCGTAGCGTCCAGCCAGGGCGGCCAGCACTGGCTGTTGCGCATCGTCGACCAGGTACACCAGCAGGTGCGGGCATGCTGTCGTGAGGCTGAGCAGCAGGTGTTCGATCCGGTCCGGTGGCGCCCCGCCGCAGACGATGCAGCAGCTGGCCCGGACGGCCGCGGCGCACACGGTCAGCCCCCGCCGCGCGTGCGTGTTCGCCTTCGTCCACGCGCAGCGTGCACGATCCGCCGGTTAGTTGCAAAACGAAAATTTTTATCCATGATCGCTCCTCGCTCAAAACACATGTGTTGAGAGTGGCGCCGTGCGCGACGGTTGCAGCGGAATCGGCGACGCTTGCGCAGGATCAGACTGCAAGCATCTGCCGCCGACGAAGGAATATGGAAGAGGTCAAAAGGTCACAGCGCCACGTCGGTGCGCATGACGGGGTACAGGTTCAGCCGCTCATCCCAGGACGGGTGGCGGCGCGCAAAGAATTCGAGGCGCGCATGGGCGTTCTTCGCGAATGCCGGATCGGTCTCGACCTTGCGCCGGAATTCGGCGGCCAGTGCCGGGTCGCGCGCCATCTGTTCGCGCGCCACGTCCTCGGCCACGTATTCCTCCATGTATTCCTTGGGCTCGAAGGCGTTGTTGAACTCGCCCCAGGCCAGCAGCGAATCCGGGGCCTGCGGCTCGAACATGGCCATGACCAGGCGTGCCTTCGGCTGGGCGATCGGCACGAACAGCGCGCCCTTGACGAGGTTGCGCGGCTCGGGTTTCCAGCTGCCTTCGACCTTCAGGCGCTGGTGCGATTCGAACGACGTCGGCGCGAACGCGGCCACGTCGGCGCGGAAGGTTTGCGCGGGCGCGGCGTCGACGGCCTTGTCCAATGTGCGGAACACGATGCCGTGTTGCGCAAGCTTGGCCGCAACCCTCTGCGCCCACGCGGCCGGCACGACGTAGCCCGCGCCCGGCGCCCGCACCTGCAGGTCGGGCACGACTTCATCGCGCAGCGGCACGTGCCAGACCTGCGGCTTCGTTTCGTCGTAACGGGTCATCAGCATGCCGGACACGTCGGACATCGTGCGCGTGTAGGCATAGCCCTGGAAGTCGACCATCGTCGTCTTGTCGGTGGTGCGGTACGTCAGCGCCACGGGCTGGCCGGCAATGCGCGCGGCGCGTGCGTCGGCTGCATGCGCCGCTTGCGTCCATGCGGCACCGTGGGCAGCCACCTGCTGCAGCACGGAGACGATGGCATTGTGCGTGATGCGCACGCGGGTCGGGTAGTCCTTCCACGAATGCGTCTCGACGAGCAGGGCCATCCGGTTACGGAGCTGGAAATAACCGGTCGAGAAGCGCGGATCGGAGACGCTGTCGACGAAGCCCGAGGCCGGGTCGTCCGTCTCCTTGAACGACATGTAATAGGACTGCGGCATCGAGCCTTGCTTGCTGATGTCGGCGATGACGTTCGTGCGCAGGGCCAGGCCGGCCTTGCGGAATTCCGGGTCGCCCGAATACACGGGCTCGACCTGGATGGAGACGTCGTGCTGGAACATGGCGCCGTCCGTGACGTGCAGGTCGACATAGGTCAGCGGGTCCCACGCGTTCACCAGCGCCAGCATGGCTTGCATCTCGGGCGCGTCGGCCTTCACGTAGTCGCGGTTCAGGTTGTAGTTCTGCGCCGTGGTGCGCCAGCCCATCTCGACGGGACCGCGCTGGTTCGGGCGGTTCCATTTCGCGAAGCGCTCGTGGCCGTCGACGTTGAACACGGGGACGAACAGCAGCACCTGCTTGTCGAGCACGCCAGCCGCCGTTTTGCCGTCGAGGATCTCGCGCAGGGCGAGGAAGCCCGCATCCTTGCCGTCGATCTCGCCCGCGTGGATGCCGCCCTGGATCAGCGTGACGGGCAGCTTCGCCTTGCGCACCGCCTCGGGCGTGAACACGCCCCGTGCGTTGACGGCCAGCGCCAGCATCGGCCGGCCTTCCGGCGTCGTGCCGAACTGGAAGCATTTCACCTGCTTCGGATACGCCTGCTGGAAGGCGCCGCACAACTTGACGACTTCATCGTAGCGGCCCGTGGCCTGGAAGCCGGAGCGCTCCGAGACGGTGACGAGGTCAGGGGCGGCGTGCGCCAGGGGAGCGGCCAGCAGAGCCAACAGGAACGCGGTGCGGATCATCGATAAAACTCCGGCAAGAGTGAAGAAGATTCAAGCCGGAAATTATAGATCGGTGATCCGCTCAGCGTGTGCGCGGCGGATAAATCGCGATTTCCTTCAACTGCGACCGCGCGATGTGCATCGGCACCCTGCGCGCCCGTGCCGTCGACGCCGCCGGGCAGGCATTGGTGGCGCGGTACGACAGCGCGGCGGCCAGCATGCCCTCGGCCGGGTCGCCCAGCGCGTGCGCCATGTCGTCGGACACGGCGCAGGTCGGCGCGAAGCCGTCCGCGAAATCGCCGAAACCTTTCGCGTTCGCGCCCTGGAACTGGATCGTGAAATAGGTCGTGCCGCAGTTGTCCGTGGGCAGGAAGCCGTAGGGCTTGCCGCAGGTCGTGCCGCCGATGAGGTCGACCTGGACGTCCACGCCGCGCAGGCCGTTGATCACGGCTTCGCTGGCCGAGCACGTGTCGGACGTCGTCAGCACGGTCACGCGGTTCAGGCCCAGGTAGGGCAGCGCCATGTTGCGCGGGGCGGAAAAGCCGTAGGCCGTGTTGCGGAACGGGATCGGGGCATCGGGCGCCGTCTTGTCGTTGTAGACCGCGCGCTCGAACGTCTTGCCGGCCGTCGCCGGTCCCGCGATCATGTACGCGAGTTCGCTGGCGATGTACAGCAGGCCGCCGCCGTTGTAGCGCATGTCGAGCACGAGGTCCGTCACGCCCTGGTTCTTCAGGCTCGTGAACGCGTTGACGAGCTGCTGTTCGGAGACGGCGTTGTGGTCCTCGAAGCTCAGGTAGCCGACCTTGCCGGTCGGCGTGTCGATCGTTTTCACGTTCTTCACGGGCGTCGTCGTGACGACGGCGGACGTCAGCGCGACATCCATCGTGTTGTCGCCGCGGCGGAGCGTGAGCGTGTGGCGCTCGCCCGCGGTGTCCGGCGACAGGCCGTCGCTCAGCAGGTCGACCTGCGCCTTGTCGGAAGTGTTGATGAAGTCGATGCCGTCGACGGCCGTCAGCAGGTCGCCGCGCTGGATGCCGGCGGCGGCGGCGGGCGAACCCGGCTCGACGATCGCGGCGATCCAGGTGCGTGGTGCCGTCGTGGAGTTGACGGACCAGGTCACGCCATAGCCCGTGTCCTGGCTTGCATTCGTGAGCGCATCCCATTCCGCTGTCGTGTAAGTGAAATGGAAACGGTCCTTGAGCTTGCCCGACGCGGTCAGCGCGGGCGTCTTCAGCGCGTCGAAATAATCGAGCGTGTTCGTGTAGTCCGCCATGTGGACCGTGGCCGGGATTTCGTTGTACCAGAGATAAGTCGCGTCGGTCCAGCCGCGCAGGAATTTCATCTCGTCCTGCAGCGTGCCCTGGCGGTCCGGGAACGCATAGCCCTCGGCGTCGACGCCCGTGCGCGGCGCGGCGCACAGGTTCTGGTAGCTCACGTAGTCGGCCGGGATCGGGTCCGGCGTGTCGACAGGCGTCGTGGGCGTCGTGGGACCGGTCGGCGTGGTCGTCCCCGTGCCGGGATTGTCGGCGACGGGCGTCGAGGCGCCGATGTTTGGATTCCCGCCGCCGCCCCCACAGCCGGACAGCGCGACGAGCGCGGCGACCGCGCAGGCGAACAGACGGGAAACGGGCATCGGGGAAGCGAAGGAGGAAAGCGATTTCATGCGTCCGATTATAGACCCGGCCGCTGCGCGAAATACATCCAACTGTAACAGTTGGTGCAATACGGCAATACCGCCTGCCGAAGGTCATCCGGCAGGCGGCACCGTTTCAGAACGACAGCATCAGGCGGCGCGGGTAGCGGTGCCGCCCGCGTGGAATGCGGCCACCAGTTCCGCTTCCTTGCGCTTGGCGGTTTTGAGGTTGCGCTCCTTGACGTGGCCGAAGCCGCGAATGTCTTCCGGGATGCTCGCGATGGCGACGGCTTGCGCCAGGTTCTCGGCCGTCAGCCTGGGCAGCAGGCCTTCGATGGTGGCGCGATACTCCAGGATCAAGGCGCGCTCCATCCGGCGCTCGGCCGTGTGGCCGAACGGATCGAACGCCGTGCCGCGCAAGCCTTTCAGCTTCGCCAGCACGCCGAACGCCTTCATCATCCACGGGCCGAATTCCTGTTTCACGAGGTGGCCTTCCTTGTCCTTCTTCGCGAACAGCGGCGGCGCCAGGTGGAACTTCAGCGTGACGTCGCCTTCGAACATGCCGTCGATCTTGGCCATGAACGCGGGATCCGTGTACAGGCGCGCGACTTCGTACTCGTCCTTGTAGGCCATCAGCTTGTGCAGGTAGCGCGCGACGGCTTCCGTCAGGCGCGTGCCCTTGCCCAGCTTTTCCTCGGCGGCGCGGACGCGGTCGACGAAGGCCTTGTACTGCGCGGCATAGTCGGCGTCCTGGTAAGCGGTCAGCAGTTCGACGCGGCGCTTGACGAGGTCGTCGAGCGTCTGCGTACGCTTGAACTCGATCACCTTCGCGGGCGTGACGAGCTTCTGCACGGACGGCAGGTCGTATGCGGCCGTACGGCCCCAGTTGAACGCGGCCTTGTTGAAGGCGACCGACACGCCGTTCAACTCGATCGCCTTCATGATCGACGCTTCCTGCAGCGGCACGTGGCCCTTCTGGAATGCGTAGCCCAGCATGAACATGTTGGTGGCGATGGCGTCGCCCATCAAGGTCGTCGCGATGTGGCCGGCGTCGATGAAGTCGACGTTGCCTTCGCCGCAAGCCTGCACGATGGCGCCGCGCGAGCCTTCGGCCGGGAATTGCCAGTCCGGGTTCTTGATGAATGCGGCGGTGGTGGCACCCGTCGCGTTGACGGCGGCCCACGTACGGCCTTCGCCCATGCGCGACAGCGCGTCGCGGCTGGCCGTGACGATCTGGTCGCAGCCGATCACGAGGTCCGCGTTACCGGTGCCGACGCGCGTCGAGTACAGGTCGCCCTGGCGGTCCGCCAGGCGCACGTGCGACATCACCGGACCGCCCTTCTGCGCGAGGCCGCTCATGTCCAGCACGAGGGCGCCCTTGTCCTCGACGTGGGCGGCCATCGCGAGGATCTGGCCGACCGTCACGACACCCGTGCCGCCGATGCCGGTGACGAGGATGCCGAACGGGTTCGTCGTCGACGGAATCTTCGGCAGCGGCAGCGACGGCGGCGCCGCTTCGGCCGCGGTCTTCTTCGGTTTTTTGAGTGCGCCGCCTTCGACCGTGACGAAGCTCGGGCAGAACCCGGTGACACACGAGAAATCCTTGTTGCACGAGGACTGGTTGATCTGGCGCTTGCGGCCCAGTTCCGTCTCCAGCGGTTCGACGGACAGGCAGTTCGACTGCTTCGAGCAGTCGCCGCAGCCTTCGCACACGGCTTCGTTGATCACCGCGCGCTTGGCCGGATCCGGGTACGCGCCCTTCTTGCGGCGGCGCCGCTTCTCGGACGCGCAGGTCTGGTCGTAGATCATGGCCGACACGCCCGGCATCTCGCGCAGTTCGCGCTGCACGTCCATCAGTTCCGCGCGGTGGCGCACGGTCACCCCTTCGGCCCACGGATAATCGTCCGGGTATTTGTCCGGTTCGTCGGTGACGACGACGATCGGTTTGACGCCTTCGGCCGCGAGCTGGCGGCTGATCTTGGCCGGATCGAGCGGGCCGTCGACGACCTGGCCGCCCGTCATCGCGACGGCGTCGTTGTAGAGGATCTTGTACGTGATGTTGACCTTGGCCGCGACGGAGGCGCGGATCGCCAGCACGCCCGAGTGGTAATAGGTGCCGTCGCCGAGGTTCGCGAACACGTGCTTCTCGCCCGTGAACGGCGCCTGGCCGATCCACGTGACGCCTTCTCCGCCCATGTGCGTGAACGTGGACGTCTCGCGGTCCATCCACAGCACCATGTAGTGGCAGCCGATGCCGGCCATCGCGCGCGAGCCTTCCGGCACCTTGGTCGAGCTGTTGTGCGGGCAGCCGGAGCAGAAGTACGGGATGCGGTCCGTTTCCGGATTCGCCTTCGGGATGTTCTTGAGGATCAGTTCCTTCGCTTCGAGGAAGGCGATGCGCTCTTTGACACGCTGCTCGACGGGGTGGCCGGCGCAGTAGTGCGAGATGCGCGACGCGATCGCACGCGCGACCTGGGCCGGATTCAGCTCATAGTTCGCCGACAGCAGCCAGTCGCCCTGGCCGGAACGGTTCTTGACACTCCACTCGCCGGCGTCGTCGAACTTGCCGACGACGCGCGGGCGCTCGCTGTCCGGCAGGTTGTACAGCTCTTCCTTCAGCGCGTATTCCAGCACCTGCCGCTTTTCCTCGACGACGAGGATCTCGTCCAGGCCGCGCGCGAATTCGTGCACGCCGACCGAGTCGAGCGGCCACGTCATGCCGACTTTATACACGCGCAGGCCGATGTCGCGGGCCGCCTGCTCGTCGATGCCGAGATCGGCCAGCGCCTGGCGCGTGTCGAGGTAGGACTTGCCGGCCGTGATGATGCCGATCTTGGGTTGCGGGCTGTCCCAGATGATCTGGTTGAGCTTGTTGGCGCGCGCATAGGCCAGCGCGGCATACCACTTGTAGTGGTTCATGCGCACTTCCTGGTCCAGCACGGCGTCCGGCCAGCGGATGTTCAGGCCGCCCGGCGGCATCTCGAAGTCGGGCGGCAGGATGGTCTGCACGCGGTCCGGGTCGAGGTCGACGACGGCGCCCGATTCGATGATGTCGGTCACGCATTTCATCGACACCCACAGGCCGCTGTAGCGGCTCATCGCCCACGCGTGCAGGCCGTAGTCGATGTATTCCTGCACGGACGACGGGTACAGCACGGGGATGCCGCAGTGGTGCAGGATGTGGTCGGACTGGTGCGCCGTCGACGACGATTTCGCCGCGTGGTCGTCGCCCGCCAGCACGAGCACGCCGCCGTTCTTCGCGGAGCCCGCGTTGTTGCCGTGTTTGAACACGTCGCCGCAGCGGTCCACGCCGGGCCCCTTGCCGTACCACATGGCGAACACGCCGTCGTACTTCGCATCCTTGAACAAATTGGTCTGCTGCGTGCCCCAGACGGCCGTCGCCGCGAGGTCTTCGTTCATGCCGGGGTGGAAGTGGACGTGGTGCGATTCCAGGTGTTTCTTCGCCTTCCACGCGGTCTGGTCGACCTGGGTGACGGGCGAGCCGCGGTAGCCGGTGATGTAGCCTGCCGTGTTCAGGCCGGCCTTCAGGTCGCGTTCGCGCTGCAGCATGGGCAGGCGGATCAGCGCCTGGGTGCCGGTCATGAAGGCGCGGCCGCGCTCGAGCGTCCATTTGTCGTCGAGCGTGATCTCGTGCGGGGGTAGCGGTTCCAGCTGGCTGCGGTCCAGGGGGGCGTTCATGCGTGTCTCCGATTATGTTTGTCGTGTTTCGGTTGGGGCCAGTATAGACCTGCACCCCCAGCATTAAATTTCAATGAATTCCCCCCGTCTGGCGATTTGCGCAATAAAATTGCGAGGTGCGCGAGTCCCGAGGAGAATTCATGTCAAAAATCGAGCTGGATAAAACCGACCGTAAAATCCTGGCCATCCTCCAGTCGGATGGCCGCCTGTCGAACCAGGACGTGGCCGAGCGCGTCAGCCTGTCGCCGTCGCCCTGCCTGCGGCGCATCAAGCGGCTGGAAGAGGCCGGTGTCATCCGGCAATATGTCGCCCTGCTCGATCCCGACAAGCTGGGCCTGGGCCTGCTGGCCTATGTGAATGTCCGCCTGGAAAAACATAGCGAAGGCGCCGCGAACGCGCGCGTGCCGGCGACATCGCCGCGCTTCGACTTCGCGCAGGCCGTGTCGACCTGGCCGGAAGTGGTGGCCTGCTATGCGATGACGGGGGAGATGGATTTCCTGCTGCGCGTGCACGTGGAAGACATGGACCACTTCTCGCGCTTCATGATGGGCACCCTGCTGCGCCACCCGGCCGTGCTGGACGTGAAGTCGAGCTTTGCCCTGCAGCGCATCAAGGAAACGACGGCGCTGCCCATTGTTTGACGGTAGGGTGGGCATTTGAGGCCGGGGGCCTCAAATGAAACGTGCCCACGCGTGACGCCGGCATGCCCTCGGCCTACTGTTTAGTAATAAGAGCGAAACTTGAGGCCTCCTGCGCCGACACGTTTGACCCTGCCGAACATCGTCAGTAACCTCGATCTGGTCTCGGCCCGGCCGCCGATTCAGAGAATTAACTCTTAGCGAACTTTCTATACGATTTCAGGTCGAAAGATTGACGTCATGAGTACCAAGACCAATTATTGATGGCATAGTCCGTCGAGCGGTACTCGAAACTAGCACGTTGGCGAAAACCAAGCGAACGTGATCAGGAGTTGCGGCATATGCGCTTGACATGATGAAGCTGGACTTGGCACTCGTGATGTATCAGCTCGCACCTGGCGCCTTCGAGGTGTAATCTGCGCTACCCGTGGCGAGTCCGACGGCAACGTCGGGCACTGCCGCCGAGATGGTTTCGGCGGGAGGTGGGAAAGTGACGCCTGCCAGGTACGAATACGGTCAGCAGGACGGTTCGGGGCAGGAAGAGAATGTAAGTACGTATACTCACATTCTCGATAGCAGGCGGCCGGTTCGTCTCCAGCCGAGGTGGTTCGGCTCTCTTTCCGATGCACCGGGCGTTGGCCCGGTCCGTCGGTTTTTTTTGATTACCAGCCGGTGATGCGCCGCAGTTGCGGCAGCAGTTCGTCCGCCATGACCGAATGCTGGGCCGTCGTCGGATGACCATTGACGGCGTCGCCGGGCTGGTACGCCACCGGTGCGAGCAGGTGCACGCGTCGGTCGCCCACGCGGCCCATCGCTTCCTTGAGATACCCGATCAGCGCCGCCTTCTTGTCGCCATTCAGCAGCACGCCTTCCGTCAGCGCGATCTGCGCGTGCGGATGGTCGCGCAGCACGCGGCGCAGCAGGGCCGTGTACGTGTCGACATAGGCCGTGTGCTCTGGAATGCCCGGGTTGAAGTCATTGGTGCCGATCGCGATGACGATCAGGTCCGGGGCGTAATCGGCCTGGTTCCACTTCACCGGATGCGCGGCATCGGCGATGGCAAGGTCGTAGAACGCGGGCAGCTGGAATTCGTCGGTACGGCCGTTCCAGCTGCGCACCAGCCCCCGCCCGCCGTAGCAGACCAGTTGCACCTGCGCGTCGAGGGCGCGCGCGGCCAGCATGCCGTAGGAGAGCCGCGGGTTCGACCATTCGGGCATGTCCTTCTCGTCGGCACCCCGCTCCATGACGGCGCCGCACGTGACGGAATCGCCCAGCACGAGCAGGCGCCGCGCCGGCAGCGCGGGCGCCGCGAGAAACGTGCCGTCGGACGTGAAGCGCGCGATGGACGGTACGCCCAGCCACGTCTCGCCGCGGTGCACGAGTTCGACGCGGTGCGGGCCGGGCGCCGCGCCCTTGAACACGTCGTAGCGCGTCATCTGCGGTGCCAGGCGCAGCGTGCCCGCGGGCTTGCCGTCCACGATCACGTCGACGAGGCTGCGGGTACTGCCCGCGGCATCGACCGCGAGCCGCGTGCCGTCGACGGCGAGCGATAACGTCACGCCGGCATAGCCGAAGCGCACCGTGCCGTCGGATTCCGCGACCGTGCGGCCCATGCGGGCCACGTGGACGTCGGCGGCGGGAATCGTCTGGTCGGCGGCCGCCGACGCCGCGCACACAGCCAGCAGCGCGGCAACGAGCGGCCGCCGCATCATGCGCCCTTCTTCAGGCGCAGCAGCAGCACGCCATGCGACGGCACGGTCGCATCGAGACGCTTGCTCGTGTCGCCCGTCTTGCCGGTCCACGCATCCGTCCAGTGCCAGGTCGCCTTCTTGAAGTCGACTTCGCGCTTGGAGAGGTCGTCGTTGATCACGTTCTGCTTCCAGTCATAGCGCAGCGGCAGCGCGGACTCGCCGCGGTTCAGCACCATGAAGGCCCACTCGTCGTTGGCGAGCGGCTTGGCCCACAGTTCGACGGGGCCCTGCTTCCAGAAACGCAGCGCCGGCACGCCCAGTGGGTCCTGGTTGAGGGCGATGACCTCGCGGCGGCCGATGATCTTCTTGACCGAGTCCGGCATCGAGCGCAGGTCGTTGCCGAGGATGAGCGGCGAATTCATCATGGCCCAGATCGAGAAGTGCGCGCGGTCCTCGTCTTCCGTCATGCCCATGCCGACTTCCAGCATGTCCATGTCGTTCCAGTGGCCCGGCCCGGCGTACTTGCGCAGGCCCGCCTGCATGTCGAGGATGCGCATCACGCCCCATGCGGACCACGAACCGGCGCTCTTTTCGCAATCCCAGCACGGGTAGATGTCGCCCGTCGTGCGCCACGAGTGGCCGACGTCGGCCGCCCATTCCCACGGCTTGTTGTCGCCCCATTCGCAAATGCTGAACAGGATCGGGCGGTTGGCGGCGCGGATCGCGTCGCGCATCGTCGTGTAGGCGCCGACGGCGCTCAGGCCCTTGGTTTCGCACCAGTCGTATTTCAGGTAGTCGATGCCCCAGGCGGCGTACGTCTTCGCATCCTGGTATTCGTGGCCGCGGCTGCCGGGACGGCCGCCGCAGGTCTTGTCGCCGGCGTCCGAATAGATGCCCAGCTTGAGGCCGCGCGCATGCACGTAGTCGGACAGGGCCTTCATCCCGGACGGGAAGCGCTGCGGGTCGGCCTGGATGTTGCCGTTCTCGTCGCGCGCGCCGTGCCAGCAATCGTCGATGTTGATGTACTGGTAGCCGGCGTCCTTCAGGCCCAGCTTGACCATCGCGTCGGCCGTCTCGCGGATCAGTTTTTCATCGATGTCGCAGGCGAATTTATTCCAGCTGTTCCAGCCCATCTGCGGCGTGGCCGCGAGGCCGTCGAATTTCTGCGCCCAGGCCGCGGCCGGGGACGCTGCGATCGCCGCAGCAAGGATCAGGGAAGCACTACGTTTCACTATTTTGCTCCAATGGTTTTCAGGCGTTTATCGTGGTCCGCGATCAACTTGAGCGAGCTGGCATCGCTGTCGAACACGGAATAAAGGCCCTGCTCTTCCTGCGGCGGGTCGCCGACGAAATCGTTACCCGGCTTCCACCAGTAATCCGCATTGGCCGCACGCCCCGCACCGCCCCACGCCCAGAAGTTCCAGCCGGCGACCGGATCGCCCGCTGCCGCGCGCTTCTCCAGCGTCGTGAAGACTTCGTCATAGAAGCGGTCGCGCACCTTGGTCGAGGCCTTGATGTCGAACGAGCCGCCGTCGCGGTTCAGGCCGAACTCCTCCAGCACGATCGGCTTGCCGAGCTTCTTCGCATAGTCGACGTGCACGTTCAGGTAGTGGCTGGCCTTCTCCATCATGCCGTTCCACGTGGCGTCGGGCTTCTTCGGATCGAACCAGCCCCAGTTCGTCGGCCACAGGTGGTACGTCAGGTAGGCGATGTCCGGCGTGCGGTGCGCATCGAGATACAGCTGCGCATCCTGCGCGGAACCGGCGAGACCCTCGCTGCCCGTGCTGACCATGTGGTGGGAATCGAGCGAGCGGATGTAGTGGGCGGTGTCCGCGATCCACTTCACGTACGTTGCCTTTTCCTGCGGGGTGGACTTGCTGTTGCCGGGGCGCGGCTCGTTCGCGAGCTGCCACGACAGGATCGTCGGATCGTCGCGGTAAGCCTTCTTCGTCACCGTGTTGGTGCGCTGGACGATCTTCGCGATCACGTTGCGGTATTCGGCCTGGGCGCGCGCGTTCGTGTAGAACGTCGCGTTTTCGGCCATGTAGCGTTCGTAGTCCTTGCTCACGTTCGGATCGTGCGCGGGCGAGCCGGTGAACCAGTTCAGGTACTGGGTCATCCCGCCGGACCACTGCCAAAAATTATTCAGGTAGAGCACGGCCGTCATGTCACGCTTTGCCAGTTCGGCCATCATGAAGTCCAGGCCTTGCAGCAGCTGCTCGTCGTACTGACCGGGCGCGCTCGTCGTGGCGGGGCTGACGGCACTCTTCATCGCCGTCTTCTCCGATACGGCCAGCACGCGCACGTTGTTGATGCCGAGCGCCTTCATGCGGTCCAGCTCCTTGACGAGGCGGGCCCGCTGGCCCACGCCCGTCGGGGCGCCAAGGTAACCGCCATACCAGAAGTTCGCACCGGCGATCATGTAGCGCTGGCCGTTGCGTTCGAAATGGCTGTCCTTGACGGCCACGAAGCCGTTGCTGTCTGCGTGGGCCGCACCGGCCATCAGCAGGGTAGCGGCCAAGGCGATGTTGCCGAACTTGCGTTGCATGGTCGTAGTCTCCTCGCGCTCCTTGGGGAACGTCGTTATGTTGGAACATGCGCCGCCCACTTGGCGGTGGGCGGCAGGGGAAAATGCAGATCAGCGCTGCGGGCGGCCGCGCACGTCCAGCGTGGACGCCGGCAGGTCGACCGTCACGCTGGTCGCGTTCTTGCCGGCGGCGTCTTCGGCCAGCACCAGCTTGTACTTGCCCTTGGCGATGCGCCAGGTCTTGCTCTTCTCGTCGAACATGCCGAGGATGCGCGGCTCGACGGCGACGTCGACTTCCTTCGACTCGCCCGGCTGCAGCGCGACCTTGTCCCAGCCGGCCAGGCGCTTCGGCGCTTCCCACTTCGTGGCCAGCGGCGACATGTACACCTGCGGCACGTCCTTGCCGGCGACGTTGCCCGTGTTCGTGACCTTGAAGCGCACGTGCAGGCGGCCGTCCTTGACCTGGCTCGCGAGACCCGAGTATGAGAACGTCGTGTACGACAAGCCGTGGCCGAACGGGAACAGCGGGGTCAGGCCCTTCTGGTCGAACCATTTATAGCCGACGGCCGCGCCTTCCTTGGTGTAATCGACGGTGAAGCGCTGCTCCGGCTGTTTCGGATCGCCGTCCAGCTTCGGACGCGGCAGCTGTTGCTCGGAGACCGGGAACGTGGCCGGCAGGTGGCCGGACGGATTGACGGCGCCGAACAGCACGCGGGCGATCGCTTCGCCGCCGCTCGTGCCCGGATACCACGCTTCCAGCACGGCCGGGGTCTTCGACACCCACGGCATCGCGACGGGGCCGCCCGTCTCCAGCACGACGACGGTGCGCGGATTGGCGCCGGCCACGTTGTCGATCAGCGTGTCCTGGTTGTCCGGCAGCGCCAGCGACGTCGCATCGTTCGCCTCGCCGATCCACTGCGTCGCGAACACGAGCGCGACGTCGGCCTGCGCGGCCACGCGCGCGGCGCGCGCCGGATCGGTGCCGTCGTCGTACACGACCTTCGCATCCGGCGCCAGCGCCTTGATGGCGCGCAGCGGCGACGACGGGTGGTACACGACCGGACCCGGCCAGACCTTCGGCTCCAGGCCCGGCACGGCATTGCCGCCGACCGGGTACACCTGCGACGAACCGCCGCCCGACAGCACGCCCACGTCGGCATGGCCGCCGATGATGGCGATGGTCTTCACGTCTTTCGACAGCGGCAGGACCTTGTTGTCGTTCTTCAGCAGGACGATGCCCTCTTCCGCCGTCGCGCGGCTGACGGCGCCGTTCTTCGCGAAGTCGATGTTGCCGCCCTGCTCGACCGGATTGTCGACGACGCCCTTGGCGAACATGGCGCGCACGATGCGCGTGGCCATGTCGTCCAGGCGCGCTTCCGACACGTAGCCGTTCTTGACCGCTTCTTCCAGCGCGCCGCCGAAGTACGGCGACTTGTCGAATTCCTGGCCCGACTGGCGGTCCAGGCCATTGTTCGCGGCCTGCACGGTGCTGTGCGTCGCGCCCCAGTCGGACATCACGTAGCCCTTGAAGCCCCAGTCCTTCTTGAGCACTTCGTTCACCAGGTAGTCGTTCTCGCACGCATAGGTGCCGAACACGCGGTTGTACGAGCACATGACGGAACCGGCGTCCGACTGCTCCAGCGCGAGCTGCATCGCGAGCAGGTCGGACATGCGGGCCGCGGCCTTGTCGATGCGGACGTCGTGCTCGTTGCGGCCCGTCTCCTGGTCGTTCAGCGCGTAGTGCTTGACGGTCGAGATGACGTGGTTCGACTCGATGCCCTTGACGGCATGGCCGACCATCGTGCCGGCCAGCAGCGGGTCTTCACCCGCGTATTCGAAGTTGCGGCCGTTGCGCGGGTCGCGCATCAGGTTCACGCCGCCGGCCAGCATCACGTTGAAGCCGGACAGGCGCGCTTCCGAGCCGATCATCGCGCCGCCGGCATAGGCGACCTGCGGATCCCACGTGGACGCGGTGGCGAGGCCCGACGGCAGCTGCGTGCGCTCGCGCGGGGTCGGCGTGGCCTGGGTGGCGACGCCGAGGCCGGCGTCCGTTTCCAGCAGGTCCGGCAGGCCGAGGCGCGGGGTGCCCGGCACGTAGCCGGCCGAGAACGGGATCGCGCCTTTCGGCGGCGTGGTGCCCTTCGGGGCGAACGCGGTGCCGAAATAGCCGAACACCCAGCGCAGTTTTTCTTCGCGGGTCATGGCCTTGACGGCGAGTTCGGCGCGCTTGTCGGCGCTCAGGGAACGGTCCAGCCACGGCTTCTGGGCCGGCGCGGCGGGTGCGTCGGCGGCGGTGGCGGACAGGGGGAAGGCGGCGGCCAGGGCGGCAACGAGGGTCAGTTGATTCAGACGCATGGGACGAGGCTCTCTTAGGGATACGGATCGTTATAGGTATGCGAAGCAATACCGCCGCGTGAAACCACGCGGCGGCAATTCGGGATCAAGCAGGTCAGACGGCCTTGACGTCCACGTACATGCGGGCGTATTTCGCGCCGAAGTACAGGATGAAGGCGTAGCACACGGCCGGGACCAGGAACGAGGTCTGCAGGCCGATCATGTCCGCTGCCTGGGCCTGGATGACCGGCACCACGGCGCCGCCGGCGATCGCCATCACCAGCAGGCCGGAGCCCTGGCTGGTCTGCGGGCCCAGTTCGTGCACCGACATGCTGAAGATGGTCGGGAACATGATCGAGTTGAACAGGCCGACGGCCAGCACGGCCCACATCGCGAAGTGGCCATGGCCGAACGTGGTCGCCACCAGCAGCGCGATGCACACGGCGGCGTTGAACGCGAGGACCTTGCCCGGGCTGACGGTGCGCATCACGGCCGAACCGATGAAGCGGCCGACCATCGCGCCGCCCCAATAGTAGGCAACGTAGTTCGCGCCGATTTCGGGCGTGAAGCCGGCGATGGACGTATCGCCCATGTAGTTGATCAGGAAGCTGCCGATGCTGACCTCGGCGCCGACGTACAGGAAGATCGCCAGCACGCCCAGCATCAGGCGCTTCTGCTTGAGGATCGAGCCGGTGCGCACCGTGCCGGTGTCCTCGTCGCGGATGATCGGCAGGCGGATCACGGCGAACAGGATGGCCAGGATCGCCAGCGTGGCGGCCAGGCCCAGGTACGGACCCTGCACGGCCTGCGCCTGCGCGAGGCGCTCGGCGGCCGACATGTTGGCCGGATCGGCCGCTTCCGTCATGTGCGACAGGATCAGGATGCCGCCGACCGGAGGACCGACGACGGTGCCCAGCGAGTTGAAGGCCTGGGTCAGGTTCAGGCGGCTCGACGCCGTGGCCGGGGCGCCCAGCGCGGTGACGTACGGGTTCGCGGCGACCTGCAGGATCGTGATGCCGGCGGCCAGCACGAACAGCGCGAACAGGAACAGCGCGTACACGCTGGTGGCGGCCGGATAGAACAGCGCGGCGCCGACGGCGCACACGGCCAGGCCCACGACGGCGCCGGCCTTGTAACCGATGCGGCGGATCAGGGCGCCGGCCGGGATCGACAGCAGGAAGTAACCGCTGAAGAAGGCCAGGTTCACCATCATCGCCTGTACGTACGTCAGGTTGTAGACCGATTTCAGGTGCGGGATCAGGATGTCGTTCAGCGACGTCAGCAGACCCCACATGAAAAACAGCGCGGTGACGACGGTCAGGGGAAAGGTGTAGCTGGGCTGGGCCCGGTTAGCAGGCTCGACGGCAGCCTGTGGTGCACGTTCCATGGATCAGTCTCCTTGAGATGTTACCGCTAACAGGGCGGCAACTTTTATTGTGAAAAGATTCTGCAGAAGCAGGGTAACGGGGTCAAACGGGGTATGTGATTCGGCGCGAAGTTTAGTCAGGTGCCACTAAACACGGCATCCCCTCTTATGAAATCGGTTTCTTACGTGAGAATATACCGGGCAAACTGCTGTTTAGTAAAGCCGACTAAACTTTCCTGTAAATGCAGGTTCGCGTTTGACCAAGGGAATTTTCATATGCAAGACTCCATTCAAATGAGCGGCGCCCAAGGCGCGCGCAGCAACGATATCGGAGACAACGTGAATCCCGTCACCTCACGCCCCCAGGCGGGCGACAGCCCCGCACCGGTCACGATCCGCGACCTGGCCAAGTACGCCGGCGTCTCGGCCGGCACGATCTCGCGCGCCCTGAAGAACGAGCCCGGCCTCACGGAAAGCACGCGCCAGATGGTGTTGTCGGCAGCCCACGAACTGGGGTACGACTTCTGTAAACTGCGCCGCAAGCGCATCCGCCGTCTTACATTCCTGTTGCATCGACAACACAATACGGCGGCCAGCAGCCCCTTTTATTCGCCCGTGCTGCACGGCGCCGAGGAAGCCTGCCGCAAGCAGGGCATCGTGCTGTCGTTCATGGCGGTCGGCCCGGCCGACGGCGTGACGGAACAACTGCGCATGCACGCGCCGGACGCCATCGTGTGCGCCGGCTTCTTCGAACCCGAACTGCTGAACGCCCTGCGCGCCAGCGGCAAGCCCCTCGTCCTCATCGACATGAAGCTGCGCGGCTACAGCTCGGTCAACCCGGACAACCACATGGGCGGCTACCTCGCCACCCGGCACCTGATTTCGCTGGGCCGCGAGCGCATCGGCATGATCTCCGGCTCGCTCGGCCACTACAGCATCCGCGAGCGCAACCGCGGCTACCGCCAGGCCTTGTACGAAGCCGGGATGCTGGCCGACCCGCGCCTGGAGACGTGCCTGCCGGACGGCGTCGACCTCGAGACGGGCGCCTACGAGGCGATGCAATCCCTGCTCGACCAGCCCCACCCGCCCGACGCCGTGTTCTGCTACAACGACGCCGCCGCCCTCGTCGCGATGCGTGCCTGCCTCGCGGCCGGGAAGACGGTGCCGCACGATATCTCGATCGTCGGCTTCGACGACATCCCCGGCGCCGTGCTGGGCCACCGTCCGCTGACGACGCTGCGCATCAACAAGAAGGAGCTGGGCGCGCTGGGCGTCGAGCTGCTGCTGCGCGGTCCGCAGGATCCGCCGCTGGAACAGGTGGCGCCCGTGGAACTCGTCGTGCGCGCCAGTACCGTGTGCGAGAACTTCCGCGTCCGGTAGCGTGGGCTCCCCGAGCCCACGCGCGACGCCAACATACCGCGTGCGTTGTGCGTGGGCACAGGGTGCCCACCCTACTGGGACCGGCGCTGAATCATTCCATCCACATCCCGATTCCATCCACCACAACCGACCATGCTTCCCGATTTCCATTCCCGCGCCACGCTGCTGCAGCACATCCGCCACACCCGCCAGTTCTACGACCCGCGCTGCGTCGACCCGAGCGGCGGCTTCTATCACTTCTACAAGGACGACGGCGCGATCTACGACGCGCGCACGCGCCACCTGGTGAGCAGTACCCGCTTCGTTTTTAATTTTTCGATGGCGTGGCGCCAGTTCCAGGAACCGGCCGACCGCGAACGCGTGCTGCACGGCCTGCGCTTTTTGCGCGAGGCGCACCGCAACCCGGAGACGGGCGGATATGCCTGGACGCTGGACTGGAACAACGGCGACAAGAAGGTCACGGACGACACGAACCACTGCTACGGCCTCGCCTTCGTGCTGCTCGCCTACGCCCACGCCATCATGGCCGGCGCCGATGAAGCCCGCGCGTGGCTGGACGAGACCTACGACCTGATGGAGCGCCGCTTCTGGGAACCGGCACATGGCCTGTACGCGGACGAAGCGAGCGGCGACTGGTCCACCTTGTACCCGTACCGCGGCCAGAACGCCAACATGCATGCATGCGAAGCCATGCTGGCCGCGTTCGACGCGACGGGCGACACGAAGTATCTGTGGCGCGCGGAGACGCTCGCACACAATATCACCGTGCGCCAGGCCGCCCTGTACGGCAACCTGGTCTGGGAACACTACAACAGCGACTGGTCCGTCGACCCGGACTACAACCGCGACGACAAGACGAACATCTTCCGCCCGTGGGGCTACCAGCCGGGCCACCTGACGGAATGGGCCAAGCTCCTCCTCATCATGGAGCGCCACAAGGACAAGATGGCCGGCCCGTCCGACTGGCTGCTGCCGCGCGCCCGCCAGCTGTTCGACGCGGCGCTGACCAAGGCGTGGGATGCGCAGCACGGCGGCATCCACTACGGCTTCGGCCCGGAAAACGAAATCTGCGACGCCGACAAGTACTTCTGGGTGCAGGCCGAGAGCCTCGCCGCCGCCGCCCTCCTCGGCGCGCGCACGGGGGATCAAGCGTACTGGGATTGGTACGACCGCATCTGGGCCTACAGCTGGGAACACTTCGTCGACCACGAGCACGGCGCCTGGTACCGCATCCTCGGCCCGGCCAACGAAAAGCTCACCGACGAAAAGAGCCCGGCCGGCAAGGTCGACTACCACACGATGGGCGCCTGCTATGAAGTGCTGACCGTTCTCGTGAAGGACTGACATGGCCGACTTTCCCGTATTCGTCGCGGCCGGCGAAGCGCTGACCGACATGATCGTTGATGACGCCGGCGCCACGCGCTGGCACAGCGTGACGGGCGGCTCGACGTGGAACGTGGCGCGCGCGATGGCCAGGCTGGGCGCGCCCAGCGCCTTCGCGGGCGCCGTCAGCCGCGACGTCTTCGGCGACCAGCTGTGGCGCGCCAGCCTCGATGCGGGCCTGGACGAACGTTTCCTGCAGCGCCTGGACAAATCGCCGCTGCTCGCGATCGTGCACCGCCTCGACCCGCCGAGCTATTTCTTCGTCGGCGACGACAGCGCCGACCTGCACTTCGACGCCGCGCAACTGCCGCAAGGGTGGATTGGCGCCTGCCGCTGGGCGCACTTCGGCGGCATCAGCCTGGCGCGCCAGCCGCTCGCCGGCAAGCTGGTCGCCCTCGCGGAGACGCTGAAGGCGCAGGGCGTGCGCATCAGCTACGACCCGAACTTCCGCGCGCTGATGGACGAGAATTACGACCACACGCTCAAGCGCATGACGGCGCTGGCCGACGTCGTGAAAGTGTCGGAAGAAGACCTCGTGGGCCTGCTGCGCACGCCCGATGCGGATGCCGCCTTCGTCACGCTGCGCGGCTGGAACCCGGACGCGACTTACCTGTACACGAAGGGCGCGGCCGGCGCGTCGCTGCATACGCCGGACGGATCGTGGGAGATGGCGGCGCCGCGCATCACGCCCGTGGACACGGTCGGCGCGGGCGACGCCAGCATCGCCGCGCTGGCCTGGAGCATGCTGCATGCGCCGGAACGCGACGGCCTCGCCCACCTGCGCTTCGCCGTCGCGGCGGGCGCCGCGGCCTGCCTCGCAGCGGGCGCCACGCCGCCGACACTCGCTGCGATCGATACGCTGCTGGCCGGGATGCATGCCTGATCACCAGCAGTTTTCGAACGTGACGCCGACGGTGAAGCCGGACAGCCTCGTGCCATAGATGCCGTTCGCGGCCAGCGGATCGTTCGTCCGCGCGGCCGCGCGCGCGGCCTCGTTCCAGCGCGCGTGCGTGACGAACAGGCGCAGTTCCGGACGGTCGAAATAGCCGGGCTTCGACATCAGCGCGATGGCGCCCGTGACCTTGGTCAGCCGGCGCACGTCGCCGTTCTGCGGGGCCACGCGGTCGTGGCCGATGTCCGCCAGCAGTTTGACCTTATCGGACAGCGCGTACGACATGCGGCCGCCGGCCGACGCCCATGTCTTCGCCTTCGCCGGATCGTGCGCCGTGTCGCGCTGCCAGACGGCGATCAATTCCCCGCCGAAGCGGCGCGTGACCTGCGCGTACCAGCTGTCGATGATGCGCAGCCGGTGCACATCGTCGCCGCTGGTGATGTCGCCCGTCGCGCCATTGTCCGTGCCGGCGCCGGTGCCCCACTGGACCGCGAGGCGGTTGTCGCCGGCGCCTGCCAGGATTTTCTGGCGATGCTGCACCGTGACCATGGAGCCGCCGTGGTGACCGGGCGTACCGTCGCTGCGGATCAGCGCCAGGCCCAGTTCCAGCGTGCCGCCCGGATTCACGGGCACGCCGCGCAGTTGAAAATCGTGGCGGTTCGCCGTGTCGCCGACGCGCATGATCGGCATCGTCTGCTGGTCGTCGTGCAGGTAGGCATAGCTGAACTTCATGGGCCCCAGCGGCACATCCTCGATGCCGACGCCCATGCCGGACGGGTTCCAGTACAGGAAGTCGTTGACGTTCGCGCCTTCGCGCTTGTAGTAGCGGCGTCCGATCCACACGGCCGCGTCGCCGAGCCCGCTCACGTGTTCGATGGCGAAGTACGCCTGCGGCAGGCCGATCTTCCAGCCGCCCTGCGGCCGCGCCGCGTTATTGGATGCGGCCGCGTTGCCCAGGTTGAACATCGCGTACGCCTTCACGTCTTCGCCGGCGTCACCCTGCACGAGGCGCTGGCCCAGCAGCATTTCGCCGTAGACGCCGCACTCGTTGCCCAGCCGGTACTTGGCGCCCGCGCCGGCCAGGGCGAAGCATGTCTGGCCGCCGCCTTCGCCGTTGGCGGCCGCGTTGGCACGCAGGTAGTTCTGGACGTCCACGGCGGACGCGGGAAAGCAGAACGCGAGCGCGAGCAGCGCCGGCGCGATGGTTGGCATGCGCATGGTATCTCCTTTTATGTTTTTTTGGGCAAAGCGGATCCCGTCCGGCCGCGGCGCGGATGCCGCGGCAGGTCAACGAAACAGGATCGGATTACGCGTAGGGTGGGCTCACCGAGCCCACGCGTGACGTCGGCGATGTGTCGGCGTTACGCGTGGGCACGTTCGTATGTGAGGCCCCCGGCCTCACATACCCCACCCTACATCAAGGCTTCGACTTCTTGCGCCGTCGGCGCATACGGCCCGGCGTGCATGGCGGCCGTGGCGGCCACCGCCGCGATGCGCGCGAGCTGGCACGACGCGCGCATCTCCGGATGGAGCAGCAGGCCCGTGATCCAGCCGGCCATCGACGCATCGCCGCAGCCGACGGTGTCGACGACATCCACGCGGCGCGCCGGCGCATCGATCACCTCGGCGCCGCGGATCAGCGACAGGCCATCGGCCCCGCGCGTAAAGAGGATCTCGGCGTCGGGTGCCAGTGCGCGCAGCGCGGCCAGCGCGTCGCGCTGCGCGAGGCCCGGGAACAGGCCTTCCAGGTCTTCGTCGGACACCTTGATGTGGCTGGCGAGGCCCGCGATCAGTTCGAACGTGGGGCGGTACGTCGCATCGCGCATCGCGCTGCGGAAGTTCGGATCGAAGGCGATGCGCTTGCCGGCCTGGCGCGCCATCAGCGCCTGCTCCACCAGCCGCCGCGCCAGCGGTCCGCGCGCCAGCGCGAGACTGCCCACGTGGATGACGTCCGCCGCTTCCAGCCAGCCGTCCGGCAGCAGCTCGGGCCGGAAATGCAGGTCCGCGCTGTTCTCGCCCAGGAAGACGTACCGGGGCGGATGGCGCGACGTCACCATCGCGATGAACGGCGGCGCCTCCACGCGCTGCAGGAAGCGTTCGTCCAGGCCCGCCTGCGCGCTCGCCTGCGCGATCTCGTCGCCGAAGGCGTCCATGCTGACGGCGCCCGCATAACCGGTGTGCAGCCCGAGCCTGGCGCCGACGCGCGCCACGTTCCAGCACGAGCCGCCGGGCAGCGAGCGCCACGTGCCGTCGTCCTGGCGGATCATGTCGGTCAGCGCTTCGCCGAAGACCACGTAGCGGGGGAGTCGTTGTGCTTGCATGTCAGTTCGCCTGTTGTTGATAACGCCATTTGTCGAGCATCACGGCGAGCACGATGACCGTGCCCTTCGCCACGTACTGCCAGAACGACGACAGGCCGAGGATCGTGAGACCGTTGTTGAGGAGGCCGATGATCAGGGCGCCCGTGACGGTGCCCCAGATCGTGCCCACGCCGCCCATCAGGCTCGTGCCGCCGAGGACCACCGCGGCGATCGCATCGAGCTCGTAGCCGGAACCCCAGTTGCCGTTCGCGCCATACAGCCGGCTGGCCGACATGGCGCCCGCGGTGCCCGCGCACAGGCCGGAGAATGCGTAGACGAAGACGAGGACGAGGCCGACCTTGATTCCCGTGAGCCGCGCCGCCTGCGGATTGCCGCCCACCGCGTACACGTGCATGCCGAGGACTGTCCGGCGCAGGATGAACCACGCGACCAGCACGAGCGCGGCGGCGACCCACACGAGCCAAGGCAGGCCGGCGAACGACTCGTTGCCGATCCACTCGAACGTCGGGATCTCGCGGTTCAGGATCGTGGTGCCGTCGGCCAGCAGGTACGCGGCGCCGCGCAGCGCCGTCATCGTGCCGAGCGTGACGACGAACGGATTGATCTTGAAGACGGCGACGAGCAAGCCGTTCAGCAGGCCCATGCCCAGGCCCGCAAGTAAAAAGATCGGCAGCGACAGCGCCGGCGCGTGACCGGGCAGCGACGCGAGCATGCCCAGCACCGCGGACACCGCGAGCACCGAGCCGACGGACAGGTCGATGCCGCCCGTGAGGATCACGAACGTCATGCCCGTCGCGAGCACGAGGTTGATGGAGCTCTGGCGCAGCACGTTCATCGTGTTGGCCGTCGTCGCGAAATTCGACACGCCGTCTTCGGCGAAGTACCCGGTGAGGAAGTAGAACACGACGTACAGCGCGACGAGCACGGGCAGCATGCCCATCGTCGCGAACATGCGCGAAAAGGCCTGGCCAATGCCGCCGTGCGCGCCCGCCCGCGGTGCGGTGGGAAGGGATGATTTCAGAGTCTGCATGATGATGTCTCCTATGCGGCCTGGGCCTGGGTGGCCAGCGCCATGATGTTTTCCTGGGTGATGTGTTCCCCGGCCAGTTCGCCGGAGAGCCAGCCTTCGCGCATGACGAGCACGCGGTCGCACACGCCGATGATTTCCGCCAGCTCGCTCGAGATGCACAGCACGGCCACGCCGGCGTCGGCCAGCTCGTGGATGATCCGGTAGATCTCGTGCTTGGCGCCGATGTCGACGCCGCGCGTGGGCTCGTCGAGGATCAGCACGCGCGGCTTGATCTCCAGCCAGCGCGCCAGCAGCAACTTCTGCTGGTTGCCGCCCGAGAGGCCGCCGATGATGCCGTCCGGCCCCGCGCCGCGCGCTGACAGTTTCGTAATCGCGTCGCGCGTCACCTGCAGCAGTTCGCCGCGCCGCAGCACCCCGCAGCTTGCATGCTTGCCGAGGACGTTCATCGTCACGTTCGCGAGCAGCGACTGCTGCAGGAACAGGCCCTGCCCCTTGCGGTCTTCCGGCACGTACGCGATGCCGAGGCGGATCGCGTCGCCCGGCGTGCGGATCAGGACCTGCCTGCCGTCGACTTCGACCGTGCCGCCGGCCATGCGGTCCGCGCCGAAGATCAATCGCGCCAGCTCCGTGCGGCCCGCGCCGACGAGGCCCGCGAGGCCGACGATCTCGCCGGCGCGCACCTGCAGCGATACGGGATGCACCTTGGCGCCGTGCACGTTGTTCAGCTTCAGGCGCACGGAGCCCGGCACGCGCCGCTGCGTGTGTTCGTAGAAGCCGCCCAGCTCACGGCCGACCATCATGCGCACGACCGTGTCCGGCGTCGCCTCGTCGCGCGTCAGCTCGCCGATCCAGGTGCCGTCGCGCAGGACGGTCACGCGGTCGGCCAGCATGCGCACTTCGGCCATGCGGTGGCTGATGTAGATGATCGCGATGCCGCGCGCACGCAGGGCCCGCATCACATCGAACAGGCGCTCCGTCTCGCGCTCGGACAGCGCGGCCGTCGGCTCGTCCATGATCAGCACGCGGCTGTCGTGCACGAGGGCGCGGGCGATCTCCACCTGCTGCTGGTCGGCGATCGACAGGCCGCTGGCGATGCGGTCCGGCGCGAACGTGGCGCCGAGGCTCCTCAGCACCTCGGCCGCGCGCCGGTTCATCTGCGCCGTGTCGACGATGCCGAAGCGGCCGCGCGGCTCGGCGCCCATGAAGATGTTCTGCGCGACGGTGAGATTGGCCGCGACGGACAGCTCCTGGTAGATCAGGTTGATGCCGCAGGCGCGCGCGTCGGCCGGACAGGTGATGCGTACAGGCCGGCCACCGACGCGGATCTCGCCCGCATCCGGCTGGTACACGCCGGCGAGAATTTTCATCAGCGTGCTCTTGCCGGCGCCGTTCTCTCCCATCAGCGCGTGGATTTCGCCGGGGCGGATGGCCAGCTGGACGCCGTCCAGCACCGTGACGGCGCCGAACCGCTTGCGGATGCCGGAAACCTCCAGCACCGCTTGTGGATCTCGTGTTGCCATTGTCTCCTCCAGTGAGGTTTTTCAGTGACTGGCCCAGCCCTTGTAGGCCAGCACGTTCTGCTTGGTGATCGCGGGCGTGGGAATCAGCACGACCGGGTTCGCGGGACGCTTGCCGTTCATGATTCCGTACCCGATCTCGACGGCCATCGTGGCCATCTTGTAGGGGTCTTGCGCGGTGGTGACGGCGAAGATGCTGTTCTTCGATCTGAGGGCCGCTTCCGCATCCGGCGCGCCGTCGACGGACGCCACCATCTGCACGTCGGTGCGTCCCGCCTGTTTCACGGCCAGTTCCGCGCCGATCGCGGACGGGTCGTTGATGGCGAAGACGGCATCGATGCGGCGGTGCGCGATCAGCAGGTTCGTCATGACTTCCATGCCGCCATCGAGGCTGCCCTTCGCATCCTGGTTGTCGGATACGATGCGGATGCCGGTGCCGGCAAAGGCCTGCTTGCAGCCGGCCACGCGCGCGATCACGGCGGTGACGGGCGGACCGTTGACGATCACGACGTTGCCCTTGCCGTGCAGGCGCTCCACGATGCGCTTGCAGGATTCCGTGCCGGCCATCGTGTTGTCGGACATGATCGTCGCATCCGCATTGTCGGCACCGACGTCGACGGCCACCACGACGATGCCCACGTTGCGCGCCTTTTGCAGCACGGGCGCGATGCCTTTCGGATCGGACGCGTTGACGATGAGGATGTCGACCTTGTTGGCGATGAAGTTTTCGATCTGGCCGACCTGGGTGTTGAGGTCGTACTTGCTGGACACGGTCGTCACCTTGACCTTGCCGCCGCCGACGCGTTTGGCGGCGTCAAGCGCGCCCTTGCCGATGGCGACGAAGTAGGGATTGGCGAGGTCGCTGACGGCGACGCCCACGGATTTCAGCGGCCGCGCTGCCAGCGCCTGGCCGGCCAGCGAGAAGGCGCATGCCGCGATGCACGCGAACACGGCGGATCTTTTCATGACGATGTCTCCGAGCTGTTTTAGGTATGGGTTACTGCCTGACGGAGAAACTTTACACGTGTCGACTTTTTGTCGTCAACAGATTTTTTTACAAATTTTTTAATGGTTGAGTGACCACAACAACGCGTGATTCTCAGTGACGGAACGGCGCGTGCGCAAGGGGAATCCCTGCTCTTATTGCACGCAAGTATTTTTGCTATGATGGAGACGCGCCTGTCGGCGGGGCGCCTACTTTACACGAGTCAACCAACTGATGAAAACAGCGCAAAATCCCCGTGGGCCTGTGACCATGCACGACGTCGCCGCGCGGGCCGGCGTGTCGCGCGCCACGGTGTCGAAGTATTTCAACGACCGCGAGGGACTGAAAGCCGATACGCGGGCGCGCATCGAACAGGCCTGCCGCGACCTCGAATACGTGCCCGACCCGCACGCCGTGAGCCTCGTGCGCGGGCGCTCGCGCATGGTCGGCGTCATCCTGCCCGTGGTGAACGAACCGTTCTTCGCCGAAGCCCTGCGCGCGATCGAGGCGAAGGCCAAGGCGCTGGGCATGGACGTGATCATCCAGTGCTCGTACAACGACCCGGCCGAGGAAGCGGCGGCGCTGATGACGATGCGGTCGATGAAGGTGGCGGGCGTGATCCTGACGGCGGTCGCGTCGAAGGCGAATCTCGACCTGCTGCTGCGGCTGGAGCAGGAAATGCGCATCGTCTACATGGACAGCTACGTCCATGAAGACTGCAACTACGTCATGAACGACAACCGGCAAAGCATGGCGATGCTGACCCGCTACCTGCTGGGCCGCGGCCATCGCCCGGCCTACCTGGGCGCGCCGCCCGTCGCGCATCCGTCGCCGGAAGAACGGCTGGCCGGCTACCGGGACGCGATGGCGGAAGCGGGTCTCGAACCGCACCTCGTCCCCGGCAGCACGCAGCCGTCCTGGGACTTCGAAGCGTACGCGTTCCAGCATGTGCTCGACTGGCTCGCGAGCGGCGCGTGGAAGCGCGCCGGCATCACGGCGCTCGCCTGCGGCACCGACAGGCTCGCGATCGGCGCCATGTCCGCCTGCCGCCGCTTCGGCCTCGAACCGGGCAAGGACCTGGCCATCGTCGGCCACGACGACCTGCCGATTTCCGCTTACCTCTATCCGCCGCTGACCACGTTCCGGCAGGACGTCGCCGCCATCGGCGTTGCGGCGATGGAATGCCTGCAGGCGCAGCTCGACGGCGCCGACGGGACGCCGTACCGCAAGCGTTTCACGGGTGGACTGGTGCCGCGCGAGTCGGCGTAGAAGCGTTCAGCGTTTCGGCCGGAACCATTTGACGGCGGCGCGCGCATTCGCCTTGACCGTGTAATCGATCTTGGCGATCTGCTCTTCCAGCGCCTCCGCGAGCACGCTGCCCGGGCTGGGCGGCGGCAGGTGCAGGTGGGCGTCGGCCTCGCCGTATTCGCGGCGGATCTCCATGCCGGCCTTTTTCGCGATGTGCATCATCGTGCGGTTCGACGACAGGCATTGCATGTACAACGTGTCGACGTCGGAATTGCGGCAGTGGATGGCGGCCCGTTCGAACAGGCGCGTGCCCACGCCCTGCCCCCGCGCCGATTTCGAAACGGAGACGCCGAACTCAGCCACTTTTTCCTTGTCCGTGTAATGGATGCTGTCCGGATGCGCCTCGCGCGACGTGAACGCGAGGTGGCCCACGCCCACCAGCTGGAACCGGCCGTTGTAGACGCCGAACACGATGTCCTTCGAAAAATCGAGTTTCGCGACATAAGCCTCGACCTGCTCGTCCGGCAGCACGCTGCCGAAGCGCAGGAGGCGGTCGTCCCGGTCGAGGGCGAGGAAGTGGCGCAGGATCCGCCGCCGGTCGCGCCTGGCCAGCGCCTTGACCAGCACGGTCTGTCCCTTCTTCTTGATGAGGTGGTTCAGCCAGCGGCGAAGTGGATTGTCCTGCATGGTCGCTCTATTTGTGCACTGCAACAAGGCGTGGATTTTACCGAATCCGACGATGTCATGCCGAACAAGCATGCTCCCGGCATCAATTCTCGCGCCAATACAACAGAATTTGACAATCTATCGCTGGAAATGATGGACCAAGGGTGAAGCGGCATATACTCGATTCCGTAAAGAAACCGAGAGTGCCACATGTCATTTTTTCGACAAGCCCTGCCGTGCGTAATGTTCTGGATTGCCGCACTGCTGGCTATCTCGTCCACTACGGCCACCGCTGCCGCGCCCGCGGCCTGGCAACCATTTTCTCACGTCTCGTTCAGGCATCACACTGAAGAAGCGCTGCGTTTCGGCACGTCCCTCACCCAGGACCGCGAAGGTTTCATCTGGCTGGGCACGCAGACCGGCCTGGTGCGCTGGGATGGATTCCGCGTGCGGCGCTACGTGGCCGATCCCGCGCGGGAAGGCAGCCTGCCGGACGGCTATATCCAGAGCGTGCACGTGGACACGGGCGGACGCCTGTGGATCGGCACGAGCGCGGGCGGCCTGGCGCGCTACGACGCGGCGCGCGATCGCTTCGCCGGCATTCCCGCAGGCCCGGGCGGCCTGGGCCATGCGCGCGTGTCCAGCATCGTCGACGACGGCGCCGGCGGCATCTGGGTCGGCACCGGCGCGGGACTCGAACGCGTCGACGCCGACGGCAAGGTACACGCCGCCGCCAGCGGCGCCCCGCAGCTCGCCGCACCCGTGCTGCCGCCGGACGGGGTAGACGTGCTGTTGCGCGACCGCCAGGGCGGTCTCTGGATCGGCACCCGCGAGGGCCTGTTCTACCGCTCCGGCGACCACGACCGGCTGGAGGTCGTGCACCTCGAGGTGTCGGCGCCGAACGAACCGTCGATCAACGCCCTGTACCAGGACGACGCGGGCCGCGTATGGATCGGCACCCGCACCCACGGCGCCTTCGTCATCGCCACGCCGGGCGCCGCGCCCCGTCCCATCGTGGAAACGGGTGCGCAAGCCACGTTGCAGGGCGAGCGCGTGTTCACGATCATGCAAAAGGACGACGATACGGTCTGGCTCGGCACGGAGAGCGGCGGCATCGTCGAGGTCGACGTGCGCCAGGGCACGACGCGGCGCCTGCGCTACCGCGGCGACGTGCCGGACAGCCTGCGCAGCGACGAGATCCTCGCCATGCTGCGCGAGCGCGGCGGCCAGATCGTCGTTGCCACGGGCGGCACCCTGAGCCAGCACGATCCCCGCGCGCACGGCGTCGTGACAGTGCGGACGATCGGCAGCATTACCGGCCTGAACATTTATCATGTGCTGACCCGCCCTGACGGCAAGGTGTGGCTGAGCGTCCCCGGCGGTGGCGTGAGCATCGTCGACCCGCGCACCGGCGCGGTGGCCATGGCGGACGCCCTGCCCAAGGGCCGGGTGCTCGCCATGGCGAACGCGCCGGACGGCAGCGTCTACATCGGCACGCAGCAAGGCCTGTATCGCAGCGACGGCAACGGGCACGCCATGCGGCACGTCGAGATCGAGGGGCGCCGTCCCGACGCGTCCGTCTGGGCCCTGGCGTGGCGCGACGACATCTTGTGGCTGGGCGGACTGGATGGGGCATGGGCGATACGCCCGTCACCCGCCGGACCGCCGGCGCTGCTGCGCCACGAAGACGAGGCACTGGGCGACCGCCGCGTCACCGCGCTGCTGCCGCTCGCGGACGGTACCGTATGGATCGGCACCCGGCGTGGCGTCGTGCGGCTGGACCGGGACGGCAAGACGGTGGAGCGCCTGCCGACCGACAATGCCGACCGCACACGCACGCCGAACGGCTTCGTGTCGTCGCTGCTCGTCGATCGCAGGGGCCGCCTGTGGGTGTCCTCATTCGGCAACGGCATCGCCGTCCTGGACCATACCGATGCCGGCGGGCGGCGCTGGTTCCGGCGCCTGACGACGGCCGACGGCCTGCCCGACAACAGCGTCAACGTGCTGGTGCAGGACCGTAGCGGACAGATTTGGCTGAGCACCGACCTCGGCCTGGCCGGCGTGCATCCCGACACCCTGCAGGTGCGCCGGCTGGGCGAGGCCGACGGCGTCCACGTGCCGAGTTACTGGACCAGCTCGGGCGCGCTGGGGACCGGCGGCGAGGTGCTGTTCGGCGGGTTCACCGGCCTCTCCGTCGTGTTCCCCGACCGGCTGGACACCCGCCGGCCCCTGCCCCCGATCGCCATCACGCAACTGATGCTCGGCGGGCGTGTGATCCGCACGCTGCCGCCGGGCGCATCGGCCGGCGAGCCCCCCACGCTGACCATCGCTCCCGCCGATCGCGAACGCGGCTTCGCGGTCGAGTTCGCGGCCCTGGATTACATGCCGGCCGAGCACCGCCACTACGCCTACCAACTCGAAGGCTTCGACACCGCATGGATCGATGCCGACACGGCCGTGCGCCGCGCCAGCTACAACAACCTGCCGCCGGGCACCTACCGCCTGCGCGTGCGCGCCAGCGCCGACGCCGACGACACCGCCACCTTGGAACTGCCGGTCCGCGTCCTGCCCGCCTGGTACCAGCTGGCCTGGGTGCGGGCGCTGGGTGCGCTCGCCGTGCTGGCCGTCCTTGCCGCCCTGGTGCAGGCCCGCACGTCGTTGCTGCGCCGGCGCCAGCGCGAGCTGGAGGCGGTGGTGGCCAGCCGCACCGCCGAGCTGCGCGCCACCCAGCTGCAGCTGGAAACCATGGCCTACAACGACGCGTTGACGGACCTGCCCAACCGGCGCCGTTTCAACGACGAACTGCACCGCCTGGCCGCCCTGGGCCGGCGCGGCGGCGACCCGTTCGCGCTGCTCCTGATCGACCTGGACCACTTCAAGCACATCAACGATACGCTCGGCCATGATGCGGGCGACGCGCTGCTGGTCGCGGCGGCGGAGCGCCTGCGCGCGGCCGTGCGCCAGACCGACTGCGTGGCACGGCTGGGCGGCGACGAATTCGCCGTCCTGCTGACGCCGGCCAGCGACGCCATCGTCGGCGACGTGGCCCAGCGCATCGTCGACTCGATGCGCGCCCCGGTCACGTTCGGACCCCACGCCATGCACGTCAGCGCCAGCATCGGCGCCGCCGTGGACTGGCGCGACGGCGTCGACGCGCTGTACAAGAAAGCCGATACGGCGCTGTACCGCGCCAAGGAAGCGGGCCGCGACACGTGGCGCGGCGAGGACATGGCGGCCTAGTTCAGTCGCGTACTTCGCCCAGCGCCGCCTTCACGGCGCCCACCCGCGCCGCATGCACGGCCTCGGGAATCTTCTCGCGGTTCTCGGCATATCGCGCCGCCACCTCGCCCGCGTTCACGCCACGCGCCGCGTCCAGCGCGCGCAGCAGGTACGGCGCCTGCGGATAGTCGCGGCTGCGCATCTCATGGTTCTCGTCCCCGCGCCCGCGCGCATCGCACTCGGACGCGAGCAGCATCTGCGCGAAGCGGTCCGGCTTGCGGAACGCGTCGCAGCGTTCGAACAAGGTCACGAGCGTGTTCGGCCGCAGCTCGAGCGCGCGGCTGACGTTGCCGTGCTCGCGCGCCGTCATCACGGCCAGGTCGCGGCACTCCGTCGGCACGCGCAGGCGTTTGGACAGTTCCGTGATCAGGCGCGGGCCCTCGCCTTCGTGGCCATGGTGCTTCGGCCAGTGTTCGGGCGGCGTCGCACCCTTGCCCAGGTCGTGCATCAGCGCGGCGAAGCGCACGGGCAGGTCGTAGCCCCGTTCGGCCGCATAATCGATCACGAGCATCATGTGGACGCCCGTATCGACTTCGGGATGGTGCAGCGGCGGTTGCGGTACGCCCCACAGCGCGTCGAGCTCGGGCAGGATCCGCGCCAGCGCGCCGCAGTCGCGCAATACGGCCAGCATGCGCGACGGCTTTTGCTCCATCAGCCCGCGCGAGAGTTCCTGCCACACGCGCTCCGGCACGAGCGCATCCACCTCGCCTGCCTCGACCATGCTCCGCATCAGCGCGAGCGTCGTGTCGGCGACCGTAAACTCTGGGAAGCGCGCGGCGAAGCGGGCCAGGCGCAGGATGCGCACCGGGTCTTCGGCGAACGCGGGTGACACGTGGCGGAACACGCGGTCCCGCAGATCCTGCAAGCCGCCGTACGGGTCGACGATGGTGCCGTCCTCGGCGCGCGCCATCGCGTTGATCGTCAGGTCGCGCCGGACCAGGTCGTCTTCCAGCTTGACGTCGGGCGCCGTGTGAAACACGAAGCCGTGATAGCCGGGCGCCGTCTTGCGCTCGGTACGGGCGAGTGCGTATTCCTCGTGCGTGTCCGGGTGCAGGAACACGGGGAAGTCCTTGCCGACCGGGCGAAAGCCCTTGGCAATCATGTCCTCGGGCGTGGCGCCGACGACGACCCAGTCGTGGTCCTGCACGGGCAGCCCGAGCAACTCATCGCGGACGGCGCCGCCGACGACGTACGCCTGCATTACCATCAGTCCGGCAACTCGTCTTCGTGCAGGCCGGCGATTTCCGTTTCGGCCATCGCCTCTTCGATCCAGCGTGCCACGGCCGGATGCGCGAGCACGCGCGCGCAATAGGCCTGCAGGGCGGGCGCCAGGGCCACGCCATAGGTCTGGAAGCGCGTGACAACCGGCGCGAAGAAGGCGTCGGCGATGGAGAAATCGCCGAACAGGAAGTTGTGGTGGCCGAAGCGCGACAGGCACTCTTCCCAGATCTCGCAGATGCGGCCGATGTCGGCCTGGGCACCCGGCGTACGGCCGCGGCCCGGCAGGCGCGCCTTGATGTTCATCGTCATCGCGGTGCGCAGGTCGGTGAAACCGGAATGCATCTCGGCCACGACGGAGCGGGCCAGCGCGCGGGCGGCCACGTCCTGCGGCCACAGATGCTTCTCAGGAAATTGCTCGGCCAAGTATTCGCAGATGGCGAGACTGTCCCAGATCGTCATTTCGCCGGCCAGCAGCACGGGCACGCGGCCCGATGCCGAATACTGCGCGATGTTGGTGGCCGTGTCCGGCTGGTCGAGCAGGACGCGCACTTCCGTGAAGGGGATGCCGGCGGCCACGGCGGCCACCCAGGGGCGCATCGACCACGAAGAATAATTCTTGTTGCCGATGACCAGGGTCAGGCCGGCCTGGCGTGCGTTGTCGAGGGTCTGCGTCAATGTCGGGTCGAGTTCGAGAGTCTGCATGGTGTGGCGTGATCGTTGAGGTCAGCGTCCGGCACGGGCGCGCAGGACGTCGAGTCCGCCGGGCGGCGCCAGGTACTGCGGCGCGACGGCCTCGAGCGCAGTGAGCTTGATTCCCAGCGCCGCTGTTGTCAAGACTTTATTGTCCCTGGACGGCTGGACGACGTTGTCCACCTTCATCGAATCGAGGTTGTCGCGCGTGATGACGGGCTCGCCCGGCAGCAGCTCGAAGAACATCGCCTGCAGCCGCGCCAGTGCATCCGGCAAGGGGATGACTTTGCGCTCATGGCCGGCATAGCGCCCCGCCAGCCGCACCAGTTCGCCCAGCTCGTAGACCTGCGGTCCGCCCAGCTCATAAGTGAGGCCGGCCGTGTGCGGATCGAGCAGCGCACGCACGAACGCCTCGGCCACGTCGCCCACGTACACGGGCTGGAAGCGTGCATGGGCGCAGGCGAGCGGAACGACGGGCAAGTGGCGCTGCAGGCGCGCGAACATGTTGAGAAATTTGTCTTCCGGACCGAACACGACGGACGGCCGGAAGATCGTCGCCGCGACACCAGGCTGGCTCGCCGCGGCCGCCTCGCCATCGGCCTTCGAGCGCTGGTACATCGACGGTCCGTTGCGGTCGGCCCCCAGCGCGCTCATGTGCAGGTAGCGCGGCACGCCCTCGAGCGCGCAGGCGGCGGCGATGCGGCGCGGCAGATCGACGTGGGCACGGCGGAAATCCGGCCCGTACGGATCGCCGCGGCGCGAATGCAGGATGCCGACCAGGTTGATCACGGCGTCGCGCCCGGCCACGAGGCGGCGCAATGCCGCGTCGTCGTACGGATCGGCTTGCACGATGTCGACGCCCAGCGGCATCAGGTGCATCGCATGGCTTTCGTGCCGCGTGGGCACGACGATGTCGATGGCGTGCTCGGACAGCCTGGCCGCCAGGTGGCTGCCGATGAATCCGGTCCCGCCGAACAATACGACCGACTGCGCGTGCATGCTGTCCTCCTGCAGGTTGTTAAGGGAGGCCGATGCCCCCGCCGCGCGGCGTGATCGTGCCCAGGCGCGCCTTGAGCGATTGTGGACGCTTCTCGAACAGCGCGGCATAGTTCGTCGCGTTCGACATCACGTTGCGCACGTAGGTTCGCGTTTCCTCGAACGGGATGGACTCCACGAACACGGCCCCTTCCATCGGCGCCGTCAACAGGCCGCGCCACGTGCGCGCCCGCCCCGGCCCGGCGTTGTACGCGGCGGTCGCCAGCACCTGCGAGCCTTCCGCATTGTTCAGCACCATGTTCAGGTAATTGGTACCGAGCACGATGTTCGTCCGGATATCGCTGAGCATGCCGTGACCGTAGTCCGTCAGGCCGATTTTTTCCGCCACCCATTTACCCGTCGACGGCATCACCTGCATCAGCCCGGACGCGCCCACGCCCGACTGCGCATCCGTGACGAAGCGCGATTCCTGGCGGATGAGGCCATAGACCCAGGCCTGGTCGAGACCGAGGCCCTGCGCCGTCGGATGCAGGATGTCGTTGTGCGGCGCCGGGAAGCGCTGGGTGTAGTCGAACTCGGTGCGCGTCCGTTCGGACGTGGACAGCATGCGGTCGAGGATATCGTTCTGGCGCGCGAACTCGGCGGCGGCCAGCAACTGGCGTTCCGTGAACCCGTTGAGCGCCCAGTTCCACTCGCGCGTGCCTTCGAAGCGCATGCGCATCGAAAAGAATTTCAGCGCGCGCTTGAAACCGGGATTGCTCGCCACCTGCGCCAGCTCGGCCGGCGTCGGGGGCGCCGCGGTGGGCGGGATGCTGATCTGCATGCCCAGCTCTTCCATCGCCAGTTGGCCATAAAAACTGTTCTGGTCGGCGATGCGGCGGAACAGCGCCTGCGCATCCTCGCGCCGGCCTTCGGCATGCAGCGCGCGGCCCAGCCAGTACGTCCAGACAGGCTCGTCGTGCTGGTGGACGGGCATCGCCTCGATCGTCGACCGCACCGTCTTCCAGTCGCCGCGGCGCAGCGCGATGCGCGTCTTCCATTCCAGCTGGTTCCACGTCAGCGGCGCCCCTTCCGCCTTCTTCCAGTCGTCGTACGCCTCGGGCGCTAGCGTAAGCGACGCGGCCAGCGCGATGTTCGCCCAGCCGATCGCCCTTTCCTCGGCCGACAGTTTCCCAGCGTTCTTGTTAAGCGCCAAGGTCGCCAGCTTCAGGCTCGTGCGCGCCATGCGGCCGACGGCGACGAGGTAGATCTCGTGGTCGGCGCGCGTGCTGCCGATACCGCGCGCCATCGCCACGGCCGGCAGGTCGACGGCCTGCGCGGCACGGGTGTCGGACGCGCCCAGCAGCAGCGCCGTGCGGCGCGACGGCCCCGTCGCGTGCATCTCGCCGGCCAGGCGCAACTGGGCCAGCAAGTCATTGGTCGTGAACTGGCCGGACTGGACGAGCTGGTTGACGAGCGCGGCGCAGGCTTCGCCGTACAGCGGCGGATTGTCGAGCAGCACGCGCGCTTCAGCCGCCACGTTTTGTCCCTTCGAGGCGCGCGACAGCAAGGCATAGCACTTGACCTGGTAATCGTCCTTCTTGACGAACAGGGGCAGCTCGCGGTCGAAGTTGACCCAGTCGCGCTTGCGGCCGAGCTCCAGCAGCCAGTCGTTGCGCAGGCGGTCGGCGATGGCGCTGCCTTCGTAGCGTTTCAGGAAATCCAGGATTTCCTCGTTGGAAGCGTCGCGCAACCGCGGTTTGAGCCGATAATAGTCGACGTACGACGGAATCGCGTAGTCCGGCAGCCGTGCCGCCAGCGCCGCCGCTTTATCGGCATCGTTCTTGCGGGCGGCGTCGCGCAGTTGCGCGAAGATCTCGTCCTGCTCGCGGCTGGCGTCCGCCTGCGGTCCGGGCGCGACCACGGGAGGGGCGGGCGACAGCCCGCCCGGCGTAGCCACCGCCGTCGGTGCAGCGGGTGTGGGGGGTGTCGTACCCGGCGACACGGCCTGGGCCGCGACATCGGGCGACGCGAGGAAGAGCAGGCTGGAAGCGGCCACCACGGTGCCGGCTAACAGTGTCTGCGACATCGATAATGCAATATTCAATGTAGGCTTCATTTCATCCATGACCGGCGATTCAAGAATACCATGCCCCTCGAACCCGAGCGTGGCGGACGAGAAACAGGCAGCGAAAACGGCATTGCGCAAGGCGCTCAGGACTGCACGTGGGGGGCTTGATCCCGCAATCAAGGTCCAGTGGGATGCACATATCGGCGCGCAAGTCGTTGCGTGGTGGAGATTGCGCCAGATAAGTGTCATGGGTGTGTACTGGCCGCTGGCCGGCGAGCCCGACCTGCGCGCGGCCTACGCGGAACTGCACCAGGCCGGCGTGCGCCTGGCGCTGCCCGTCGTGATGGAACGCGATGCGCCGCTGACGTTCACGGAGTGGACGCCGGGCGAAGCCATGTTGCCGGACGAAGCCGGCGTGCAGGTGCCGGCCCAGCTGCGCTTCATCGAGCGCCCGCCGGCCCTCCTGATCCCCTGTCTCGGATTCAATGCCGAGGGGTATCGCCTCGGTTATGGCGGCGGTTATTACGACCGCACGCTGGAACAGCCGCCCCGTCCGCACACCTTGGGTATTGCCTACAGTAACCAGGAAGCCCAGTTCTCGCACGCGCCGCACGACGTGCCGCTGGATGTGATCGTGACGGAAACGACCAATGTCACGTGATGAAAAAATGCCCGCGCGGCCTTCCGGTCGCACGGGCATTCTTGAGGGTCAGCACTGGATCAGGCAGCCGTGATGCGCTGCCAGATCGCGGTCGTGGCCGCCGCCTGGTTC
>CBIHOW010000040.1:0-49925 GCA_966211695.1 uncultured Massilia sp. | reverse complement strand
GCAACTGGTGCTGGGCGCGCTCACGATCCTGTTGCACGTGCTCGTGTTCGTCTGGCTTGCGCGCCAGGTGGGCCGGGTGCCCGATCCGTCCGCGCGCATGGGACACGCACCCATGACGGCCGAGCTGGTCGAGGCGCCGCAGCCGCGTCCCCTGCCTCCCGTGCCACCACCGCAGCCGGCGCTGGAGCAGCCACCGTTGCCCGAGGTCGACCCGGAACCCGTGGTGCCCGCGGCGGCGCCCGACGCGGCGGCACCTTCCTTGACGCCGGAATCGGACGGTCTCGCCGCAACCGACGCCGCAGGACAGCAAACGGGGCAGGGTGGCGCCGCCACCGGCGCAGGCACCGTACAATCGCCGAAACAGGATGCGGCACCCCAGGCGCAGGCCGAGCCGGCACCGCAACCGCAGCCGGCCGCGCCGGAAGCGCGCCGCTACAAGGTCGACATGCCGCCGTCGGCCGACATCACGCTCGACGTCGCGCGCACGGACGCGAACGGCACGAAGTGGAGCGGCGATGCGCTGTTGTCCTGGCGCGTGACGCCGTCCAGCTACCGCGTGAAGATCGAGGCCGGCATCCGCGTCGTGTTCGCGCACGTGAACCTGCTCACCCTCACGAGCGAGGGCACGGTTGGAGACGAAGGATTCGTCCCCACCTTGATGACGGAGAAGCGGCGCGGGCGCGCCATGACGGCGACGCATTTCAATCGCCAGGAGGGCACGCTGACGTTTTCGGCGTCCAGCCTGAAGTACCCGCTCGTGCCGGGCGCGCAGGACAAGGCCAGCGTGCCGCTGCAGTTGACGGCCATCGCGCGCGGTGATTCGAAACAATTGTCGGGAAATATCGACATCCTTGTCGGCGAAGACCGCGACGCAAGCGTTTTCACCTTTACGGTGGCCGGACAGGAACACATCGACACGCCGCTGGGCCGCATCGCCACGTGGCACCTCGTGCGTCCACCGAAACCCGGCTCGTACAACTCGCGCCTGGAACTCTGGCTGGCGCCGGGCTACGGCTGGTATCCGGTACAGATCCGCAACGTCGAGGCGAGCGGGGCCGTAACGACCCAGACCGCGAGCAAAATCGTGATCCAACAAGCAGGAAGCTGATATATGAAAAATGTTTTGAAGATGGCAGGTGCGGGGTGCATCGCAGTGATGCTCTCCTTGACGGCGCTGGGCGGCCATGCGGTCGCAGCGGAAGAGCATCCGGCCGTCAAGCGCCCGTTCGACCTGCCGCCGTCGGCCGACCTGACTTATTCCATCGGCGCGCGCCAGCGCGGCTTCAACCTGAGCGGCGATGCGACGCTCACCTGGCGCGCGAACGGCAGTAAATATTCGGTCAACGCCGAGTCGCGCGTGGCCCTGCTGGGCAAGCTGACGGAAAACCGCAGCATGGGCATCGTCGACAACTGGGGCCTCGCGCCCACCGAGTACTACGACAAGCGCTTCCGCAAGGATCCGACGACGGCCACGTTCGACCGCGACGGCAAGACCATCACGTTCAGCGACGGCGACAAGACCTATCCGATCAAGGGCGGCGAGCAGGACCGCGTATCGATCTCATGGCAACTGGTGGCCATCGCCCGCGCCGCGAAAGATAAATTCAAGCCGGGGTCGGAATGGCAATTCTTCGTCGTCGGCCCGCACGATGCCGACCCGTGGACCTTCCGCGTCGTCGGCCGCGAAAAGGTGCAGGCCGGGGCGTCGCTGGGCGAAGTGGATGCCGTGCACGTGATGCGCGCGCCGCCGCCGGGTTCGAAGGACCAGACGCTGGACATCTGGCTGGCCCCCGGCCACGAGTGGTATCCCGTCAAGCTGCGCTTCACCGACAACGACCGCGACTACGTCGAACAGACGCTCGAACGGATCGTCAGGAAGTAACCCAGTCCTTCACGTACGCCGGCGCCGGCACCGTGCAATGCGGGTCCGGCACCGGCGTGCCGCGCGCCTCGTGGAGCGGCAGCACGCCGGCCCAGGCGGCGATATGCATGTCTTCCTCGTCGTCGTTGGGTGGACCGCCGCGTACCTTGCACGCGGCCTCGAGGAGCGCGATGCGCATCACGGTCGTCGCCGCGAATTCCTTGTCGTTCCCCGGACGGATCTCCGCCTGCCGGCCCGGCGCCAGGTGCTCCATGAAATCGGCCAGGGCCTGCCGTTTGCCGGGCTCCGCAACGATCTCGAACCGGCCATAGACCATCGCGCTGCGGTAATTCATCGAGTGGTTGAAGGCAGAGCGTGCGAGCACGAGGCCGTCCAGGTGCGTGATCGTCACGCAGCACTCCTGTTCCGCCAGGCGCTGCAGCATGCGGCTGCCGTTCGACCCGTGGATGTACAGGTAGTCGCCGCTGCGCCAGCAGGCGGTGGGGATGCAGTGCGCGCCGTGCGCGTCGGCGAAGGCGATGTGGCAAACATAGGATGCATCGACGATGGCGTGCAGCAGGGCAGGGTCGTACGATGCGTTGCGCGCGATGCGCTTGACCTGGGTGCGGGTGGAGGGAGCGGTGTTCATGGCCTCGATGTGGTGAATGGAAGCCGCACTATAATGGCCGGGATGGCCCCAGCAACAGATCCAGGGCCATGCGATTTCATGGAGCCACGATGGATTATGCCCTGCTGCTGGACGCCTTCGGCCGCGACCACGCCCGTCACGCCTGGCCGCGCCAGAGATTGCTGCACGAATGCCTGCGCGCCGCGATCCGCGACGGCACGCTCGCCGCCGGCACGCGCCTGCTCGCCACGCGCGCGCTGGCGCAGGAACTGGGCATCGCCCGCAACACGGTGCTGTATGCGTACGAGCAGCTGGCCTGCGAAGGCTTCGTCATCCCGGACCGGCGCGGCACCGTGGTCGCCGGCATCGCCCCGGCGCCGCGCCGGCGTGGCGCCGACGTGCCGCAGGCGGGCCTCGCGCGCCGCGCGCAGAACCTGCGGACCGTGAACGGCACCGCCAGTGTCGCGCTGCCGTTCACGCCCGGCGTACCGGACTTGCGCGCCTTCCCGCTGGCGCAATGGCGCCGCCTGCTGGACCGCGCCTGGCGCGGCCTGTCGGCCGACCAGCTGAACTACGGCGACCCGGCCGGCGAGCCTGCGCTGCGCACGGCGATCGCGGACTACCTGCGCGCCTCGCGCGGCGTCGTGTGCGAGCCGGGCCAGGTCTTCATCACGGACGGTACGCAGGCGGGCCTCGACCTGTGCGCCCACGCCTGCGCCGACGCGGGCGATATCGCCTGGATCGAGAACCCCGGCTACGGCGGAGCACTGGCCGCGTTCCGGGGCGCCGGTCTCGCCGTGGAAGGCATCGCGGTGGACGGGGAGGGCATGGCGCCGTCCGCGCAGGACTGGACGGCGCGCCGCCCGAAGCTGATCTACACGACGCCGTCGCACCAGTATCCCATCGGCGTGGTGACGTCGGCCGCGCGGCGCCTGGCGCTGATCGACGGCGCGCGTGCGGCCGGCGCCCTGATCGTGGAAGACGACTACGACAGCGAATTCCGCCATGAAGGCCCGCCGCTGGCGGCCATGCAAGGCCTCGTGGCGGATGCGCCCGTGCTGTACTGCGGCACGTTCAGCAAGACGATGTTTCCCGCCCTGCGCATCGGGTTCGTCGTCGCGCCGACCGGCCTGGCGCCGCAATTGGCCGTGATGCGGGCGCAGTCGGCGGCGGCGGGGCGGACTGCGGAGCAGCTGGCGCTGGCGGAATTTTTGCGCAGCGGCGAGTTCGCGCTGCACTTGCGGCGGATGCGGCGGCTGTATCGGCAGCGGCGGGATGCGCTGGTCGAGGCGCTCGAGCGGCACCTGGGTGATCGTGCCGTTGTGGAAGGGGCTTCGGCGGGCATGCACCTGGCGCTGCGCCTGCCGGACGCCCCGGCCGACGTGGAGATCATGCGCAGGGCACGGGAACAGGGGATCGTCGTGAATGCGTTGTCGGCGCATGCGGTGCCGGGCGGGGTGCCGGCCAATGGGCTGCTGCTTGGTTATGCGCAGGTGCCGGCCGAGAGGATGGATGCACTGGTCGGGCGGTTAACGGGCGTGATCCTGGCATTATAGGCCAGGCGTTGGGACCTCCTGCTGCAAATGCTCCTGCCGATTCTTAAGTTCGCATCCAACCCGAAGCAGACCTTACGAAGGCGCTCTACACGAAATCGGCCGCCATCCGAAGCGAACTGAAGACGAAATACTCGTTCGAGCATTCAAAGTTACGCTATTGATCTCGTCTACATCTCGTCAGGGCCTGACAAGAAGCTAACGCGGTCCACGTCGAGTTGACGGAGTTTTGGTCAATCTAGCTGAGAATCCAGGCAGAACCTCATCGAAAATTTCGCTTAAGAGATTGTCTGTGGCCAATCGCATTGGTGCAGGATCATTGGACAGGACAGAGGAACAACCAGCTGGAGGAACGACCCAGCCGAAATACCCTTCTCTGCTTTTGACGTTAACAACGACGACGGCAACCGGTCCATTCAAGCGGCTAATGGAACGAAGAGCTGGTGTATACCTTTTTGAATTAAAAATTCCATTATCTGTGATCCAATCACGCGTATCCACTGAGCCTTTTACGTCGATAAAAAAACATGCATGTTCGTCTCGGTTGGAGAGCGTCACGCGGAAATCACACTCGACGTGTTCATTTCCGTGCTCGATCACAACATTTGTCTCTACCGTCACGGTCTTGTCGGACTGGACCTCCTCGTCCAGATTTCGGTCTGAGCTCCCGGTCGAACTCGCCTCAGTCAACCACAACAGCGCTGTTTGTTCTGCTCTCTCACCTATGTACCATGGCTTGGTAGCTTCGGTCGTCATTTTTGCTCTCCTAAAAAGAAAATTTGGATTTAATAGGGTCGAATTTAACGATATTTGTTCGACTCCAAAAATCTTCCACTTCCTTTTTCAGCAAGTTCAAGGTGGTTATGCTACTCAGCAGATAGTTCGTTGGCACGCTGCTTATAGAGCGACATGTATTTGGTACACCAATATATGCCTGCTTGGTCGGCTCATGGATGGCCACCAGATAGAAGGGGACGGGCGACATGAATAACTTTGCGATCTTTTCCTCAGGCACGGTGGAGATCGGGAGATTCGCCCCGGGTACAAGTGGTTGGCGTGTCGCCTTGGCCTGAGCCATAAAGCAATGGCCGGTTTTTCCATCCAATTCACAATAAAAATCCGTCACAGGCCATTTTTCGCCCTGTTGCCTCGCTCTGAAGTAAGGCGTATCCCCGGGCCCCACTAATTCAGTCAGCGAGAGCAGAAAAATGGCTTCTCCCCGCTCCCCAACAGCATTGTTGTCAGCCATATGTATCCCGGCAAAATATTTTCGTGAAATATTAGCAATAATATCGAGTAAGGACAATGTCAATGTAGTGTTGGCGGATGAAAACCAGCAAGGCGGGAAACGCTGCCGCATATAGCCCTGCCAGTCACAGGAGATCAGCGCAGGGCGGCGCGGGACTGCGACACGCGCCGTGCAGGGTGGAGAATCGGAAGGATATTTCATTGCCATGGCACCTTCGTTCACACCCAAGAAGCATGCCATCGTTGCGCTATTGATTTTGTTTACACCCGGTTAATCCTGCGGCCCCGGATCATCGGGATTGTCATTTTCCCAATGCAGGACAATTTCCTTAGGCGCACTCCCCACCTTGACGGTCCGTTTGAAGGTCTTGCCCTCCGCCGCCGCACTGACGCGGTACGTCCCTGGAGGCAGCTTGGCAAAAAACATCGGCCCCGTATTCGCCGCGGTCACCAGGTTCGCGCCCTTGGCATCCGAAATATCGAGCTGGACGTCGGAGCGGTACGCGCCGCTCTGCTTGGTGGCGAAGGTCAGCAGCAGGTTGTAGTCGGCGCGCTGGGCCTTCATCGCGGCCTGCTCTTCCTCGCCGACGCCGCCATTGACGTAGGTAATGCCGTTCTGCTGCTTCGGGATGAGGTCTGCCGCCAGGACGGCGGTTGGGGTCAGGCAGGCGGCCAGAATGAGGGCCGCAAGTGTGCGTTGCATGGCATTCCTCCTTTGTGGGTGATGTAAATATCACAACGTTCATTATCGCGCTGCCGGGCCAGGAGGGGCGCGCGCCTGATGTTGCCATGTTGGCAAGTCAAGCGCCGCTTCGATTCCGTTGCATATTCACCAGTTGTGACCCGTACGCGGGCGTTCCGTATTAGTTGCCAAGCCTTAACTGTTATACTGACGCCCCCGCGCCCGCCGGCATCGATGCCGCGCGCGACAGCAGACTGGTAAGCCTTACGATGATCGACAACCTGGCAGCAACCGCCGCCGACTCCCAAATTCCAGCGCTCGACGATCCGGCAGCCGCCGCTGTCGACCCGCTGCAGACGCACTTCCAGGAGGGAGTGGCGCCGGACGAGATCGAGCAGGTATATCACCTCAAGCGTGCGCAGCCCATGCTGCAGGCGTTCACCGCGCTGTTCCACGGCTCGCAGGACGGCGTCATCGTGCGCCTGCTCGTGCTGCGCGAGCTCGCGTCCGACACGACGGACTCCGCCTTCTCGCGCGCCGACATCAACACGAAGTTCGCCTACCTGATCCCGGAAAGCCTGGAGACGGTGCTGGGCCGCCTGCGCACGCACGGCCTGCTCGCGTGGGACAACCCGGCGGCCGTCTACCGCATCACGCCGCTGGCGCGCAATGTGCTGGCCGCGCTCGACACCCTGCTCGCCCTCGGCAAGCCGGAAGAGGACGAGGCCGAGATGGGCTTCCTGCTGTCGCAGGTGGCCGGGGCGCAGGCTGTCGGCGGCGTCACCGTCGACCAGTTGAAGCATTTGCTGGGCCGCCTCGTCGAGCTGCACGAGGAATTCCGCGACGCGATCGCGTCCGGCTCCGAATTCCGCCTGCGCGCGTCGCAGGCGAAGTGGCACATGGCGTGCGACTGGGTCGAGAAGGGCTCCGTGATCCTGCGCGCCATCACGTCCGACGAGCGCGCCGACTCCGCCACGCACCGCGCCGCGCAGGCGATCGGCCGCGCGCAGTCGCAACTGCTGAACATGCAGGGGATGTTCTCGCGCGCGCTGAACCAGATCGAGCGCCAGCGCGTGCACCTGGGCCAATCGGGCCTGTCGACGACGGACATCAAGCGCTGGCTGCTGGCGCACGACGACCTCGCGAGCCTGGCCGAGGACGCGATCGACCGTCCGGTCGTCCCGCTGTTCACGACGCCGGCCGAGATGATCGACGTGGCCGAGACGGAACTCATGATGGAGCGCGTCGTGAACACGGCGCCGGGCGGCCTGCCGAACGGAGAAGATGCGCCGCTGACCATCAACGACAACCCGGCGATGCAGGCGGAGCTGGACGACTGGATCCGCCGCCTCGCCGATTTCGCCAACCTGGACAACTTCCCCATCATGGCGGAGGGCGCACCGAAGAGCGTGCCGATCCAGGAATCGCTGCTGCCGGCCAGCTTTGCCGTCGCATCGTACCGCGCCTCGCTGCTGCCGCTGCTGGGCGATCCGGCCGAAGCCAACCTGCAGGGTCCGACCGCCGAACTGGCGCGCCTGCCCGTGCGCTTCGACGCCGTCGACGAACTGGTGCCGCTGATTGATCCGCACATCGCGGCCATCTCGCGCGCGACCCTCTCACTGAATCTCGATCTACCGAGCACCCCGGAAAGCAAGACGCAAGATGAATGACGACGCCCAAATCCTGATCGCGCGACTGCTCACGCACCAGACCCTGCGCCGCGACGACAAGATGGTCAAGCGCGCGCTGTCCGACGACCAGTTCCGCGCCGAGGTCGACAAGCGCCTGCTCGAATGCGGCCTGAAGCTCCTCGACAACGTGTACGCGGACCACGTCACGCTGGCCCTGCACCGCAACGTCGAACCGAAGATCTTCGGCGCCAAGGACATCTGGCAGAACAATAACTTCGGCCTCACGCGCGACGGCGTGGCGCTGCTCGTCGTGCTGTGGGCGCAGATCATCCTGCCCAAGCGCCAGCGCCAGGAAACGCACCAGGCCATCGACGTCGACCAGTCCGACATGTTCGACAAGGACAACCCGATCCCGCGCGCGGAAGACACGTCGATCGGCATCTCGTACACGGCGCTGCTCGCGGACTTCGGCGACAAGCTGGGCAAGAAGACCCGCATGGACATGAACCTGGGCCTGTTGTCGAAGCTGGGCTTCATCGAGCGCCGCGGCGACGTGATCCTGGAAGGTCCGCTACTGGACCTGCTGATGGACACGGACCTGCTGAAGGAACGCATCATCAACGGCGCGCTGGCCGACGTGTTCAAGCGCGCACCGCTGGCGGCCGCACCGCGCCGCCACGTCAGCGAGGCCGCCAACGACGAGCCGGTCGACACCGAAACGCCACAAGCTTAAGAGACACGCATGTTCCACATTAAATCCCTCGAGCTGGTCCACTGGGACTACTGGCAGCGCATCAAGAACATCCCGCTCGACGCCAAGATCATCACCATCGCCGGCCAGAACGGTTCCGGCAAGACGACGCTGCTCGACGCCCTGCGCACGCTGTTCGGCCTCGATTGCTCGATGGGCCGCACGTACAAGCATTACGCGCGCCACTCCGGTCAGCAGAGCGCCTGGATCCGCGCCGTCGTCGACAACAAGCCGTCCGGCCGCCAGCTGTCGAACCGGCCGTTCCGCCACTCCGGCTTCTTCAGCGACGACGAAGTCACGCTGTTCTGCCAGGTGCAGAAGAACGGCGGCGACTGGAAGCGCCAGTACCTCATGCGCCCGGGGAACATCCAGATCGAGGAAGTGACGGAAGCCACCGACTGGCTCGGCGTCGAGAACTACCGCAAGCGCCTCGCGTCGGCCGGCCTGTCGCCGGCGATGTCGAAGGTGCTCGCGCTGGAGCAGGGCGAGACCGATAAACTGTGCGAATACGCGCCGCGCCAGCTGCTGGACCTCGTGTTCCAGGTGTTCGGCGACAAGGAAGTGCTGGACGCGTACGACGAGGCGAAGCGCCACCAGCGCGACACCGAATCGGAGCTGAAGCGCTTCGAGGCCGAGCTGGAGACGTCGCGCATCAACCTCGAAGGCCTGCGCCTGCGCGTCGCGAACTACCACCAGTGGGAAGACCTCAACAAGGAACGCCGCGCCCTCGTCGAGGAAGTGCTGCCGAGCCTCGAATACCACGAGGCGCGCGAAAAGGCGGCGAACGTCAGCCGCCAGCTGCGCGAGGCGAAGAAGCCGCTGATGCAGGCCGACGGCCTGCTCACCGAGAAGCGCAACGCGCTCGCCGCGCAGCAGCGCGCGCTGACGGAAGCGCAGCAGCAGGAAGTCAAGCTCGAACAGGAAGCGAACGAGCTCGCGACGCGCCTCACGCAGGTGAACGCGAAACTGAAGCCGCTGGAAAGCCTGCTCGAACAAAAGGAACGCCTGAACAAGCTGGCCGCGGACGCCGGTGCCGACATCGCGGAAGTGGCGGCCCAGCTGGAAGCGAAAGAGGCGGAACTCGCGAAGAAGAAGGCCGAGCGCGAAGCGCTGGCCACGAAGATCGCGGGCGAGCTGGCGACGATCTCCGCGTTGCAGGGCAAGACGACGATGCCGGAGCCGGAAGCCCAGCGCCAGATGCGCCGCGCGCTGCGCGATGCGGGCATCCCGCACGCCATGCTGTCGGACATCGTCGAAGTGACGGATCCGAAATGGCAGGGCGCCGTCGAGGGTGTGCTGGGCGGTTACGCGTCCGTCGTGCTGCTGGAGCGCGCGAAGGATGCGCCGGCCGCGTACAAGCTCGCGGAGAAGGAGCGCTATCGCCACTTCATCGTGCCGGACTGCGTCGACGCGCCGGTCGTCAAGGACGACACCCTGCTGTCCGTCGTGCGTTTCAGCTCGAAGGCGCCGTCCTGGCTGATCGACCAGCTGGAACGCATCGAGCGCGTGGACTCCGTCGACGACGGTTTCAAGAGCGACGCCGACGAATGGATCACGCCGGAAGCCTACCACCGCGAACGCCGCGGCGGCCGCTCGCTGTTCGTCGAGCCGTCGCGCTACCGCTTCGGCGCGGCCGGCAAGACGCAGCGCCTGGAAGCGATCCAGAAATCGCTGCCGTCGCTGGAAGCCCAGGAAGACACGTTGACGCTCGCGATCAGCAAGCTGGCGGCGGAAGTGTCGGCGCTGCGCGTGCGCATCGCCGGCGTCGACGCCGCGAAGGAACTCTCTGCCCGCCAGGCCGAATTCGAGGAAGCCACGCGGGCGCTGGAACCGCTGAAGGCCGAGCGCCTGCAGGTCGGCGCGCGCCTGGGCGAGCTGCAGGTCCTGATCAAGAACGCGACGGTCACGCGCACGCGCGCCGACACGGTGTGGCAGAACGCCCGCATGGCGCTGTCGGAAGCGGAAGCGGGCATGCGCCTGAACAACCGCCGCGTGATCGAGCAGCGCAGCGAGCACGCGCGCGAGCTGCTCACGTTGCGCCGGTCGTGGCGCCACGTGCCGAAGTCCTGGCGCAGCGCGCAGCAGCGTGCGGCCCTCGTCGCCACGCACCAGAACGCGCACCAGGTCAAGCTGCGCATGAATTCCCTCGACGCCTCGCTCGCGCGCGGCGACTGGGAACAGGACCCGACCGTCATCGACCAGTACGCGCGCCTGAACGACCAGCTGTCCGGCCGCCAGGTGGAGACGGAGGAGCGCCGCTACCAGAACAACCGCGCGATCGAGGCGACGGACAATGCGCGCGGCGCCTACATCGAGCGCCTGCGCTACACGATCAAGACCTATTCGAAGAACATCCGCGAACTGGGCGAGCTGGCGAACATCGACGTGTCGGTCGACCCGGTCCGGCTGGAGAACGACGACGTGCAGCTGGCCCAGGCCGGCCTGCACGTGCGCTTCAAATTCGACGGCAAGGGCCAGATCGGCATGAACGACGGCGAGGCGTCGGGCGGCCAGCAGGTCATGAAATCGCTCGTGCTGCTGATCGGCCTGTTGAAATCGGAAGAGGGTTCCGGCGGCTTCGTGTTCATCGACGAACCGTTCGCCCACCTGGACATCCGCAACATCCAGCTGGTCGGCGAGTTCCTGAAAAACACCGACGCGCAATACCTCATGACGACGCCGCTGACGCACAACACGGACGTCTACGATCCGTCCGACCTCACGCTCATCACGAGCAAGAAGAAGAAGGACACGCAGTGGGCGCAGCCGATCTTCGTGCTGCAGAGAAGGCGCGACGGGGAAGAGGCGCAGGCGGCCTGAGCGCATTGTCATGAGGGCTGCAGCGGCCGGCGGTCCTGTGGACGCCGGCCGTTTTTTCTGTGCCCCGGGCGGCTGACCTGCGTCGTCTGATGGCGAATCGCTGCATTTATTCAGTCAGCGCGTTTTTTTCTCCCGTAATCCAGAGGATTTTGTCAAAGACCCGATCACTAAACCAATCGTTCCTGGAATCCGCCAGCGCCGATTTGCGATTCGCCTCAGGAACCGTGGACCAGTGGACAACCTGGGGTAGATCCTTGATAGCGCCTTTGATCTGAGCCCGCAGCCTTTTGTATTCCGTATCCCACTCGGCGGCGAATAGCTTGTAGTCGCCGTCCACTTTCCTGGCTTTGCCCTCGTCTCGAAGCTTGATTAACGCGTTCAGGGCTACGACCGCGCGCTTGTCATAAATTCGGATATTCGTGTGGCCCCTAAACCAGAGGAACTTGGTCGCGGCGGAAAGCAGGACGGGTTGTGATTTTGTGGCGTCATCCGCCAACGGGAAAATCCCCCCTAACTTTTGGGCCAGTAGATGAACCTCTTCGGAAGACGATGCTTCATCATTGAGCTCCACTTTGCAAACAGAGTCCGCGACCTTTCTCCATAATCGCTCCACCTGTTTGGGGCCATGCTTTCGCGCCTCTTTGGTGGAAAAGTTGCGTACGACATTGTATCTCGTCGCCAACTTGCGGAACTCGATGGCTAGATCCTTTGGTCCCACGTCGCTTCTCAGGATCGTGGCAAGGGGCTTGTCGGTTTTCTCCCATTGGTTGAGGTAAGCAAGGGCGGCGGGGCGGGGCAGGTTTCTCTGCATACTCATCCTCTTGAAGTTGTCTTACGTCAACATTATGCTCTAATATTTTGATGGCTAGGTGGTATGTTGCTGCAACGTCGCGGCCAAGAAGTTCGCGTCCTGGTGCTCCGCCTCCAGGGTGTCTACATGGAGAATATGGGCGAGTGCAGTGTTGTTGAGATTCTGCGGTTCGGTCGCCATTTCCATACTCATCAGCGCCGTCGCACTCGTTGGCAGGTAGACGATGTCGATATTGAAAAGGCAGTGGCAGCGCTCACACGAATGTGCTCAGGTCGAAGACGCAGAGCGCGAACCTGCACCGTTGTCCGGCTGCACAAGGACGCGAGACAGCTCTTCGGCTGTGTGGACTCGCGGCCCCGTATGGACGATGTGCGAACGCAAAGATAGGCAGGCCCCTTCCGTAATGATTCGCCAGTATTCACGTCGCCGCGCCGCCCGCTTGCGGTGCCTGGACGGGATCTTCGCCAGCGGCCTGGCGTGGAAGGGCAGGGCGATGTACCACGCGCGGCCCGGCATGTCGGTGCCGCCGAGGCTGCGCCAGAAGCCGTCGTAGGCGGTGGCGAACTGCTTGTCGTCGGACGGCGTCCAGGCGCAGTGCCACGCCGACTTGACGGCCACCACGTGGTCCATGCCCAGCGCCTGCGCCATGCCCTGCAGCGCGGCGCAGCAGAAGAAGCCGGGCGTCGTGACCAGCGGCGAATTGGCGGGAAACGCGCGCCGGAACGCATCGGCGGCGTCCGCCTCGTCGGCGCGGTGGCCCTGGTTGCGCGCGATGAACGGCAGGATGCCGGCCGCGCCGAGTCCGGCCAGTCCCGCGAAGCGTTCGTCGACCCAGCTGAACGAGAGACGATGCACGCGCCTGCCGTTGGCCAGCAGGGTCAACGTGAGGTCGCCTTCCGCGTTCAGGCGCTGCGCCATGCCGAGGCGGACCTCGACCTTGCTGCCGTCCGCCTCGTGCTGCCACAGCACGAGTCCGCCGTCGAGGTAGACGGCGAATTTGTAGGCGGCGTCGAAGGTGGCGTCCTCGAAGCGGTAATGCGTCAGCACGCAGCGCACGCGCTGGCGCAGCGACAGCCCCCTGGCGAGGTAGTCCCGGTGGCTCAGGTGGTGGAAGACGTCGTCGTGCACCTGCGTCACGTAGTTGCGGTAGACGTCCATGCCGAGCAACTCCGCGTGGGCGCGGCGGAACAGCAGCACCCGCAGGCTGCGCGCGATGCACGCGGCCCAGGACGCGAACGGGTAGTGGCGCCGGGCCAGCCAGTGGCGGGTGAGAAAGGCGAACACCATGTGTGCTCCAGGTAAATGACTGGAGCCGCGACACGATTGTCAGACCATCAGGCCCCCGAGACCATTCTCCGCGGGGCTATGCATGATGCATTGGAATGCATCAAGCGGATCACACGTCGCCGATTTCCTTGCGCTTGCGCTGGCGCCAGCGCATCAGGGCAGCGGAGAACGTGGCGAAATAGGCGGCCGTCAGGCCCAGGCACAGCATCGTGATCGGGCTGTCGGTGAAGCGCGGGTTCGGGCGGTTGCTGCCCTGGTTCATGTAGATCTCGATGCCGAGGTAGATCACGCGCGCCACCAGCAGCATGGCGACGAGGACGCCCATGCGCGACGGCGGCGTGAAGAAATAGCCTTCCGGCGTGTCCTCGAACCGGGTGCGGCGCAGGCCGTAGGAGCCCAGCGCGATGCCGCCGATGGCGCCGGCGGCGAGCGCGGCCAGCTGGAAGGGGCGGTCGCCGAGTTCCGTCGCGGGGATGAGGAGCATGACGACGAAGACGAACAGGCCCGTGTAGTGGCGCGACAGGATCGAGCGCTGCCGGGTCATCTGGTGTTTCAGGCGCGAATAGATGCGCCAGACGAGCAGGGGGACGAGGACGATGAGGGCGAGGGTGGTAAGACTCATGCGAAAAAACTCAAGGTGAGACGGGGGCGGTGCGCTTGCGCCACGACAGCAGGCCGAACGCGTAGCTCATGTAATAGCCGGCCAGCACGCCGAAGATGACGAGGGTCAGCGGGCTCGACACGAACTCGTGATGGGCAAGCGAACCCAGCGCGAAAAACTCGTAGGCGCGCCAGGCCATGCGGGCCATGAACAGCAGGGCCACCGCGAGGCCGATCGGTGCGTGCGGGGTGAAGAAGAAGTCGGCGCCGACCTGTTCGAAGCGCGTCCTGCCGATCGCGATGCGGCCCAGCACGGCGCCGACCGGCAGCCCGGCCGCGAGGCCGGCGAGGGCGAACGGATTCGTCTTGAGGCTGACGGCGGTCAGGACCAGCAGCAGGATCGGGAAGAACACGAGGGTCGTGCGGTGACGCCACGTCTTCGAACGCTGGCGGGTCGTCAGGCGCTTGATGCGGCTGTACATGCGCCACAGCACGAACGGCGCGAGAACGGCGGCAACGACGGGAGTCGGCAACATGGGATTCCTCGGAATGTTCTGTCGAATCCGCCATTGTAATCCAGGCGCGCGTCGGCAAACCGCTGCCCATGGTAATGTTTTGGCATCTTCAGCAGGAGCCCGACATGATTCCAGACCTGATCGCAGACCCGATAGCGACATGGCGCACTGTCCCGCACCACGCGCACCGGGCACCCGATCCCGCACCCATCGAGGAACCGCCGCCGGACCCGTTCGAGCCCGCCGACCCGCACCAGCCGCCCATCCGCACGCCACAGAACGACGAGCCGCCTGTCGACCCGAACCCCAGCGTCGCTCTCCACTAGGCCAGCAGGGCCGCGTGTTCCTGCAGCAGGTCGACCAGCAGGTCCGCCATCAGCGTCACGCGCGGCGAGCGGCGCACGTCCGGATGCACCGCCAGCCATAGCGGGCGGCTCAGCACGTGGCTGTTGTCCGGGTGCAGTGCCAGCAGCGGATCGCCGCGGCCGAGGAAGTGCGGCAGCACGGCGACGCCGAGCCCGGCGCGGCACGCGGCCAGCATCGCGGCCGCGTCGTTGGTCCAGAACGCGTAGGGCCGCCCGGCCGCGAATTTCGCGAGCCAGGCCTGCTGCGGCGTGTCCTTCATCGCCTCGCCGTAGCCGATGAATTCCCATTCGTCATGCGGCCGCTCGAACCAGCCGGGCGCCGCATACAGCCCGTAACCCATCTGCGCCAGCGGCCGGGCCGCCAGTCCGGGCTGCTCCGGGCGCGCCATGCGCAGCGCGAGGTCGGCCTCGCGCCGGTACAGGTCGGCCTGGCGGATCTCGCCGATGATTTCCAGCGTGACCGCGGGCCAGCGCGCGCGCAACGCGCCCAGGTGCGGCACGAGGAAGCTGGTCGCGAAGGTGGGCGGCGCCGACAGCCGCACGACGCCGCGCAAGGTGGCCGCGCCCGCGCCGGCGCGGGCAAACGCGAGCGCCTCGTCTTCGACCCGGCGCGCCTGCGCCAGCACTGCCTCGCCTTCCACGGTCAGCGCCCAGTGCTTCGGCAGCCGGTCGAACAGGCGCACGCCCAGGCGCGCCTCGAGCATGCCGATGCGGCGCGCGACGGTCGAATGCTCCACCTCCAGCACCCGCGCCGTCGCACTCAGCTTGCCCTGGCGGGCCAACTCGACGAAGTAGCGGATGTCATCCCAGTCGAGCGGTTCACCTATGGATTTTTGCACGGTCATTGACGATATTTTGGGATTTCGGGCGATTTTTGATCAATCTACCATGAGGTTCTCAACCACAGGAGAATGACATGGACGAATTGATCGAACACGTGCGCATCCACCGCCAGGGTGGCGTGGAACAATTGGAAACCGAGCGGCTCGACGTCGCGCCGCCGGCGGCCGGCGAGGTGCGGGTACGCCAGCTGGCCATCGGCGTGAACTTCCTCGACGTGTATCACCGCAACGGCACGTATCCGCTGCCGCAACTGCCGGCGACGCCGGGTGTCGAAGGCGCCGGCGTCGTCGAGGCGGTCGGCCCCGGCGTCACCGGCTTCGTGCCCGGCCAGCGCGTCGCGTACACGGGGCTGCTCGGCGGCTACGTGGCGGTGCGCAACGTGCCGGCCGAGCGTCTCGTCGCCGTACCGGATGCCATCTCCCTGGATGCCGTCGCCGGCGGCCTGCTGCGCGGTCTGACGGCGCACATGCTGTTCGCGCACGTACGGGAACTCCGCCCCGGCGACACGGTGCTCGTGCATGCGGCCGCCGGTGGTCTCGGGCTCGTGCTGACGCAGTGGGCGAGTGCGCTCGGCGCGCGCGTCATCGGCGCGGTCGGCAACCGCGACAAGGCGGCGCTGGCGCTGGCCCACGGCGCCGAGCGCGTCGTCCTGTACCGCGAAGAGGATTTCGTGGCGGCGGCACGCGATTTCACGGGCGGGCGCGGCGTCGACTTCGCGATCGACGGCATCGGCGGCGCGACCCTGCTGCGCACCTTCGATGCCGTGCGGCCGTACGGCATGGCGGCCAGCGTGGGCCAGGCCGGCGGCAGCATGGAACCGGTCGACCTGCTGCAGATCGGCAAGCCGCGCGGCATCGCGTTCGCCCGTCCGAGCGTGATGCAGTTCATCACGGTCCCCGGCATGTACCAGGAAGGCGCGCAGGCGACCTTGGCGCGGCTGGCGGCGGGCCTGCGCGTGCCGGTCGGGCTGGACCTGCCGCTGGCGCGCGCGGCCGAGGCGCATGCCGCGCTGGAGGCGGGGCGGACCAGCGGCGCGGTGCTGCTGCGGCCTGAATAAAAAAGTGCTTGACCAACAAATAACCGGCTGGTTATGATTTTATTCATAGCCAGCCGGTTATTAATTGCCATGACAGACGCCCACGATATTCTTTTCCGGACACTCGGCGACCCGACGCGGCGCGCCATTTTCGAATCGCTGTGCCGCGACGGCGAGCAGACGGTCGGGGCCCTCACGGCCCGGGCCGGCATCTCGCAGCCGGCCGTGTCCAAGCACCTGGGCCTGTTGAAGCAGGCCGGGCTCGTGCGCGACCGGCATGAAGGACGCCAGACGCACTACACTGCCCAGCTGCAGGCGCTGACGCCGCTGGCCGACTGGACGAACCAAATGGCCCGGTTCTGGGAGAGCCGGTTCGACGACCTGGAAGACCTCTTGAAAAGGATGGACCAATGAACGATACCTCGCTCCACACGCGCACCGTCACTGTCGAACGCGAATTCGCGCACCCGCCGGAAAAGATCTGGCGCGCGCTCACGCAGCCGCACCTGATCGAAGCATGGCTCATGAAGAACGATTTCGTGCCCGCCCTGCATCACCGCTTCAAGCTCAGCGCCGACTGGGGCGCCGTCGAGTGCGAAGTGCTGGAGATCGAACCGAACCGTTCGCTGTCGTACACGTGGGCGGCGATGGGCCTGGACAGTGTCGTCACCTGGACCCTGACCCCGGCGGGCGCGGGCACGCACCTGAAAATGGAACAGACGGGCTTCCAGCCCGGCCAGGACGCGGCCTACAATGGTGCCAAGTACGGCTGGAACAAATTCACGGCCGCCCTCGACGAGGTCCTGGCGAAGCTCGACGCCTGAGACCATCAGCGCAAGGAGGAGACATGAAGCAGGAGAATTCATCCGCGGACCTGCCGGCGTCCGCACTGATCGACCGCCGCATCGCCGACCTGGGCGACTGGCGCGGCGCGGCGCTGGCCCGGGTGCGCGCACTGATCCACGAAGCGGTGCCCGATGTCGTGGAAGAGTGGAAGTGGATGGGCACGCCGGTGTGGTCCAGCGGCGGCATCCTCTGCACGGGCGAGTCCTATAAATCGCACGTGAAGCTGACCTTCCTGAAGGGCGCGTCGCTGGACGACCCGTCCGGCCTGTTCAACTCCAGCCTGGACGGCAACGCCCGGCGCGCCATCGACATCCACGAAGGCGAGGAACTGGACCCGGCCGCGTTCCGTGCGCTGATCCGCGCGGCGGCCGCGCTCAATGCGGCCAAGGCAAAGCCGAAGCGTTCGAAGGCCGCCGCCGCGTGAAGACCAAGGTGGGCACCCTGTGCCCACCAGATCAGTCGAATGCCCACGAGTACAGCACGTCCAGCGCCGTGTTGGTTCCGGTCTGCAGCTGCAGGGTGATGCGCGGGTTGATCTTGTAGCGCACCCGCACGACGCTCGACGCCGTCGCGGCGCCCTGTTCGAAGCTCAGGTACAGGCGCGACGAGATGCGCTTGCCGACCGTGACGACCGTGTTTTCCAGGCCGGACGCCTGGCCCGCGCCCTGGCGCACGCCCAGTTCGTCCAGGCCCAGCGTGTTCGCCAGCTTGCTCGTGATGCCGCCCGTGCCGCCTTTGCCGCCCAGCAGGGCGCCGGCGGCGGCGCTCAGGACGTCGGCCTCGTTGCCCGTCGTCGCTTCCATGCCGTGGCCCAGCACGAGCCACGACAGTTTGTCGCTGTCGGACACGTTCGGCGTCGACACGAGCTTCGCCGTCGGCGACAGCGCCGTGCCGCGCACCTGCACGCCCGCTTCCACGTTCGACTCGTTCAGCTGCTCGCCGTCGGGACGCTTGCGCACGGCGAGGATGTCCAGCGACGGGTTGTCGTACGGGCCGCTGAACGTGATCACGCCGCGTTCGATCGTCAGGCGCTGGCCGTACGCGGCATACGTGCCGCTGACCGTGCGCACGGTGCCGTTGATGCGCGGCGGGCGGTCGCCCACCTTCAGCACGTGCACGTTGCCGGCCAGGTAGGCGTCGGCGCCCATGCCGCGCAGGTGGAAGTCGTCGCCCAGGTCGGCCGTCAGGTCGATCGTCAGCGGGACCGCCGTTTCCTTCTTCGCCGGCGCGGCCGCGGTGCCGCGGCCCAGCACGATGACGTCGTCCGAGATCGTCGGACGGTCCTGCGGCGCCAGTTCGACGAGGGCGCGGTCGGCCTTGAAATTACCCTCGACCCGGAACTGGCGGGCGTCGCGCACGACGCTGGCCTGGCCGCTCAGGACCACGGTGCGGTCCGGGCGCGACAGCGCTTCCAGCTTGTCCGCGACGAGTTTCAAATTCATCGTCGCCTCGCCGCCGGCAAAGCGCACGAAGCCGTCCGCCGTCGCGCGGCCGCTGTTGCCCTCCAGCGTCAGGCGCTGCAACTGCAGCTGGTCGCCCGCGAGCTGCGCGCGCAGCTGGCCGTTGCGCAGGCGGACGCCCTGGTCCGGCCAGCGCACGGCGAGGCCGTCGCCTTCGATGTTGCCGTTGAGCGTCGGTGCGCCCACGGTGCCGGTGCCGTTGATGGCGAGGCGCAGCGCGCCGTCCACTTCCAGGCCCGGCTGGCCGAGCAGCGGCGATACCCACGACAGCGACGCGAGGTTCGCATTGGCCGTCAGTTTCAACGGGCTGTCGTTGTCGACGCGGCCCTGCAGCAGCTGGGCGGTGGCATCCACGTTGGCCGTGCCGATGCGCGTGCCGTCCAGCGCGAGCTGGCTGCGCAGCGCGCCGCCGGCGACGTCCGCGCGCAGGTCCAGCTGGCGCAGGCCCAGCGCGATCGGCGAGATGTCGCCCGCGATCAGGTCGCCCTTTTCGCGGAACACGTGCACGTTGCCCGCGAGCTGCGGCACGGCGCCGGCCGCCGTGGGCGCGCGCAGGTCGATGGCCCATTGCGCGCCGAGCGTCAAATCGCCGCGCACGTTCTGGCGCATCGCGTCCGACGCCTGCGCGAGGTAGTTCATCGGCACGCCGGTGGCGCTGCCGCGCGTGTTCCAGCGCGGGCCGATTTTCACGAGCGAGTCGATCGTGACGGAACCTGCCGGCAGCCGGATCGTCGCGCCGTTGAACGCGATCTGCTCCGGTTTTGCGAGGCCCGCGAGACCGCTGCCCGGCGCGCCCGCGATGCGCAGGGGCGTCGGCGCGGCCAGCGTCAGCGCGTAGCGGCCGCTGTTCTTCAGCGCGTCGACCGTGCCGTTCCACGTATTGCCCGTCAGGCCGCCGTGCACGGCCAGCGCGGCATCGAACGTGTCGCCGCGCGCGGCGGCCTGGATCGTGTGCGCGCCGCGCGTGCCCGTCGACGTGAGGCGCGCGGAGGCGATCTTCGTTTCGCTGACGTTGCCCAGTTTATCGGTCGTCGTGCTCGCGTAATCCGTGACCGACACGTCCAGCGCGAGCGGATCGGCGGCGCCGCGGCCCGAGCCGAGGTTGGCGGTCGCCTTCAGCGCGCGCACGGATTGCGTGCCCATCGCGCGGATGTTCTGGCCTTCGATGGCGGCCGTCAGCGACGGCGTGTCCATCGTGCCGGACAAGGTGCCGGACCCGCGCAGCGCGCCGCCGAAGTCCGGGCCGAGCGCGGCCAGCTGCGGCGCGTCGATGCGCCAGTTCAGCGTGTCGCGCCCGCTGCCGAACGCGCCCTTCGCGGCGACGACATTGCCGCCCAGGTGCAGGTCGACGTCCGCGTTCGACACGTGGCGCTTGTCCGCCGCGAGCTTCGCGTGACCCCACAGCGGCGATTTCGACAAGGTGGAATCCTGCAATGCGAGATCGATGGCGCCGCCCATGTTCGCGCCCGTGCGGCCGCTTGCCGTGAAGCCGCCGTTGATGCTGCCGGCCAGCGGCGAGCCGAAGGCGGCCGGGTTCAGGCGCTGCATGTCGCCCTTCGCCGTGACCTCGACGATGCGCGCGCCTTCTTTACCGGACAGCCAGGCCTCGCCGCTCGCGTGGACGGAACCATTGTCGTTCTTGCGCTCGCGCGGCACCCAGCCGAGGTTGCGCGCATCGACCTCGAACGTCGTGCGTGGCGCCTGTATCGTGCCGGTGACGACGCCGCTCGCGAGCACGGCGCCATACAGGTCGCTGCGCAGCGCGGACAGCTGCTTGCCGTCGACCTTCCACGTCAGCTTTTCTCCCGGCTTGCCGAACGCGCCGCGCAGGTCGACCGTGTTCTGGCCCAGCGCCAGCGTGGCGTCGACGTCGTGGATGTGCGTGGCATCCGCATCGAGCTTGCCGCGGCCGGACAGCGGCTGGTCGAACAGCCGGCTCGGACGCACGGCGAAATCGGCCGCGACCTTCCATTGCGGGGCGAGGGCGCCGGCCGCGTTGATCTCGGCATTGATGTCGGCCTGCGGGAATTTGCCGAAATCGGCCGGGTTGAAGCGGCTGACGACGGCATTCGCCTTGAACGGCTTGTTGTCCTTCAGGTGCGCATTGCCCGTCACGCGCACGCTGCTTTTACCCGCGGACAGGTGCGCTTCGCGCACGGTCAGCACGTTGTCGGCCAGCGCGGCCTGGGCGGCGAGGCGCAGGCCGGCGTCCGACAGGTTGACGTCCAGCGTCTGCGTGTCCTTCGTGTTGGCGACCTTGATGTCGCCCGCGATCTTCGTCGGCTTCATGCTGCCGTGGACGTCGTGCAGGTCGAAGCGGTCCGTGTGCAGCGCGAATTCCGCCGTGCCGAGGCCCTTGTCGTCGGGACCGCGCTGCACGCTGCCGCTGCCCGTGAAGCGGCCGGCGCTGCCCACGTCGATCAGCACGTCGGTGATGCGCATGGCGGTGAGGCTGCCGCCCAGTTGGCCGCGCATCGCCCGCAGCGGCAGGCGTTGCTGGTCGAGCGTGCCGACGGCGCCGTCGTTCGTCAGGTTCACGGAACCGGCGATGTTGCGGTTCGCGTCGAGCCGCACGGCCACGGCCAGGTTCAGGTCCGCGCTGGGCAGCGTCGGGCTGAAGAAGCCGGGGTCGATGTTGTGCGCATCGAGTGTAAAGGCCTGCAGCGGGATGTCCGCGAACGGCGCCATCACGATCTGCGCCTTGCCCTGCGCGCGCGCGGCCTGGCCGCTGGCGTCGATGACGGTCTTTTGCAGATCGCCCGACGCATGCAGCTTCAACTGCGCGCCCAGCGAGGCCGGCGCTTCGGTCTGGGCCGGCGCCGCCGGCTGCGACTGCGTCAGGCTCGCGTCCGCATCGAGTTTATAGGGCAGCGTGTTGGCGATGCTGCCCTTGGCCGCGACCTGCCCCCACGGCGTGTTCGCGGACGCGTAGTCGAGCTTCCACTGCGCCTTGTCGCCGTGCAGGCGCACGCGGATGTCGTCGATTTCCGTCGCCGCGCCCTTGTTCACGAAGATGGCCTTCGCCAGGCGCGCATCTTCCACCGCGATCTTGAAAGGCGGCGCGAGGCGCGTGGGCATCGTCGTCGGTTCTTCCGATTCCTTCAGCGTCTCCACGCGCACCACGCGGGCGTACAGCTTGTCGATCTCCACGCCGCGCGACAGGTATTGCCAGGGCTTCCAGTCGATGTCGATGTCGTCGGCCGTCGTGACGGACGTCTCGGTGCGGAACACGACGTGGCCGATGTGCATGTGGCCGTACAGCGAGCCGGAGACGCCGGACAGGGTCAGCTTGCCGCCGCTCGCGTTGGCGACGCGCTGGGCGATCATCTGCAAGGTGGTTTCGCGGCCCAGGTACCAGACGGCGCCGCCCAGCACGACGCCGACGACGACCACGCCGATGCCGACGCGGCGCGGCCAGCGGCGTACCGGGGCAGGGGTGTGGGGTGTTTGCTTTTCGGCTTCCATCAGAACGTGAATCCCAGTGAGAAGTGCAGGCGGACTTTATGCACCGCCTTGCCGTAGGCGACGTCGACGTTGATCGGGCCGACGGGGCTGCGCCAGCGCGCGCCGACGCCGTAGCCGACCTTCGGTTTCAGGTCGGAGAAGTTGTCGCCCGCGTTGCCGACGTCGTAGAACACGGCCGCGCCCCACGGCGGCTTGAACCAGTAATCGTATTCGGCGCTGGCGGTGAGCAGGTAGCGGCCGCCCGTGATGGCGGTACCGACCGGCACGCCCAGCTGCTGGTAGCCGTAGCCGCGCACGGACTGGTCGCCGCCGGCGCGGAACAGGAACGTGGACGGCACGCCGTTCTTGTCCTTCGAGCCGACCGCGCCGAATTCGCCGCGCACGATCAGGGTGCCGGAATCGCCCACCGGCTTGTAGCCGAGGGCGCGCGTGTAGATGCGCACGAATTTTTCGTCCGTCAGCACGGGCAGGAAGGCGCCGCCGATCTGCGCGTTGACGATGTAGCCGCGCGACGGCTGCACGAGGCTGTCCAGCTTGCGCTTGGTGATCGAGAACGTCAGCGGCACGCTTTTCACGCGCGTCGTCGGCAGGTCGTCGATGGTCACCTGTTCGGTCAGCGCTTCCAGCGTGAGCGTCTTTTCCAGCAGCGGCGAGCCCCACGCGCGCTTGGCGTGGATGCTCGTCGTGCGCGTGACCTGGCCGTTGGCGTCCAGGCGGTCGTAGCCGGCGCCGAAGCTGTTGTTGTAGCCGCCCGTCGTCGTCGGCAGGTAGAACTCGGCCTTCGCGGCCTGGTGCTTCTGCTCGTACAGCACGTTGCTCTTCATGCGCTTGCCGAACACGTTCAGGTCGTCGTACTCGGCCTGCGCGCGGGCACCCGTGTTGGTCGAGAAACCGACGCCGAGCGCCACGTTCTTGCGCTTGTTCTCCGTCACGCGCACGAGCACGGGCAAGGTCGCGGGGCCGGTCGGCGGCTGCGGCGTCGCGCCTTCGTTTTCCTTGAGGTCCTGCACCTGCGACGCGATCACGGACGACATGTCCGCGCTGACTTCCACGCTGGCGAAGTAGCCCGTGTCCTGCAGGCGGCCCTGCAGCGCCTGCAGCGCGGCCTCGTTGTATTCGTCGCCGGGGCGGATCGTGTTCAGGTTCGTGATCACGCTGGCCGGATAGCGCTGCAGGCCTTCGATCTTGAGGCCGCCGAAGCGGGCGTCCGGGCCGCTGTCGATGACGACCTTCAGCAGCGCGCGGTGCGTGTCCGGATCGACGGTGGCGGACGAATCGAGCAGCTGCGCGCGCGGGAAGCGCGATTGCGCCACCTGGCGCACGAGGCCGCGCTTGGCCGCTTCCCAGTCCGCCGTGCGGAAGCGCGCGCCGACGGGCAGCGTCCAGCGGTTGCGCAGCGCGGCCGCGTCGATCGGGGCGCTGCCCTTGTCGAACGGGACGAAGCCGCGCAGTTCGATGTCGACGTCGCCCACGATCACCGGGTCGCCCGGCACGACGTCGACGAGCGCCAACGGCTTGCTGCCCGACGTGTCGAGGTCGGCGGATACCTTCGGCGTGTAATAACCTTCGGTGGCGACGAGGGTCTTGATCTGCTCGGGCGTCGTGCGCACGAGGCGCAGCAACTGCTCCATGTCGAGGCGCGGGTTGCCGCGCCAGCGCATCAGGTCGAGGTTGTTTTCCAGCAGCTCGCGCAACTGGCGCGGCGCGTCGATGCGCACGTCGTAGTCGATCGCACGGGACGGCGCTTCCGGAGGCGGCTGGTCCTGCGCGGCCGCGACCGGAGCGAGGAGCAGCGCGTTCACGACCAGCACGATTTGTGCCAAAATTCGTGGTCGCACCGGCGCCATCGCCGTGCATGGGTCGGGTCGTGCGGAAATCATGTCGCTCCATTCGTCAATATGCCGGGCACATCTTAACTGATTGTCAAATCCGATGGCGGACGACTCAGTGCCGGACTCAGTGCCGACGTCATTACAGGAAACCATCATGCACCAACCCGATACCGCCCTCGTCCTGTTCAGCGGAGGACAGGATTCCACCACCTGCCTCGCCTGGGCCCTGCAACGCTACGAGCACGTCGAAACCATCGGCTTCGACTATGGCCAGCGCCACGCGATCGAGCTGGACGTGCGCGCGCCCGTGCTCGCCAAAATGCGCGCGCTGTCCGCCACGTGGGACCAGCGCCTTGGCGAAGATCACCTGATCGACCTGTCGCTGATCTCGCGCATTTCCGACACGGCGCTGACGAGCAACGTCGAGATCCAGATGCAGGCCAACGGCTTGCCGAACACCTTCGTTCCCGGCCGCAACCTGCTGTTCATGACGGTGGCGGCGACGGTCGCGTACCGCCGCGGCTTGAACGTATTGGTCGGCGGGATGTGCGAGACGGATTTCTCCGGCTACCCGGACTGCCGCGACGACACGATGAAGGCGCTGCAGGTCGCGCTGAACCTGGGCATGGCCACGCGCCTGAAGGTCGAGACGCCGCTGATGTGGATCGACAAGAAGCAGACATGGCAGCTGGCGGAGCAGTGCGGCGGCGAGGCGCTCGTCGACCTGATCCGCTTCGAGACCCACACCTGCTACCTCGGCGAGCGAGGCGCCCCGCACGCGTGGGGCCATGGCTGCGGCAAGTGCCCGGCCTGCGAGCTGCGCGCCCGCGGCTACGAGCAGTACGCGAAGGAGCGCGCGAGCGCTTGATGTCATGCGCCTCGCCCTGCTGACCGACCTGCACGCGAACCGCGAGGCGGTGGAAGCGTGCCTCGCGCACGCGGAACGCCAGCACGTCGACCAGTACGCGTTCACGGGCGATTTCGTCGGCTATGGCGCCGATCCGGCCTGGGTCGTGCGCACGGTGATGGAGTACGTCGTCCGGGGCGCGGTGGCGGTGCAGGGCAATCACGACGTCGCGGTCACGCGGCCCCTGAACCCCCGCATGCATGCGGAAGCGCGCGAAGTCATCGCCTGGACCGGCGGCCAGCTGGATGCGGAACAACTGGCGTTCCTGGCCGCGCTGCCGCTCGTGCAACAACACGGCAACGCGTGCTTCGTGCACGCGAGCGCGCACGAGCCCCAACGGTGGGAATACGTGACGGGGATAGCGGAGGCCGAGCGCAGCATCCGCGCCAGCGGCAGCCGCATCGTGTTTTCCGGCCACGTGCATGCGCCCGCGCTGTACCGCCGCGCCGACGACGGCCGCATGGGGCGCCACGTGCCGCAAGCGGGAGAAGCCGTCCCGCTGCAGCCGCAGCACCAGTACCTCGTGCTGCCCGGCGCCGTGGGCCAGCCGCGCGACCAGAACAACGCGGCGTGCTACGCCATCTTCGACGACGCGGCGCGGGAAATCCAGTATTTCAGGGTGCCGTATGACCACGGCGCGGCCGCGCGCAAGGTCATCGCGGCCGGGTTGCCGATCGTGTTCGCGATGCGGCTGGTGGAAGGCATTTAGACCGGCTGTTGCATGTAACGTTGCTTGCGCGAGCGGCTCACGAAGAACCATACGATCGCGAGGGGCACCAGCAGCGGCAGCAGCAGCGGCGACACCATCAGGGCCAGCACGCAGGCACCCAGCGCCAGGGCGCCGATGAACAGGACACCCACGCCGGCGAACACCACCGCGAGCACGCCGCCCACGAGCAGCATGATCAAGCCGGCCAGCAGCATGCCGCCGCCCGCGAAGACCGTCGCCAGCACGGCGCCCAGCGGCCCGCCGATGTCTTCGTCGCCGATCGTGACGACGCTGTCGCCGAACGTGAAGACGTTCCAGACGAGCAGGGCGAACAGGAACAGGATGATGATGGCGGCGGTCTTTTTCATGATGGGTCCTCGGGGTGTCGTTGATGGGATGGTCGTACTGTATCCATACGTTCCGATGCGCTCTATCTGACTGCGACAAACTGCATTTTTCAGGGGCCGGAGCGTTGCAAAGGCGGACGAACGGCGCTGGCCCAACCAGCGTCGGCTATTCTTCGTCCGCGTCGAACCGGCTGCGCACGTAGTCGATGTGCGTCTGCATCGCCGTGCGCGCTTCTTCCGGGCGCCGCGCGCAGATCGCGTCGCAGATCGTGCGGTGCTGCAGTGCCAGGATTTCCGGCACCGACTGGTTCAGCTCGCGCAAGCCGTCGACGTTGCGGATGATGTGCTCGCGCATCATCTTCGTGACGCTGCTGTGCAGGTGCAGGAACATGCTGTTGCCCGAGGCCTGGGCGATCGCCTCGTGCAGTTCGACGTCGATGCGCGATTCGGCAGCATGGTCGCTTTCCCGGCGTGCCTCGTCGAGCCGCGCCATCGCGCCGCGGATGCGGTCCAGGTCGTCGTCCGTGCCGCGCAGGGCGGCAAAGTAGGCGGTGGCGCCTTCCAGCACGCGCCGGAATTCCAGGATGTCTTCGCGCCGCGCGGGGCTGTCGGCGATCAGCTGGCCCCACGGCGACGTCGCGCCCGTGCGCAGCTGGTCCGACACGAACACGCCGCTGCGCGGCCGGATGCGCACGAGCCCGCGCGCCCCCAGTTGCTGGATCGCCTCGCGCACGGTGTTGCGCGACACCCCGTAACGCTCGGCCAGCTCGCGCTCCGACGGCAGTTTTGAATTGGCCGGAAAACTGCCGTTGAGCAATGCCTCTTCCAGCCTGTCCAGCACCGATACGATCCGTCCGCCGGCCTGCCGGCTCGATGTGACCATGTGTTCGTCTCCTCTGGCCCAACCAGTTTGTGATGCTCAAAGAATACTGGAAAGATCTCCCGACTAAAAGAAAAAAGACAACGAACTTCTGGAGACATTGCATGACTCGCAACGTGTATCTGTTCGGTACGTGTGTGATCGACCTGTTCATGCCGCAGGCCGGGCTCGACGCCGTGCGCGTGCTGGAAGCGGCCGGCGTCACTGTTCATTATCCGCGCGGCCAGAGCTGCTGCGGGCAACCCGCGTGGAGCAGCGGTAATCCGGACGAAGCGCGGGCCGTCGCGCGCGCCCAGCTGGACCTGTTTCCCGAACCGTGGCCCATCATCGTTCCCTCCGGCTCGTGCGCGGGCATGATGCGCAAGCATTGGCCCGAGCTGTTCCGCGCCGATCCGGACCTGAGCGCACAGGCGCTGGCCGTGGCGGGACGCGTGTACGAGTTCGGCGCCTTCCTGCTGCACGTGCTGGAGTGGCAGATGCCGGCCGGGGCGCCCGTGCTGCCGGAGGACGTCGTCCTGCACACCTCCTGTTCCGCGCGGCGCGAGATGGGCACGCGGGCCCATGGTGTCGCGCTGGTCGACGCGGTGCCCGGCGTGACGCGCGTGGAGCACGAACGCGAATCCGAATGCTGCGGCTTCGGCGGTTCGTTCTCGATCAAGCATGCGGACATTTCCGGCGCCATGGTCAAGGACAAGATCGCGTCCATGCGCGCGACCGGATGCCGCCGCGTCGTGTCGGCCGATTGCGCCTGCCTGCTCAACATCGGCCACGCCGCGCAGCACCAGGGCGCGCCGCTCGCCGTCGAACATCTCGCCAGTTTCCTGTGGCGGCACATGGGAGAACAGGCATGAGCGCGCGCGACCGTATCCTGGGTCGCCTGCGCGCGGCCGGCCCGCACGGCGCCGCCTTCAACGATCTCGAACAGCGCATCGATGCGCATTTCGATACGCGCCGCGACGACGCGGCACCGTGCGTGCTCGCGCAGCGCATGCAGGCCGCGCTGGAAGCCGTGCGCGCGCAGGCGTGGTGCGCGCGTGCCGGCGAATGGCCTGCGCTGCTGGCGCAACGCGTCGTTGATGCAGGCGTGCGCCGCATCGTCGTCGACGCCGTGACGCCCGAAGGCCGCGCCCTGCGCGCCGCGCTGCCGGACGGCGTGGAACCGATCGCATTCGACCGTCCGCTGGAAGACTGGAAGGAAGAATTGTTCGGCACCGTCGATGCCGGCTTCACGGTCGCCCGTTCCGGCATCGCCGCCACCGGCACGCTGGTGCTGGCGCCGGATGCGGATTCTCCCCGCACCGTGTCGCTGGTGCCGCCGCTGCACATCGCGCTCGTCTACGCGCATACGCTGCACGCCGACCTGCACCAGGCGCTGCACGCGGAGGGCTGGCAGGACGGCATGCCGACCAACCTCGTGCTGGCGACAGGGCCGTCGCGCACGTCCGACATCCAGCAGACCCTTGCCTTCGGCGCGCACGGCCCGCGCTGGACGTGGGTCGTCATCGTCACCGGGGAGCCCGCATGACCACGTCGCCCTTGCAATTCGTCCCGCCCCAGGATTTCCACGCACGCAGCCGCGCGGCGCTGGACGATGCCCAGTTGCGCCAGAGTTTCAAGGGCGCGATGACCTTTTTGCAGGACAAGCGCCGCAGCCAGTTCGGCGACGACGACGAGCTCCAGCGCCTGCGCGACCTCGGCGAAGCGGTGCGCAAGAACGCGCTCGCAAAACTGCCCGCGCTGCTGGAACGGCTGGAAGCGAAGCTGACGGCGGCCGGCGCCACGGTCCACTGGGCGTCCACGCCCGAGGAAGCGAATGCGATCATCCACGGCATCGCCACCGCGCGCGGCGCGCGAAGCATCGTCAAGGGCAAGTCGATGGCAAGCGAGGAGATCGAGCTGAATCACTACCTCGAGGAACGCGGCATCGCATGCCTGGAATCGGACATGGGCGAGTACATCGTCCAGCTGGCGGGCGAAAAGCCGTCGCACATCGTCATGCCGGCGATTCACAAGACCCGCGCGGACATCGGCGCGCTGTTCGCCGAGCACATCCCGGACACGGAATACACGGAAGACGTCGACCGCCTGATCCAGACCGGAAGACTCACGCTGCGCAATGCGTTCGTCGACGCCGACATCGGCCTGTCGGGCGTGAACTTCGCCGCGGCCGACACGGGTACCTTGTGGCTCGTCGAGAACGAGGGCAACGGCCGCCTGTCGACCACCGTGCCGGACGTGCACATCGCCATCATGGGCATCGAGAAGGTGGTGGAAAAGCTGGAGCACATCGTGCCGCTCGCGAACCTGCTGACGCGTTCCGCGACCGGGCAGGCCGTCACCACCTACTTCAACCTGATCTCGGGCCCGCGCCGCGCGGGTGAACTGGACGGGCCGCGCGAACTGCACCTCGTCCTGCTCGACAACGGCCGCACCCAGGCCTATGCGGACGAGGAGCTGCGGGCCACGCTGCAATGCATCCGCTGCGGCGCGTGCATGAACCATTGTCCCGTCTACGGCCGCATCGGCGGCCATGCGTACGGCACCACGTATCCCGGGCCGATCGGCGCGATCCTGTCGCCGCATCTCCTGGGCCTGGAGTCGACGGCGGATCTGGCCACCGCGTCGAGCCTGTGCGGCGCGTGCGGCGATGTCTGCCCCGTGCGTATCCCGATCCCGCAACTGCTCGTGCGCCTGCGCACGGAGGCGAACCGGAATCCCGATGCCGAGGTCGAACATCCGTTGCGCGGGCAGGGTGCGAAGTACAGCCGCGGCGAACGCCTCGTGTGGCGCTTCTGGCGCGGCGCGTTTGCCCGGCCCGGCGTCTATCGCGTGTTCCGCTGGGCGGCGACCCGGCTGCGCGTGCTGGCACCGAAGGAGCAACTGGGCTGGACCCGATACCGAACCCCCCTCACACCGGCGCCGCGCAGCCTGGCCGACCTGTTGCGCGACAAGAACCAGCCCCAATAAACACCTATAAAAATTCAATCAATCAAGGAGACGTAGATGGTATGGCAACAGATTTATGATCCGTTCAACAGCATGGCCGTATCGACCCTGCTGGCCGCGATCCCCGTGGTGGTGATGCTCGCCGCGCTCGGTTTCTTCCACATCAAGGCGCACATCGCCGCGGCGCTCGGCCTGGCCGCGGCCTTTTGCGTCGCCGTGTTCGCTTACCAGATGCCGGCCGCGATGGCCGGCAAGGCCGCCCTGTTCGGCAGTTTCACGGGCCTGCTGCCCATCGGCTGGATCGTCCTGAACATCATCTTCCTGCAGCAGCTGTGCGAACAGAACGGCAGCTTCAAGGTGCTGCAGGCCTCGCTGTCCGGCATCACGAACGACCGCCGCCTGCAGCTGCTGCTGATCGCGTTCTGCTTCGGCGCGTTCTTCGAGGGCGCCGCGGGCTTCGGCACGCCGGTCGCCGTCACGGCCGGCATCCTGATCGGGCTGGGATTCTCGCCGCTGGCCGCGTCGGGCCTGTCGCTGATCGCGAACACGGCGCCCGTCGCGTTCGGCGCGCTCGGCTCGCCCGTGATCACGCTGGCCAAGGTGCACGGCTACGACCTGATGGAAGTGACCGCGATGATCGGCCGCCAGCTGCCGTTCTTTTCGCTGCTGGTGCCGTTCTGGCTGATCTGGGCGTTCGCCGGCCGCAAGGCGATGTGGGACATCTGGCCCGCGATCCTCGTGACGGGCCTGTCGTTCGCGATCCCGCAATACCTCGTGTCGAACTTCATCGGCCCGGAGCTCGTGGACATCATCGCCGCCCTCGTGTCGATGGCGTCGCTGGTCCTGTTCCTGCGCGTGTGGCAGCCGAAGACCGTGTGGACGTCGGCCAGCCTGAAGGGCCGCGAGGCCGAGACCGCCCGGCCCGCGGAAAGCGTCGGGAAGTACACGCGCGCGGAACTCGTGCGCGCGTGGACGCCGTGGCTCATCTTGACCGTGTTCGTCTTCATCTGGGGCCTGCCGCCCGTGAAGGCGTATTTCAACACCCTGTTCGCGCCGAAGTTCCCGATGGATGGCCTGCATAACATGGTGATGCGCGTGCCGCCGGTCGTCCCGCACGCCGAGCCGGAATCCGCGATCTACGTGTTCAACCTCCTGTCGGCCACGGGCACCGGCATCCTGCTGTCGGCCATCGTCGGCGCGCTGTTCATGCACTACAGCGTGAAAGCCATCGTGCGCACGTTCTTCCGCACCCTGTGGCTCGTGCGCTATTCGTTACTGACGATCGTGCTGATGCTGGCCCTGGGCACGCTCACGCGCTACTCCGGCACCGACACGACCCTGGGCCTCGCCTTCGCCAACACGGGCGCGCTGTACCCGTTCTTCGGCACCCTCATGGGCTGGCTGGGCGTGGCGATGACGGGGTCCGATACCGCGTCGAACGTCCTGTTCGGCGGCATGCAGAAGGTGGCGGCTGAGCAGCTGGGCCTGGCGCCGAACCTGATGGGCGCCGCGAACAGTTCCGGCGGCGTCATGGGCAAGATGATCGATGCCCAGTCCATCGTCGTCGCCTCCACGGCCACGCGCTGGATCAACCACGAAGGCGACATCCTGCGCTTCGTCTTCTTCCACTCTCTCGCACTGGCCGTGCTGGTCGGTGTCATGGTCACGCTGCAGGCGTATGTGTGGCCGTTCACGTCACTGGTGATCCGATGAATGCTCCTGTTTCTCCCGAAATCCGGGCCGTCAGCCAGCGCGAGGCCGCGGCCGCGCTGCTCGCAGTGCTGCCGGACCGCTGCGTGCGCGTGGACCCCGAGGAAACGCGCCCGTACGAATGCGACGGCCTCGCCGCCTACCGCCAGATGCCGATGATCGTGCTGCTGCCGGAGAACGAGGCGCAGGTCATGGCGGCCATCGCGGTCTGCCGCAAGCTGCAGCTGCCGATCGTGCCGCGCGGCGCCGGCACCGGCCTGTCCGGCGGCGCCATGCCGATCGCGGGCGGCGTCGTGCTGTCGACGGCGCGCCTGAACCAGATCGTGAAACTCGACCCGTATGCCCGCACGGCCGTCGTGCAGCCCGGCGTGCGCAATCTCGCGATCTCGGAAGCGGCCGCGCCGCACGGGCTGTATTACGCGCCCGATCCGTCGTCGCAGATCGCGTGCACGATCGGCGGCAACGTCGCCGAGAATTCCGGCGGCGTGCACTGCCTGAAATACGGACTCACCGTGCACAACGTGCTGCGCGTGCGGATGGTGACGACGGATGGCGAAATCGTCGAACTGGGCAGCGAGGCGCTGGACGCGCCGGGGCTCGACCTGCTGGCGGTGGCCATCGGATCGGAAGGCATGCTCGGCGTCGTGACCGAGGTGACCGTCAAGCTGGTGCCGAAACCGCGCGTGGCGCGCGTCGTGATGGCGTCGTTCGATGACGTCGTGAAGGCCGGCGATGCCGTCGCCAACGTGATCGCGGCCGGCATCATCCCGGCCGGCCTGGAAATGATGGACCGGCTGTCGTCGCAGGTCGCCGAGGAATTCGTGCACGCGGGCTACGACACGCAGGCCGCCGCGGTGCTGCTGTGCGAATCGGACGGCATCCCCGAGGAAGTCGACGAAGAGATCGCGCGCATGAGCGACGTGCTGAGCGAGTGCGGCGCGACGGCGCTGGCCGTGTCGCGGGACGAGGCGGAGCGCCTGCGCTTCTGGTCCGGCCGCAAGAACGCGTTTCCGGCCGTCGGCCGCATCTCGCCGGACTATTACTGCATGGACGGCACGATCCCGCGCAAGCACCTCGCCCACGTGCTGCAGCGGATCGAGGCGATGGAACAAAAGTACGGCCTGCGCTGCGCGAACGTGTTCCACGCCGGCGACGGCAACCTGCACCCGCTGATCATGTTCGATGCGAACGTGCCGGGCGAATTCCACCGCGCGGAGCAGTTCGGCGCCGACATCCTCGAACTGTGCGTCGAGGTCGGCGGCACGATCACGGGCGAGCACGGCGTCGGCATCGAGAAGATCAACTCGATGTGCGTGCAGTTCTCGCGCGCCGAGCTGGATGCGTTCCTGGCCGTCAAACGCGCCTTCGATCCGGCCGGCATCCTCAATCCCGACAAGGCGATTCCGACCCTGCACCGCTGCGCCGAATACGGCCGCATGCACGTGCGCCACGGGCGGATGCCGTTTTCCAACCTGCCGCGCTTTTGATGATGGATACGAGCTTACAAGATTTCGCCGACCGGATCGGCCACGCCACCGCGACCGGGACGCCGCTGCGCATCCGCGGCGGCGGCAGCAAGGACTGGTACGGCCAGGACGTGCAGGGCACGGTGCTCGACACGACCCCCTATCGCGGCATCACGGACTACGAACCGACGGAACTCGTGATCACGGCCCGCTGCGGCACGCCGCTGGCCGAGATCGAGGCGCACCTGGCGGAACATGGCCAGATGCTCGCGTTCGAGCCGCCGCACTTCGGAGCCGGCGCGACGATCGGCGGCACGGTCGCCGCGGGGCTCTCCGGACCGCGCCGCCAGGCGGCGGGCGCCGTGCGCGATTTCGTGCTCGGGGCCGTGCTGGTGGACGGGAAGGGAGAAACGCTGCACTTCGGCGGCAAGGTGATGAAGAACGTGGCCGGCTACGACGTGTCGCGCCTGCTGGCCGGATCGCTGGGCGTGTTCGGCCTGATCGCGGAAGTCTCCCTGAAAGTGTTGCCGAAGCCCGTCGCGGAATGCACGGTGCAACTGCACATGAACGACGACGAGGCGCTGCGCCGGCTGAACGAATGGGGCGGGCAGCCGCTGCCCGTGTCGGCCTCCAGCTGGCACGACGGCGTGCTGACGGTGCGCCTGTCCGGCGCGCGCTCGGCCGTCGACGCGGCGCGCAAGCGCATCGGTGGCGAGCTGCTGGACGATGCGGACGACTGGTGGCGTGGGCTGCGCGAGCATGACGCGCCGTTCTTCGCGGACGCGGGCTCACTGTGGCGGCTGTCGCTGCCGACGGTCGCGCCGCCGCCGGCACTGCCGGGCACCCAACTGATCGAATGGGGCGGCGCGCAGCGCTGGCTCCGAACGGATGCCGATGCCGCCACGGTCCGCGCGGCCGCGAGCAGGGCCGGTGGCCACGCGACGCTGTTCCGCGGCGGCGATGGGCGTGTCGGCGTGTTCCAGCCGCTCGCGCCCGCCGTCCTCGCGATCCACCGCCAACTGAAACATGTGTTCGACCCGGCCGGGGTCTTCAACCGCGGCCGCATGTACAAGGATTTTTAGCCGTGCAAACCAATCTCGCCGATTTCATCCGGGGCACGCGCGACGGCGACGAGGCCGACGCGATTCTGCGTAAATGCGTGCATTGCGGCTTCTGTACCGCCACGTGCCCGACCTATCAACTGTCCGGCGACGAGCTGGAAGGCCCGCGCGGCCGCATCTACCTGATCAAGCAGGTGCTCGAAGGCCGGCCCGCCACGGATAAGACCCAGGCCCACCTGGACCACTGCCTCACGTGCCGCAACTGCGAATCGACGTGCCCGTCCGGCGTGCAGTACGGGCGCCTCGCCGACATCGGCCGGCGCGTCGTCGAGCAGCAGGTGGCGCGGCCCGCGCGCCAGCGCATGCTGCGGACACTCCTGAAGGAAACCTTGCCGCGCCGCTGGCTGTTCACGCCGGCCATGAAGGCGGGGCAGGCGGTGCGGCCGCTGCTGCCGCAGGCATTGAAGGACAAGGTGCCCGCGCGCCAGGACGCCGGCGTCTGGCCGCGCACCGAACACGCGCACAAGATGCTGTTCCTGGAAGGCTGCGTGCAGCCGGCCATGTCCCCCAACATCAATGCGGCGACGGCGCGCGTGTTCGATGCCGTCGGCGTGCAACTGGTCGCGGCCAGCCGGGCAGGGTGCTGCGGCGCCATCCGCTGGCACATGAACGACGCGGACGGCGGCCGAGCCGACATGCGGCGCAACATCGACGCGTGGTGGCCGTACCTGGAACAGGGGATCGAGACCATCCTGATCAACGCGTCCGGCTGCGGCGCGATGATCAAGGAATACGGTCATGCGCTGGCCGACGATCCGGCGTACGCGTCCAAGGCGGCGCGCGTCTCGGCGGCGGCGAAGGACGTCAGCGAAGTGCTGCCGGAGTTCGAAGCGAAGTTGCGCGCGAAGCTGGGCACGCGCGCCGATGGCCCGAGGGTGGCCTACCACCCGCCGTGCACCTTGCAGCATGGCCAGAAGATCCGCGGCAAGGTCGAGGACCTGCTGCGCGCGGCCGGCGTCGACGTGCGGCTGTGCGCGGACAGCCACCTGTGCTGCGGCTCGGCCGGCACGTATTCGGTGCTGCACAAGGACGTCTCGCTGCGCCTGCGCGACGACAAGCTGGCGCGCCTGGAAGCGACGGCGCCGGAGCGCATCGTGTCCGCCAACATCGGCTGCATCACGCACCTGCAATCGGGGACGGACGTGCCGGTGGAGCACTGGGTCGAACTGCTCGACCGGGCCCTGCGAGGGTAAAAAGTGGCCGGAAATCAAGCCTTGCAATGCTGGCCTCGAGGTCTATACTTACAGCCTGCTCTGTTGCAGGAGGTATTCTATGCAATGTGTTTTGAGTTACCGCAGTCAGCATGCGGCCGGCCACAAGAACCCGCCCTCGGCACCGCCGGCGATTCCACCGATCATCATCAACCCGTTCAAAAGCCAGATCCCATCGCCGGCGATCGACCCGCGCAACACGCCGCCCGGCCCACCCATCGTGCCGCCCCGCGGCCCCGACCTGCGCATCATCTAGCCGTACGGGAGCGGCGCTTGTCCAGTGCGCCGTGAACGCCTATGATCTTGCTTCTGGGCGTATGCCCGCACGACCGAGAAAGCAAGAATGAACGACGACACCCCCGACCACGACGATGATGCCCCCGTGCAGGAGGCCCGTCTGTGGCAGGGTAACGGCTGGACCGCGCGCGTCATCAAGAACGAGGACGACGACGGCTGGGCCGTGGCCATGTACAAGGACGGCGAATCCGAGCCGGCCCTCGTCGGCCCCTGGACCATGGGCCGCGACAAGAAAAACCCGAAGCCGCTCGACATCAGCGCCTTCCACACGCTCGTCAAGACGGCCTCCGAAGTGATCCGCCGCCACGAGCAGCAATTGCACGCGCAATTGCACAAGAGCACCGTCGTCTCCACCGCCGAGGGCGAGCTGAAGGTGACCCTGGACATCGTCCCGGACGAGGACAATCCGTACGCGCTGCTGAGCGCCTTCGACGAGATGGGCGAGCGCGTGGCGCAGGTGCGCGTGCGGCCCGATTTCAAGCTGTCGCCGTCGTCCGCGTCCACCTGGGTCGAGAACGATTTCCGCGCCCCCCGGTAAGGCATTTTCGCGACACATTCCCCGCAAGCCCGGCCTGAACTGCTAAGATTTCCTGAGCGCAATTTTGGTTCGATAAGGGGAATCGATGGAAGACCGTCTCGCCCGCCTGGAAACGGTCCAGGCCATGCTGCTGGGCATCGGGCACCTGTCCGCCAGCTGTACCGACGTCACCGAGTTCATCGGGGCCGTGCACCGTGCGCTGGGCCGCATCATGTATGCGGAGAACTTCTACGTCACCTTGGCCGAGCGGGAAGACAATACGGTCCGCTTCGTCTATTTCGTCGACTCGCGCGACAAGGGGCCGGGCCCCGACGAGCGCGTGACGCTGGCGTCGCCCGACGAATCGCCGACGGCCTGGGTCATGCTCAACAAGCAGCCGTTGTCGATGACGGGCGACGAGATGCGCGCGCGCGAGAACGGCGCCGTCTGGGGTACGGGCAGCATCGCCGAGCACTGGATGGGTTGCCCGCTGCTCGACCAGCAGCACGAGGTGGTGGGCGCCATCGTCATCCAGAGCTACCTGCCCGAACACACGTACAGCGAGGAAGACCAGGCGCTGTTCGCGCTGATCGCCAACCACGTGTCGAACGCGCTGCAGGGCCTGCAGAGCATGGACCGCCTCGAGCGCGCCGTGCAGGAGCGCACGCGGCTGCTCGCGCGCGAGGTGGCCGAACGCCGCCGCGCGGAACAGGTGCAGCACGCGCTGTACCAGATCGCGGACCTGTCGGCCTCCGCCCTCGAGACCGACGTGCTGGCGTCCAGCCTGCACGACATCATCGGCGAACTGATGATGGCGAAGAACTTCATCATCGCGCTCACGCACCCGGACACGGGCGAGATCAGCATCCCGTATTTTGCCGACGAAAAGGACGACGTGCCGCCGCAGCAGCGCTTCCCGTTCGGGATGGGCATGGTGTCGTACGTGCTGCAGACGAAGCAGGCGCAACTCCACGACGCCGGCAGCTTCGCGCGCCTGCACGCGGCGGGCAAGGTCAAGCATCCGCTGGGGAACACGGACATCGCCAGCTGGATCGGCGCCCCCATGCTCGTCAACGACAGGGCGTACGGCGTGCTGGTCGTGCAGAGCTACGATCCGGCCGTCCTCTACACGAAGGCCGACCTGGACCTGATGGCCTTCATCTCCAGCCACGTCGCGGTGGCCATCGCGCGCATGCAGGCCGACCGTGCCATCCGCAAGGCCAAGGAGCGCCTGGAACAGCAGAACGCCGCGCTCGAACAGGCGCTGCACCAGCTGCAGGAAGCGCAGACGGAACTGGTGCGCAAGGAAAAGCTCGCGTCGCTGGGCCAGATGGTGGCCGGCGTCGCGCACGAGATCAATACGCCGCTGGGCATCTGCGTGACGGCCACGAGCCACCTCGTGCAGGAACTCAAGCTGACGCGCGAGGAGCTGGCGGCGGGGGCGATGACCCAGGACAGCCTGGAAGCGTTCTTCGACATCGTCGACCAGTCCCTGCGCATCATGACGACCAACACGCAGCGCGCCGCGGCCCTCGTGCGCAGCTTCAAGCAGGTGGCGGTGGACCAGTCCTCGGACGACATCCGCACGTTCAATCTCGGCACCTACCTGAACGAGGTGCTGCTGTCGCTGCAGCCGAAGCTGAAGGGCCGGCCGCTGGAAGTCGCCATCGACTGTCCGAAGGACCTGATGCTGGAGAGTTTTCCGGGCGCCGTGTCGCAGATCGTGACCAACATGGTCGTCAACTCCCTGATGCACGGCTTCGAACGCGACCAGCCCGGCCACATCACGATCCACGCGGCGCTCGATGGCGACGACGTGCTCTTCGACTACGGCGACGACGGCGCGGGCATGGATGCGGAGACGCTGTCCAAGCTGTTCGACCCGTTCTTCACGACGAAGCGCGGCAGCGGCGGCAGCGGCCTCGGTGGCCACATCCTGTACAACCTCGCGACGAACGTGCTGCAAGGCTCGCTGCGCGTGGAGAGCAGCCCGGGGCAGGGCCTGCGCTATCACCTGCGCTTTCCGCGCAAGGCGGCGCGGGTCGAGCTGAAGGTGGCCTGATTATCAACTTCGTTCAGTCAGTTGGACCTGGTTGAACCCGGTGAAGGATGCGTCGTGGGGGGCGGCGCATTCAGCTTCGGCTCATCCAACAGCTTGGCCTTGTATCCCAACAGTTGATCAGGCGGAATGTCGAATCGCTTAAGCCATTGCTCGGCAGCCGAGCCAATCAAGCGAGGCTCGCTGTTGGCCCCTAAGTATTGCAGCCGCACAGTTGGCGTCCGGATAGGCTGCAGCAGCATGTTCGGGAGCACCAGCCGCGCGGGGAGCGGCGCATCTGCCGGGGCTGCCTCGGGACTCGGCCCCGCCTGGATGACCACGCCATCGCCGTAATCGAACAGGCGGAACCAATCCATCGGCAACGCCGACCGCACCGCCGATTCGCCGCCGATCTTCTCCAGGTAATCACGGTTGATGGCGGTGAGCCATCCCACAGTCTTGATGCCCAGATGCGCATTCACCGCGCCCGGAACCAGCGTGCCGGCGTCGAACCCCAGCAGCTTCGATGTGAGGAATGCTTCGAATGCCTGGTTCTCGAGGAAGCGCAAGGCCGATGGCACGAGCCTGTGTCCGGCGTACCCGTGTGCGGCACGCAATCGCTGCGCGCAGTCGACGAACAGCCGCACGAACGCCTCGGGTTGTTCCTCGACGAACAGGAGCGGGACGCTGAACTGCAGGCCGCAGAGGCCCCAGCCGCCCATCTTGACCTGCCACGCCGGTAAGCCGATGACCTGGAACTCCCACGGGCCGGCGTCGTGCGCCTGCTTGCCGCTGGTGTAGTGGAAGCTCACCGGGTCGTCCTCTTCCATCCGGGCGAGCATTGCCTTGAGCGGTTTCGCCTTCGAGAAAGCCTGCTGGCTGGGGCCCTCGGGCGGTTCTTCCCGGAAGAGCCAGGTAAGCGCCGGGTTGACGGTCCGCTGGTACGCGTCGAAGCACGCGCAGATGGCTTCCCGGACCGCAGGCAAATGCGCGTCGGCGAAGAACAGCGTGCCAGCGATAGCCGGGACACAACCGACGTAGTCCTGCGGCCCCTTCTTCGTGAGCATGGCGCCGGGCACGTTCAGAGCTGCCGGGTTAGTACGCATCAGCTCGACCGGGTCGAACGGTAGTTCATCCATATCCTGTCCTTAATAGGCTGGCACACCGCCCGGCGGCGGCCGTTTTGTCACTGCCATGTAGATTATTCCAAGAATTGCTGCCGCAGGGCCGAGCTGCTCCACCGGTATTTTCGATTTCTCCGGCTCGGCCCGGTTGCAATCGCATTCCTCGAGCTCCATCGACACCAGCTTCCTTGCATCGCCGGCGATGATGCTATAGCTCTCGCCCTGCCGGGGTCTGTAGACGTCGCCGGGAAACTTCATCTCGACGACCTGCTTGATGTTGTCCTGAGTGGGTGGTTTGGTCGGGTCCTTGACGATGACCACGTCCGGCCGGCGGGTGTAGCCCCGGCCAGCCTTGTACGGCTGTGGCCGGGTTGGGTCTTTGGGCCAGAGGGTTTTCGTCCACCCCGGCCACAAGGTCCTGCTTTTCGTCTGCACCTCCTTGTCGAGGAAGGGCTCGGGCGGCCGCTTCGTCATGTCGTAGGTGTACTCGGCCTTGTAGGGACTCGTGTGTCCGAGGGCGGTGTCGAGCGCCTTGAGCCGGCTGGACACGCACTCCTGCTTCAGCGAGCGGCCATCCGCACCGATGTTGGGCTGGGCCTGGCATCGGCACATCGCGGAGCAGAGCACCTTGTTGTCGCCGTAATCGAGCTTCGGTTTGTTGATGGATACTACGGTGGTCGAACCCTGCCGGGACATGTCCCCGACGGCCAGCGGCGGCTTGCTTGATGGCGTGTCCGCTGGTCCCGTCATGCATCGCCATCCTGCAGCAGGTCGAACGCAAGGGTCTCGCGTGCGTCACGCTCCACCCAATCGGTATAGCCGTTCGCATCGGTCCTGCCCGTGATGGATTGGCCTCCGGTCGAACGCACACGCACTGCCTGGTTGCTGACCGGTTCGCCCGTAGTGGCGTCGACCAGCCTGAAGCGGCCGCGGAAGCGGTCGTTTCCCGCCCTCACCGGCTCCTCCTTGTAGCCGCCGGCGAGCCCCATCGCGATGAGCCCAAACCCGGCCATCAGGTTGGCAGGCACGCCGCGACCCGTGGCGGCCCGTGCCGCGGTATCGACAGGGGCTGTCAGGCTAAGCGTTTGACTGGAAATGAGCAGGGCGCCGCAGGCGGTTTTGCACCCGTCGTAGGCTACCGCGCGGCCCTCGGTGCGCAGCCCGTTGTCGCCCTGAGCGATGGGAAATACTCCCTTGCAGCGCGGGCAGGACACCATGTCGCCGACCCGGGCCCAACCCTTCCCATTCGTAGCGGAGATCGTCGAAGCCGTGATGACGGTACCGCCGTGGTTCGTTTTATCGCCGATGACGATGAGGGGTTTCAACGCGGCCTCCTTATCCTTGTTTGAATGCAGACGGCACCGTCAATGGCAAGAGAGGCGCCTTTGCCGTCAAAAAGAACAAGTATCGATGTGGTAACGAATCGGCGTGCTGTTGGGCGTCAAATGAATGAGGGCCATGTGCGCGCTGCGCTACCACCTGCGCTTTCCGCGCAAGGCGGCCCGACTAGCGTAGAACGTCGGCGATGGCCGCGCACACTCGGTCCACGTCCGCCTCGTTCATCCCGCAGTGCAGGGGGATCGTGACCGTCTCGCGGCCGATGCGCTCCGCGTTCGGGAACTGGCCCCCGCGCCAGCCGAGGCTGCGGCCGAGCGTCGTCAGGTGCGACGGTTCGTACGACAGGCCTGTCGCGATCTCGCGTTCGCGCAGCGCGGCCCGGAACGCTTGCCGCGTCGTGCCCAGGCGTTCGTACGGCAGCAGTACGCAGAACATGTTCCAGCTCTGGCCCGGCACGCCGCGCGGCGGCAGCACGGCACCCTCGATGTCCGGGAACATCTCGACATAACGCTCGGCCAGCCGCTGGCGCTGCGCCAGGAAGGCGGGCAGCTGCGCCAGTTGCGCGAGGCCGATCGCGGCCGACACGTCCGACATGTTGTACTTGCCGCTGGCGACGGCGACATCGCGCGTGTCGTCCGCAAGGCGCTCGATGCCGTGGAAACGCAGCACTTCGATGCGCCGCGCGGTGGCCTCGTCCGGCACGACGATGGCGCCGCCCTCGATCGTCGTCATGTTTTTATTCGGGTGGAACGAGAACGTGGCGATGTCGCCGAAGCTGCCGACGGGCTGGCCGTTCCACGTCGAGCCCTGCACGAGGGCCGCGTCCTCGATCACGCGCAGGCCATGGCGCCGCGCAAGGGAATACAGCGCGTCCATGTCGCCCAGCGCGCCGGGGAAATGCGTGGGCACGACCGCTTTCGTGCGCGGCGTGATGGCCGCGGCGACCTGGTCGAGGTCGATGGCGCGCGTGACGAGGTCGCAGTCGACGAACACGGGACGGGCGCCGACCTTGACGATCATGTTCATCGTCGAAAAGAAGCTTTGCGTGGACGTGATCACCTCGTCGCCGGGGCCTATGCCGCATGCCAGCAGCGCCAGTTCCATCGCGCCCGTGGCCGACGTCAGGGTGCGCGTGGGACGGCCGCCGAATGTCGCGGACAGCGCGCGTTCGAAGTCGAGGACGCGCGGTCCGCTGGCGATCCAGCCGGTCTTCATCGTGTCGGTCACGGCGGCGAGGGTGGTGGCGTCGAGTGCCGGTTGGGAGAAGTTCAGCAGGGCCATGGTCGTCCTTTCAAGTGATCGCCGAACCGGACATTCTATCTGGATACGACGCCGGCGCGAGGGAAGTCTGTCACGAAAAAATATCGATAAGTTAACGATTGACATTACACCGGGCGCTATACTGGGAGCCTTTCCCGGGCAAGCATGTGCCCTCGCCACTTTCGGAGCAGCAGGCATGGCCCCTTTCACCGCGAGCGAAGCTGTCAGTGCCAGCGTCGGTCATTACGAATTGCGGCAGTTTCTTGGTGAAGGCGGCTTCGGCCGGGTATATGAAGCCTGGGACAACGTGCTTTACCGCAGGGTCGCGGTCAAGTGCCTGAGTGCCCTGGACAACGGTATCGCGAAGGACGCGTTGATCCGTGAAGCCCGGGCCGCCGCGTCTGTTCAGCACCTGGCGTTCGTCAAGATCTTCGGCTTCGAAGACGACGGACAGGCACAGTACATCATCATGGAACTGGTGGATGGCAAAACATTGCGCCATCATGCCGCCGCCGATCCAGGTGATGTCGCGGCGGTACTCGATATCGTGGATCAGGTTGCGGCAGCAATGGCCGAGGCACATGCGTCCGGGCTGGTCCACGGCGACCTGAAGCCGGGCAATCTCATGATCGAGCCGTCGGGGACGGTCCGCATCCTGGATTTCGGGCTGGCCCGCCACATCGATCCGCTCGCGACGCAATCGGCCTCCCTGGGCGACCAGCAGGGCACGATCGCCTACATGGCACCCGAGCGCCTGGCAGGCCGCGCGCCGTCGGTGGCCAGCGACATCTATGCGCTCGGCGTCATCCTCTACGAACTGGTCACTGGAGAGCGGCCATTCGCAGGCCTGCATGGCCTGGCGTTGGCGAGCGCGCAGTTGCAAACCGATTCGGATCGTTGGCAATATCCGGCCGATATGGAGCCCGGCCTGCTGCAGCTGATTCTTGCGATGACGGCGCGCGACCCCGCGCGCCGCCTGTCGTCCATGAGCGAGGTGCGCAAGCGTATCCGCCGGCTGCGCACCGTCGCGCCGACGCGCCGCCGGCTGGCCTGGCGGCCACCGAGGAAGGCCTGGCTGGGCGCCGCCGCGCTCCTGGCGGCGGGCGCCGTCGTGGCGGCGCTCGGCACGGGCAGATTGGCGGTGCCCGTGCTCCCCGTGTTCCAACCCGCCGCATCGGTTGCGCTCGACGCCGGATTGAAGGCGTTGCGCAGCAGCGACCGCGATGGTGCGATCGAGCAGGCCCTGGCCAGCTTCGGCGCCATCCTGGAACGCCGCCCCGGCCATGCCGGCGCCGCTGCCGGGCAGGCGCTCGCGTACTGCCTGCGCTACGTCGGCGACGGACGCGACGAAACCTGGTTGCGCCGGGCCGCGACCGCCGCCGCCCTGGCGCTGCGACAGGATGACCAGCTGGCCCTCGCCCATACCGCGCAGGCATGGGTCGAGGCACTGTCGGGCCATGGTGCCGCGGCCCTCGCTGCGGCCGACCGGGCGCTCGCCCTCGACCCCGGGGATATCTTTGCGCTGGACGCCAAGATCAATGTCCTGCTGCGGATGCAGCGCTATGCGGCGGCAGATGACGTGGTCCGGACGGCACAGGCACGGTGGCCGAACGAACGCCGCTTCGCCGACCTGGAAGGCACGCTGCTGTATCAACAGGGCCGCTATGCCGAGGCAGAACACGCGTTCCGGCGCAGCATCCGCCTCGAACCGGAGGGCGTGTTCGGGTATGCCAACCTGAGTGCGACGTTGTTGCGCCTGGGACGGGCCGACGACGCATTGTCGGTACTGCAGCAGGGGTTGCGGGTGCAGCCCAGCGGCGTCTTGTACAGCAACCTGGGCACGGTCCTGTACAACAAGGGCGATTACCTGGGCGCCGGCGCCGCATTCGAACACGCGGTGTCGGCCGCCAAGGGCGGGCCCAACGACTATCTGAAATGGGCCAACCTGGCCGATGCCCTGCGCTGGATACCGGGGCGCGAGCACGCCGCGGTGGACGCCTACCGGCGCGCCGTCCAACTGCTGCGTCCACAGCTGGCGCGCGTCCCGGACGATCCGACCTTCCTGACCCGGATGGGGGTCTACGCCGCCCACCTGGCCGACGAGCCCGATGCGCTGGCCTGGACCGCGCGCGGCGCCGCCCTGGCGCCGGCCAATCCCGACGTGCAGTTCCGTGCCGCGCTGGCCTATGAGCTGCGCGGGCAGCGTGCGCTCGCGCTCGCCCATCTGGAACATGCCGTAAAGCTGGGCTACCCGCTTGCCGCGGTCGCAGCGGAGCCTGAACTGACCGCGTTGCGACGCGACGCCCATTATCAATCCCTCACCATGGAGCACCGAAATTGAACAAACCCGTCACGCTGCCATTGCTTCCCAAGGCCACGCTGCGCCTGCGATTCGACGTCGACCAGCACACCGACCAGTTGCAGGCCGATGTGTATCGCGATTCGAGCAATACCCCGAATCCCAATCCCGAGGAAGGTGCGTTCGCTGGCACATTGTCGCTGTTCCAGGGGGAACAGGTGAACGTGCGGATCATCGGCACGGGCTCCCGTGACGGCGGGTTCAAGACCTTCCAGGTCATCGACTGCGCCATCATCGCCCGTGCCGGTATCGTCGAACGCTCCGCCGACGGCGACACCAGGTTCGCGCCGCCTTCGCCGTTCACGCAGGCGATCGGGGCCAGCTACGTGCTCGAGCGCAACTTTTCGGGTTTCGTCAACCCGCTCAATACGGTCGAACGGGAGATCGTACAGGACTGGAAAGGATCGCTCGACGTCGGCCTCAGCAGCGGTTTCTGGAAACTGTCGTTCGCGCTGACCGTGAGGATCATCCGCGGCGCGGGCGCCGTCGACGAGGTTCGGGTGTTCTGGCAAGACCCGGAAGCCGAAGTGGGCGGTCCCGGTACGCTCAAGGACGGGCGGCCCTGAGCGGTCGGCCGCTCATTCGATCAGGCCATGTGCCTGCAGGTGACGGCGCAGCGCGTCGCTGGGTGTCTTCAGGCTGGCGGCGCAACGGGCGAGATCGCCGGCGTGCGTCGCCAGCGCCGACCGCAGTTCTTCCAGCGGGATCGTCCCGACCGCGCGGATGGCGGGATGCATGTCCAACAGCTTGTACATGGATGGGCGCGAGATGCCCAGGGCCTGCGCTGCCTTGCCGACCCGCCAACAGCTTGCGTCGAGCGCCGCCAGGACGGCCTCGTCGCCCACCTCGGTCAAACGCATGCGTGCGGCTTTCGTGGCGGGAGGCTGCGCCGGGGCGACAGGCGCAGCCGCCGCGTTGTCCGGAACGATCGCCGCGAGATCGTCGTGCTGGCCCGCCTGGATCGCGATCAGTGCACGCCTCACCGCATGGCCCAGTTGGCGGACATTGCCGGGCCAGTCATGACGACACATGCGCGCCACCAGTTCGACCGGAAGCGCCGCGTCCGGGCCAGGGAATGGCCGTTCGCGCATCATGTGCACGATCAGCACCCCGATGTCTTCGCGCCGTTCGCGCAAAGGCGGAAGATGGATGACGAACGCCTCGAGGCGCCGGAACAGCGGCTGGTTGAAGCTGTCCGTGCGGAGGTCCTGGTCGGTGGCGGCGATCACCCGCGCGTTCGAGTCCACGTCGCGTGCGGCGCCCAGCGGGCGGTACTGGCCCGTTTCGAGCACGCGTAGCAGCATCGGCTGGATCGCCGCGGGCGTGTTGCCGATCTCGTCGAGGAACAGCGTGCCGTCCTGCGCTTCCGCGAACAGGCCGGTACGTGCGCTGTGCGCGCCGGTATAGGCGCCTTTCGCCGCACCGAACAGGTCGCCGGCGGCAAGCGCCTCGTTCAACGCCGCCATGTTGACCGCCACCAGCGCATTGCCGCGGCGCCGGCTGGCGTCATGGATCGCGCGCGCCACCAGTTCCTTGCCCGTTCCGCTTTCTCCGAGCACTAGTACCGGCATATCGGTGGCGGCAACCTGCCGGATCGCTTCGTGAACCTTGCCCATGGCGCTGCCCACGCCGACCAGGCTCTTGTTCGAGCCGATGGCGGGCGTCCCCCGATACCAATGAAGACACAGCAGGACGGCACCGCCCAGCCCCAATACGATACCTGCGCCGATGCGCCCGACCGGTATGTCGGCTGCGTCCAATAACGGCATGCCGTCGACGTCGACCCGCATCCGGCTGGACGGCGGCACGATGCGCAGCGTCGTGCCGTCGAGACGCAGCACCAGCGGATCGCGCCCGATGCAGCGCTCACCCAGCGGTAATTGCACACCGGCCGGCCGGGAAAACAGGGGCGTGTAGCGGCTGACGGCGATCTCGTCGGTCCCCGGCAGCAGCATGAACTGTTCGCCCACCCGGGCGAGATCCGGATGCCACAGGATGGTCAGCGCCAGCGCCGGCGCCGCAGGGTGCGCGAGCACGTCCAGCGGGGCGGTCAGGGTCTGGTCGGGATCGTCGGCGTGCATGGTCGAAAGAATGGATGAGGTCATTTGTCGGCATTGTAAATGCGATGTCAACGAAGCTGTTGCTATGTAAATTGACAGTATTTTGTTGCCCATTTTCCCGCAAAACCCCCGGAAAACCGCTGTTTTCGGGCTGGCACGCGCATTGCTGAACAAGCCTCGCGATCGATTCGGATACTCCGGCGACGCAACGTTCTCATTTCAACCAATTCGAAGGGATAGATCATGGCTACTTATCGCGTTTACCTGGCGTACCCGGATAGCAAACCGCTTGTGTGGGACTTCGTCACGACCGTCTCCGCCAAGAATCCGCAGGCCGCGCTCCAGGCCGCGTACAACACATGGCTGGGTGACCATCCGAAACGAACCCCGCCGGCATTGGCCCAGTGCCGGAGCATGGTCAACCAGAAGAGCTTGCGCAACATGCTTACCGACACCGCGACAGCTTCGGCGCAGGAGGCGTTCGCCGCAGCCCTCCAGCAGAAGGTCACCCAGGCAGTCGGCTCGCAGCTGAGCGGCCCGTTCGTCAGCCTCAGCTATCCGGCCGGGTTCAACTACGGGATTACCTACGGCAGCAATGCGTATTACAACCCGGCCACGCTGCAGGATCTCGACACGCTGCTCGGCAGCCGTCCCGACGGCCAGCTGGACCTGACGACCGCCGACTTCGCCACTACGTACTTGCAGATCCTGCAGGCGGTCACGTTTGCCTTTTCGAATGATGACCTCAAGACGATGAACGACCAGGACGCCAAAGCCGAGGCGCAGATCGGCGCCGTGGTCACGGCATTCACCCAGGCCGGCGGCACGTTCAGCAATCCGCCGCCTTTCGGAGGGAAAATCCAGGACATCATCAACCAGATGAACAAGCAATACGGGAGCTACGAAAACATGCCCGTAACGCTTAACACGCTGCGTAACGCCATTGCCACCTACGTCAGCCTCGCCGGCGACAGTTACGCGCTCCATAACCGCTACTATGCCGCCACGGCCCGCCTGAATGCCGCGATGACCAATGTCACGACGCCGACCAGCAGCAACGGCGGCATGCAGACCGGCGACACCACCTATTACGTCGGCTACACCCCCAGCAAGCTGCCGACCGCCAATCAGCTGATCGGCTCGCTCAATACCACGAGCAACGCCATCCAGGTCAGCGTGTCCCTGTCCAGCTTCAGCTCGTCGTCGACCCAGGTGAGCATCTCCGGCGAGGGCGGATTCGATCTGCCGATCGCCGACGTGTTCGGGTTGTCCGTGAACGCCTCGGCCAGTTACAACATGTCGAACTTCACGTCGTCGGAATCGACCGTGACCATGGATTTCACCTATCCCGGCCTGACGCTCGTGTCCGCGACGCCATCGGTACTCTCGACCGACAACTCGACCGGCTGGTATGCCAACGATATCCTGGCGGAAGTCGTCGCCAACGTGGGACCGGCAGGCACCAAGACGGGCTACCAGCTGCAGGGCTCCGAATGGGACCCTGCGACGACGTTCGGCCAAGGCGGTACGTTCGCACGCCTGGGCACGTTCGTGATCAGCCAGCAGCCGACCATCAAGATGACGTTCACGAACGCTAACAGCTCCGCGATCCAGTCGGCGTTGTCGGTCAACGCGTCGGCGCAACTCGACTTCCTCGACATCTTCTCCATGGGCTCGGCCAGCGGTTCGTACCAGGTCCAGAACGTCGACAACAATTCGAGCAGCGGTACCGTCACCGTGACGTTCGGTCCTCCGACCGTGAGCGGCACCATCCCCCTGTCGGCCCAGGTGGCCTACGTGCTGGGCGGTGTCGCGTCGTATCCGCCGACCGATATCTGATCCTATCCCACGACCGGCACGGCGACGGCTTGCCGCGCCGGAGCCTGGGCGGTGTCGGCGGCCGGTGCGTCGAATGCGAAGCCGCCGGCCTCGACCACTTCCCACGTCCCGTCGCCCACCAGCCGCAGCACGTGCGTGTGATGCCGCAGCACGGCTTCGCGGTGGGCAATGCTGACGAGGGTCGCACCGCTGGCGCGCAGTTGCGCGTACAGGGCCGCTTCGTTGGTGCTGTCGAGCGCGCTCGTCGCCTCGTCCAGGATGACGATCCGCGGCGCGTGCACCAGCACGCGGCCGAAGGCCAGGCGCTGCTGCTCGCCGACCGACAGCAGTTTGCTCCAGTCGTGCACGGCGTCCAGGCCGCCCACGCGGTCGGCCAGCTGCGGCAGGTGGACCTGCTCCAGGATGTCGAGCAACTGTTCGTCGCCCAACTCGCTGTGCACGCTGGGATAAATCAGCTGGCTGCGCAGCGTGCCCTGCTGCAGATAAGGCTGCTGCGGCAGGAAGAACACGTCTTCCAGCGGCGGATGCTGGATCGTGCCGGTGCCCGTGTTCCACAGCCCCGCGATCGCCCGCAGCAGCGAACTCTTGCCGCAGCCGCTGGCGCCCGTGATCAGCAAGGCGTCGCCGGGTTTCAGGACGAGGTTCAGTTCCTTGATGAGGACGCGGTCCGACTGCGGCGGATGCAAGGTCACGGCTTCCAGCGCGAAGTGCGTGCCCGGACGCATCGTGATGCGCGGATGCGTCTCGTCGATGGCGGCCGGCTGCGCATTGGGCAGCACGAGGTTGGACAGCGCTTGCAGACGGCCGATGCCTGCGACGAAACGGCTGAGGCTCTCGAAGTTGTCGACGATGACCCCCACCGCGCCGAGCACGGCCGTAAAAGCGCCGGCGGCCCGCGTCGCCTGGCCCACTTCCAGCTCGCCCGACAGCACGCCGCCGGCCAGCAGCACGTACGGCAGTACCACGGTGAGCTGGCTGAACGTGCGCTGGAAAAAACTGAGCGCGCGCTGCTTCTTGATCAGGCGGGCAAAGTTGCGGATGACCTTGCTGAACGTATGGTCGATGTGCGTGCGCTCCTGCGCTTCGCCCCGGTAGAACGCGATCGATTCGGCGTTTTCGCGCAGGCGCATCAGGCTGAAGCGGAAGTCGGCCTCGCGCCGCAACTGCCAGAAATTCAGCTGGATCAGCGGGCTGCCGAAGAAGTACAGGGCGACGATGTTGCCCGTCACCGCGTACGCGACAAGCACGGCCACGAGCAGGTGCGAGATCGACCACAACACGGTGCTGAAGGCGACCAGTTGCATGAGCGAGCCGAGGAAGATCAGCAGGAAGTTGATGGAGCGTCCCGTGAACGTGTTGATGTCCTCGCTGATGCGCTGGTCGGGGTTGTCGATCTCGTTGCCGGTGCCCAGCGCGTAGTACTTGCGGTCCTTCAGGTAGCCGTCGAGGAAGCGGCCGGTGAGCCAGCGCCGCCACTGGTTCGCGAAGACGTCGCGCATGTAGTAATAAAAGGTTCATCGCGTCTTACCGGGGAACGCATCCTTGATTTTTAGGAAGAAGTA
>CBIHOW010000039.1:0-54186 GCA_966211695.1 uncultured Massilia sp. | reverse complement strand
CATCGGCCTGCTGGCCACGCTCAAGGCCGGCGGCGCCTATGTGCCGCTGGACCCGTCCTATCCACAGGAGCGCCTGGCCTTCGTGGCCAATGAAGCTGAACTATGTGCATTGCTGACGCAGCATCATATCCGCGCATTGTTGCCCAGCAGTGGGGTGCCTGTGCTGAGCCTGGATACGGACTGGAAGAGCGTCGAAACGTATTCCGACAAAAATTTGGCCAGTTTCACGACTGCAAATAACTTGGCCTACATGATTTATACGTCGGGTTCTACCGGCAGGCCCAAGGGCGTAATGGTTGAGCACCGTTCCGCGGTCAATTTCTGGTCTGTCATGCGTGCGTCGACGCACAAGAGTTGTCCGCAGCCGGCACGCATCGCCTTGAATGCTTCATTTTCCTTCGATATGTCCCTGAAAGGGATTCTTCAGTTATTGTCGGGACACGCCCTTTATCTGGTACCGCAGGTATTGCGTGCGGACGGCGAGAAACTGCTGGAATTCTATGCGCGGAATGAGATTCATGCGTTCGATAGCACGCCATCCCAGCTCGATTTACTTCTGGCTGCCGGACTGCTCGAACTGGAAGGGTATTTCCCGACCAGTGTCCTGCTTGGAGGAGAACCGATCAACGGAGCGGTTTGGCGAAAGATTTCGGCTGCACGGCGCACGGAATTCCATAATATGTATGGGCCTACCGAATGCACGGTTGACGCGACAATTGGACTGGTTCAGGAAGATGCAATCACCCCGCACATCGGCCGCCCGATTAATAACTGCCAGGTGTATTTGCTTGGCGCAGATTTACAGCCTGTTCCTTGTGGTTGCAGCGGCGAAGTGTACATTGGCGGTATCGGTGTCGCTCGTGGATATTTCAAGCGTCCCGACTTGACGGCGGAGCGTTTCATCCCGGATCCGTTCAGCGGACGCGAAGGCGCACGCCTGTACAAGACGGGCGACCTGGGCCGCTGGCTGCCGGACGGCACGATCGAATACCTGGGCCGCAACGACTTCCAGGTCAAGGTGCGCGGGTTCCGCATCGAGCTGGGCGAGATCGAAGCGAAGCTGGCCGGCTGCGCCGGCGTGCGCGAAGCGGTGGTGCTGGCGCGCGAAGACGTGCCGGGCGACCAGCGCCTGGTGGCGTACGTAGTGCCGCATGCCGGGGTGGAGCTGGACGTCGGCGCCTTGCGCACGGCCCTGGCCGCGCAGCTGGCCGAGTTCATGGTGCCGTCGGCATTCGTGGTGCTCGAGCGCCTGCCGCTGACGCCGAACGGCAAGCTGGACCGCAAGGCGCTGCCGGCGCCGTCGGGAGAGGCATACGCGAGCCGGGCGTACGAGGCGCCGCAGGGCGAGGTGGAACAGGCGCTGGCGGCGATCTGGGGCGAGTTGCTGAAGGTCGAGCAGGTCGGCCGGCACGACAACTTCTTCGAACTGGGCGGACATTCGCTGCTGGCGGTGCGCCTGGTATCGCGCGTGCGCCAGGTGCTGGGACGCGAGCTGGCGCTCGGCGAGCTGTTCGCGCATCCGGTGCTGGCCGACCTGGCGCGGGCACTGGCCGGTACGGCGCAGCAGGCCCTGCCTGACCTGGCGCCGGCGTTGCGCGACCGGCCGCTGGCCCTGTCGTTCGCCCAGCAGCGCTTGTGGTTCCTGGCGCAGATGGAAGGCGTCAGCCAGGCCTACCATATTCCGGGCGCGGTCAAGCTGACCGGAGACCTGGACCGTGCGGCGCTGGGCCGGACGCTGGACCGGATCGTGGCGCGCCATGAAGCGCTGCGCACGCGTTTCCTCGAGCAGGACGGCCAGGTGCAGCAAGTCGTGGATGCGCCAGGCATCGGGCTCGTGCTGGACGAGCACGACTTGCGCGGCGTGGCCGATGCCGCGCAGCGCCTGCGCGACCTGAACCAGGCGCAGGCGGTGGCGCCGTTCGACCTGGCGGCGGGGCCGCTGATCCGGGCGAGCCTGGTGCGCATGGACGAGCGGGAACATGTGCTGCTGATGACGATGCACCACATCGTCTCGGACGGCTGGTCGATGGGCGTGCTGCTCAACGAAGTGAGCGCCCTGTACGGGGCCTATGTGCAGGGGCTGGACGATCCGTTGCCGCCACTGGCGATCCAGTACCCGGACTACGCGTCGTGGCAGCGCGGCTGGCTCGAAGGAGAGCAGCTGGAGCAGCACGGCGCCTACTGGAAGCGTGCATTGGGCGGCGCACCTGCGCTGCTGGCCCTGCCGACCGACCGGCCGCGGCCGGCGCAGCAGGACTATGCCGGCGCACGCCTGCCGGTGGAGCTGGATGCGGACCTGGCCCGGCAGCTCAAGCAGCTGAGCCAGCGTCATGGCGTGACGCTGTACATGACGCTGCTGGCGAGCTGGTCCGCGCTGCTGGCGCGGCTGTCCGGGCAGGACGAAGTGGTGGTCGGCACGCCGGTGGCTGGACGCAACCGTGCCGAACTGGAGCCATTGATCGGCCTGTTCGTCAACACGCTGGCCCTGCGGGTCGACCTTGGCGAGCAGCCGACGGTAACGCAGTTGCTGGCGCACGTGAAGCAGCAAGTGCTCGAAGGACAGCAGCACCAGGACCTGCCGTTCGAGCAGGTGGTCGAGGTATTGCAGCCGGCACGCAGCCTGTCGCACGCGCCGTTGTTCCAGGCGATGTTCGCCTGGCAGAACACGCCGGCCGGGGCACTGGAACTGCCGGGCTTGCAACTGTCGAACATCGATGGCGCCGAGGCCGTGACTGCCAAGTTCGATTTGACGCTCAGCCTGCAGGAAGCGGGCGGAAGGATCGCCGGCGGTATCGAATACGCGACCGCGCTGTTCGACGAGGCCACGGTGCGGCGCTACGCCGGGTACTGGCGCATGTTGCTGGAGGGGATGGTTGCCGGCGATGGGCAGCACGTGGACGCGTTGCCGATGCTGGGTGCCCAGGAGCGGCAACAATTGCTGTACGACTTCAACGCGACGGCGGCCGAGTATCCGCGCGACACATGCCTGCATGCGCTGTTCGAGCAGCAGGTGGCGCGCACGCCGGACGCGACGGCGCTCGTGTACGAGGGCCAGGCGCTGAGCTACGCAAAGCTGAACGAGAAGGCCAACCGTCTCGCTCATTACTTGAGGCAAGCCCGCATCGGTAAAGGCGATCTCGTCGCTATTTGCATGGAACGCAACCCGCAGATGTTGGTGTCCATGCTGGCAGTGCTCAAGTCGGGTGCCGCATATGTGCCGGTAGATCCAGCTTACCCTGTCGACCGCATTACCCACATGCTGAATGATTGTGCCCCTGCCATGGTCCTGACACAGCGTTTGCTGTGGAACGGCTTCCAGTTGCAGGGTCACCGCGCGCATTTTGTGGATGCTCCATCGAATGTCGGTTCATGCGCAGGATATAACCCTCTGCCTCAAAATTCCCCTGACGACCGGGCGTACGTGATCTACACCTCCGGCTCGACTGGACTGCCTAAAGGAGTCGAGGTACTGCATAACGGGGTAGTGAATTTCTTGTCGGCGTTCCAGCGTGCAGCTTTGTGGGATGCCAAAGACAGAATAATCAATGTCACCTCCATTTCTTTTGACATCGCTGTTCTCGAGTTGTTCTTGCCACTTATAAGCGGAGCATCGGTCGTATTGGTTGACCGTGCCGTCACCTTGGACTCGAAATTGCTGTGGAAGGTAATGGATGAGCAACGGGTGACATTGCTGCAAGCGACTCCTTCGACCTGGCGTGCGCTACTCGGCCATGGTTGGCCAAGCCAGCGTCAATTAAAAGTCCTGTGTGGCGGTGAGGCATTGCCTGAATCCTTGTCCAGCGAGCTTTTAAAGCATACGTCGATTGTCTGGAACTTGTACGGTCCTACCGAAACGACGATCTGGTCGACGATTCAAGCGCTCAGTCATGCCACCCCTAATCCATCGATTGGCTCACCGATCGCAAATACTGAAGTTTATATTCTGGATAGCCGGCGCAACCCCGTGCCGCTGGGCGTAGCGGGAGAAATCCATATCGGCGGCGCTGGCGTGGCACGCGGCTACCTGAACCGTCCCGAATTGACGGCGGAGCGTTTCATCCCCGATCCGTTCAGCGGACGCGAAGGCGCACGCCTGTACAAGACGGGCGACCTGGGCCGCTGGCTGCCGGACGGCACGATCGAATACCTGGGCCGCAACGACTTCCAGGTCAAGGTGCGCGGGTTCCGCATCGAGCTGGGCGAGATCGAAGCGAAGCTGGCCGGCTGCGCCGGCGTGCGCGAAGCGGTGGTGCTGGCGCGCGAAGACGTGCCGGGCGACCAGCGCCTGGTGGCGTACGTAGTGCCGCATGCCGGGGTGGAGCTGGACGTCGGCGCCTTGCGCACGGCCCTGGCCGCGCAGCTGGCCGAGTTCATGGTGCCGTCGGCATTCGTGGTGCTCGAGCGCCTGCCGCTGACGCCGAACGGCAAGCTGGACCGCAAGGCGCTGCCGGCGCCGTCGGGAGAGGCATACGCGAGCCGGGCGTACGAGGCGCCGCAGGGCGAGGTGGAACAGACGCTGGCGGCGATCTGGGGCGAACTGCTGAAGGTCGAGCAGGTGGGCCGGCACGACAATTTCTTCGAACTGGGTGGCCACTCGCTGCTGGCTCTCCAGATGACTTCGCGTGTGCATCAAAAATTTGGGCGTGAAGTATCACTGAAACAGCTGTTCCTGTTCCCGTCGTTACAACACTTCAGCCAGGCGCTTACCTTGGATGCGCAGTCAGTGAACGAGTCGGTGCTGATACCAATTCGTGCCGCAGGCGACGGGACACCTCTGTTCCTCGTGCATGAGGTAAGCGGGATACCTTCTTACGCACACGATGTCGCACCTTTCATCGACAAGAATCTGCCGATTTATGGGCTGGCGGCGCCGGGCTTGCTGGATGGCGAAACGCCGTTGACGACTCTCCAGGAATTGGCTGGAAGATATATTGCTGCCATTCGCACTGTGCAGCCGGAGGGACCGTATCGCATCGCTGGCTGGTCGGCCGGTGGTCTCATCGCTTATGAAATGGCGCGCCAGTTGTGCTTACGCGATGACGTTGTCGAATTTATCGGTCTTATCGACTCGAAGAGCAATTTCGACTTTGATGGATTAATCAGCGAGCGCTGGCCACTGCTGCGCACCGGCAAAGAAGAGTTCTTCGACGTGGGATGCCTTTTGCTCGATCTTGAAGATACGAAGATCGTCAATGTCGATGAGTTGGACCGTCTGGCGAAATCGGGCAATGTGGCCGAGATATTGGAGCAAGTCGGCCCCCGGTTGGCGGACCGTTATCAAATGACGCCGGATGAGATTGAACGCCATATACGATTGCGTGGATCGATCGCAAAAGCATTGACGGGATACCGTCTGATAAATGGCGCCGGCCCTGTCGAATTCTTCTCGGCGCGAGAGAGTGATCTCAAGGTTGAGCCTCGACGATGGATGGAATATGGCATCGATATTGCGTCCACCACTGTTCTAGATGGGGATCATCAGTCAATTGTCCGTGGGAAACATGCGGCACAATTGGGCCGAGCGATATCTGAACGGCTGTTAGCGTGTGCCCAGCATAATTCCCGACAAGAACCCGCTGAGATGTCATGACAGGGTTATCTACGCGCGTCCTGAACATTCTTGGGCGTATTGTAGAAAATCCTGGCGGGCATCGCTGATGTTGAAATCATTAACTGTTTTTTGAAGTGCACCGACGCATATGTTGACTAAATTATTCTGCCTATTATTCCGAAGGTCTGCCGCATCCACCCGGGCGCCATCGAAGGCGTGGCATCTCTCCGATGTAATTTTCAAAGGTAGCGGCATGGCGACTTCGCCCTATTTCCGTGTCATTGCAACGCGCGCGCTGATCGTGCTCGGTTGCACGCTGCCGGTCTGGACACAAGCTGCAGAAGGCATGTGGACGCTCGATAACCTCCCGGTCGACAAGATACAGGCGCAATACGGTTTCAAGCCGAATGCGGACTGGGTCAGGCATGCGATGCTCAGTTCGGCGCGTCTGGCCGGTGGCTGTTCGGGCTCATTTGTGTCCAAGGATGGGCTGGTACTGACCAATCATCATTGCGCCGCTGACTGCATCGGGCAGCTCTCGACAGCCCAGAAAAATTACCTGGCCGACGGTTTCCTGGCGGGGCGCCGCGACCAGGAACCACGCTGTCCGGCCATGGAAGTCGACCGGCTCGAACAGATCGAGGACGTGACCGCGCAGATAACGAAAGCGACCGCCGGCCTTGAAGGAACCGCCTACATTGACGCGCGCAACGCCGAGCGCGCACGCCTGACGTCGGCGTGCGTCGGCACCGACAAGGAAAGTACGCGCTGCGACCTGGTCGAGCTGTACCACGGCGGCCGCTACCACCTGTACAAATACCACCGGTTCTCCGACGTGCGGCTGGTGTTTGCGCCGGAAAAGGCGGCGGCATTCTTCGGCGGCGACCCGGACAATTTCATGTTCCCGCGCTACGACTTGGACATCTCGCTCGTGCGCGTCTACGAGAACGGCAAACCGGCGCCGATCCAGGCGTTTTTCCCGTTCAGCAAAGACGGTGCGAAACAGCACGAATTGGTGTTTGCCACCGGCCATCCGGGCGCTACCCAGCGCCAGTTGACGCTTGCTCAACTGATGACCTATCGCGACCTCCAGTTGATCGACCAGCTTCTCAACTTGGCCGAGCTGCGCGGCGTGATCAATCAGTATCGGACGACGGGGCAGGAGGCGGCGCGCACGACCGAGGATTTGCTGTTTGGCATAGAAAATATGTACAAGGCGCTGAACGGCACGCTGCAGACCTTGCTCGACCCTGCATTCCTGGCGACCAGGCATGACGAGGAAGCGGCCCTGCGCAAGTATGTGGCTGCGCACCCACCTCTGCAGGCGCGCCTCGGTGGCGCCTGGGATGCCATCGCCAAGGCACAAACCGACTATCGCAACCAATTTCTGCAGATGCAGTTCATTGACGGCAATCGTGCGCTGACGAGCGATTACTTCGGGATTGCCCGCACGCTGGTGCGTGCTGCAGAGGAACGCCTGAAGCCGGACAGTGAGCGCCTGCCCGAGTTTGCCGACGCGGCCTTGCCGGAAATGGAAGAATCCACCCTCTCGAACGCGCCTATTTATCCCGAACTCGAGAAAGTCAAGTTGGTGTATTCGCTGACGAAAATGCGCGAAAAGATGGGTGTCGATGACCCGTTCGTCAAACAGGTCCTGGGTAAGTCGTCACCCGAGCAGCTCGCCAGCCAGTTGATCGGCAACACCAAGCTGGGCGACCGTGCGGTGCGCAAGGCACTATGGGACGGCGGGAAGGAAGCGATCGCCCAGTCGGATGACCCGTTCATCCGGCTCGCCCTGGCCATTGATGGGCAGGCGCGCGCGGTGCGCAAGAAGTACGAGCAGGAGGTCGAATCGGTGATGCAAAAAAACACCGAGCTGATCGCGCAGGCGATCTTTGCGCAGCACGGCACCAAGGCCTATCCGGACGCCACGTTCAGCTTGCGCCTGACCTACGGCGAGGTCGACGGCTGGGATAGGGCTGGACACAAAGTGCCGGCATTCACCGATATTAACGGCGCCTTCGCCCGCGACACAGGTGCCGATCCGTTCGCGTTGCCGGCATCGTGGCATGCCGCCAAGAGCAAGTTGAACCTGTCTCGCAGCCTCAACTTTGTCGCCACCACCGACATCGCCGCCGGCAATTCCGGCAGTCCGATGATCAACCGGAAAGGGGAGATTGTCGGGCTGATATTTGACGGCAATATCGACTCGCTGGGCGGCACATTCTGGTTCAATCCGCGCAACAACCGCACCGTGGCAGTCCACAGTGGCGGAATCCTCGAGGCGCTCGACAAGATTTACGACGCCAACTATCTGGTGCGTGAAATGACAGGGCAATAAATCCGTTCTGCCGGGCAGGAGGGACCTGCCCGGCGCTTGTTTCTTGAAAGCGGAAACAGGCCGGCTAAAAGAGTTCCATTTGCACTTGAAAACGCCATCGGAATGCGGTGTCCTGTTTTGTTCTTGGCGATCCACAGAAAGTGGAGCCATCGGCACAAGGGACGGACCAGCTACCGGGAAAAAGAAGGATAAATCGATGAATCAGAGACTGGACAAATGTCATTTTGGCATTTAACATCATGCATTATTTGTATTTGTTTCAACGGATGGCCAGGTTGTTGAATAAGTCGTTTCGGCGCTCCGACTTTGCTGCCAATCCCATTATCTATCACCTGCTTACCGACCGTTTCTGCAATACGGACCCGTCCCGTGGTGCTTCATGCCGCGACTATTTGGTCGACTGGCCCACCTCAACATTCCGTCAAAACGCGCGAGGTTGTTCGACTGCTGGGCAAGAAAATATTGATCGGCGCCGATTCCGCTTCGCTCGACAAACGTTGGCGCTCCGATGAGCTGGCGTTATGGCTCCTTGTTCACCAAGCCGATTCCGAGCCATGGTTCAAGTATTTCATGGGGTCGCCTATCCAGGCGGCTCTGCAGTGACATCGAACTTAATACAAACCTATTTGGAAGTATTGAATGATTATTTTGAGAAGTAGAATCAGTTTCGCGGTGTACCTCGCAATGCTCAGTTTCGGCGCCCGGGCACAAGCCATTGCGAGCGAGGGCAGCCCCCAGGTGGTGGAAGTAAAAGGCACGGCGCCCGTTGATGCCGGCACGGCGTCGAAAATTGTCGTCGGACGCCAGGAACTGAGCAAATATGGCGATGCACTCCTGGTCGATTCGCTCAAGCGTGTGGCCGGCATATCGTTCGTCGGTGGCGAATTGCGCATGCGCGGCCTGGGCGGAGGCTTCACCCAAATCCTGATCAATGGCGATCCCGCCCCGCCAGGCTTTTCGATTGCTAACCTGTCCCCGGACCTGGTCGAGCGTGTCGACATTATCCGCGGCGCCACAGCCGACTTGGCCGCGCAAGGCGTCGCCGGCACGGTCAATGTCATTCTGCGGCGCAGCGTCAGCGACAAGCAGCGGGAACTGAAGCTGAACGCGGGCAGGGACAATGCGGGTTGGTCGCCCAGTGCGACGTTGCAGCTGGCCGGTAAAGGCGAGCAGATGTCATATACGGTGGCGATGGTAGGCAAGCGCGGCCTGGAGAGGGACGACGCCTATACCGATATCAACGTCGTGGACGCGCAAGGACTGCCCACATCATCCCGGCAAACCCGCAAGTTCAGCGACCTGACTGTGGATGGTATTTCACTGGCGCCACGGCTGAGTTGGGCCTTATCGAAAAATGATAGCGTCGTATGGCAATCCTTTGTCGAGGCGCTGCACACCAAATATGCTTTCCGTGCAGATGAAGTCGTTTATCTGGGTAGCCCCAGCACCTACCCGGATAACTCCGGCGGCAGTACCTCCCGATTCGGCACGGTGCGAAGTGATGTGAACTGGACACGACGAATCGATGGCGGCGGCAAACTGGATACAAAAATCCAGTTCAACCGTGTACAACGCTCGAGTAACTATGATTTCCTGGGCGGGGGGAGTGACAGCGGCACGTTGTTGCGGGTGATCGATTCGAACGCGATCGACCAGGCCTGGACCAGCACGGGCAAATACCTGGTGCCGCTCGTGGGCGCGCACGCGTTCGCTATCGGGTGGAATGCCTCGCAGACGCAGCGTCACGAAGGACGGTTTCAGACCGACACTACGACGGCCGAGCCGGCAGGGGTCAATCTGGTCGAGGAATACGATGCCGTCGTACGCACGGCGGCTGGATATGCGCAGGATGAATGGAATATTTCAGCCAACTGGCAGGTGTATCTGGGAATGCGCTGGGAATGGCTGAGTACGCACAGCGACAGCAACGTGCTTGTCCCGGTAAAAAACACATCCAGTATCGCTAGCCCGGTCTTGCAAAGTGTTTACAAATTGCCTTGGGGGACCGGCAGCAAGCTGCACGCCTCGCTCAACAGGACTTTTAAAGCGCCCGCCACCGCCAGCCTGCTACCCCGCCGTTTCACAGTCAATAACGATAACGGGCCGACCAATCCCGACCGTCAGGGCAACCCCAACTTGCTTCCCGAGTTGGCTTGGGGGATAGACGCCGGCCTGGAACATGCGTTTACGGGCGGGGGACAGATGGCGCTGACGGCATATGGCAGAAATATTCATCAGGTCGTCGTCCAGCAAATTTACCTCAACAATGGCGCGTGGGTGACGGCGCCGACGAATGGCGGCAAGGCGACCGCGCGGGGTTTTGAGGTCGATCTCTCGTTCCCATTAAAAAACATCATGCCCAGCGCCCCTGCGCTGGATATCCGTGCCAATTTTGCGCGAAATTGGTCTCGCCTGGAATTTGCGTCCGGCGCACTGGGACGTTTGCCAGACCAGGTTCCATACACGGCCAATATCGGATTCGACTATACCGGGGGCAAGGACTGGCAGATGGGCGCCAATCTGAATGCATCCGGCGCGACCGCCTCACGGCTGACGGATAACGTGTCGAAACATGTATCCGGTACCCGCATGCTGGATGTGTATGCCGCCTGGACGCTCAGCGCGCGCGCGCGCCTGCGTATCAGCGGTGTCAATTTATTACAGCGCCCGGCATTGACCGACACGACCTATGTCGACAGTCAGATCACCGATCGCCGCCTTGAGCATGTGAACGGCAATCGCGCCATCAAGGTAGCGTATGAACTGAAACTGTAGTGCCGTTGCGGCCGCTGTCCGGCCGCGCGCCCGGGTACCACCAACGCTTTTCCAAGTCGTTTTCAGAGGATTTTGCTGTGTTTCGTTCTCATCCGTTATTGGCTCGCATCGCCGTTTTTCTGCTTGTCCCCCTTACCATCGGCTTAGTCTTTGTCAATTGGTACTTTCGTCAAAGCTTGCCACGCGAGGAAGCAGTATTAACCGTTGCAAAGCTTGCCCATCAGGTGAGCGTCAGACGCGACCCGCATGGCGTCCCTTCGATTGCGGCGGATAACGAGCATGATGTGTATTACGCCATGGGTTATTTGCATGCGCAGGACCGCATGTGGCAAATGGAAATACAACGCAGGATGGTGCAGGGCCGGTTGAGTGAGGTCTTGGGAGAGGAATACCTTCAGCAGGATATCTGGTTTCGTACGCTGGATTTAACAAGTTCGGCTGCGGCCGCGATGCCCGCGCTCAGCGACGAGGCGCAGGAATCGCTGCGGGCCTACGCCGATGGCGTGAATGCCTGGCTGGATGCGACGCCGGCGTTGCCGCCCGAGTTTAATGCGCTCAGTATGCGGCCGGCACGCTGGACACCGGTGGACTCCCTGTCGGTCGTGAAACTACTGGCGCTGAATCTGGGCGGGAATTATGGACGGGAATTGGAGCATTTCTTGGCAGGACGGCTGCTCAGCCCGGTTGACATGAAAGCCTTGTTTCCCGGGTATCCGGCGCATGGGCCAACCGTTATCCAGTCCGCCGGCCACGGCGACGCCATCGCCGGATTGCAGCGGCTGCACGATTTGAAAACCGACATTCAAGCAAAGTGGCAGATCGGTGGACGTTTCGTCGGCAGTAACGCCTGGGTGGTGGCGGGACGGTTCATGGCGAACGGCCAGGCCGTACTGGCAAACGACCCGCATACGGGGTTGCAAATTCCTTCGATCTGGTACCCCGTCGTGCAGAAGGGCGGGCGACTTGCCGTCTCCGGTATGAGCCTGGTGGGCCTTCCGGTGATCGTTTTTGGAAAGAACCAGCAGGTCGCCTGGGGCGGGACGAACATGATGGCCGACGTGCAGGACCTGTATTTTGAGCAGGTCGACGGCAGCGATCGTGCCAAATATCGCACCGGATCGGGGTGGAAGGAATTTGGCACAAGAACCGAGAAGTTCCAGGTAAAGGCGGCATTTCCATCCCAGTTGCGTCCGCTGATCAAGCCTGTGGAGGTCCAAATAAGGACCAGCGAACATGGCCCCATCATCAGCGATGTGATCGGCGCTTTTGATATGCCGGTCGCGCTGCGCTGGGTGGCCCTGGATAAAGGGGACACGACCTATGAATCGTTCTTTCGATTGAGTTACGCGCGAGACTGGAAAACTTTTAACGACGCATTGCGTTTCCACGTCGCGCCGGCGCTGAATATCGTGTATATCGACCAGTCGAAAAATATCGGTTACGTCGGGGTTGGCCGTATTCCTGTTCGCGCTCGGGGCAATGGCAGCGTGCCTTCCCCGGGCTGGAGCGGCGACTATTCCTGGACAGGCTATATTCCCTTTGATGCATTGCCGCGAACATACAATCCGCCGGAAGGCTATATCGTTTCTGCCAATAACCGCATCGTTGGCGATAATTATCCTTACTTTATTTCCAACGATTGGGCACCGCCGCAAAGAGCGCAGCGCATTATCTCGATGCTGGAAGAGCGCATGCGAACGGGCGTTCCCATGACACCTGACGACATGAAGCGCATTCAACTGGATCAGCAAGATGGGGAATCACAACATTTGCTGTCCGTATTGACGTCGCTCAGTCCGAAAACGCCGCGGCAGAGGGAAGCGCTCCGGGTACTTGCAGATTGGCGCGGGAATATGGGCGCAGACAGTGCCGGCGCCGCAATCTATGCCGTTTGGCGGCGCCATTTAAAGGAGCGCCTGTTTGGCGAGGCCTTGCGCGGGAACTGGAACCGGTCTTTCGAGCAACTCTACCTGGACGCGGCCGCGGAAAACGTGCCTGAAGAATCGCTGATCGCGGCATTGAAGACACCCAATTCCCAATGGTGCGGAGCCCAGAATACCGTACGCGATTGCGAGCAGGTTCTGCGGCTAACCCTGGACAGCAGTCTACGTGAACTGGAAAAACTGCAAGGCAAACAAATTTCAGATTGGACATGGGGCGCTGTTCACAAAATGGCTTTTCAGCATACGCCTTTTAGCGAGGTCAAGGTACTCGATAAAATATTTGGACGAAAACTGCCGAACGGCGGATCCGTTGAAACGGTTAATGTGGCGGATATGAATTACAAAGCCTCGGTCGGGTATGAGCAGCGGCTGGGCGCGACATTTCGCCAGATCATACAGTTCGACGACTACCAATTCATCAATTCAACCGGGCAATCAGGCCATCCACTTAGCCCCCATTATGACGACATGATGCAGTTGTATAATCGTGGTCAATATGTTCATTTCTCGTCCGCGCAAGCGTCGACGCAAGTCCTGACATTGGTCCCAAAAGATTCCCGGAAGGACTAAAAATGAAACTGTACAATTCGTTCAACGAGCAGGCCCCAAATAAAGTCTTCCTTTCCATCGTGTTGGGCGCGCTGGCTGGGATTGCCTATGCTTTCCTGATTCCCATCGTCCTGAACAGCCTCAGCCCGGAACACGGTCGTCTGAAAGAAATCGCAGACCTGGAGGTGCGCCACGTTTTCGGGTTCGAGGTGGCAACGCCAAAATTGGCGGCGGTATTCCTGGCCTTGTGCTGCTTCATATTAGTTGCGAGATCGTTTTCCCAGATCACTCTTTTGCGCGTATCGATGGATGTTGCGGTGGCGCTGCGGATGAAAATCTATCGCCGCATTGCCAGCGCGCCCATTGTCGGGATCGAGCGGGTCGGTGCATCCCGGTTGATCGCCGTGTTAACCAATGATGTATGGCGCATCGTAGCGGGGGCGCGGGTTTTGCCTGATTTGTTGATCAGCGCTGTCACATTGGTCGGCATGTTGGGCTTCTTGCTGTACATGAACGCAAACGTCTTCTGGTTTGTTATCGGTGCGATGGCGTTCGGCGTTGTCAGTTACCAGGTGCCGGTTTATTTCGGCAACAAGGATTTTGTGCGCGCACGCGATGCAAGTGACGATTTGCATCAGGCGATACACGGCCTGATCTACGGCGCAAAGGAGCTGAAGCTTAATCATGAGAAGCAGGAACTCTATCTGAAAGAGGTATTGGCCGAAATTGAAGCAGCCGGCAGTAAATACGATAAACGGGGTTCGACCATCGTTCGCGCCGCAATGAATTATGGCGAACTGATCAGTTTTTTTGTCATCGGTGCGATCGCGTTTATCTTCATCAACTATCATGCGATCACGAATAGCGAACTCATTGGTGTCATCATGGCGCTGCTGTACGTCACGAGTCCGGTGGCCACTATTTTGAATTGTATTCCCGAGATCGTGATCGCGCAGGTGTCCTATAACAAGGTGGAAAAAATCTTCGCGGAGTTACCCATTGAGGAGAATTCGGCGACACAGGGGAGGCTGCCCGAATGGTCGACTGTGCATTTCTCCGGCGTGAGCTTTCAGCATCAATTGCCGACGGGGCCCGGATTCAAGGTCGGTCCGGTAGACTTCGATGTACAACGCGGTCAGATCACGTTTATCGTCGGAGGCAATGGTTCCGGAAAATCCACGCTCAGCAAGTTGTTGACCCTGCATTATGTGCCAACCGAAGGGGAAATCAGGTTCGGCAGCACGGTCGTCACTCCCGCGACGCTGTTTTCTTGTCGCCAGGAGATTGGTGCGATTTTCACCGACTATTATCTGTTCGATCGCCTGCTGAATCCCCTTTCGGAAGAGCGTCAAGCGCAAATCGATGCCTATCTCGTCGCGTTGGAACTCGACGCCAAGGTGAGCGTGGTCAACGGTAGATTTTCAACGCTGGCGTTGTCGGATGGGCAGAGGAAGCGGCTTGCGCTGTTGGTGTCCTTGTTGGAGGATCGAAGCTTTTATCTATTTGATGAATGGGCTGCAGACCAGGATCCGGAGTTCAAGGCAGTCTTTTATGAGATGATTTTGCCCGATCTCCGGGCGCGCAATAACGTGATCATCATCATCAGTCATGACGAACGGTATTTTCATCTTGCCGATCAGATTCTGGTTATGGAGAATGGAAAATTATTGCGAACCGAGCGGTCCGAGAGAATGAGGGCATAATCCCGCTTTTTTTGCGTACTCTCGAGGTCTCTTGCCTTAAGTTAATAATGTGGCTACAATCTTTTGGCACTACATAAGTCGGGGCGGCATCACCCGAAAAAACCGTCAATTTGAGCGCGAATTATTTCACTGGTCCGTTTTGTATTGAGTTATTGATCCGCCAGCAAGGCGCGAAAATAAATCAAGCCAGCGCTTGTCTGGCCTCCCGAATTAATGCAATTCAGTTTCCGGCAGTGGAGGCAGGCTGGCGGCGATAGAAACAGCAGGTAAGCTGGTACGCACGGCGGCCGCCTGAAAAAGGTGGTGAGCGAAATTGGCACATTGATGAGAGAAATTTATCAAGCTTGGCCCTTTCTTTATCCGACTAAAATATAATGAACGTCTATACCTTATCCCAGATGGCTGCCATGTTAGGCGCTTCCGCCGACACGCGCATGCAGAAAGTCTTCTCCCTTGCGTTGGCAGTCGGCGTCTTCCTTGAGCCGCGGTCGGGCAACAACATCGGACAGCGTCTGCAGCCTATGTGGACGGCGCTTGAGACCGGCAACTACGAATTTTATTTCGACGCCGTCGGTCGCCCGGTAGGGTTTGTCAACTGGATGTCAGTGGACGACAGCGACGACGCTGCTTTGCTCGCGGGAGAACTGGACGCCGCATCATTGCCTTCGTGCAAAGCTGGCGACAAGTTGTGGATTATGGATTTCTTTGCGTCCAATCACAGTCTTCGCCCCATCCTGGCCAACTTGCGTGATCGTTTTTGCGGGAAGTACGACGAGGCCAAATATCATCGCGTTCGGGGAAACTCCCGGGTTGTAAAGCGTTTCGCATTGCATGACCGGAGCGCAGCTTTGCGCCCTGCTGCAACCGCTGCCACTGAGGATAGTGTCGGTTTAACGCGAAGTGAAAGTGTGTGGAATGGATACCGGCATTTCGTCTCCGAGCTGCTTGCGTCGGGCGAACGCTTGCTTGCGTTGCGCCGCTGCGATCCATTGCTACGTTCGCCGTTATGGAATGCCATCTCTCTGCTGCGCAATTTGACTGCTCTGCAACAAGTCCGTGTCTATAGGGACGCAGACGGCGTACCGGCCGGTTTGTTGACGTGGGGGTGGTTGTCCGAATACACGGTTTCCCGTCTGGGCGTCACGCCGCTGCACGCCGTCCATAATTCGGAATGGAACGAGGGACGCGCCCTTTGCTTCTGCGATTTAGCGGTCTCGGAAGGTGTCCGCGCGCAGATGATGCATGACGTACATTCCGGACTTTTCCCTGAACAGGACAGCATTTTGCTGTACACGCCGCCCTCGGAGCAGGGCTGCGCATCCGTACAGCGCGTCAGCCGCAGTACTGAAACTGACGCAATCGCGCACTGGGCTGCAACTGCATCAATTGAGAGACTACAATGATCGATTTATCCTGGCTTGATCCGCGCGAGAGCGCGTCGTTGTTCGGACCTGAAGGTCAGCATGTTCCTTTAACACTGCAGCGCGTGAAGGGGGCCCGTATATTGTGGCTGAACCGACAGGCGGCGATGTCCGATCCGGCGTACGCCGCGTTGGGCGGACAGATGGACAGCTATGAGAAAAACTTACTGGACACGTGTGCCTACGCGGTGCCTGTGCCTGGGGGGCAGTTCGACGCGAGCGATGAGATCGTCGCATATGCCGACCGTTATGGCGGTCCGTGTAACGGGCCCAACGGTGGCAGCGGCCGGGCGGCCGTGATGGGCCATTACCTGGTCAAGGGCATCGGTCGCACTCCCCTGATCAATGCAGGCGCGGACGCCGCCCATGCGTCTGGTGGCGCTTATTTCGAGGAAGCGGTACGGGAAACGATTTATTGCGAACTCGTACGTGCCGAGTATCCTCACTCGGCAGTGCCAGTGCTGGCCATCATCGATACCGGTATCGAACAGGATTTCGGAGTCAAGATCGAGCGCCGCGTGCTGGTCGTGCGTCCTTGTTTTCTCCGGCCGGCTCACTATAGTCGCGCGACCACTTTTATGTCAGGAAATCCGACCGAAGGCGCGTTGGATTGCGGCCGCGTCGAACATATGTTCCGTGAGACGTCGGAGCGGCTCGGAAAACGCGAGTTCGTCGATCGTTGCAATACGTTGTGGCTCAATTGGGCTGCGCAGCTGGCGTATGGATTCATTCACCGGCTTCGCCACGGTAGTTTTACGATGGCAAATATTTGCCTGGACGGGAAGATGCTTGACTTTGGGGCCAGCTCAACGGTCCCGACATGGGCGAACGCCTCCATCATGGTATTTGGGGAAAAGTTCGATGACATCGTGCCGACGCTACTGTCTACGTTGCGGCCGCAGTCCTACTATTTCGGGCGCTACCTGGACCCCGCTCTCGCCGATCCCGCTTCTTTGAACGAACTGTGCGAACGTGTTGAATTGCAATTCAGGACGACGATCGTCATCGAAATGTTACGCCTTGCCGGCGTACGCAGAGAGTGTGCGGCCCGTGCAGCGCTTGATCACCACTGGTGGCCGCTTGCATACAAGCTGATCAGCACATATCAGGCGGAAAAGCTCGAAATGTTCGACGCTGTGCCACGTTCGCATCTGCCTTGGGATTTTGATAAGGTATGGCATGCCGATGTTCCGCCACACCTTTTGCCACTACGTCATGCTCTTGAGGACCTGGTGCCGGTCGATGAACGCTCGTTGGCTGCCCAGCGCTGCGCCTTGTTGGCTTCCAGCCGCCCCGGCCTGTTCCGGGAAGGCGTGAGACATGAGATTTATCGGAAAATCGACCCTTCGTCCACTGGGCAGGAGCCGACGCGCAGTGATATCGAAGATCTTGTTGTCGAGTACGTTGCCAAAAACAGGCGCGATTCACACGTAGACCTTGCGGATGCTGCTTGTGTCGGTTTCGCCGTCAATAACAGCATGTCCTACGCACTGTTCAAGCATAAGGACGGCGCTCTCTTCGCGGTTGACGAGCACCGGCCTGATATCTGCCTTGCCGTCGATGATCTGAGTCCGACTTCAATGTATTTCGTTCACGCGGCACGGGAGCCATTCCGTGGCGCTATCGTAGTCCATGCGGAGTCGGGTGTGCAGCCCTAGGTTCAAAAACAAACCCGCCTTCGTGGCGGGTTTGTTTTTTCGGAGTCCTGTGTCTTTTAGTTGAGCCGCGCCAGATGCCTCTGCACCGACAACATGGCGCCGACCAGCCCCAGTCCGGCACTGATCGCCAGCAGGGCCGCCATGCCCAGCGGCGGCAGCGGCGTCAACTGGAACTCCGACGCATACAGGCGGGCGAATTCGGCGATGGCCGTGTTCAGGGGACGCAGCGCCAGCGTCACCGCCCCCAGCGCCACCGCGCCCGCGCACAGGCCCAGCAGGGCGCCCGTGTAGTAGAACGGGCGATGGATGAAGTTGTCGGTCGCGCCCAGCAGTTTCGACACGGCGATTTCCTCGCGCTGCGTCAGCACCTGCAGGCGGATCGTGTTGAACACGACGGCGATCACGACCACGCCCAGGGTGACCGCGAGCAGCAGCAGCGCGAGGCGCAGCACGCCCAGCAGGGCGGCAAGACGCTTGACCCAGGCCGAGTCGACCTGCACGGCATCGACGCCCGGCAACGCGCGCATCTGCTCGGCCAGGCCGTCCACGCGCGCGGCGTCGGCGCTGCTGGCAAAGCCTTCCAGCTTCATCACATAGCTGTCCGGCAACGGGTTGTCGCCCAGCGTTTCGATCACGTCCGTGAGGCCGCTCTTTTCCTTCAGGCTGGCCAGCGCCTGTTCGCGCGGCACGAAGCTGACTTTCGCACGGCTGCCGCGCAGGATCCGCTGCAGCTGCGGCGCGAGTGCCTGGGCCTGGTCGCGCGGGGTGTCGGCCTTGAGGAACAGGCTGATCTCCGGATCGACCGACAATTCTTCCGACAGGGGACGAACGTTGTCGAGCAGCGTGACGCCGGCGAAGGGCAGGGCCAGCGCGACGGCGACGACGAGCACGTTGAACAGGAAGCTGCCCGGCGCCTTGCGCACGTGGGACAGCGCGGCGGCGAGGGCGAAGCGGTGCTGGCGGAACCAGATGTTCATGCGCCACCTCCCGTCACATGGCCGTGTTCGAGGCGGATCACGCGCGCGGCACTGTCCAGGACCTGCTCGTCGTGGGTCGAGATGACGCACGTGACACCCACGGAATGGAATGCGTGCAGGGCGTCGATGACCCTGTCGGCCGCGGCGCGGTCGAGGTTCGCGGTCGGCTCGTCGGCCAGGATGATCTGCGGGCGGTTGACGATGGCGCGGGCGATCGCCACGCGCTGCTGTTCGCCGCCGGAGAGTTCCATCGGCAGGGCCAGTGCGCGGTCGAGCAGGCCGACCTTGTCCAGCGCCGCGCGGGCGCGCTGTTCGGCCTGCGCCCTGGGTGCGCCGGTGACGATCAGCGGCAGCATCACGTTGGCCAGCAGGTGGCGGTCGTTCAGCAGGCGCTGGTTCTGGAAGATCAGGCCGAGGTTGCGGCGCAGGAAGGGGATGCCGGCCTTGCGGATGCGGCCGACGTCCTGCCCGTTCACGATCACGCGGCCGGACGTGGGGCGCTCGATCGCGGCCACCATCTTCATCAACGTGGACTTGCCGGCGCCGGACGGGCCGGCCAGGTACACCAGCTCGCCCTTGGCGATGTTCAGGGAGACGTCGGACAGCGCGAGCGTGTCGGCGGAATCCGAGTACTTCTTGGAGACGGACTGGAATTCGATCATCGTGCGTGTTATCCCAGCAGCGCCTCGGCGAATTCGTCGGCGCTGAAGGGTTGCAGGTCCTCCAGCTTCTCGCCCACGCCGATGAAGTACACCGGCACCGGACGGGTGCGTGCGATGGCGGCCAGGATACCGCCCTTGGCGGTGCCGTCCAGCTTCGTGATCACGAGGCCGGTCAGCTGCAGCGCGTCGTCGAATGCCTTCACTTGCGCCAGCGCGTTCTGGCCCGTGTTGCCGTCGATGACGAGCAGGACTTCGTGCGGCGCGTCTTCCATGCCCTTGCCGATCACGCGCTTGATCTTCTTGAGCTCTTCCATCAGGTGCAACTGGGTCGGCAGGCGGCCGGCGGTGTCCACCATGACGACGTCCACGCCGCGCGCCTTGCCCGACTGGACGGCGTCGAACGCGACGGCGGCCGGGTCGCCCGACTGTTGCGAGATGACGGTGACGTTGTTCCGCTGGCCCCAGACCATCAGCTGCTCGCGCGCGGCGGCGCGGAACGTGTCGCCGGCGGCCAGCAGCACGGATTGTTCGTGGCGCTGCATGTGCTTGGCCAGCTTGCCGATGGTCGTCGTCTTGCCGGCGCCGTTGACGCCCGCGATCATCATCACGAGCGGCTCGTGGCGGCCCAGTTCGAGCGGTTTTTCCAGCGGACGCAGCAGGTCGACCAGCAGGCCCTTCAATGCGACCTTGACGGCGGCCGCGTCGAGCAGCTTGTCTTCCTTCACCTTACGGCGCAGGTTGTCCAGCAGGAATTGCGTGGCGTCCATGCCGGCGTCCGACATCAGCAGCGCGGATTCGAGTTCCTCGTACAGGTCCTCGTCGATGCGCGCACCGACGAACAGCAGCGACAGGTTGCTCGACGTCTTGGCCAGGCCGGCCTTCAGGCGCGACATCCAGGAGCGCTTGGCTTCCGCTTCGCTGACGGGGCGTTCGGCCGTTTCGGGGAACAGCTGGCCTTCGTAGGCGATCGATGCGGGTGCCTCGGCGGCTTCGGGCGGGGCCGGCGCATCTTCGCCACCACCGAACAGGCGGCGCAGGAAACCCGGTTGCTCGGCAGCGGGCTCGGGCTGCGCGTCGGCGACCGGCGCGGGCGCTGCGGGTTCGACCGCAGCCGGCGTCTCGGCTTCAGGTTTTTTCTTTTTGAAGAAACTAAACATTGTGTATTCGGGAGGGCGGCGGTATGCCGGATAGGGTCGCGCGTATTCTACCAGAGCGCACCTCGTTCACTGGAGTGCGTCGGCTCTGCCATATTGTGGCTAGAATACAGCTCAACAATACCGATCCGATCATCGTGCTGGAAATTAGTACGTATCGGGTGTAGATTGTGAACATCGATAAGAAGACACGTCACCGAGGGATGATCGTGAACGTATCCAGGTTTTTCAAGAGACTCGTCGCCGGCGATCACGTGGTGGATAGCTCGGCGGCCTCGTTGCGCAATGTGGTCGTCTGGCTCTTCATCGCCCTCGTCGCCCTGTTCCTGACCCATCCTTCCAGTCCCGCCAGTGCCTTCGACGCGCCCGTACCGTGGCCGGCCGAACTGGGCCTCGACGGCAACCTCGGCATGTAATCCGCTGCGCTGGTATCCTGTCGTTTCCGAAGGACACCTTGCTGTTGCGGCGCCATGAAACACCGACTTTTTCTTTTCGACCTCGACGACACGCTTCTCGACTTCAAAGCCTCCGAACAATTGTCGTTCGACCGCACGATGCGTGCACTGGGCCTGGACGGGCTTCCCGACGGCCTGTTCGCCCGTTACCAGGCCATCAATATCGCACTGTGGAAAAGCTTCGAGACGGGTGCCGTGTCGAAGGATTTCCTGAAGGTGGAACGCTTCCGCCGGACGTTCGCCGACAACGGCCTCGACCTTGATCCGGAAGCGGCCAGCCGCCTGTATCTCGAATCGCTGTCGGACACGGTCGTCCTCATCGAGGGCGCGCAAGAACTGTGCGCGACCTTGGCCGGCATCGGCGAGGTGGGCATCATCACCAACGGCGTCGAGCAGATCCAGCACCGCCGCATCGTGAGCGCGGGGCTGCGCGACCACGTGTCGTTCGTGGCCACGTCCGAAGCGTGCGGCCACGCGAAGCCGGACAGCCGCTTCTTCGAGTACACCGTCAGGATGGCGCGCGCCTTTACGCACGCGGAAACGGTCATCGTCGGCGACCGCCTCGATGCCGACATCCTCGGCGCCAACCGCTTCGGCATCGAAAGCTGCTGGTTCAATCCCGGCGGCCTCGCCAACGACAGCGAAGCGCTGCCCACGTTCGAAGTGGCGCGCCTGCACGAGGTCGTCCCGGCCCTGCGCGGCCTCGCTATTGCCTGAGGAACAGACCGCAAAATATAGCGGGCGCACGCATGAACCTTCCTGGTGAACACGGCATTAACCCGTGTTTGTCAACGGCCGTCGGGCCATATCAGGGAGGGAGATCATGGAAGCACGCAGGTTGATGCAGGTAATCAGCGGCGCCGCGCTCGCGGCCGCCATCCAGGGCCACGCGCTGGCCCAGCAGGTTGCGCTGGCGGATCCGATCCCGGGTCCGATTCCCGCCAGCCCCATCCAGGTCGGCCTGGAGACGGTCATGACGGGACTGGTGTCGCCGGTCGCGGGCGCCGTCGCGCCCGGCGACCGCACCCATTTATATGTGGCCGACCAGGCCGGCCAGGTCTGGCGGGTTCCCATCGCCAACCGCGAGGACGGCGACGCTGACGACAATCCCGCCAACCGGCAACCGGCATTGTTCCTCGACGTGAGCAAGCTGCTCGTGCCGCTGGGACTGGGACCGGGAAAATACGACGAGCGCGGCCTGCTGGGCATCGCCTTCCACCCGCAGTTCAAGGTCAACGGGCTGTTCTACACGTTCACGTCGCAGCCGGTGAAGGGCGCGGCCGACTTCAGCACGATGCCGGCCGGCGTGGCGCCGAATTGCCAGAGCGTGGTGACGGAATGGCGCGTGCAGCGCCCGGGCAAGCGCAACAGTCCGGTCGACCCGGCCAGCGCGCGCGAACTGCTGCGTATCGACAAGCCCCAGTTCAACCACAACGGCGGCGCGCTCGTGTTCGGTCCCGACCAGATGCTGTACGTGGCGCTCGGCGACGGCGGCGGCGCCGATGACGAGGGCGTCGGCCACGCTCCCGAGGGCAATGCGCAGAGCCTGGCGCCGGGCAATGTGCTCGGCAAGATCCTGCGCATCGATCCGCTGGGCCGCAACGCGGCCAACGGCAGATATGGCATCCCGCCCGACAATCCGTTCGTGAACAAGCCCGGCGCCGACGAGATCTTCGCCTACGGGTTCCGCAATCCGTTCCGGATGTCGTTCGACGCGGATGGCCGCCTGATCGCGGGAGAGGTCGGCCAGAATGCCATCGAGGAAGTCGACGTCGTGACGGCCGGCGCCAACTACGGCTGGCGCGTCAAGGAAGGCACGTTCCTGTTCGACACGGCGGGGCCGGCTGCGCCTGGCTTCGTGTACGCCGACAGTCCGGGCCTGCCGGCCGGCCTCACGGACCCGATCGCCCAGTACGACCACACGGACGGCGCCGGGCAGCCCGCGGCGCGCACGGCCGTCATCGGCGGGTTCACGTACCGCGGGCACCAGCTGCGCCAGCTGCGCGGCCAGTACGTGTTCGGCGACTATTCGGGCGGCGCCGGCGGGCATCTGTTCGTCCTGGGGCGCAACGATCAGGTGCAAAACCTGGCCGTTGCGGGCCGCGATCCGCTCGGCCTGGCCGTGCTCGGTTTTGCCCGCGACGACCGCGACGAGCTGTACCTGCTGGCCAGCAGCACCGGCACCTTGCTGGGCAAGACCGGTGTCGTCATGAAGCTCGTGCGCGCGCCGCGCTGAGCTTTAGCTGGCTTTCGCCGCCTGCGCATTGCGGCGGATGGTGTCCAGGGTGGCGCCCGGCGTGATCAGGTTGCCGTCGTAGCGCAGCTCGATCAGCGCCGGCAGCTTGTGCGTGCGCGTGAACTCGATGGCGCGCTCGAGCGCCGGGCCGAACTCGGCCGTCGTCCCGACCGCTTCGCCATGGCCGCCGTAGGCCCTGGCGAGTGCGGCGAAATCCGGGTTGTGCAGCTGCGTGCCCGACACGCGGCCCGGATATTCGCGTTCCTGGTGCATGCGGATCGTGCCGAACATGCCGTTGTTAAAGACCAGGAAGATGACGCCGGCGCCGTATTGCACGGCGGTCGCCAGTTCCTGGCCCGTCATCATGAATTCGCCGTCGCCGGCAAACGTCACGACGGTGCGTTCCGGCCGCACGATCTTCGCCGCGACGCCGGCCGGCACTGCATACCCCATCGCGCCGCTCGTCGGCGCGAGCTGCGTGCGCATGGCGCCGTAGCGCCAGAAGCGGTGCGCCCACGTCGCGTAGTTGCCGGCGCCGTTCGTGATGATCGTGTCGCGCGGGAGGGCCGCCTGCAGGTCTTGCACCATCTGCCACAGGTCCAGCGGCGCGGTGCCGTCCTTGAAGATGGCGGGGCGTTCCTGCCAGGCGCGCAGCTCGGCCTTCGCTTCCTCGACCGTGTGGCGCCACGCGGATGCATCGACCGGTTCCATCGCCGCCAGCATCGACGCCGCCTGCGGCGCGCCGCTCGCGATCATCAACTCGGCCTGGTAGACGCTGCCCAGTTCTTCCGGGTCCGGGTGGATGTGCACGAGGCGCTGGCGCGGCACGGGAGACTCCAGCAGCGAATAGCCGCTCGTCGTCATCTCGCCCAGGCGCGGGCCGAACGCGATCAGCACGTCGGCCTCCTTGACGCGCGCGGCCAGCTTCGGATTGATGCCGATGCCGACGTCGCCCACGTAGTGCGGGTGCTCGTTGTCCAGCAGGTCCTGGAAGCGGAACGCGCACGCGACGGGCAGGGCGTTCGCCTCGGCGAACCGTTGCACGTCGGCGCAGGCCTGGTCCGTCCACGTGCCGCCGCCCAGCAGCAGCAGCGGCTTTTTCGCTTGCGCCAGCATCGTGCGCAGTTGCGCGATCTGGTCCGCCGACGGCGCGGCCTGTGTCGGTTGGTAGCGGCGGGTGTCCGCGACTTCCGCGCGCGCGACAAGCATGTCTTCCGGCAGCGCGAGGACGACGGGGCCGGGGCGGCCGCTCGTCGCCACCTGGAACGCGCGCGCCATGTACTCGGGGATGCGCTCGGCGCGGTCGATCTGCGCGACCCACTTCGCCATCTGGCCGTACATGCGGCGGTAGTCGATTTCCTGGAACGCTTCGCGGTCCATGAAGTCGGTGCCGACCTGGCCGATGAACAGGATCATCGGCGTGGAATCCTGGTACGCCGTGTGCACGCCGATGGAGGCATTGGTCGCGCCGGGTCCGCGCGTGACGAAGCAGATGCCGGGCTTGCCCGTCAGCTTGCCGTAGGCCTCGGCCATGAACGCCGCGCCGCCTTCCTGGCGGTTGATGACGAAGCGGATGTTCGAGTCGTGCAGCGCGTCCAGCACGTCGAGATAGCTTTCGCCGGGCACGCCGAAGGCGGTGTCCACGCCGTGGACCTGGAGCGCATCGACCAGGATCTGGCCGCCGCTGCGGGAGGGGTGCGTCATGGTGAGGTCATCCTTATCAAGATGGAATCCGGGCATTCTATGCAAGCCGGCCCGGGCTGGCTTTTGAAATAGCGACACGACCTTTCACAAAAGGCTGCGGCGTATCCTGTACAATGCTGCCCGTGAAGCAGGCCAGACAGCCGCTGGCCCACGCCGCAAGGTCGTGGGCGGGAGGAAGGTCCGGACTCCACAGAGCGGGGTGACGGTTAACGGCCGTCCGCCGAAAGCCCGGCGCAAGCCGGGTATAAGGCGAGGAATAGGGCCACAGAGACGAGCGTATTAAGTTACGGTGAAACGCGGTAACCTCCACCTGGAGCAATTCCAAATAGGCACGCGTTGAGGTTGCTCGCGGAGCGTGCGGGTAGGAAGCTTGAGCGCCGGAGTAATTCGGCGCCTAGAGGAATGGCTGTCATAGCGTCCGCAAGGGCGTTACACAGAATCCGGCCTATCGGCCTGCTTTACACATAATTCTGCACCTGGGAGACAACGATGCGCTACATCCTTGCCCTCGACCAGGGCACCACCAGTTCGCGCGCCATCCTGTTCGACCGCCAGGGCCAGGTCGTGCGCATCGCCCAGCAGGAATATCCCCAGCATTTCCCGCAACCCGGCTGGGTCGAGCACGACCCGCTCGACATCTGGAACAGCCAGCTCGCGTGCGCGCGCCGCGTGCTCGCGGAGAGTGGCATCGAGGCCGCCGAGGTGGCCGCCATCGGGATCACGAACCAGCGCGAAACGACGGTCGTATGGGACCGTGCTACGTCCGAACCGCTGTGCCACGCCATCGTCTGGCAGGACCGGCGCACGGCCGAACTCTGCGACGACCTGCGGGCGGCGGGCAAGGCGTCCCTCATCCAGCGCAAGACGGGCCTCGAACTGGATGCCTATTTTTCCGCGACCAAGCTGCAATGGCTGCTCACGCACGTGCCGGGCGCGCGCGCGCGCGCGGAGCGGGGGGAACTCGCGTTCGGCACCGTCGACAGCTGGCTCACGTATCGACTGACGGGACGCCACGTCACGGACGCGAGCAACGCGGCGCGCACGATGCTCTTCAATATCAACAGCCTGCGCTGGGATCCGGAACTGCTGTCCCTGTTCGGCGTGCCGGCATCGATGCTGCCGGAAGTCGTGCCCAGTTCCGGCATCGTCGCCGAGGCCGACCCGGCCTGGTTCGGCCGCGCCATCCCCATCGCGGGCATCGCCGGCGACCAGCAGGCGGCCACGTTCGGCCAGGCCTGCCACCGGCGCGGCATGGTCAAGAACACCTATGGCACCGGCTGCTTCATGCTGATGCACGCGGGCGACACGCCGCCGCAGTCGTACAACCGCCTGCTGGCCACCGTCGGCTGGACCGTCGGCAACCACACGGATTACCTGCTCGAAGGCAGCGTGTTCATGGGCGGCGCCACCGTGCAATGGCTGCGCGACGGGCTGGGCATCATCAGGCAATCTTCCGACGTCGAGGCGCTCGCGTTGTCCGTGCCGGACAGCGGCGGCGTGATGCTCGTGCCGGCCTTCGTCGGCCTCGGCGCGCCGCACTGGGACGCGTATGCACGCGGCACCATCGTCGGCATGACGCGCGGGACGACGGCCGCGCACATCGCCCGCGCCGCCGTCGAAGCCATCGCCTACCAGAGCGCGGAACTGCTGGCCGCCATGCAGAAGGACGCCGACTGCGTCGTGCACGAAGTGCGCGCGGACGGCGGCGCGGCCCGCAACGACCTGCTGATGCAGTTCCAGGCCGACCTGCTGGGCGTGCCCGTCGTGCGGCCGCAGGTGACGGAGACGACGGCCCTCGGCGCCGCCTATCTCGCCGGTCTCGCCGTCGGCTTCTGGTCGTCGCGCGACGAGATCGCGGCGCAGTGGAAGAGCGAGCGCCGGTTCGAGCCGCAACTGCCGGCCGCGCGGCGCGCCGAGATGATGGCGCGCTGGTCGCGCGCGGTCGCGCATGCGCGCGCGTGGGCGGTGCCGGATCACCCTTGAGCTTCGCGTGCGGCCGCACTTGGGCGGATCGGGCACAATCCGTTCGACATCGTTACGAGCGGAGGCGCCTTGAAATTCCTGAAGGGTTTCTTTTCGGCCGCGCACGCGCTGCTGGGGATCCTGTTCGTGCTCGTGTCCGTGCTGATCACGGTGCTGGCCGTGCAGACCGGCCTGAAAGCCGTCGGTGCCGAGGCCGGGGAGGCCGCCGAGTTGGCCATCGAGGCGATCGGCCTGCTGGCCATCGCCGTCGTCTCGCTGCAGATCGCCCAGACCATCACCGAGGAAGAAGTCGTGCGCGACGCCCACATCAGCGCGCCCACGCGGGTGCGCCGCTACTTGTCGCGCTTCATGGTCGTCGTCGTGGTCGCGCTGTCGATCGAAGGACTGGTCGGCACCTTCAAGGCCTTGCACGAGGAACCGGAACTGCTGCCGCACGCGGCGTCGGTGCTCGTCGCGGCGGGGCTGCTGATGGCCGGCTGGGGCGTGTTCATCAGGATGAACAAGTCGGCGGAAGTGCTCGAGCCCGAGGCGATGGAAGCGGCCAAGAGCGAGGATGCGAAGGTGGACGAGTAGCGCGCTACCCGCCGCGCAGAATCGAGAGGTTCGCCATCATCCGCGCCTGTAACGTCATGCGCCAGTCGTCCGTGAGCCACGTCGCGGCCAGTGGAAACCCAGCCTCGATGCGCGTCAGCAGCGCATCAAGGTACGCCGCGCAGGCGTCGCGGCCGGTGAAGCCGAAGCGGACGGCATCGCCGAGAACGGCATCCCGGGCGATATCGAAGCGCCCCCTGGACTTCCGCGAGGCGCGGGTAACTCCAGCGGTCGGTGTGCGCCGGATTGTCCCGGTATTCCGCCTGCAGCAGGGATGCCGCGCTGACGCACATGAAGCGCCGGTCGTCGTCGCGGTCGAACCGGCGCACGCGCAGGACGCTGCGGCTTCCCGGCCCCGGATGCAGCACGGTTTCCGCCACATCCAGTCCGCTCGCCGCGCCCCATTCACGGGCGAAGTGTTCCAGGCGGGGAATGTCGGCCGGGTCCATGAGTATTTGCGGCTTGACCAGCCACAAGGTGCTGGCATCGTCGCGTATGGTCGTCTTCGGACGCGCGCCGCCGACGCTGGCCGTCTGCATCAGCCGGCGCCGGATGGCCGGACGGACGGGCGGCCGGTGTTCCGCCAGCGCGGCCAGTTCCTCGACCAGCTGGTCGAGCAGGGGCAACGGCGGACTGTTCAGCGCCGCACCGGAGAACCGGGGTGTCGCCCCGACGGTCAGCGCGCCCCAGCAGGCAGGTTCACGGGATCGATTGCCCACGCGAGTCCGCTGTCCACATACGACGGCGCTTACATGAACGTGCCTTCGCCTGGCGCGCTGGCCACGTAGCGGCCCACCGTGACCCACGCACCGTCGTCCGGGCGCTGCAGGTACACGTACAAAGGCTTAGAAATAATCGGCATCGGCCGTGGCCCCTAGCTCCTGTCGTGTCGGCCGAACCCGCTTGCCCGGCGCCTTGTGCCAGAGTTCCGGCCTCAGGGCCGGCGTGGCTTCATCCGCCATGCCCAGGGTTAGCAGCGCATTCAGGTAGGCACCGGCGCCAACGCCGGGATCGCCCCGTTCCAGACGCCGCAGCGTCGCTTCGGATATGCCTAACCGGTGGCACAGGTCGGCCGCCGTGATGCGTTGCTGCAGGCGCTGGACATGGACGCAGCGGCCCCATTCGACCAGGCGCTCCTGCACCAGGGTCGGCCACATATCGGCGTTCAAGAGTTTTTTTGGCATATGCCGACACTATCAAAGAACGCCGATTACAGCGAATAAGCGTTTATCTATGAAAGATTTTCAAGAGAAAACACGTCATAGATAGCGGTTTATGATGTATAAGGCGCTATCTATGATAGGATGAATTGACGTTCGATGCCAGCCGCCGAAACGCCGCTTCCTGCGCCCGGTCCATGCATCTGAACGGAATCGGCATCGCACCCCGGTCGTACATCACCAGATAACCGCGGCGGTAGCGCCGCACGCCGTCGATGTCGGCCCAGCTGCGCGCCAGCGTCCCTGCGCGCGATTCGCGTTCGATGCCGTGCGCGTCGATGCGGAAGGCGCAGCGCGGCATGCGCCGCTTCTTGATGAAGAAGACCGGCGTGCCGACCAGGGCGACCCAGGCGCCGGCCGCCGCCGGCAGGCAGGCGAGGGCCAGTGCCGCGCACGCCCCCATCACGGTCCGCCACGCGCCCGGTCCGGCCAGCCAGGCGAGCGCGGCGGCAACCAGCGCGCAGGCCAGCGGCCCGGCGTTCCGGCGCAGGCGGGTGGAAGGTGGCGCCCGGCGCAGCAGGAAGGCGAGATGGTCGCGCAGGAAGCCCAGGTACTCGGACAGCGTATAGACCACGTCGAACCGGATCGCCGGCGCGGCGGGCGGGAGCGCCGCGTCCGGCGCATCCCCCGCGTCGACGAGCAAGGTGTGGCTGTCGACGCGCCGTTCCTCCCGGCGCACTACGTGCATGGCCACTTCCTTGCGGTGCAAAGGGCGCGGATGGCCTGTGCCGAACATGGCGTCTCCCATTGTGAATGATCCCAGCCATATGGAGACGACGGCGTCTTTTGCAATATAAACAGCGCGATTCCGGTGAGTGTGAAATTGTGAGAGCTTTTCGTTCACTCTCGTCGATATACTGCCCGGTAATATTTCTTACTTTTCATCGTCAAGGGTATCCGTATTCCGGTCGCATGCCCCGTTATCGAGAGTTTTATGTTTGCTGGGCAAGTCATCCTTCCTGAAAACGCCGATTTCGAATGGCTGCTGGACCAGGTATTGGCCTGGTGGCCGGAGGAATTGGCGGGAGATGACGGCGCCGATGCCAATGCCCGGCAATCGTCGTTTGTCCACCTGTACGAGGCGAACATCGCACCGCGGGCGATCCAGTCGGCCAGCATGCTGCTGCTGCAGCTCGACTGGGTCCTGTTCGGGATCGTCGTCGATTTATCGCGCAAGGTATCCCGGGTGCGCGTCAAGGATATCCGGCCGCAACTCATCAAGGATAAATTCCACGCCTTGCTGACGAATATCGCATTGCCCCAATTACTTGGAGAAAAACAATGGGATGGCTCGTTCGAGCGCGACGAACTCGTGAATTACCTGCGGGCCGAGGACATGGCGGCGGTCAGCCAGTAGGCCGTCCGGGCTGCGCCCTTTAGGCCGGGCGATTCATGACGATCCTGTTCCCCGTTGACGGCGGTGCGTACCGGCTGGAGCCGGACGGCTGGCGGTCCGGCCCGGATACGCGCGGCGTCCGCCTGCATCCGGCCGACGCCGCGCGCCTGGTCGAGCGCCATTTTTACGGCGAGCCGGGAACGCTCCGCCTGCGCGCTCTCGTCGGCGCGCACCGCTACGCCGTGCAGTACTGGACCGATCACGAGGTGCGCGCCGAAGTCGCCCGCCTCGTCGCGGACGGGGAGTGGACGGTGTGGACGGCGCCGGCCGTACCCGCCGGCATGATGCCGCAGCGCGCTTCCGCCGCTTCCGCTGCAGCAGCGCCCCCGTCTGCGCCCGCGTCCGCGCCGCGGACGGCAGCGCGCCCGCCGGCGCCGGCGCCGCTGTCCGCAGCGCCCGCGGATGCCGGTCCCGATTGGCCGGCCCAGGTGCACCAGGATGCGTTCGCCGCCGTGCTGGAAGACGCGGCGCGCACCGGGGTGCCGTTCTGCGAGATCTGCACATGAGTTGCGCATGAGCGTCATCGACATCGGCCGCGTCGAGTCCCTGCTGTGGCCGGACGGCGACCGCCGCGACATGCCGCAAGTCTACTGGCTGCTCGATGGCGCGCGCGATCCCGCGATCGCGGCGCTGGTGCGGCAAGGCGGACTCGAATACACCTGCCTGTACGATGAACCGCTGGCACCGCGGCTGCGCGCCGCCGCGCCCCACCTCGTCCACCTGGCGGCCGGCTCGCCCACGACGACGGCCCTGCTGGAACGGGGCCTGGGCCGGGACTGGGGCATCTTCTGCGTGGCCGAACCGCAGGTGACGCTGGCGCAGCAGCGCCGGCATTTCAAGAAGCTGCTGCGCGTTGCGACCGAAGACGGCCGGCTGCTCGCCTTCCGTTTCTACGACCCGCGCGTGCTGGCGGCGGTCGCGCGCATCGGCAGCGATGAACAGCTGTGCCGGATCCTCGGGCCGCTGCGCCGCATCGTCCTGGAGACCGGCGCGGGCGGCTGGGCCGCGCTCGAGGCAAGCGGCGGCGTCCTGCGGCCGCGCTTGCGGGAGCTGGACGTCCCCGCCGACCTGGCGCCCCGCGCTTGCGCGGAGACGGCCGCGAGTTTCGAGCAGGCGCTCGCGACGCTGCAGCGCACGGGCTGGAGCGCTACCGCCGTGGGCGCGCTGTTGCCGCAGCTGACGCGGCGCCTGCCGTCGGCGCCGGCTGCCGTCCAGCGCCAGTGGTTCGCCGCGGTGCGCGCCAACTGGGCAGCCATCGCCGCGCAGGGCGGCGACGGCGGTGCCGACCCCGCGTTCGCGCTCGGCGTCCAGGCGGGACGCCTGCACTGGTGGGCCTTTGCCGCGTTCTGCTTCGCCCGGTCGCTGGAAACCGACGCCTGCCACGCCACCCTGTACAACCGCGCCATCGCCGACTGGCAGCTGGCCGACCACGAGGCGGCGCAGCGCGGCCTGGACGAGGCGCTGGCGGCGGCGCCGGACAATCCGGCTTATCGGCGCCAGGCGACGGCCCTGGCGCGCTGGCGCCGGCGCTGCCGCGCGCGGCTCGGCGGCGAACGCCTGCTCGCCTACCGCGCCGCGCCGCACGCCCTGTACGCGACCTTGCTGGGCCCGCACCATGCGCACGCCCTGGCGGCGCGCCAGGACGATCCCGAGCTGCTGCGCCTCGTGCGCCTGCCCCGGCTGGCCGGCGCCGGGGACGCGCGCCAGTGGATCCGGGAACAGGCCGCACGGCCGGACAGCCTCGCGCTGGCGCTGCTGCATCCCGAGTTCGGCCTGATCGGCGTCTGCGCCATCGAGCGGCACGGGAATGCCGCGCTGTTCCACTACTGGATCGCGCGCCCGTTCCAGGGGCAGGGCCATGGCGGCACGGCGCTGCGCCTGTTGAAGCGGGCGGCCATCCGGTGCGGCATCCGCCATCTCTACGGGCCCGTCTTCGATGCGAACACACGCTCGCTCGGCGCCCTGCGCCAGGCCGGGTTCGCGCGCCTGCCGGACGTGACGGACGGCAGCGCGGACCGCCTGCCGTACTACGGGTTTTCGCTGGATGCGCAGGCGTCCGGCGAGAGCGACGAGACGCGGTTCGCGCGGCTCCAGGCCCTGCTGTGCGCCGTCGGCGCGGCGCCGCCCGGGAGGGCGACTCCATGATCGTCTTCACCCGGGCGCAGATGGCCGCGTTCGCGGCCGCGCAAAGAACGCGCTTCGTCGACCGCATGTGCGCCTGGCTGCGCGACCAGTTCCGGGACGAGTTATGGGCGCTGGCCGACCAGGAATTGCAACGGCGCGTGGAAGCGGCGCTGGTCCGGGCGGACGAGCTGGGCCTGCGCACCGAGCGCGATTGCTGCCGTTACCTCAACCTCGCCGTCCTGTACGGCTGGGACTTCGAGCGCCGCGAAGCGAACGCCTTCATGCGCGCCATCCTGGAAGACCGCAGCGTGGACAATCCGGGCCGGCGCCTGCAGCGGCTCGTCGAGGAATGCCTGCAGCGCGAGGCGATCGCGCAAAGCCGCAACGGGGCCGCGCCCGCGTCCGTCGACACCGACGCCGATGCGGATTTACTGTTGCCCAACAAGGATTGACGGACCATGCCGACCGCAGACCAACTCAGGGCCGCCGATGAGGCCGCGCAGCAGCAAAGTGCCGGCCAGGCCACCGACGACAGCGTCATGGCATGCCCGCTGCAGCGGCGCTACGCGATCGAAGTGACGGTGGTGGGCGAGGACGACCAACCGCTGGCCGACATCGGCGTCGAACTGGGCCGCGGGCCCGATGCCGTGTTGCGCGACAGGACCGGCCCCGCGGGCCTGGTCCGCTTCGACGGCCTGCAGGCGGCCAGCCACACGCTGGCCCTGTACGAACTCGATCAGGATGCCTGGGAACTGGTGGCATCGGGTCCCCTCCCGGCCGGTGCCGCCGCGAGCGCGGGCGACGCCGCCTGGCAGGCCCCGCCGCCGCCCGTCGCCCGCCCGGCGGCGCACACGGTGGCGCAGGGCGATTCCATTTCCAGCATCGCCCAGCTGTATGGCCACTTGCCCGATCGCCTGTGGACATGCGCGGAAAACGCCGCGCTCAGGAGCGAGCGCGCCAGCCGCGACATTCTTTATCCGGGCGATACCGTCCACCTGCCGGCGCCGCGCCGCGCCACGGTCGCGGCCCAGGTCCGGCAGGCGTACCGCCTCAGGCGCAAGGGCGTGCCGGCGCTGTTTTGCGTGCGCTTCCTGGACAGCGCCATGGCGCCGCGCACCGGCTTGCCGTATGCCTGCGACGTCGACAACGCGCGTGGCCAGGTGCTGCCGCGCCAGACGGGAACGACCGACGGCGACGGCGCCATCCGGGTCGGCGTGCCGCTCGACGCGACGCAGGCGCGGGTGTGCCTCACGGTCGACGGCGATGAGGAGGTCCACGTGTTTCGCCTCGGCCACATGGACCCGATCGACACCGGCAGCGGCGTGCAGGCACGGCTGGTCAACCTGCGCTACCTGCGCATCGATCCGGAGCGCGACCTGGCCGCCGACACGCGTGCCGCGCTGCTGATGTTCCAGCATGAACACGGGCTGGCGGAAACCGGCGATGCCGATGACGCGACGCGCGCGGCATTGCAGCAAGCTCATATGTCTTGAGGTAACCATCGATGGCAGCGGAGAAGAAAGACGACAACCTGATCATGCGCATGCGGGCCGACATCGCAAAGAACCCGACTGCAAGCGCCAGTCTCGGCAACACGACGACGGTCGCCGCGCCCATCAAGCCGCTGGTCGCCATCTATCACCTGGACACCAGCGGCGGCGATGCGACGATCATCGTCGGTCCCAGGAAGCATGTGTTCGTCGATACCGGCTTCGGCGCATCGCCGGGACGGATGCTGCGTCTCGCTAAGGAAATGTGTCCTACCGGGCCCGAATACATTTCCATCAGTCATTTTGACCGGGATCATTTCTACGGCATGGGCGACATCTGGGCGAAGTTCCAGGACGCCGCCGTGGTCACGCCCGCGCGTCCCCGCGATTTGATGCTGGCCGCGCATTCGACCACGTGCAGGAAGTGTGGCCGGGATCCCGATACCAAGGCGGCCGACGGGGATCTCATGAAGATCGTGCAAGAAATGCTCGGGATTAACGTGTCGACGGCGGTCAAGCGCGCGGCGCGCGACGACGACGACGAGGACGAGGACGAACCGGCGGTCAAGGGGGGCAGGCGGACCTGCTCCGGGGGAACCTGCATGTCGGACCGTCCGGACGGCGAGGATCCGGTCTTCCTGTTCCGTGCGCCGCGGGGGCCGATCGACCTCGGCGAAGGCGTCACGATGACGTCGCTGTCCACGGGCGCGGGCGCAATGGATCTGGAAGCTTTGCGCATGAACAATGAAAGCAGCCTCGCGTGGGTGCTGTCCGCCGGCGGCATCCGTTATTACACCGCCGGCGACCTGGAGGACAGGGAAGCCCACCTGAATGTCAACAATCTTCACATCATCAAATGCGGCCACCACGGTTCGGAGAAGGCCACGACGACACCGTTCCTGAGAAAGGCCAATGCGAAAGTGGCGATCATCCAGGGCGCGCACTATGGCTACAACCATCCGCACGCGGACGTGCTCCAGCGTCTCAAGGACAAGAGCGTCGACACCTATGCAACCGGCATCGAGATTTCGTACGGCGCGCGCGACGTCAGCCATGTGGTCGAGGCCGGCGACGAGGTGGACCATGCCGGCGACATCGTGATCATCATTTGGGAAAACACCTATTTTTCGGTGTGCTACATGAAGGACAAGGCGCTCGCCGTCAAGACGTACCAGGACAGGACGCTGCTCGCGGGTGCGGCGGCGGCGCCGTTCGACGCGGCCATCCGGCGTTCCCTCCCGCTCGCCACGTACACCGACCTGGGCGCGGGCATGAACGCCAGATTAAAGGATAAAAAGAACGACTTACGAAAGAGCCGGGGCGCAGGTACCCCGGACAACAAGCCGAGTTTCGACGACTACAAGCCACCCAGGGGACAGGCGGGCGGACGCCGCACGGTCAAGGCCAGGCGCAAGCCTGTGCAATGCACGGGCGCTGCAGATTGCATGAGCCAGGATCTCGTGCCGTGCTCAAAGTGCAACGCCAAGATGTGCAAGACCCACTGGAGCGCGTTCACGTGCGAAAAAAGACCATGCGGCAGGCCGGGGGCGCGGGCCAGGGTGGACGATGCATCCGCGGTCACCGACGCCGACACGGACCAGCGCCGCCGTAAAAAGGCGCGCACCGATCCACAAACCGGATGACGCGCTCGCGAGCCCGGATCGGCATCAAACAATGCACTGATGCAATCACGTAGGATGTCATCGCTTCCCCGGTGCTGTGACACATATTTCTGAACGTCGGTCTCGAAAAATGGAAACGGAATGAATATCAAAAACTGGAAAATCGGTACTCGGCTGGGCGGCGCATTTGCGCTGCTGCTCGTCCTGCTGGCGGCGTGCATCTGGTTCGGCATCGCGAGCCTGCGGCTATTGAATGAAGGGACGTCGAGAATCGTCGAGGAGGATTATCCGAAGACGGTCCTTGCTTACGAAAGCCTCGATGTCGTGAATCGCAATGCCCGCGCCATGCGCAATATGCTGCTGTGGGATAAACCCGAGGACGTGGCGCGGGAACGGCAGACCGTGCTCCAGAACCGGCAGGAAAACTCCGCCAATCTCGACAAGCTGGCCGGGCTGATCAAATCCGACGAGGGCAAAGTCAAGCTGAAAGTCGTGCAGGATACCCGGGAGGTATATCGGGCGTCGCAGCAGGCTTTTCTCGACCTGATGGATGCCGGCAAAAAACAGGAAGCCGCGACCTTCCTGTTGACCCAGGTGCGCAAGGACCAGGTCAACTACTTCGACGCCGTGCGCGACTTGATCAAGCTGCAGGATGCGCGCGTGCTCGACAGCGGCCGCCATGCCGAGGACACCTACCGGACGACCATCGCGTGGCTGATGGGATTGGCGGCAATCGCGCTCGTGCTCGGTACGATCGTGGCCGTCTGGATCACGCGGTCGATCACGGGACCGCTGCGCCAGGCCGTCGACGTGGCCCGCACCGTGGCCACCGGCGACCTGGGCGCGCGCATCGAGGTGCACTCGGCGGACGAGACGGGCCAGCTGCTGCAGGCGCTGCGCGACATGAACGACGCGCTGGTGGGCATCGTCGGCGAGGTGCGCAGCGGCACCGAGACCATCGCGTCCGCGTCGCAGCAGATCGCGTCCGGCAACGCCGACCTGTCGTCGCGCACCGAGGAGCAGGCGTCGTCGCTGGAAGAGACGGCGTCGTCGATGGAAGAACTGACGTCGACCGTGAAACAGAATGCGGACAATGCGCGCCAGGCGAACCAGTTCGCCGTGTCCGCGTCGGAAGTCGCGGAGAAGGGCGGCGCGGTGATGGCGGAAGTGGTCGACACCATGGGCGCGATCAACGAATCGGCGCGCAAGATCGTCGACATCATCGCCGTCATCGACGGCATCGCTTTCCAGACCAATATCCTGGCGCTGAACGCGGCCGTCGAAGCGGCGCGCGCCGGCGAGCAGGGGCGGGGCTTTGCCGTGGTGGCGTCCGAAGTGCGCAGCCTGGCCCAGCGCAGCGCGGCGGCCGCGAAGGAAATCAAGGCGCTGATCGACAACTCCGTGCAGAAGGCGGACGCGGGCAGCAGGCTGGTCGACCAGGCCGGGACGACGATGCGCGACGTGGTCGACAGCATCCGTCGCGTGGCGGACATCATGGGCGAGATCAGCGCGGCCAGCCAGGAGCAGACCGAAGGCATCGGGCAGGTGCAGCTCGCGATTTCGCAGATGGACCAGACGACGCAGCAGAACGCCGCGCTGGTCGAGGAAGCGGCCGCGGCGTCCGAGCAGCTGCGGGAGCAGGCGGCCAAGCTGTCGCAGACCGTTGCCGTGTTCAGGCTGGGCGGTGCATACGAGCGGGCTGCGCCGATCCCCGCCGTGCAGCCGAAGCAGGCGGCGCCGGCCATCGCGCCGCCGGTGCGGAAGACACCTGCCGCGCCGGCCAGGGCGCCTGCCGAGCCGCGGCGCGCCCGGCACCTGGCCAGCGCCGGCGCGGGCGACGAGTGGGAAGAGTTCTGATCGCTAGAAGCCGATCCGCCCCTTGCCCGGCGTGGGCTTGAGGCGGATATCGTCCACCTTCACCTGCGCCCGCCCATCCGCCACCGCATAGCCGAGGCCATCCAATAGCGTCTTGCGCAAATCGCGCGGCGACACGCCTGCCAGCTTGTCCAGCACGACGTCGGCGAGGAACGGGTCGAACGCCGCCAGGTTCAGTTCGCGCAGCAGGCCGGCATACATGCGCTGGGCGATGCCGGCCGCCTGTTCCGGCGTCGGCGCCGGGACTTCGTAGACGGCCATCCGGTTCAGCAGCGGATGCGGGATGCCTTCGGTGGAGTTCGCGGTGAGCACCCAGAAGATCTGCGAGGCGTCGATGTCGACGTCGATGAATTCGTCGCGGAACGCGCTGGCCGTTTCCGGTTCCAGTAATTGATACAGCGCCGCGAGCGGGTCGGATTGCGAGGAGCCCGTCGCCTTTTCCACCTCGTCCAGCACGATCACCGGGTTTGCGAACTGCCCGCGCACGAGGCGTTCGGCCACCTTGCCGCACTTGGCCCCGCGCCAGCTGGCCGAGCTGCCCGTGATGACGAAGCCGGCCGACAGCGCGTTCATGCTGATCAGCTCGCAGTCCGTGTGCATGACCTTCGCCAGCCGCTTGGCGAAATGGGTCTTGCCCACGCCCGGGCCGCCCAGCAGCAGGATTGGCATGACGTTGAACCCTTTATCGCCGGCATGGGCCAAACGAAGATAGCGGGCCAGGTCGTCCAGCACTTCGTCGAAGTTGGGACACTCCTCGAACAGGGGATCGAGGGCGTCGGTGGAAGAGGGGGTAGTGACGAAACGTTCGGCGCCGGTCTCGAGCATGCGTTCATAAAAGGCTTCGAGCTCGGGCGAACGTCCGCGGCTACGGTCGAGCGCGCCCTGTACTTCATTGAGATCATAAACAGCGCGGCTCCGGGCCAATGTGATGCTCATGGCGTTCTCCTGCACGGTAGTACGGACTCACTTATACTACGAGGCTCCCCGAAAAAAACCGCCAAGCGAGCCGGAAACGGCCGGGTGATCGCCTCGCCTTCATTCTAACCCCCAGCGCATCGAATCACGGTTGCTGTCGTGTTGAGGCTGTTGCCATACAGCAACCTACCGACAGTCAGACCTTGTCCTTTATCAAAGGTAAAACACATGTGTGCAGATGAGGTAGCACATGCATTGTTTTACCTAAGTGCCTAATTTTGCTCGACATTTTTACTTGAGGTTCCGTCAAGTAAGTTCGCTAAGTCATTGGTTTCATTAGCAATTTCGCCGTTTTCTAAACGTGAATTCGCTTGACCACAGACAACGCTTCCTCTAAAGTGGGAAACGGTGGCAAAAAGTGTAGTTTTGTGGGAGATCGGTGGGTCTCCCGGCGCCTAAAAATAATCAGACTGATAACTCTCCAAAACTAGGTACAACGTGTTTCAGGGCGCGTCAGCGATCAACCTCGATGCCAAAGGACGGATGTCAATACCGGCCAAGCATCGCGACGCCTTGATGCAGCAATGTGAAGGCCGTATGACGCTCACGAAACACCCGCATGGTTGCTTGTTGTTCTTCCCGCGCCCGGTGTGGGAAGAGCATCGCGAACAGATCGCCGCCTGGCCGATGTCGGCGCGGGCGTGGCAACGCATTTTCCTGGGGAACGCCTGCGATGTCGAGATGGACAGCGCGGGTCGGGTGCTCATTTCGCCCGAGCTGCGCAATGCAGTTGGTTTGGAGAAGGAAGTGATGATGCTCGGGATGGGGACCCATTTCGAGATCTGGGACGCCGCCAAGCTGGCAGAAAACGAGGCCGAAGCCGTCGCGGGCGGCATGCCCGATGTCCTTTCCAATTTCTCCTTCTAAGGCGCCGCATGAATGTGACTCAGCCGGTGCCCGGTTTGCAGCATCGTACGGTGCTGCTGGATGAAGCAGTCGATGCACTCGCCCTCGAAGGCGCGCGCACGGCAGGCACTTATATAGATGGCACGTTCGGCCGCGGCGGTCATAGCCGGCTGATCCTGTCGAAACTGGCGCCCGAGGGGCGCCTGATCGGTTTCGACAAGGATCCCCAGGCGATCGCGACGGCCGAACAGATGAACGATCCGCGCTTTTCGATCGTGCACGACAGCTTCGCGACGATGCGCGAAGCGCTGGCGGCACGGGGCGTGCACCAGGTCGACGGCATCCTGCTGGACCTGGGCATCTCCTCGCCCCAGGTCGACGATGCGAGCCGCGGGTTCAGCTTCCGCAACGATGGTCCCCTGGACATGCGGATGGATACGACACGGGGCATTTCCGCCGCCGCCTGGCTGGCCGAAGTGCCGGAGAAACAACTGGAAAAGGTGATTCGGGATTATGGGGAAGAACGGTTTGCTTTTCAGATTGCAAAGGCGATTGTTGCTGGCCGGGCAATCGAACCAATTTCAAGCACACGACAGCTTGCCGCAATCGTGGCAAACGCGGTCAAAACCCGGGAGAAAGGCAAGGATCCGGCAACCCGCACCTTTCAGGCTATCCGGATTTTCATCAATCAAGAGCTTGAGGACCTTGAAGCAGGTCTGAACGCCGCCTTCGAACTGCTGAAGCCCGGCGCTCGCCTGTCGGTGATCAGCTTCCACTCGCTGGAAGACCGCATGGTCAAGCAGTTCCTGGCGTCGAAGGCCAAGGTCGAGCAGCCGGACCGCCGGTTGCCGATCCGCGCCGCCGATTTGCCCAAGCCCTTGATGAAGTTGATCAGCAAGACGAAACCCTCCGGCGTGGAAGTCGACGCCAATCCGCGCGCCCGCTCGGCGGTCCTGCGCGTGGCCGAACGGCTGGGAGCGGAAGCATGACGGGCAAGATCAACGTCGTGCTGACCGCGCTCCTCGTCGGCTGCGCGCTGTCGGTCGTGAACGCGCGCTACCAGGCGCGCCACCTGTTCATCGACCAGGAAAAGCTGGTGCAGCAGCAGCGCCAGCTCGAGATCGACTGGGCGCAGCTCCAGCTCGACCAATCCACCCTCGGCAAGAACGAGCGCATCGAGCAGATCGCGCGCAAGCAGCTGGACATGGCACCGCTGTCCCCGGCGCGTACCCAATACCTGACGGAAGGCGGTAAATGAAGGCCGGCACCAACGGATCCCGCGTCGCCGCCGCCAAGGGCGTGGCGTTTTCCAAGAGCCCCGTGCTGGCCGTGCGGCTGCCGGACTGGCGCTCGCGCGTCGTCCTGTTCGTCCTGTTCGCCGCCTTCCTCGCGTTGGCCGGCCGCGCGCTGTGGCTGCAGGGCGTCTCCAACCGCTTCCTGCAGAAGCAGGGCGCGAGCCGCTACGAGCGCACGCTCGAACTGCCGGCCACGCGCGGCAAGATCTTCGACCGCAACGGCATCGTGCTGGCGTCGTCGCTGCCCGTGAAGGCCGTGTGGGCGATCCCCGAGGACGTGCTGGATGCGCCGCGTCCCAAGCTGCGCGAACTGGCGCAGCTGCTCGAACTGCCCGAGGCCGACCTCCTGAAGAAACTCGACTCGGACCGCACCTTCGTCTACCTGAAGCGCCAGGTGGAGATGGACGTCATCGCCAAGATCGAGAAGCTCGGCATCGACGGCATCGACACGCGCAAGGAATACAAGCGCTATTACCCGCAGGGCGAGGTGATGGCGCACATCGTCGGCTTCACGAACGTGGAGGACGTGGGCCAGGAAGGCATCGAGCTCGCGCAGCAGAAGAACCTCGTGGGCCAGACGGGCAGCCGGCGCGTGATCAAGGACCGCCTGGGCCGCATCGTCGAGGACGTGGGCCTGTCGCGCGAGCCGCACGACGGCAAGGACATCACGCTGTCGGTCGACTCCAAGCTGCAGTACATCGCCTTCAACAGCATCAAGGACGCCGTCGAGAAGTTCCACGCCAAGGCCGGCGCCGCCGTCGTGCTGGACGTGCACACGGGCGAGGTGCTGGCGCTGACCAACTGGCCGACCTACAACCCGAACGACCGCTCGCGCCTGACGGGCGAGCAGCTGCGCAACCGCGTCATCACCGACACCTTCGAGCCGGGTTCCACGCTGAAGCCGTTCACCGTCGCGCTGGCGCTGGACAAGGGCCTGATCAAGCCGACCACCCTGTTCGACACGGGCAACGGCCGCTACCAGACCGGCGGCCACACGATCCGCGACACGCACCCGCACGGCGTCATCGACGTCACCACGATCATACAGAAGTCGTCCAACATCGGCACGACCAAGATCTCGGAGCTGCTGTCGGCCCAGGAGATGTGGGAGATGTTCACCAAGGTCGGCTTCGGCCAGGCGCCGCGCTACGGTTTCCCGGGCGCCGCGGCCGGCCGCGTGCGCCCCTACAAATCGTGGCCGATCGTCGCCAAGGCCAACATGTCGTTCGGCCAGGGCATCTCGATGTCGCTGCTGCAGCTGGCGCACGCGTGGCTGATCTTCGCGCGCGACGGCGACGTCATCCCGCTGTCGTTCCAGAAGGTGACCGACAAGCCGGTCGGCCAGCAGATCATCTCGGCGAAGGCGGCCGCGCAGATGCGCACGATGGTCGAATCCGTCGTGAGCCCGCAAGGCACGGCGGCGCAGGCGCAGGTGGCCGGCTACCGCGTCGGCGGCAAGACCGGCACGGCGCAGAAAGTCATCAACGGCCGCTATTCGCAGACGCACTACGTCGGCAACTTCGTCGGCATCGCGCCGATGAGCAATCCGCGCTTCGTCATCGCCGTGATGATCGACGATCCGTCGGGGCCGTTCCACACCGGCGGCGCGGTCGCGGCGCCGACGTTCGCGGCGCTGGCCGCGAATGCACTACGGGCCGCGAACGTGCCGCCCGACTCCACGGTCACCGACATCATCATTCCAGAGCATCCACTCGAGGAGAGTAATTGATGGCCGAGACGCCGAAAATCATCGAATGGATTCGGGCCGCCGCATCAGGCGGCCGTCTCGTTTCCGATTCGCGCCGCGTGCGCAGCGGCGACGTGTTCTTCGCCTATCCGGGCGAAGCCGCCGACGGCCGCCGCTTCATCCGCTCCGCGATCGAGAACGGTGCCGCTGCCGTCGTGTTCGACGACCGCGATTTCGCATTCGACGCGACCCTGGACGTTCCCCATCTCGCCGTCGCCGACCTGAAAAAGAACGCCGGCCCGATCGCGCATGCGTACTACGGCGCCCCGGATGCCGCGATGTTCACCGTCGGCGTCACGGGCACGAACGGCAAGACGTCGTGCGCGCTGTGGACCGCGCAGGCGCTCGCGCACCTCAATGAAACGGCGGCCGTCATCGGCACACTGGGCGTAGGCCTCGCACGCGGCCGCGCGGAACCGGAATTCGACGCGACCGGCTACACGACGCCGGATGCCGTGCTGCTCGCGACGGAACTGGCAAGGCTGCGCGACGCGGGCGCGACGTCGCTCGCGATCGAGGTGTCGTCGATCGGCCTCGTCGAGCACCGTACGGCCGGCATGCATTTCGACGTGGCCGTGTTCACGAACCTCACGCGCGACCACCTCGACTACCACGGCGACATGGCGTCGTACGAAGCGGCGAAGCGCCAGCTGTTCGACTGGCCTGGCCTCAAAACGGCCGTCGTCAACCTGGACGACGCCGCCGGCGTGCGCATCGCGCAGCACCTGCGTTCGGCGCGGCCTGAAGTGGCCGTCATCGGCTACACGCTGCGCGCGGTGCATGAACAACCCGTGCTGGACGGCGTCGCCGTGCTGCGCGCCTCGAACCTGCGCAGCCGTCCGAACGGCAGCGAATTCCACATCGAGTCGCCGTACGGCAGCGCCGTCGCGCGCACGCACATGGTCGGCCACTTCAACGCGAGCAACGTGCTGGCCGTGCTGGGCGCGCTGCTGGCGAAAGGCGTCGAATTGCGCGCCGCGCTCGACGCCGTCGAGGCGCTCGTGCCCGCGCCGGGCCGCATGCAGCAGCTCGGCGGCCAGGATGCGCCGATGGTCGTGATCGACTACGCGCACACGCCGGACGCGCTGGAAAAGACGCTCGAAGCGCTGCGCCAGGTCGCGCAGGAACGGGGCGGTGAGCTGTGGTGCGTGTTCGGCTGCGGCGGCGACCGCGATCCGGGCAAGCGTCCGCAGATGGGACGGATTGCCCAGATGGCCGAGCACGTGCTCGTCACGAGCGACAACCCGAGGAGCGAAGAACCGCGCGCCATCATCGAGCAGATCGTGGCCGGCATGGACCCGCACCACCCGACGTCGACGCACCAGGCCATCGAGGACCGCGCGGCCGCGATCCTGTCGGCCGTGAAGCATGCCGCCAAGCCGGACGTGATCCTGCTGGCGGGGAAGGGCCATGAGCCGTACCAGGAAATCAAGGGCCGGAAGATTCCGTTTTCCGACGCCGACCATGCCGCGCTGGCGCTGACCGCGCGGCTCACCATGATGAGGACTGTCTGATGATTCGTGGCTCGCTGGAACAAGTGCTGGCATCGATCGAAGGCGCGCGCGTCACGCGCGACGCGTACTTCCAGGGCGTGTCGACCGACAGCCGGCAGGTGATGCCGGGGTCGCTGTTCGTCGCCCTGCGCGGCGAACGCTTCGATGCCCACGACTTCCTCGGCCAGCTCGCGGACAAGCCGGTGGCGGCCGTCGTCGTCGAGCACCTGCCCGAACGCTATCCGCTGCCGGCCATCGTCGTGCCCGACACGCTCGCCGCGTTGGGCCGCATCGGCAACTTCTGGCGCCGCCGCTTCGCCATTCCCGTCATCGGCGTCACGGGCAGCAACGGCAAGACGACGGTCAAGGAAATGATCTCGGCCATACTCGTGGCGGCCCATGGCGCGGAAGGCCGCCTGGCCACGCAGGGCAACTTGAACAACGAGATCGGCGTGCCGCTGACCGTGACGCGCCTCACCGACGCGCACAAGGCCGCCGTCGTGGAACTGGGCATGAACCACCCGGGCGAGATCGCGCGCCTGGCCGCCATCGCCGAGCCGACCGTCGCCCTCGTCAACAACGCGCAGCGCGAGCACCAGGAATTCATGCACACCGTGGAAGCGGTGGCGCGCGAGAACGGCGCCGTGCTGCAGGCGCTGCCGGCGGACGGCGTGGCCGTGTTCCCGGGCGATGACGAATACACCGACCTGTGGCGCGGGCTGGCGGGCGAGCGCAAGGTGTTGACGTTCGGCCTTTCCGACGCCTGCGACGTGCGCGCGGCCCATACCGTGACCGCATTCGGCAGCGAACTCGCCGTCACCGCGGGCGTCGAACGCTTTGCGATCAAGCTGGCCGCCGCGGGTGTCCACAACGTCCGCAACGCCCTGGCCGCCACCGCCTGCGCACTCGCGGCCGGCATCCCCGTCGAGGCCATCGTGCGCGGCCTGGAAGCGTTCGCGCCCGTCAGCGGCCGCCTGCAGCGCAAGCAGGCCGCATGCGGCGCCACCGTCATCGACGATACGTACAACGCCAACCCCGACTCCGTGCGCGCCGCCATCGACGTGCTCGCGCAATACCCGTCGCCGCGCGTCCTCGTGCTGGGCGACATGGGCGAGGTTGGCACGCAAGGACCTGAGTTTCACCAGGAAATCGGTGCGTATGCCGCAAGTCGCGGCATCGACACCGTGCTCGCGACCGGCGACCTGGCTCGCCACATGACCGGATCGGGAGCGCAACACTACGAGCAGTTCGACGAATTATTGGCAGCACTGGATCAAAAACTGGGCAGCAAATCTGACGCAACTGTGTTGGTGAAGGGCTCGCGCTTCATGAAGATGGAACGCGTGGTCCAACACCTGACCGCATCAACCAACACCGGCAAGGAAGCCCACTAGACTTATGCTGCTTTGGCTCGCACAATATTTTCAGGACTATATCGGTCCGCTGCGCGTTTTTAACTACATCACGTTCCGCGCCGTCTTCGCGACCATCACCGCGATCAGCATCGGCATGCTGTGCGGCCCGGCCGTGATCCGCAAGCTCACCGAGATGAAGGTCGGCCAGGCCGTGCGCACGTACGGTCCGCAGACCCACCTGTCCAAGCACGGCACCCCGACCATGGGCGGCGTGCTCGTGCTGATCGCCATCGGCGTCTCGACGCTGCTGTGGTGCGACCTCTCGAACCGCCTGATCTGGCCCGTCCTCGTCGTCACGCTCGGCTTCGGCGCCATCGGCTGGGTCGACGACTACCGCAAGGTCGTCTACAAGGACCCCGAGGGCATGCGCTCGGGCGAAAAATACTTCTGGATGTCGCTGATCGGCATCACGTCGTCGCTGTACCTCGCGTTCTCCGTGTCGGCCGCGACGCCGTGGGAAGTGTGGCAGCTGTTCTTCGCGTGGGTGCAGTCCGGCTTCTCGATGGACCTGCCGCCGAAGGCCGACCTGATCGTCCCGTTCTTCAAGACCATCAGCTATCCGCTGGGCGTGTGGGGCTTCATCGCGCTGACCTATTGCGTGATCGTGGGCGCCTCGAACGCCGTCAACTTCACCGACGGCCTGGACGGCCTCGCCATCATGCCGACCGTGATGGTGGGCGGCGCGCTGGGCCTGTTCGCTTATCTCACCGGTAACGCGACGTATTCGCGCTACCTGTTCATCCCGCACATTCCGGGCGCCGGCGAACTGCTGATCTTCTGCGGCGCGATGGCGGGCGCGGGCCTGGCCTTCCTCTGGTATAACGCGCACCCCGCGCAGATGTTCATGGGCGACGTGGGCGCGCTGGCGCTGGGCGGCGCGCTCGGCACCATCGCCGTCATCGTGCGCCAGGAGATCGTCCTGTTCATCATGGGCGGCGTGTTCGTCGCCGAGACGCTGTCCGTGATCATCCAGGTCGGCTGGTTCAAGTACACGAAAAAGAAGTACGGCCAGGGGCGCCGCGTGTTCCTGATGGCGCCGCTGCACCACCATTTCGAACAAAAGGGCTGGAAGGAAACCAAGGTCGTCGTGCGCTTCTGGATCGTGACGATGATCCTCGTCCTGATCGGCATCTCCACCCTGAAACTGCGCTGATATGAACTACGAAGGCAAAACCGCACTGGTACTGGGGCTCGGCGAATCGGGCCTGGCGATGGCGCTGTGGCTCGCGCGCGCAGGCAGCAGCGTGCGCGTGGCCGACACCCGCGCCGAGCCGGCACGCCTGCCCGCGCTGCGTGCAGCGGTGCCGGATGCGGACTTCGTCGCCGGCCCGTTCGCGGCCGGCCTGCTGGACGGCGTGGACTTCGTGGCCGTCAGCCCCGGCCTGGCGCCGGACCGCGAACTCGCGGAGATCGCGCCGGCCGCCGCCGCACGTCACGTGCCGCTGTGGGGCGAGATCGAACTGTTCGCGCAGGCATTGTCGAACCTGAAGGCCGAGCAGGGGTATGCCCCGAAAGTCATCGCCATCACGGGCACGAACGGCAAGACGACGGTGACGAGCCTTACCGGCCTGCTGTGCCGCCGTGCCGGCCTCACGACGAAGGTCGCCGGCAACATCAGCCCCGCCGCGCTGGACGTACTGCGCGAGGTGATCGATGCCAATGAGCTCCCGCAGGCCTGGGTGCTGGAACTCTCCAGCTTCCAGCTGCACACGACGTACAGCCTGAACCCGGACGCCGCGACGGTGCTGAACATCACGCAGGACCACCTCGACTGGCACGGCAGCATGGCCGCCTATGCCGCGGACAAGGCGCGCATCTTCGGCGCGGATACCGTCCGCGTGCTGAACCGCGACGACGCGACCGTGATGGGCATGACGGCGCCGGGCGCGACGATCACCACGTTCGGTACCGGCGAACCGGATGCGCCGGGCAGCTTCGGCCTCGTGAACGAGCGCGGTGTGCTGTGGCTCGCGAATGCCAATCCGGCCGAAGAACCCGAGAAGAAGAAAAAGAAGAACGAGCCGGCCGAACCCGTCGACGTCATCGTCAACCGCCTGATGCCCGCCGACGCGCTGCGCATCCGTGGCCTGCACAACGCGTCGAACGCGCTGGCCGCGCTGGCGCTGTGCCGGTCCGTCGGCTTGCCGCTGGCGCCGCTGCTGCACGGCCTGCGCGAATACCAGGGCGAGCCGCACCGCGTCGAGCTCATCACCAGTATCGACAACGTCGAGTACTACGACGATTCCAAGGGCACGAACGTGGGCGCCACCGTCGCGGCGCTGGAGGGTCTTGGTAAAACGTTCGGCGAGACGGACCGCCAGATCCTGCTGATCGCGGGCGGCGACGGCAAGGGCCAGGATTTCAGTCCGCTCGCCGGGCCGTGCTCGCGCTACGTGCGCGCCGTGCTGCTGATCGGCCGCGACGGCCCCGCCATCGGCGCCGCGCTGGCGCCCACCGGCGTGCCGTGCTTCGAGCTGCCGGGATTGCCGGAAGCCGTGCGCCGCGCGAGCGGCCTCGCGAAATCCGGTGACGTCGTGCTGCTGTCGCCCGCGTGCGCGAGCCTGGACATGTTCACCAATTACGCGCACCGCGCGCAGGTGTTCGTCGACGCCGTGCGCGACATCGCGCTCGAGAAGGGGCAGGAGATCTGATGGCTTTCCAGATTCCCTTCAAGTTCGGCGGAAGTTCCAGCGACGCGACGATCGCGACGCGCGCACGGCCGTCGCGCATGATGGAATACGACCAGCCGCTCGTGTGGGTCGTCGTGCTGCTGATGCTGTTCGGGATGGTGATGGTGTATTCGGCATCGATCGCGCTCCCGGATTCGCCCAAGTTCGCCTACCTGGCCGGCAAGAACAATTACTTCCTGGTGCGCCAGGCCATGTTCATCGCGATCTCGATGGTGGCGGCCCTGTTCACGTTTCGCATCCCCGTCGCGACATGGCAGCGCTTCGCGCCGCTGATGTTCGTCGCGACACTGGTCCTGCTGGCGCTGGTGCTGATTCCCGGCGTCGGCGTGGTCGTCAACGGCGCGCGTCGCTGGCTGTCGCTGAAGATCTTCAACCTGCAGCCGTCCGAGATCATGAAGGTCGTGTCGGTGCTGTACGCGGCCGACTTCACGGTGCGCAAGCAGCAGTACATGCACAAGCTGACGAAAGGCTTCATGCCGATGGCCGCCGCGATGGCGCTCGTCGGCGCGCTCCTGATGCTGGAGCCCGACCTGGGCGCGTTCGGCGTCGTCGTCTGCATCTCGATGGGCATCCTGTTCCTGGGCGGCTTCAACATGATCTGGTTCGGCGGCATCGGCGCCATCCTCGTCCTCGTGTTCTCGACCATCATCGCGCTGTCGCCGTTCCGCCGCGCGCGCATGTTCGCGTACATGAACCCGTGGGAAGAGGGCAATGCGCTGGACAAGGCGTACCAGCTGACGCACTCGCTGATCGCATTCGGCCGCGGCGAGTTCTTCGGCGTGGGCCTGGGCGGTTCCGTCGAAAAGCTGCATTACCTGCCGGAAGCGCACACGGACTTCATCATGGCCGTCATCGGCGAGGAACTGGGTCTCGTCGGCGTGCTCGTCGTGATCGGCCTGTTCTACTGGCTCGTCAAGCGCGCCTTCGACATCGGCCGCCAGGCCATCGCGCTGGAACAGCACTTCGCCGGCCTCGCCGCGAAAGGCATCGGCATCTGGATCGGCGTGCAGGTGTTCATCAACATGGGCGTGAACCTGGGCCTGCTGCCCACCAAGGGCCTCACGTTGCCGCTGATGAGCTACGGCGGTTCGGGCGTGCTGTTCAACTGCGTCGGTCTCGCGATCCTTTTGCGCATCGACTACGAAAACCGGGTACGGATGCGGGGAGGCCGCCAATGACAAAGAAGCTGATGATCATGGCCGCCGGCACGGGCGGCCACATCTTCCCCGGCATCGCCATTGCGCAATCGATGCGCGAGCGCGGCTGGGAAGTCTCGTGGCTCGGCACGCAGCACGGCATGGAAAAGGACATCGTGCCGAAGCACGGCATCCCGATGGACTCGATCGACTTCGCCGGCATGCGCGGCAAGGGGCTGGCGCACACGGTGTCGGGCGCGTTCAAGCTCGTCGCCAGCTTCGCATCAATCCGCAAGTACCTGGCACTCCGCAAGCCTGACGTCGTGCTGGGCATGGGCGGCTACGTGACGGTGCCGGGCGGGATGATGGCGCGCTCGCGCGGCATTCCGCTGGCACTCGTGAACGCGGATGCGGCCCTGCTCCTGTCGAACAAGACCCTGACCCCGCTGGCGCAGCGCGTGCTGTTCGGCTTCCCGGCCGATTTCGGCAAGGCGGCCGGTAAAGCCGTCGTCACCGGCAACCCGGTGCGCAAGGAAATCCTCGAGATGCCGTCGCCGGGCCACCGTTTCGCGGGCCGTTCCGGTCCGCTGAACCTCCTCGTCGTGGGCGGCAGCCTGGGTGCGAAGGTGCTGAACGACAGCGTGCCCGCCGCGCTGGCGCTGATCCCGGAAGGGCTGCGGCCGACGGTCACCCACCAGTCGGGCAAGAAGAACATCGATGCGCTGCGTGCCGCGTATGCCCAGGCGGGCGTGAAGGCGAACGTGGTCGACTTCATCGACGACATGGCGGCGGAATACGCGAACGCGGACCTCGTGATCTGCCGCGCCGGCGCCATCACCGTGTCGGAACTGACGGCGGCCGGCGTCGCGAGCGTGCTCGTGCCGTTCGTCGCCAGCACGACGAGCCACCAGCGCGACAACGCGATCTGGATGGCGGGGCAGAAGGCGGCCGTGCACCTGCCGCAAGGCGAACTGAATCCGCAGCGGCTGGCGCAGCTGCTGCAAACCACCACGCGCGACGACTGCCTGGCGATGGCCGAGGCGGCGCAGGCGGTGGGACGGCGCGACGCCAATGCGGCGATCGCGCAGGTACTTGAAACACTGGCGAACGGCGGACAATGAAACACAAGATCAAACACATTCACTTCGTCGGCATCGGCGGCAGCGGCATGAGCGGCATCGCGGAAGTGCTGCTGAACCTCGGCTATAAGGTGTCGGGCTCGGACCTCGCGTCGAACGCGGCCAGCCAGCGCCTGCAGCAGCTGGGCGCGGACGTGCGCATCGGCCACGCGGCGCAGAACATCGCGGGCGCGGACGCCGTCGTCACGTCGACCGCCGTCAACGAAGCGAATCCGGAAGTCGTCGCCGCGCGCGCCGCGAAAGTCCCCATCGTGCCGCGCGCGATCATGCTGGGTGAGCTGATGCGCCTGAAGCGCGGCATCGCCATCGCCGGCACGCACGGCAAGACGACGACGACGAGCCTCGTCGCGTCCGTGCTCGCGCAGGGCGGCCTCGATCCGACGTTCGTCATCGGCGGCCGCCTGAACAGCGCGGGCGCCAACGCGAAGCTGGGCACGGGCGACTACATCGTGGCCGAGGCGGACGAATCGGATGCGTCGTTCCTGAACCTGTCGCCGATGATCGAGGTGATCACCAACATCGACGCCGACCACATGGACACGTACGAGCACGACTTCGAGAAGCTGAAGGGCGCGTTCGTCAACTTCACGCACCGCCTGCCGTTCTACGGCCGCGCCATGATGTGCATCGACGATGCGAACGTGCGCGCCATCCTGCCGCAGGTGACCAAGCCCGTGACGACCTACGGCTTCTCGGAAGACGCCGAAGTGCGCGCCCTGAACGCGCGTGCCGTCGGCATCCAGATGCATTTCACCGTGCGCCAGCAGGGCTATCCGGACACCGACTTCGTGCTGAACCAGCCCGGCATGCACAACGTGCTGAACGCGTGCTCCGCCATCGCCATCGCGCGCGAGATCGGCGTGCCGGACGAGGCGACGGCGCAGGGCCTGCGCGAATTCAACGGCGTGGGCCGGCGCTTCACGCGCTACGGCGAGATCGAGCTCCCGTCGGGCGGCAGCTTCACCCTGGTCGACGACTACGGCCACCACCCGGTGGAAGCGCAGGTCACGCTGGCCGCCGCGCGCGCCGCCTACCCGGGCCGCCGCCTCGTGCTGGCGTTCCAGCCGCACCGCTATTCCCGCACCCGCGACTTGTTCGAGGACTTCGTGAAGGTGCTGGCCGCGCCGGACGTGCTGCTGCTGGCGGAAGTCTATCCGGCCGGCGAGGCGCCGATCGTGGCGGCAGACGGCCGCGCGCTCGCGCGTGCGCTGCGCGCGGGTGGCCAGGTCGAACCGATTTTCGTGGAAGCGATCGCCGATATGCCGGCGACGATCCTCAAGGTGGCGCGCGACGGCGACGTCGTGCTCACCATGGGCGCCGGCTCCATCGGCGGCGTCCCCCATCAACTGACATCGAATCAAAAGGTAGCATCGTGAGTATTTCTGAAACCGACGCAAAAGCCCTGGGCAAGGTCGGGGTATTGTTCGGCGGCCGGTCCGCCGAGCGCGAGATTTCGCTGATCTCGGGCAGCGGCGTGCTGCAGGCGCTGCAATCGAAGGGCATCGACGCGCATGCGTTCGACCCGGCCGAGCGCTCGCTGGCCGAACTGGCGGCCGAAAAATTCGACCGCGTGTTCATCGCGCTGCACGGCCGCTACGGCGAGGACGGCACCCTGCAGGGCGCGCTGGAACTGCTGGGCATCCCGTACACGGGCAGCGGCGTGATGGCATCAAGCGTCGGCATGGACAAGGTCACGACCAAGATCGTGTGGCTGGCCGCCGGCGTGCCGACGCCGAAGTACATCACCATCGCGGCCGGTGCGGCCGTCGACGCCGATGCCATCGTGGCCGAACTGGGCCTGCCGCTGATCGTCAAGCCGCCGCTGGAAGGTTCCACCATCGGCATCACGAAGGTGGTCGATGCGGCCGGCCTGCAGGCCGCCGTCGACCTGGCGCGCCAGTACGACAAGGTGGTGCTGGTCGAGCAGTTCATCCAGGGCCGCGAGTTCTCCGTGCCGGTGCTGGGCAGCGGCCCGACCGCGCGCGCGCTGCCGATCGTGGAGATCGTCGCGCCCGAGGGCAATTACGACTACCAGAACAAGTACTTCACGGACGACACGAAGTACCACTGCCCGGCGCCGCTCGACGCGGCGACGACGCAGGCGATCCAGGCGCACGTGGTGAACGCGTACCGTGCGCTCGGCTGCGAAGGCTGGAGCCGCATCGACGTGCTGCTGCGCGAGTCGGACAACCAGCCGTTCCTGCTGGAGGTGAACACGTCGCCGGGCATGACGACGCACTCGCTCGTGCCGATGGCGGCGCGTGCGGAAGGCACGAGCTACGAAGACCTGTGCGTGGACATCCTGCGTTCGGCGAGCCTGAAGTCAGGCCAGGTCAAGAAGGGATAAGGAAGCAAAGATGTGGCATGACGTGCGAGCTCTGAACGCAACCGCCAGCGCGCTCACCGCGCTGGTGGCGCTCGCGTGCGTGGCGTCGGGATTGTGGTGGCTGTCGCAGCGCCCGATGTTCACCTTGCGCGCGGTGCGGGTCGAGAGCATGTACGGGCTGGACCTGCAGCACGTGAACGAGCTGACGGTGCGTAACGGGGTGCTCGGGAAGATCAGCGGTAACTTCTTCACGACCGACCTGGAACAGGTACGCACCACCTTCGAGGCCGTGCCGTGGGTGCGCAAGGCCAGCGTGCGCCGCGAATGGCCGAACCAGCTGATCGTGCAGGTGGAAGAGCACGAGGCGCTGGGCACGTGGGGCGAGGACGGCAAGCTGTTGTCGGTGAAGGGCGACGTGTTCACGGCCAACCTGGCCGAGGCCGACGAGGACCACGCACTGCCTGCGTTCGACGGTCCCGCCGGCAGCGAGAAGGAAGTGCTCACGCGCTTCGCGGAACTGCGCGGCTGGTTCGCGCCGATCCGCCTGACGCCGGAGTCGATCAGCCTGTCGAACCGCTACGCCTGGACGGTCCGGCTGAACAACGGCATGAGCGTGGAGCTGGGGCGCGAGAAGGACAAGGACACGCTGCACGGGCGCGTGCAGCGGCTGGTGAGCATTTACCCCCAGCTGGTGGCTAGACTGCAGGAGGGGCGCATCGATACGATCGACATGCGCTATCCGAACGGTCTGGCGCTGTCCTCGGCGGCATTGACCGTGCCGGCGGATGCGACCAAGCCCGTGAAGGCGGCAGTGAAGAAAAAAACAAATACCAAAACTACAAAGCAGATCTAATTTAAGCAGGCGACAGCAAACATGACAAAAGACGCGAAGAACCTGATCGTCGGCCTCGACATCGGTACCTCGAAGGTGGTGGCGGTGGTGGCCGAGGTGATGGCCGATGGGCGCCACGAGGTGATCGGACTGGGCCAGCACGAATCCAAGGGTTTGAAGAAGGGCGTTGTCGTCAACATCGAAGCGACCGTCGAATCCATCCAGCGCGCGCTCGAGGAAGCCGAGCTGATGGCCGACTGCAAGATCCGTAACGTGTACGCGGGGATCGCCGGCAGCCATATCCGCTCGTTCAACTCGAGCGGCATGGTCGCGATCAAGGACAAGGAAGTGACGGCCACGGACGTGGCGCGCGTGATCGAGACGGCGAAGGCCGTGAACATCCCGACCGACCAGCAGCTGCTGCACACGGTGCCGCAGGAATTCATCGTCGACAACCAGGAAGACGTGCGCGAGCCGATCGGCATGAGCGGCATCCGCCTCGAGGTGCGCGTGCACATCGTCACCGGTGCGGTGTCCGCGGTCCAGAATATTGTAAAGTGCGTGCGCCGCTGCGGCCTCGAGGTCTCGGACCTGATCCTGCAGCCGATGGCGTCGGCCGATTCCGTGCTGACGAACGACGAGAAGGAACTGGGCGTCGTGCTGATCGACATCGGCGGCGGCACCACCGACATCGCGGTCTTCAGCGACGGCGCGATCCGCCACACGGCCGTGATCCCCATCGCCGGCGACCAGATCACGAGCGACATCGCGATGGCGCTGCGCACGCCGACGGGCGAGGCGGAAGAGATCAAGATCCGCTACGGCGTGGCCAAGCAGGTGCTGGCCGATCCGGGCGAGACGC
>CBIHOW010000038.1:0-55563 GCA_966211695.1 uncultured Massilia sp. | reverse complement strand
GCCGCTTCCTGTTCATGGCCCAGTTCCAGCACCTGTTCACGGAAAAGATCATCGCGGAGATGCGCGGCTACCAGGCGGAAGACGGCACGTCGCCGTTCTACGAAGGCCTGGGCCGCCACTTCTTCAAGATGGATTTCAACCACGTCGACGGCCTCACGGCGCTGGGCAAGAAGTCGTTCATCGCCGAGCTGATGCCGCGCCAGCCGCTGTACGTGGCGTACCTGCCGGAAGATGCGCAGGCCGTGATCGGCCAGGTGCACCGCTCCACGCTCCCGGCGAGAAAACTGCTGGAGCAGGAAGGCATGCACTACGAGGGCTACGTCGACATCTTCGACGCGGGCCCCGTGCTGCAGGGCCGCGTGGCCGAGCTGCGCGCCGTGCGCGACAGCGTGCTGACGACGGCCGAGGAAGGCCAACCGGAAGGCGAGTGCGAAGTCACGCTCGTCTCCAACACGAAGCTCGACGATTTTCGCATGGTCCTTACCCAGGCCTGCGACGGCGGCCGCAAAGTCGCGCTATCCGTGCGCGAACTCCAACTGCTGCATTGCCAGCCGGGCGATCCGATCCGCTCGCTGGCCCTCAACGTAAGGAAGAACAATGGCTAACGTTTCTAACTACATCGGCGGCGCATGGCTGACCGGCTCCGGTCCGCCGCTCGACACGATCGACCCGTCCACCGGCCGCCAGACCTGGACCAGCAACGAATCCACCGCAGAGGATGTGGACCGCGCCGTGAAAGCCGCGCGCGCCGCGTTCGAAGACTGGGCGCTGACGCCGCTCGAACAACGCATCGCCATCTGCCAGCGCTTCCGCGACCTCCTGAAGGAGCACAACGAGGAACTGGCCGCGATCATCGCCGAGGAAGTGGGCAAGCCGTTGTGGGAAGCCCGCACGGAAGTGACGACGATGGCGAACAAGGTCGACATCTCCGTGCAGTCGCATGCCGCGCGCACGGGCGAGACGGCCGCCAAGGTCGCCGACGGCAATGCCGTGCTGCGTCACCGTCCGCACGGCGTGTTCGGCGTGTTCGGCCCCTATAACTTTCCCGGCCACCTGCCGAACGGTCACATCGTGCCGGCGCTGATCGCGGGGAACACGCTCGTGTTCAAGCCGAGCGAATACGCGCCGCGCACGGCTGTGCGTACCGTGCAGCTGTGGGAACAGGCTGGCCTGCCCAAGGGCGTGCTGAACCTCGTGAACGGCGGCCGCGCGACCGGCGTCGCGCTGTCGCAGCACCCGGACGTGGACGGCATCCTGTTCACCGGCAGCAGCCAGACGGGTGTCGCGCTGCATAAACAGTTCGGCGGCCAGCCGGGCAAGATGCTGGCGCTGGAAATGGGCGGCAACAACCCGCTCGTCGTGTGGGACGTACAGAAGGACGAGAAAATGCGCGACGCGGCCGTGCACCACGCCGTCATGTCCGCGTTCATCTCGGCCGGCCAGCGCTGCACGTGCGCGCGCCGCCTGATCGTGCAGGATACGCCGCAAGGCCAGGCGTTCATAGCCCGCCTCGTGGCAGTCGCAAGCAAGCTCGCGGTCGGTCCGTCGAATGCCGAGCCGCAGCCGTTCATGGGCCCCGTCGTGTCGGCCGCCGTCGCGCACCGCCTCGTGCAGGCGCAGGACATGATGGAAGCGCAGGGCGGTAAAGTCCTGCTCCGGATGCGCCAGCTCGACCCGAACGCGGGCTTCGTCACCGCGGGCATCGTCGACGTCACCGATGCGAAAGGCATCCCGGACGAAGAGTGGTTCGGACCGCTGCTGCAAGTGATCCGCGTGGCAGATTTCGACCGCGCCATCGCGGCCGCCAACGCCACGGAATTCGGTCTCGCCGCGGCACTCCTCTCGCCGTCGGAAGACCTGTGGAAGCGCTTCGCGATCAAGGCGCGTGCGGGTGTCGTCAACTGGAACCGTCCGACGACGGGCGCCGCCAGCTCCGCGCCGTTCGGCGGCGTGGGCAAGTCCGGCAACCACCGTCCGAGCGCCTATTACGCGGCCGACTACTGCGCGTACCCGGTCGCCTCCATCGAAACCCCTGAACTGGACATGCCGGCCAAGCTGTCGCCCGGCCTTACCTTCTGAACGATATGCGCAACGCACGCGAATTCAACTTCGACGGCCTCGTGGGCCCGTCGCACAACTACGCCGGCCTTTCGTTCGGCAACGTCGCCTCGTTCAACAACGTCAGGAGCGCGTCGAACCCGCGCCAGGCCGCGCTGCAGGGCCTTGCCAAGATGCGGTCTCTGGCCGCGCGCGGCTTCGCGCAAGGCCTGCTGCCGCCGCAGGCACGCCCGAATTTCCGCCTGCTGCGCCGCCTCGGCTTTTCCGGCACGGACGCCGACGTGCTGGCGCAGGCGTACCGCGAATCGCCCGTGATCCTGGCCTGCGCCTATTCCGCATCGCCGATGTGGACGGCGAACGCCGCCACCGTCAGCCCGTCGGCCGACACGGCGGACGGCCGCGTGCACTTCACGGCCGCGAACCTGAACAATAAACTGCACCGCGCGGAAGAGCACGTGCAGGCGACGCGCACCCTGCGCGCGCTGTTCGCGAACCCGGACCGCTTCGTCGTGCACGACCCGCTGCCGTCGACGCCCGCGTTCGGCGACGAAGGTGCCGCCAACCACACGCGCTTCGCCAGCGCCCACGGCGCGTCCGGCGTCGAGTTCTTTGTCTATGGCCGCGTCGAATTCGACCCGTCCGCACCGGCACCTGTGAAATACCCGGCCCGCCAGACGCTGGAAGCGTCGCAGGCCGTCGCCCGCCTGCACGGCCTCGACGCGGCACGCACCGTGTTCGCGTCGCAGAATCCGGCCGTGATCGACCAGGGCGTGTTTCATAACGACGTGATCGCGGTCGGCAACGGCAACGTGCTGTTCTACCACGAACAGGCGTTCGCCGACGAAGCGGCCACGCTGGAGCTGCTCCGCCGTGCGCTGGGCGTCACCGGCACCGACTTGCGCGCCGTGCGCGTGGACACGGGCGTTGTCCCCGTCGCCGATGCCGTCGCCAGCTATCTGTTCAACAGCCAGCTGCTGTCGAAACCGGACGGCGGCATGGCGCTCGTCGTACCGCACGAATGCCGCGAGACGGCGACCGTCGCCCGCTACCTTGAGCAATTGGTGGCGTCGGGTGGCCCGATCGACGAATTGATCGAATTCGACCTGCGCCAGAGCATGCGCAACGGCGGCGGCCCCGCATGCCTGCGCCTGCGCGTCGTGCTCACGGACGAGGAGGCGGCCGCCATGCACCAGGGCGTGCTGATGACGGAAGACCTGTATGCACGCCTCGTCGCGTGGGTCGAGCGGCATTACCGCGACCGCGTGGAACCGAAGGACCTGGCGGATCCGCAATTGGCCATCGAGTGCGCGGCCGCGCTGGAAGACCTGGAACGCATCCTGGGCTTGCCAGGGTTGTATGATCTGTCATGATTTCGGTAGGGTGGGCACCCTGTGCCCACCAAACGTATGCATCACGGTAGAGCATGGTGGGCACAGGGGTGCCCACCCTACGAGTCAAGAATCGTTTCCGGAGACAGGAAGCACGAGATTTGGACGGGACAACCCTGTCCGTACCAGCCGGGAACATGTGGCCACAAGCCGCGCCGAACCCGGCGCAACAACCAGCTTTTGGAGAAGCAAATGAACAAAGACATGCCTCACGATCTGCGCACGCAAACCCTCGCGTTGGTCAATGAGAACAAGCCGGCCAACGCCTCCGAACAGGTGGGCGCGCTGATCGGCGCCTGGATCGGCGCACTGGACGAGGACGATCTCGCCGGCATCGATCCCCGCAACCTCGCCGCCATCCTGTGGGATGCCTTCGCCCAGGTGGCGCAGCGCACGACGGACGGCTGCCAGATCGCGCAGATGCGCTATACGGACGGGCGCTGCGGCATGTCGACCGCCTTGCTGATCCTGAACGAGGACATGCCCTACCTCGTCGACTCGTTCGTGATGGCGCTGCGCCGCCAGCGCGTCGTCGCGTCGGGCGTGCTGAATACGGTGCTGCCCGTGCGCCGCGATGACGCGGGCCGCGTGGTCGCCGTCGGCGAAGCGGGCGCGCCGCTGGAATCCTATGTCCTGTGCCTGCTGGCGGAAGACCTGCCGCAGGACGAACTGGCCGAACTCGTTGCCCGCATCCAGATGGTCGCGCGCGATGCTGCCATCGTCCACCGCGACGCCGTCGCCATGGCCGACCGCATGACGGCCGTCGCCGCCGCGGCCAGCGCGCAAGGCACCCCGGGCGGGCAGGAAGTCGCCGCCTTCCTCGACTGGGCCAAGAACGAAGGCTTCGAGCCGTTCGGCTACGCTTATTATTTCGTGAAGCCGGGCGTGCGCGAACTGGAACGCGACATCCCGAGCCGCATCGGCGTGCTGCAGGATACGTCGCACCCCGTGTACGGCACCTGCCTGCAGAACATCCCGGGCGACTTCGAGATCCTGTCCAAGCGCGAAGAAACGCTGTCGATCGTGAAGGCCGACGTGGCCGGCACCCTGCACCGCGACCAGCCGCTGGACTTCATCGGCGTGCGCGACACCGACACGCAAGGGAACACCATCGGCGAACACTGCTTCGTCGGCCTGTTCACCCGCGCCGCCACGTCGACGCCGCTGGCACGCCTGCCGTTCGCGCGCGGCCGCGTCGCGAAAGTGCTGTCCATCGCCGGCGTGCGTCAGGAAGGCTTCCGCGCCGAGAAATTCCTCGAGATCCTGGAATCGCTGCCGCGCACGGAAGCGCTGGAAGCGGATCCGGAGTGGCTCGCCCAGGTGTGCAGCTCCGTCGTCTCGCTGTACAAGCAGCCGCGCGCGAAAGTCTTCGCCCGCCGGGACGTCTATCAACGCCACCTGAACGTCCTCGTCTACCTGCCGCGCGAGCGCTACAGCGCCGCCGTCGTGGCCGCGCTGGCGCAGGCGCTGAAGGAAAGCTCGGGCGCCGTCGACGTGCGCACCCAGACCCTCGTTGCGGACGGTCCGCTGGCCCGCGTCTACCTGATCGCCCAGGCCGCGCGCTATCCGCTCGACCTGGAATCGGACATCCAGAAACCGCTGCTGTCCGTGCTGGACGGCTGGCACGACCGCTACACGGCGCTGACCGACACGGTCGAAGACGTCCCGACCCGGAACGCGCTGCGCAAGATCCTGCCCACGCTGCCCGTGAACTACGTGGCCGCGACGGCACCGGAAATCGCCTTCCGCGACGTGAACGCGATCATCGCGAACGGCCAGCAGGGCCATGTGTCGGTCCGCATCGAGACGGATGAAGCGGGCATCACGTCGCTGCGCCTGTACTCGACGAATACGATGCCGTCGCTGTCGCGCATCCTGCCGGCGCTGCAGAACGCCGGCGTCGCCATCGACCGCGAGCAAAGCTTCTGGATCGACACGGCCGACGGCACCCGCCGCTACATCACGGGCCTGATCGTCGACGCGGATTCCGCCGCCAAGCTGGCGAAGCCGGGTGTCGCGGAGGTCGCGGGCGAACTGTTCGCCGCGCTGTTCAACGACGAAGCGGAAGATGGCCGCCTGAACGGCCTCACCATCGAAGGCGGCCTGTCGATGCGCGAAGTGCAGCTCGTGCGCGCCTACATCAGCTACTGGCGCCAGGCCGGCAGCAAGTTCTCGACCCGCTACATGGCCGAGACGCTGCGTCCGCGCGCGCACCTCGTCAAGGAACTGGTGGAAGGCTTTGCACTGCGCTTCGATCCGAAGCTGTCGAGCGAAGAACGCGCGTCGGGCGACGCCAAGCTGGCCACGCTGAAGGCGAGCCTGGCCAAGGTCAATCACGCCGACACCGAGGAAATCATGGCCGCGCTGATCGACCTCGTGATGGCGACGGTGCGCACCAATTACTATCAGAACGACGGCGAGAAGATCATCTTCAAGTTCGACACGAGCCACCTGGCGCTCGTGCCGGAACCGCGTCCGTTCCGCGAGATCTACGTGTTCTCGCGCCGCTTCGAAGGCGTGCACCTGCGCGGCGGCCCGGTCGCCCGCGGCGGCCTGCGCTGGTCCGACCGCATGGAAGACTACCGCACCGAAGTGCTGGGCCTCGTGAAGGCGCAGATGGTCAAGAACGCCGTCATCGTGCCGGCCGGTTCGAAGGGCGGTTTCGTCTGCAAGCAGATGCCGAAGGATGCGGCGCGCGACGTCGTGGCGGCCGAAGGCGAAGCCGTCTACCGCCTGTTCATCGCGAGCCTGCTGGAAGTGACGGACAACCGCGTGCGCGGCGAGATCGTGCCGCCGACGGACACCGTGCGCTACGACCAGGACGACCCGTACCTCGTGGTCGCCGCCGACAAGGGCACCGCGACGTTCTCCGACATCGCCAACAGCATCGCCGTCTCGCGCGGCTTCTGGCTGGGCGACGCGTTCGCATCGGGCGGCTCGAACGGCTACGACCACAAGAAGATGGGCATCACGGCGAAGGGCGCGTTCGAAGCCGTGAAACGCCACTTCTACGAGATGGGCCACGACATGAACACGACCCCGGTGACGATGGTCGGCGTGGGCGACATGTCGGGCGACGTGTTCGGCAACGGCGTGCTGTTGTCGCGCCAGCTGAAACTGGTGGCCGCGTTCGACCACCGCCACATCTTCCTCGATCCGAATCCGGACGTCGTCGTGTCGTTCAACGAGCGCAAGCGCATGTTCGCGCTGCCGCGTTCGTCGTGGGAGGACTACAACAAGGAACTGATTTCGGAAGGCGGCGGCGTGTTCCCGCGCACCGCCCGCCACATCGAGTTGTCGCCGCAGGTGCGCGAAGCGCTGGCCATCGAAGAGACGTCGCTCACGCCGGAAGAGCTGATGCACCGCATCCTGCTGGCACCGGTCGACCTGTTCTACAACGGCGGCATCGGCACCTACATCAAGGCCTCCACGGAGACCCACGCGCAGGTGAAGGACCGCGCCAACGACAACATCCGCGTCAACGGCAACGAGCTGCGCGTGAAAGTCGTGGCGGAAGGCGGCAACCTGGGCGCGACCCAGGCCGGCCGTATCGAATTCGCGCTGGCCGGCGGCCGCATCTTCACGGATGCGATCGACAACTCGGCCGGCGTGGACTGCTCCGACCATGAAGTCAACGTCAAGATCTGGCTCGACACCGAAGTCAACGCGGGCCAGCTGGACGAGGGCGAGCGTAACCGCCTGCTGACCGAGATGACGGGCGATATCGAGAAGCTGGTCCTGCGCGACAACACGCTGCAGACGCACCTGCTGGTGCGCGAGGCGCAGGCGCAATCGAACAGCGCCGTCGTCGACGGCTATGCCGCGCTGATCGCGAGCCTGGAGGCGGACGGCGCCGTGTCGCGCGAGCTGGAACAGCTGCCGAGCGAGACGGAACTGCAGCGCCGCAAGGCCCTCGGCCTGGGCCTGACGACGCCGGAACTGGCCGTCGTCGTCGCCAACGTCAAGAACCGCTTCAAGCGCATCCTGGCCGCGCTGCCGCTGACCGAACAGCCGTGGGCCGAGACCATCCTGCGCCCGTACTTCCCGGCGCAGCTGGTCGCGACGCGCGATCCGCTGGCGCACCCGCTGGCCAATGCGATCCTCGCGACCGTGCTGGCCAACGAATCCGTCAACCGCTGCGGCCCGCTGATGCTGCGCGACCTGGCGCTGGAACACCGCATCGACGACGCCGAGGTCGTGAAAGCGTGGGGCCAGGCCTGGGCCGCGCTGCACCTGGCGCCCGTGTTCGAGGCGCTGGACCATGACGCGCTGGTCGTGCCGCGCGACGTGTCGCAGACCGTCGACGCCCGCACCCGCGTGATGCTGCGCACCGTGATCGAAGGCGTGCTGTCGCTGCCGGCTGAGCAGGCCGGTGCCGGCGGCATGGAAGAGCTGTCGAACCTGTTCGCCCAGCCGGAGCAACTGCGCCAGCTGATGCCGGCGAAATCGGAAGCGGACAGCCACGCCGGCCTGTCGTCGTCGTTCGTGCAGGCGTGGAAGGCCGTCGATACGGTCGAATCGCTCGCTGCCTTCCTGTTCGCGGCCGTCTCCGTCCAGCGTCCGCAAGGCATGTCGCTGGCCGAGTTCCTGCGCGTCGGCATGCTGTTGCGCGAGCAGGCCGGCATCGACACGCTGGAACGCGGCCTCAAGCTGCCGGCCACCAGCAAGTCGCAGGAGCAGCTGCGCAACTACGCGCTGCAAGCCCTGCGCCGCACGCAGCAACGCCTGCTGCTGGAAGTGCTGGAAGCGAGCCGCGCCACCGGCGACATGCAGGCGGCCGTGCGCGAGCTGACGGCGGCGATGGGCCTGTCGGCCGGCTACGTCCAGCCGACGGACCTGGAACAGGCGATGCTGGCCGTGTGGTCGCTGTCGGAAGGATCGAGCCCGGACCGCATCGCCGCGGGCAACGCGTCGCTCACCGTCGCGACGCTGGCGTAAGCGATGACGGCCGCCTTACCGAAGGAAATCCGGGCGCTCGCGGAAGGCGACTTCAGCGAAGTGGCCGCCCGGTTCGCGCAAGCCGGCTTCACGGTCGAGCAGCCTGCGAAAGGCGTGCTGACGGTGAAGGCGGCCGCACCGATGCCGGAACGCCCCGCCGTGCTGCTGTCGGTGGGCGTGCACGGCGACGAGACGGGGCCGATCGAGATGGTGGCCTACGCCATCGAGGCCTTGTCGCGCACGCCGGGCGAGCTTGCGGTGGACCTGATGCTGTGCGTCGGGAACATCGACGCCATCGCGGCCGGCAAGCGCTTCATCGACGCGGACCTGAACCGCATGTTCCGTGACCAGCGCGGCGATCTGGCCGACACGTTCGAAGCCGGCCGGGCCGACACGCTGATCGCGGCGACGGCGGCATTCTTCGAGGGCAGCGGCCCGCGCCGCTGGCACCTCGACCTGCACACGGCGATCCGCGGCTCGCGTTATCCGCGCTTCGCGATCGTGCCGGAGCTGATCGCGGACGAGCCGCGCCGCGCGCTGATCGCGTGGCTGGGCCTGGGCGGCATCGAAGCCGTGATCATGAACCCGGCTTCGGCGGGCACGTACAGCTGGTGGACGGCCGAGCGGCACGGGACGGCGGGGACCACCGTCGAACTGGGACGCATCGGCACGCTGGGGCAGAACGACCTGTCGCAGTTCGCGGCGATGGCCTCGGCCTTGCACGGCCTGCTGCGCGGGCAAGCGCAAACGGGGGGCACCAAGCCGATCGTGTTCAACACGGCCCAGTCGATCACCAAGCTGTCCGATGCCTTCACCATGAGCTTCGGGCGCGATACCGAAAACTTCACGCCGTTGAAAAAGGGCGAGGTCATCGCGCGCGACGGCGATACCGTGTACACCGTTCAGCACGACGAGGAATGCGTCGTGTTTCCGAATCCCGACGTGCGCGTGGGGTTGCGGGCAGGGATCATGGTGGTGCGCGCCGGCTGAAAAAGCAGGTTTCCCTCATGCGCGCTAGACTGAACCCTTTGACCGCAAAGGGGAGTGCCTACCCATGAGCAAGCTGTTTTCTCCGATCAAGCTCGGCCCGCTGGAGCTGGCCAACCGGATCGCCATCGCGCCGATGTGCCAATACTCCGCCGACCGCGGCTTCGCCACCGACTGGCACATGATCCACCTCGGCCATCTCGCGCTGTCCGGTGCCGGTCTTCTCATCATCGAAGCGACCGCCGTGACGGAGGAGGGGCGCATCACCTATGCCGACCTGGGCCTCTGGTCCGACGAGCACGCAGCCGCGCTGGAGCCCGTCGTCAACGCGATGCGCAAGTACGCACCCATCAAGATCGCCGTCCAGCTCGCGCATGCGGGCCGCAAGGCGTCGAGCGAAGTACCGTGGCACGGCGGCGCGAACCTGCCGGTGGACCATGCGGACGGCTGGCAGACCGTGGCGCCGTCCGCCCTCCCGCACGCGGAGGGCGAGACCGTGCCGCTGGCGCTCGATGCGGCCGGCCTGCAGCGCGTAAAAGAGGGCTTCGTGGCCGCCGCGCGCCGCGCCGATGCGCTGGGCCTGGACGCCATCGAACTGCACGGCGCCCACGGCTACCTGCTGCACCAGTTCCTGTCGCCGCTGTCGAACCGCCGGGATGATCGATATGGAGGTTCGCTCGAGAACCGCATGCGCTTTCCGCTCGAGGTGTTCCGGGCCGTGCGCGAAGCCGTGTCCCCCGAAATGGTGGTCGGCATGCGCATCTCGGCCAGCGACTGGGTCGACGGCGGCTGGGACCTGGAACAGAGCCTCGTGCTGACGCAGGAACTGGAACGGCTCGGCTGCCAGTTCATCCACGTGTCGAGCGGCGGGGTGTCGCCGCACCAGAAGATCCCCGTCGGCCCGGGCTACCAGATCGAGTTCGCCGCGCGCATCAAGGCGCAGACGTCCATGCCGACCATCGGCGTGGGCCTGATCACGGAAGCGAAGCAGGCCGAGACCATCGTGCAGACGGGCCAGGCCGACCTGGTCGCGCTGGCGCGCGCGATGCTGTACGACCCGCGCTGGCCGTGGCATGCGGCGGCGGAGCTGGGGGCGACGGTCAGCGCGCCGCCGCAATACTGGCGTTCGCAGCCGCACGAGCACAAGCACCTGTTCGGGGATACGCGCCTGGGCCAGCGCTGACGGCCGTCACGGTTTTTCCCCCGTTCGTTCCGTGATTTACGCCGTCCGTCGCACGCGGGCGGACGGCGGCGGATGCCGTTGCTACAGTGGCATGGTCAATCACAATCACAACAAGGCCACCCACCATGCGTACTCCGCTCGCCATCGCCATCACCTGCGCCATCCTCGGCGGCTGCGCCATCATCGTCGCCCCCGGTGGCGACGGCGACTACCAGGTCCGCACGCCGTTCTCCAGCGATTCCATCGAAGGCAACGGCATGCCCGCCCGCGACGAGCGCATGATCGCCACCGTGCCGGCGCTGGAAGTGAACGGCACGATCACGGTCGACGTGCGCGTGGGCCCGGCGACGTCGCTGGTCGTGGAGGCGGACAGCAACCTGCTGCCGTTCATCCGCACGGAGCTGCGCGGCGACCGCCTCGTCATCGAGAAGGAGCGCTCGTTCCGCACCAATCACCCCGTGCGCGTGACCTATACCGTGCCGCGGCTCGCGAGCGTGCGCCACGACGGGTCCGGCCACCTGTCCGTGCAGGACCTGAACGGCGGGCCGCTGGTGGTGGAAGGGCGGGGATCGGGATCCGTGCTGCTGACGGGCCGCGTATCCAGCCTCGACGTGACGCAGAACGGCTCGGGCAGCATCGACGCGACGACGCTGCAGAGCGGCGGCGGCAACCTGTCGCTGAACGGTTCCGGACGCGTCGTCGCGGGCCGCATGCAGGGCGAGCGCCTGACGGCGAACCTGAACGGTTCGGGCCAGCTGCGCGTGACGGGTGCGGTGCGCAACCTGGCGGCGCGCTCGAACGGCTCCGGTCACCTGGACCTGGCGGACCTCGTCAGCGAACAGGCGGACCTGTCGTCGACGGGATCGGGCGGCATGACCGCGCACGTGCGCCAGTCGCTCGTCGCGCAGAACGGCGGCTCCGGCGGCATCCGCGTGTACGGCAATCCGTCGCAGCGGACCGTGAGCGGGAAGCTCGTGCAGGTCGTGAATTAAAAAAATGCCGGCGCGAAGCCGGCATTTTGATTACAGCAGGTGGTCGAGCAGCTCCGGCCCGAACACCTCGCGGTGCAGGCGGCCGGCCGGCACACCCGCGTTCAGGAGGCCCAGCCACTGGGCCTGCATGAACTTGTGCGGGCCGCACAGATAGACCGACGCCTCTTCATGCGGCCAGGCCGGCAGCTTGGCCACGTCCATGCGGCCTTCGATCACGCCGGCGGCGCCTTGTGCATCTTCGTGGAAGGTGACGACCGACAGGTTCGGCATGGTCGCCTGCAGCGCTTCCACTTCCGCGCGCAGCGCATGGTGACCCGCGTCGCGTGCGGCGTGCGCGAAGATCACGCGGCGCTGCGGATTCACCTGCGCCACGCGCTTCAGCGCGGACACCATCGGGGTGATGCCGACGCCGGCCGACAGCAGCACGAGCGGCGCGTCGCCTTCCGTCTCCGGCAGGAATTCGCCGAACGGGTGCGACACCTGCAGGGTGCTGCCGACCTTCACGTTCGCGTGCAGCCAGTTCGACACTTCGCCGGCCGGCGTATCGTCCACGCCGTCTTCGCGCTTCACCGAGATGCGCAGGTTTTCGCCATTCGGCGCATCCGACAGGCTGTACTGGCGCAGCTGGTGACGGCCGCCCGGCAGGTCGACGGCGACGCTGACGTACTGGCCCGGCTTGAACGCGGGGACCGGCTTGCCGTCGGCGGGGACGACGCGGATCGACAGCACGTTGACGGATTCCGTCTTGACTTCCACGACGCGCATCGGACGGGTTTCGCCCGGCTGGATGCCGGCCGTGCTGTACAGATTCGCTTCCGCTTCGATCAGCAGCTTGGCGAGCGAGTTGTAGGCTTCCTTCCAGGCGTTCAGCAGCGGTGCCGTGGCGGCGTCGCCCAGCGTCGTGGCGATGGATTCCAGCAGGTGCTTGCCGACGATCGGGTAGTGCTCGGCGCGGATGCCGACCGACACGTGCTTGTGCACGATGCGCTCGACGACGGGGCCCAGCGCGCCCGGATTGCCGATGTTGGCCGCATAGGCGAACACCGCCGATGCCAGCGATTGCTGCTGCGCCCCACTGGCCTGGTTCCCCATGTTGAAGATGCGGGTCAGTTCAGGATGCGCGCCCAGCATGTTCGTGTAGAACAGCTTGGTGATCGTCAGGCCGTGCTGGCGCAGGACCGGGACGCTGGCATCGATGTAGGGGCGGGAAGCTTCCGAAATCATGGTGGTTCCTTTAATTATGCATTTAAAATGCAGATTTAAGATTCAAAAAAAGGCCCGCACGGCGGGCTCGCCATCAAACAATAAGTCAGTCCTCACTCACCGGCTCGGGCAGGGCCGTGGCGGTTTTCGCCGCCGAACCATCCCAGAACATGCGGTGCATGCGCATGACCTGCTCGCCCGTGTTGCCGGCGGTGGCGTGGGCCAGCGTGTAGCGGTCCATCGCCTCGTAGAACGCCCGCATGCCGGCGCGCAGCATGCCGCGCAGCTGGCAATCCAGCTTCAGCGCGCAGTCCGTGCCGTCGCAGTCGACCAGCTCGTCCTCTTCGCCTTCCAGCTTGCGCAGCACCTGGCCGATCGTAAGCGTGGCCGGATCGGCCGCGAGGCGCAGGCCGCCGTTGCGTCCGCGCGTCGCCTGCACCCAGCCCAGCTTGGCCAGTTGCCCGACCACTTTGACCAGGTGGTTCAGCGGGATGTCGAACTGCTTGCCGATCTCGGCCACCGTCACCGGATGCGGACGTTCCCCCGCGCGTTCCAGATAGATCAGGACACGCAGGCCAATATCGGAGAATCGGGTGAGTCGCATCGGATAAGCTCAGTGGGTACGAGCGTATTCTAACTCCATGGGCATATTCTACCTAAATCTGCATTAAAAATGCAGGTTTAACGGAAGTATTTTTTTCCCGCAGTGAAAGCAGTGCCGGGAACTGGCCCTATAATCGCGGACTTTGGACAAGACAACAGCGCTACCCGCGCCAAGAGGACGACGTGAACCAGACCCTGGGCCAAAAGCTCTTTCGCACCAAGACATCCGAGCACAAACTCGATGACGGCCATGCCCACGCCCTGGGCCGTTCGCTGGGCTTGTTTCCCCTGACGATGATCGGCGTCGGCGCCACGATCGGCACCGGCATCTTCTTCACGATGGTGGAAGCCGTGCCGAAGGCCGGTCCGGCCGTCGTGCTGTCGTTCCTGATGGCCGCCGTCACCGCGGGTCTCACGGCACTGTGCTATGCCGAACTGGCCAACCGCGTCCCGGCCGCCGGCTCCTCGTATTCGTTCGCCTACGCCACGGTGGGCGAGTTCGCCGCCTTCATCGTGGCGGCCTGCCTGCTATTGGAATATGGCCTCGCCGCCAGCGCGACGGCCATCGGCTGGTCCGATTACCTGAACAACTTCCTGCAGAACGCGCTGGGCTGGCAGATTCCCGACGCGTTGCGTTCGCCCCTGGTCGTCGCGGGCAAGAACGGCGGCGTCGAATTCCACACGGGCCACATCAACCTGCCGCCGATCCTGCTCGTCGTGTTGTGCTGCGTGCTGCTCGTGCGCGGCACGAAGGAATCGGCGACGACGAACGCCATCATGGTGCTGATCAAGCTGGCGATCCTCATGTTCTTCTCCGCGATCGCGCTGTCCGGCTTCGACATCAACAACTTCCACCCGTTCGTGTGGCCCGCGGACGGCAAGGGCGTCGGCGGCCTCGCCGGCGTGACGGCGGCCGCGGGCACCGTGTTCTTTTCGTTCATCGGCCTGGACACCATCGCCACGGCCGGCGAAGAGGTCAAGAACCCGACGCGCGACGTCCCGATCGGCATCCTGGCCGCTCTCGGCATCGTCACGGTGTTCTACATGCTGGTCGCGATCGCCGCGCTCGGCGCCCAGCCGGCCACGATGTTCGCGGGCCAGGAAGCGGGCCTCGCCGTGATCCTGCAGAACGTGACGGGTAAAGCGTGGCCGGCGCTCGTGCTGTCGGCCGGCGCCGTCATCTCCGTGTTCTCCGTGACGCTGGTGACGATCTACGGCCAGACGCGCATCCTGTACGCCATCGCCAAGGACGGCCTCGTGCCGAAGGCCTTCCGTACCGTGAATCCGCGCACGCAGTCGCCGGTGACGAACACGCTGATCGTCAGCATCGCCGTGGGCGCCGTGGCGGGCCTCGTCGACTCCACCTTCCTGTGGGACATGGTGAGCATGGGCACGCTGGTCGCGTTCATCGTCGTGTCGATCGCCGTGCCGGTCATCCGCCGCAAGCAGGGCGACACGGGCCGCACGGGCTTTCGCGTGCCGTTCGGGCCTTACCTCGTGCCGGGGCTGTCGATTCTGGCGAGCCTGTATCTTGTCGGCGGCTTGTCCAGCACGACTTATACCGTGTTCACCATCTGGATGACGGTGGCGGTGCTCACGTATTTCGGTTACGGGATTCGTAACAGCCGGTTGAACAAGGTGGACGCGGCACAGGCCGAGTTGACTCACTGACCTGACCGCAAACGCCTGCCAACGTCGTCCCTGCGAAGGCAGGGACCCAATTTGCAAGCGTCGCCGCAGCGCATCGAACTTGGGCCCCCGCCTTCGCGGGGGCGACGGTTCACTGCGCCAACGGCCGCACATACGTCAGCAAACTGACGAGCGTCTTCCCCGGCTCCTCCCACGGCACCATGTGCGCCGACCGCTCGAACCACACGGCCTGCTTGGACGGCGCCTTCACCTGCTTCAGCCACGCCTCCGTCGGCGCCGTCGGCGTCGTGTAGTCGTGCCGGCCCAGGAACATCACGACCGGGATCGGGAACGTCTTCACGTTCGAAAAATCCACCTGCACGAACTCCGGCAGGATGCGCCCCAGCGTGAGGAGGTTGCCCTGGTCGATGTCCTTCACCTGCTTCGCATCGTATTCCGGCGACAGGCGCGGACCGTCGAAGAAGTACGCCGACTCGCTGCGGTAAGCGCTTAATCCGCCATAGTATTGCGGCCACTTGCGCGCGACGATGATGCGTTCGCGCGTGATCGGCTGGTTGCCGGGGTAGGGCGCGATCGACTGCAGGTCGCGCAGCGCTTCCTCGTTCTTGTGCGCCTTCGCCTGTTCCAGCGCGTAGTCGAAGCCGATGCGCTCGTTCTCGCGCACGCTGATCACCTGGCCGATGCCGACGTAGGCATAAAATAAATCCGGACGCTTCAGCGCCGCCTTCATGCTCACGATGGTGCCCCAGCTGTGGCCCATCAGAATCAGCTTCTTCTTGCCGTAGCGCCGGCGCAGGTGCTCGGCCACTTCGATGGCGTCGTCGACGTAGCGGTCGATGCGGATCGTGTCCGCGACCTGCGCGGTATCCGTTTCGCCATACGTCTTGCCGGCGCCGCGCTGGTCCCAGTTCGCGATGGTGAAGTATTCCTCGAGCGGGCGCTCGAACTGCCACAGGGTGGGCGTCACGGGCGACGCGGGGCCGCCGTGCACGAACAGGATCATCGGGTTGTCGCGCTCCTGGCCGCGCACGGTGAGCCACTGGTCGATGCCGCCGATGCGCGTCTTGTACGACTCCTGCACGCCGTGCGGCGCGACGATTTTATCGAGGTCCGCGACGATGGCGCGGGCCTTGTTCCACGCATCGTCCTGCGCGCGCACGTCCACGCACGCGATGGCGAGCAGGGCCCAGATCCAGATTCGCTTCATACCCGTTCTCCTTATGCCGGTTGCAATTCGATAGATATTCACGCAGTCTACTTGATACACTTGTCCGACTGCCAACCCGATAACGACCCCACGATGAATAATGTGAGCCTCCAGCCAACCCGCAACGACATCCTCCCGCCGCGTGTGGAAAACCTCAGCGCCATCCTGCCGGACGACCCCCTGCTGATGATGGGCGCCGGTCCGGTGCCGATCCCCAGCGCCGTAGCCCGTGCGAATTCGGTCGTCATCAATCACCTGGGCGAGACCATGGCGAAGCTCATCACCCAGGTGAAGGACATGGCGCGCTACGTCTTCCAGACCCGCTCGAACTGGGTGCTGGGCGTGGCCGGTCCCGGCTCGGCGGCGATGGAAATGGCGATCTGCAACCTGGTGTGGCCGGGCACGCGCGTGCTCTCCATCTGCAATGGATTCTTCAGCGGCCGGATGGCGGAAATGAGCCGCCGCGCGGGGGCGGACGTCATCACCATGAACGAAATCTATCCGCACTCCATGTCGCTGGAACGGATCGAGCAACTGCTGGACGAACACCGGCCGCACTGCCTCACGCTCGTGCAGGGCGAGACGTCCAACACCACGTTCAACGGCCACGTGCACGACATCGCGCGGCTGGCGAAAGCGCGGGGCTGCCTCGTCATCGTCGATGCCGTCTGCACGCTCAGCACGACGCCGTTCGAGATGGACAACTGGCAGGTGGATGCCGTGATCACGGGCGGCCAGAAAGGGCTGTCGTCGATTCCCGGCGTGTCGCTGCTCGCCTTTTCCGACGCCGCGTGGAGCCGCATCCGCGAACGGCCGACGCCCAATACCCACTGGTGCCTGGATGCGCTGCTGGCCGAGAATTTCTGGCACAAGGCGTCGTACCACTACACGGCGCCCGTCTCGGGCGTGCTGGCGCTGCACGAAGCCCTGCGCCTCGTGTGCGAGGAAACGCTGCCGGTGAGGTTCGCCCGCCACCTGCGCTGTTCGACCGCGCTGCAGGACAGTATCGAGGCGATGGGCCTGTCCCTGTTCGCCCCCGCGGAATCGCGCCTGAACTCCGTCGTCGGCATCAGCCTGCCGGAAGGGGTCACCAGCCAGGCCGTGTGCGCCACGATCTCCAGCCGCTACCAGGTCGAGATCTCGGGCTCGTTCGGCCTGCCGATCGTCAGGATCGGGCAGATGGGCGAGCAGTGCCGCGCGCATCACCTGTTCCGCACCGTGCACGCGCTGGGCAGCACGATGCGCGACCTGGGCGCGACCGTGGATCTGCCGGCCGGCATGGCCGAACTCGAGAACTCGCTGCAGCGCTCCAAGGCCGACTGATCACAACACGCCCATCTCCTTGAGAAGGTTGTCCGCATGGTCGACCTTCTCCATGTTCCACAGGATGTAGCGGACGTCGACCTGGATGTCGCGCGTGGCGCGCGGATCGAAATCCCAGTCGGAGATGATGGAGTCGAGCGTGCCGTCGAACGCGAGGCCCACCAGTTCCCCGCGCGCGTTCAGCGCCGCTGAACCCGAGTTGCCGCCCGTGATATCCAGCGTGGCGAGGAAATCGACGGGGACGGTCTTCAGCTTCGGATCCACCCAGCGGCCGAAGTCCTGCGCGCGGATCGCGGCCAGCTGGCGCTCCGGCGCATTGAATTCGCCTTCGCCCGTGTGCTTGGCGACGACGCCCTTCACGGTCGTGAACGCGGTCCACGAGCCGGTGCCGTCGGCGCCGTAGTCGCGGCCCTTGACGTTGCCGAACGTGACGCGCAGCGTGCTGTTCGCATCCGGGTACACGGCGCGTCCCTTGCCGTTCATGTACGCGATCTTCGCCTTCATGTAGCTCGCGTAGGCCTTCTGGATGTTCCCCGCCAGTTCGTCCTCTTCCGCCTCGTGCTTCATGTCGGCGTCGTACATCGCGACGGCAGCCTTGATGAAACTGTCGTTGCTGGCCTTGAACTCCTGCGGCGTCTTCGTGAGCCACGCCGTGCGCTGGTCCTTGTCCTGCAGTTGCGAGCCCGCGTAGATGCGGTCCAATGCCGCTTTCAGCTCGGCCTCGGACATGCCCGGCCTGATGCCGAGCGCACTGTCGAACGCGGCGTCGTGCTGGTCGACGGGCTGCGCGTCGTACTGCTTCAGGAAGTTCAGCACGAGGGCCTTGTCGACCTTCTCGTCGTAGGTGCGGTCCTGGCCGCCGATGACGGACGCCAGGCGCGGCATGTCGCGTTCCTGGTAGCCGGACTTGCGCTCGATGTCCGGCTTCGTGCGCTCGTTCGCGAGACGGTACAGCGTGCGCGCCGAGTTCAGGAAGCGCGGCATCGAATAGCCGAGGAAGAAGTCGCGCCGGGACTGCGCGTCGCGTTCGGCGATCAGTTTTTCGGCCGCCTCGATGGCGGCGCCGTATTCCGCCTTGCGCTGCGGGTTCGCATTCACCCAGGCCTTCAGCGCATTGTGCTCGGCCGTCTTGCGCGCGAGGATGTCGCTGCCTGCGTAGCTGGCGAGCATGCCCTTGCGGTTCTTGTAGTAGTTGTTGACGCTCGCGATCTGGCCCGCGTACTTCAGGCGCGCGGCCGGGTCGTTCTTCGTCTCGCGCTCGATGACGGCCAGCGTTTCGCCGGACGCCTTCACGAAGGCGGGATAATTCCAGTCGAACGTGAACGCCACTTCCGACGGCAGGCGGTGGCGGTTCGTGCGGCCCGGGTAGCCGAGGGCCATGACGAAATCGCCTTCCTTCACGCCGTCCTGCGCGATCCTGAGCCACAGCTTCGGACGGTACGGGACGTTGTCCTTCGCATAGTCCGCGGCCTTGCCATCCTTGCTGACGTAGGCGCGATAGAAACCGTAGTCGCCCGTGTGGCGCGGCCACATCCAGTTGTCGACGTCGCCGCCGAACTTGCCGACACCGCTTGGCGGCGCGTGCACGAGGCGCACGTCGCGGATCTCGAGCTGCTTGATGCGGTAGAACTCCAGGCCGCCGTAGAAGCTGGCGACAGTGCAGCGGTAGCCGGCGTCCTTCTCGCATTCCGCGACGAGTATTTTCTGGTTCTTCTCCATCGCATCCAGGCGCGCCTTGCCTGTCAACGGCGCGACGTCCGGCGTGATCACGCGGGTGCTGACGTTCGCGACTTCCTCCGTGACGAACACGCGGCTGCCCGGCGCGGCCGGCAGTTCGTCCGCCATCGTCCTGGCGAGGAAACCGTCGGCGAGCAGGTCGCGCTGCGGCGTGGAGTTCACGGCCACGCTGTTGTACACGCAGTGGTGGTTCGTGATCACGAGGCCTTGCGGCGACACGAACGACGCCGAGCAGCCGCCCAGGCTCACGATGGCGCCCATCGGGAAGTCGGTCAGCCTGGTGAGGCTGGCCGGATCCAGCTTGAGGCCGGCGGTCCTGAGCTGTTTCGCGATTTGCGGCAGCTGTTGCGGCATCCACATGCCTTCGTCGGCATGGGCAGGTAACGACGCAAGAAGCGCGAGCGAAATGAGGGTTGGTTTCATGGCTTGTCCTTTACAGCTGCGCTCCGACCAGGTCGGCCAGCTTGCCGCCGATTTTTTCCATGAACGGCCGGTTCTGCCACGCCTGCAAGGTGATGGGACGGGCATGTTTCCAGTCGTCTTCGAAGACAGCCTCTTGCTGCTTGGCAAAGTCAGGATCGAGCACGTTCAAGTTGGCCTCGTCGTTGAGGATGAACGAGCGGTTGTCGAAATTGGTGGAACCGACGGAGACGAGCAGCGAGTCGACGACCAGCGCCTTCACGTGGTACATCGTCGGCTGGTACTCGGCCATGCGGATGCCTGCCGCCAGGAGTTCTCCCCAGCGCTCGCGCGAGGCGGCGCGCACGACGTCGGAATCGATGATCGGGCCCGGCGTGATGATGCGCACGTCGACGCCCCGTTTCGCCGCGGCGACGAGCGCCTTCACGGCCAGCTCGTCCGGCACGAAGTACGAGTTCGACAAGTGAATGGTGCGGCGCGCAGCCGTGATCGCCAGCAGATACATCAGGTGCATGCTCTCGCTGCCGCCCGTGGGCGAGCTGGAGAACATCTGCGCGGGCATGTCGCCCTGCGCGACGAGGGCGGGGAAGTAGGCGGGGCCGTCGAGCACGGCGCCCGTCGCCTTCGTCCAGTTGTCGTTGAACACGGCCTGCATCTGGCCGACGACCGGGCCTTCCACGCGGAAATGCGAATCGCGCCAGTGGTCGGGATCCTGGGCGTTGCCGCGCCATTTGTCGGCGATGCCGACGCCGCCCGTGAAGCCGACCTTGCCGTCGACGATCAGGAGTTTTCGATGCGTGCGGTTGTTCAGGCGTGCCAGCTTCCACCAGACGGGCTTGTGGTAGCGGTGCAATTCGACGCCGGCCTTGCGCATCTCGTCGAGCGACGCGTCGTCGATCTTCATGCTGCCGATCCAGTCGAGCAGCACGTGCACCTTGACGCCGGCGCGCGCCCGTTCCGACAGCGCCTCCGTGAATTCGCGGCCGATCGTGCCTTCCCAATAGATATAGGTTTCGAAGCTGATGGATCGTTGCGCCGAGCGGATCGCGTCCAGCATGGCGGGGAAGATCCGGTCGCCGTTGAGCAGCACGTCGGCCTTGTTGCCCTCGATGATGGGCGGGCCCAGCAGCACGCCGAGCGAGCGGCGGAATTGCGGATCGTCCGTGTCGTACAGGCGCGTGAGCTGCGTGTCGATCTTCTTTTCGCCGGGCGCAAAGTTCAGTACGAGCAGGCCCGCGACGAGCGTGGCGATGCAGGTGATGAGGACGACGATGGGACGCTTGATACGCATGAGCTCGACTTTAAGACGTAAAAAAACCAACGCCGGTCGACGTTGGTTTTCAAAGTGGGGCTTGCACCTGCTTAGCGGACGCGGCCGCGACGCAGCAGATTGACGATTGCGAGCAGGATCACAGCGCCCAGGAACGAGACCAGCAGCGAAGACACACTGAAGTCATCGGAGTTGATGGTGCCACTACCGAACAGCGGGGACAGCAGCCAGCCACCCAGGAAGGCTCCCACGATACCGACCACGACATTGAGAATCATGCCTTGTTCAGCGTCCGTTTTCATGACCATGCTGGCGAGCCAGCCGAGGATACCACCGACGACGATCCAGATAATGAATAACATGTTGAGTCCTCCTCAAGTTGGAAAAACATACTCCAGGCCAATTGAATGCCGAGGCCATGTGCAAAGTCTAGTGATGCACACAGTTCGGGGTCGGTGCGTTGCCGAACGTTAGACGCGCAAACCGCGTCGGTGTTCTCTTGTGGTGCGGAATGTCCCGTACTCAGTGCGTCAGCGAACAGAAGCACGCTGCTGGGCAGGCATATCGTTTAAATCACTTTGCATCAAGTGAACACAACACCCCGGACCGCTTCGATTACTGAAAGGAACGCATCATGGCTATTCAAGACAAGAGCATCATGGAACAGAACAAGCAGAACCGCATGGTGACCGGGCTGTTCCCCGACCGCGCCAGCGCGGAGCGCGCCTACAGCGCCATCTCGACCCGTGGCTATACGAAAGACGACGTCAACCTGATGATGTCGGACACCACCCGCAAGACCCATTTCGCCGACAGCGAAACTGAACTGGGCAGCAAGGCCGCCGAAGGCGCCGCTGCCGGTGCCGGTATCGGCGGCACCATCGGCGCCGTGCTGGCCGGCGTGGCCGCCATCGGCACCTCGCTCGTGATCCCGGGCGCCGGTCTCGTCGTCGCCGGTCCGCTGGCAGCGGCGCTGGCCGGTGCGGGCGCGGGCGGCATCACCGGCGGCCTGATCGGCGCGCTGATCGGTGCCGGCATCCCGGAAGAACGCGTCAAGCACTACGAGGAAGGCATCCAGAAAGGCGGCATCGTGATGGGCGTGACGCCGCGTTCGGATGAGGATGTTGCCTACCTGAACCAGACCTTCGTCGATAACGGCGGCTCGCACGTGATCGGCACGGGCATCGGCGCCGCCGCGGGTGCCGCCACCGGCGCCGCACTGGGCGCGGCCGGCGGTCCGATCGGCATGGCGGCCGGTGCCGCGATCGGCGGTATCGCCGGCGGCATGGCCGGCAAGGGCGTGGGCGAAGTCGTCAACCCGAAACCGGGCGACGACCTGGGCGAACACTACCTGGCCAAGGGCACGGGCGCGGGCGCCGGCGCCGCGATGGGCGCGGCTGCAGGCTCCGTGGCGGGTCCGGTCGGTGCGCTGGCCGGTGCGGCGATCGGCGGCCTGGCCGGCGGCGCAGCGGGCCGCGGCGCGGGCGAAGTGGTGAATCCGCACTCGGAAGACCGCCTGCATGAGCACAACCTGGCCCAGGGCACGGGCGCGGGTGCGGGCGCACTGACCGGTGCGGCCGTGGGCAGCGCGGCGGGTCCGATCGGCACCGTCGCGGGCGCAGCCATCGGCGGTATCGCCGGCGGCATGGCCGGCAAGGGTGCGGGCGAAGTCGTGAACCCGAAACCGGGCGACGAGCTGCATGAGCACAACCTGGCCGGCGGCGTCGGCGCGGGCGGCGGCGCGGCGGCCGGTGCTGCACTGGGCGCCGTCGGCGGCCCGGTCGGCATGGCGGCAGGCGCAGCCATCGGCGGCATCGCCGGCGGCATGGTCGGCAAGGGCGCCGGCCACCTCGTGAATCCGACGGAAGAGGATGCCTACTGGCGCTCGAACTACCAGACCCAGCCGTACTACACCTCGGGCTACACGTACGACGATTATTCGCCGGCTTACGCGCTGGGCTACAACAACGCCCGCCGCTTCCCGAGCTACGACCTGGCCGAGCCGCACATGGCCGACGAGTGGGAGCGCGTGAAGGGCCATTCGCGCCTGTCGTGGGAGCAGGCCAAGTCGGCCAGCCGCGCCGCATGGGATCGCGTGGAGCGGGCAATCCCGGGTGATTCGGATCGCGACGGCCGGTAAGGTGGAGTGAATGATGCCGGGGGCATCATTCACGTGCCCACGCGTGATGCATGTATGACGCAAACGTCACGCGTGGGCGGAGGCCGCCCACCCTACGCCGATTACTGCTTGACGGCTTCGACCTGGATCGCCAGCTTGACTTCCGGCTTGAAGCCCATCTTGATGCCGTAGTCCACGCCGAAGTCGGCACGGTTGAACGTCGCCGACGCATCGGCACCGCACACTTCGCGCTTCAGCATCGGGTGCTGGATGCACTTGAACGAGTTGATGTGCAGGGTGACCGGCTTGGTCACGCCGTGCAGCGTCAGCTGGCCGTCGACGGTGCTCGGCACGTCGCCCTTGAACACGATCTTGCCCTTGTAGGTGGCGTTCGGGTACTTGGCCACGTCGAACATGTCCGGACCCTTGGCATGCTCGTTCATCTTGGCGTGGCCGAAGTCCAGGCTGTTCGCGTCGATGGTGATGTCGACGGTGCCCGTCTTGTTCGCGCGGTCGACGACGATGGTGCCTTCCGTCTTCTCGAACTTGCCGCGCCAGTTCGACAGGCCGCCGAAGTGGTCGGCCTCGAAGCTCGGGTAGGTGTGGTTCGAGTCGATCTTGTAGGTGTCGGCGGCGAAGGCGGCGCTGGAAGCGAAGGCGACGGCCAGGAGGGCGAGGTGCTTGAGTTTCATGTAAGACGATCCTTTAACGATGGGTAAGTGTTGACTGTTACTGTCCCGCTGCAACGCGGAATTTGATGACGACTTCGTCGGCGACCATGCTCGTGTCTTTCCACTCGCCTTCGCCGATGTTGAAGGCCAGCCGCTTGATCGGCAGTTGTCCTTCGAAAACCTGTTTGCCGCCTTCCGGCTTGATCGTGACCGGGAAGGTCACGTCCTGGGTCCTGCCCTTGATGGTCAGCTTGCCCGACACGTTCAGCTTGCCCGCGCCGGCCGGCTTGATGGCGGACGACACGAAGGTCGCCTTCGGAAACTTGGCCGCGTTGAACCAGTCTTTGCCGGCCACTTCCTTGTTGTACTCGGCCTCGCCGATGTCGAAGCTCGCGGTGTCGATGTCCACGCGCGCCGTCGCTTTTTCCGGGTGCGCCGCATCGTAGTCGATCTGGGCGTTGAAGCTCTTGAACTTCGATTCGACCGGCACGTTCATCTGCTTGAACACGGCCGAGACGCTGCTGTGCGCGACATCCGTTTTCAGCGGTACGGCGCTGGCGATGAGGGTGACGCCGGCGAGCAGGGCGGCGATGCCGCCACGGGTGAATTTCATGATGTTCTCCTTCAGTGGGAACGGCCGGGCAGCATGCGTCCGAGCGTGCCGTCGCGGTCGACGAATTGGTGCTTCAGGGCGGCGACCACGTGCAGGCCGACGAGGCCGGCCATGATCATGTTCAGCCAGTAGTGGATCGGTTTCAAGGTTTCGGCCAGCGCCGGGTTCTTGGCGATAAACACCGGCAGCTGGAACAGGCCGAAGTAGACGACCGGGAAGCCGGCCGCCAGCGTATAGAAATAACCGGACAGCGGCACGGCGAAGATCAGCACGTACAGCAGGTGATGCAGGCCGTGGGCGGCGCCGCGCTGCCACGCGGGCATCGTGTCGGGCAGCGCGGGCGGGCGGTTCTTCAGGCGCCACAGCAGGCGGATCGTGGCGAGCAGCAGCACGGTCACGCCGGCCCATTTATGCCACGAAAAATACTTCAGCTTGGTGGGCGAGATGCCGGGGATGTCCGTCATCACGAGACCCAGCGTGAACGCGCCGATGATCAGCACGGCGATCAGCCAGTGAAGCACGATGGCGGTCGTGGTGTAGCGCTGCATGACGGGTCTCCGATGAATTAGTACGAATTAGAACTAAATCTTACCAAACTACCCAGCACACTAGCATGAGTTGCGGGTAAGTGTGGATTTGCAATACGGCTACTTTAACGGTTCCAAATATTGCGCGGAAGCTATCCATACGGATAACTTTGTTCAGCCAATGGGATAATCCGTGGCGCGTACGCCATTCCCGCAGGCGTACACGCCAGACCGCCCGTGGGTAAAGGTAAAATGTTAAAAAAATGGATTTATAAAACATAATGACCCACACACCCGGTCTGCCCCTGTTATTGGCGGCGCTGTCGCTGACATTGCCGGCGCATGCGGAGGAAGCGGCACGCCGGGTGGAGTTCGCCGACCTGTCGATCGAAGAACTGGCCAACATCGACGTCACCTCCGTGTCGCGCCGGCCCGAGCGCCTGCAGGATGCGCCGGCTTCCGTGTTCGTGATCACGGCGGAAGACATCCGCCGCTCGGGCGCCCGCAACCTCGTCGAGGCGCTGAGCCTTGCGCCGAACCTGCAGGTCGCGCGCAGCAGCAACGCCAACTATTTCATCTCCGCGCGCGGCATGAACGGCACGAGCAACAGCCCGGCCAACAAGCTCCTCGTGATGATCGACGGCCGTTCGGTCTATTCGCCGCTGTTCTCCGGCATGTTCTGGGACGAGCCGGACGTGATGCTGGAAGACGTCGAGCGGATCGAGGTGATCAGCGGCCCCGGCGGCACCTTGTGGGGCGTGAATGCCGTCAACGGCGTCATCAACATCACGACCCGCCATGCGCGCGACACGCGGGGAGATTTGCTCGTGCTGCGCGCCGACGACAATGGCGCGCAGGCCGCGTTCCGCCACGGCGGCGCGATGGATAATGGTGCGTGGCGCGCCTACGGCAAGGTGTTCGGACTGGGGCACAGCGAACTGGCATCCGGCCGCGCGATCGACGACGACTGGACGCAGGGCCAGGTCGGCTGGCGCGGCGACTGGGAGCGCGGCGCGGAGCGGTTCAGCGTCAACGCCAACGCCTGGCGCGGACGCGAGGGCCAGCCGGCGCCGGGCGTCATCGCGGCGCCGGGCGCAGACACGGGCCTGGGCGACATCCGGATCCACGGCGCGAACGTCACGGGACGGTGGGAGCATGTGCTCGACGGCGGCGGCAGCGTGACCGCGCAGGCGTATTACGACTACCGCTACCGCAAGGTGCCGCCCACGTTCACGGACGCCGTCGACATCCTCGACCTGCAACTGCAGCACGCGCTGCCCGCGCATGGCCGGCACAGCATCGTGTGGGGCGGCGAATACCGCACCAGCCGCGACCGCGTGGACAACAGCCGCTTCGTCGCCTTCCTGCCCGCGCGCGACACGCAGACATGGACCAGCGTGTTCGCCCAGGACGAGGTGGCCTTGCGCGACGACCTGAGCGTCACGGCCGGTGTGCGCTGGGAGCGCAATCCGTACACGGGCACGGAATTCCTGCCGAACCTGCGCCTGTCCTGGCGCGCCACGCCCGCGCACGCGTTCTGGGCGGCCGTGGCGCGCACCGTGCGCGCGCCGTCGCGGCTGGACGTCGATGCCTGGGTGCCCGGTGCGCCGCCTTACCTGCTGGCGGGTGGCCGAGGCGTCCGGTCCGAGACCGCGCGCGTGCTCGAACTGGGCTACCGCGGCCAGGCGGGCCAGCGCGTGTCGTATTCCGTGACGGCGTTCCGCAACCTGTACGACCACCTGCGCACGCAGGACCTCACGCCGGCCGGACAGATCGTGTTCGGCAACCTGATGGAAGGCCAGGCGCGCGGCCTGGAGGCGTGGGGCAATGTGCAGGTGACGGACGCGTGGCGCCTGGCGGCGGGGGCCACGTTGTTGCACGAGGAATTCGCATTGAAGCCCGGCAGCCACGACCAGGGCAGCCTCATGACGACGGGCCGCGACCCGGCCTATACGGCCCACCTGCGCTCCAGTTACGCAATCGACGCGGCGCGCGAACTGGAACTGGCCGCGCGCCGCAACGGCGCTTCGGGATTCCCGTACGTGCCGGCCTACTGGGCCGTCGATGCGCGCTTCGGCTGGCGTGTCGCGCCCGGGATGGAATTGTCGGTGATCGGGACCAACCTGAACGGCGGCCACGCGGAATACGGGGTGGCGTCCTTGCGCAGCGAGGTGGCCAGGACGGTGGGGGTGAAGCTGACGTGGGAGAGGTGAGCCAGGCCGCTAGCACGTCGTCCCCGCGAAGGCGGGGATCCAATTTTGCACGAGCCGTCGAGACGCGTGCAGAACTTGGGCCCCCGCCTTCGCGGGGGCGACGTTCGTTTTTTGGAGCGCTATTCGCGTGATACTTAGATGGCCTTCGCCAGCTGCGCCGCCAAACCGGTGTAATTCGCCGGCGTCATGGCCAGCAGCAGGTCCTTGGCATCCTGCGGAATCGCCAGCTTGCCGATGAATTCCTGCAGCGCGTCGCGGGTGATGCCCTTGCCGCGCGTGAGTTCCTTCAACTGCTCGTACGGGTTCTCGATGCCGTAGCGGCGCATCACCGTCTGCACCGGCTCGGCCAGCACTTCCCAGTTCGCGTCCAGGTCCTGCTCCAGGCGCAGCGGGTTCACTTCCAGCTTGTTCAGGCCGCGCAGGCAGCTGTCGTACGCGAGCAGCGCGTAGCCGAAGCCGACGCCGATGTTGCGCAGGACCGTGGAGTCGGTCAGGTCGCGCTGCATGCGCGAGACCGGCAGTTTATCCGCCATGTGGCGCAGCACGGCGTTGGCCAGGCCCAGGTTGCCTTCCGAGTTCTCGAAGTCGATCGGGTTGACTTTATGGGGCATGGTCGACGAACCGATCTCGCCGGCCTTCAGCTTCTGCTTGAAGTAGCCGAGGGAGACGTACGTCCAGATGTCGCGGTTCAGGTCGAGCAGGATCGTGTTCGTGCGCGAGATCGCGTCGAACAGCTCGGCCATGTAGTCGTGCGGCTCGATCTGGATGGTGTACGGGTTGAACGTCAGGCCCAGGCGCTGTTCGATCACGTTCTTCGAGAACGCCGGCCAATCGAAGCCCGGATAGGCCGAGAGGTGCGCGTTGTAGTTGCCGACGGCGCCGTTCATCTTGCCGAGGATTTCCACGTCGGCGATGCGCTTCACCGCGCGCTGCAGGCGGGCGACGACGTTGGCGAATTCCTTGCCCAGCGTGGTCGGGCTGGCGGTCTGGCCGTGCGTGCGCGACAGCATCGGCAGGTCGGCGTTCGCGTGCGCGATGTCCGTCAGCTTCGCGATCACGGCTTGCAGCGACGGCAGCAGCACGCCGTCACGCGCGGCCTTCAGCATCATGCCGTGCGACGTGTTGTTGATGTCTTCCGACGTGCACGCGAAGTGGATGAATTCGGACGCCGCGACCAGCTCCGGCACATCCTTCACTTTTTCCTTCAGCCAGTACTCGACGGCCTTCACGTCGTGGTTCGTGACGGCCTCGATTTCCTTGATGCGGGCGGCGTCCCTGTCCGAGAAGTCGGCGGCCAGCTTGTCCAGCAGGGCGCTTGCCTCTGCGGAGAACGGTTTCAGTTCGGCGAAGCCGGCCTGCGACAGCGCCTGCAGCCAGGCGATCTCCACTTTCACGCGGTGGTGCATGAAGCCGGCTTCCGACAGGATCGGGCGCAGCTTGTCGGTCTTGGCGGCGTAGCGGCCGTCCAGCGGGGACAGGGCCGACAGGGTCGAGGAGGATGCGGTAGAGGTCATGGGAGGAGGGAGGCGGTGAGTGCAAAAACGAGATTCTACCATCGGCAGCCTGGGCTTGGCCGCTTTGTCAAGTCTCATTTGGCCACCGTTGCAAGCGTTTCCCCGACGTTCGGCGGGCGATAGGCCGATGCTATACTGTCTGCCAATCCACATGACTGAGCATCTATGAAACTCATCGGTTCCTTCACCAGTGCCTATGTGCGCAAGGCGCGCGTCGTCCTGGCAGAGAAAAAGCTCGACTATCAGTTCGAGCTGGAAAACGTCTGGGCGCCGGAAACGAAGATCGCTTCGTCGAACCCGCTGGGCAAGGTGCCGTGTCTCGTGATGGAAGACGGCAGCACGATGTACGACTCGCGCGTGATCGCGGAATACCTCGACACGCTGACGCCCGTGTGCAAGCTGCTCCCGGCGAACAGCCGCGACCGCGCCAACGTCAAGGTGTGGGAAGCGCTCGCGGACGGCGTGCTGGACGCGGCCGTGCTGGCCTACCTGGAGCGCAACTGGCGTCCGGCCGACCAGCAGAGCCAGGCCTGGTTCGACCGCCAGATGGGCAAGGTGCACGGCGGCCTTGCCGTGATGTCCGAAAACCTGGGCGAGCAGCCGTTCTGCATGGGGATCCATTACACGCTGGCCGACGTCGCCGTCGGCTGCACGCTCGGCTGGCTGGCGTTCCGCTTCCCGGACATCGCCTGGCGCGACACGTATCCGAACCTGGCGCGCCTGTTCGACAAGCTGTCGGAACGGCCGTCGTTCAAGGACACCGTCCCGCACTGATCCGCACACAATGACGACGTCGTCCCGGCGGTTGCAAATGGCCGACATCGCACGCCTGGCGGGCGTGTCGACGTCGACCGTCTCGCGCGCGCTCAGCCACAGCCCCCTCGTCAACCAGGAAACGCGCGACCGCATCCTCGACCTCGCGCGCTCGCTGAACTACACGATCAACATCGGCGCGCAAAACCTGCGGCTGCAGCAGAACCGCACGGTGGCCGTCGTCATCCCGATCGAACAGGCCACGCGCCAGCAACTGTCCGACCCGTTCTTCCTGTCGATGCTGGGCAGCCTCGCGGACGCGCTCAGCGACCAGGGCTTCGACATCCTCGTCTCGCGCGTGGATGCCGACCAGGTCGACGCCGCCGCCGCGCCGTTCGACGGCGGCCGCGCCATCGGCGTGATCCTGATCGGCCAGGGCCGCCACCACGATGAACTCAACAAGATGGCCGCGCGCGGCGTGCCGTTCGTCGTCTGGGGCGCGCAACTGCCGCAGCAGCTGTACACGACGGTCGGCGGCGACAACGTCACGGGCGGCCGCCTCGCGACGGAACGCCTGCTGGCACAGGGCCGGCGCCGCATCGCCTTCTTCGGCGACACGAGCCTGCCCGAAGTCGAGCAACGCCACCGCGGGTACGTGGAAGCGCTGGCCGCGCACGGTCTCTCTCCCGATCCGCAATTGCACGTGGCGTCGTCGTTCCTGCCCGAGAGCGGCGGCCAGGCCGTGGCGGAACTGGCCCGGCGTGGCGTCGCGTACGACGCCCTGTTCGCCAGCAGTGACCTGCTCGCGATGAAGGCCATCCACGCCATGCGCGAGCAGGGCAGGGACGTGCCGGCCGACGTGGCCGTCGTCGGCTACGACGATATCGAGCTGTCCAGTTATTTCCATCCGCCGCTCACCACCGTCGCCCAGCCGCGCGACGTGGCCGCCCGTGCCCTCGTCGATGCGCTGCTCGTCCTCGTCGATGGTCGCAGCGCACCCTCCGTCCAGCTGCCCACCGAACTGATCGTCCGCGGCAGCGCCTGACCGGGCGTTGCCGCGAAGCCTGCGTTGCCTCTCCATTTGCAAACGTTTGCAATAAAGGCATAGGGTGGGCACCCCTGTGCCCACGCATAACGCCAACGCCCCGCATGCGTCCGCGTGGGCACGGGGTGCCCACCCTGCGTTGACCTGTTGCAGCGTTTTTGCAACGTTATTGCAATCGTTTGCAATTTTCCGAAAATGGGGAAATAATGGCCGCGTGCCTGACAAGGTGCCAACAAATCGAATACAACGGAGGAGACATGGAAGTTCGCATGAAGCACACGGCGCGTGCCGTGGCGCTGGCTTTGCTGCACCTGGGTGCCGCGTCCGCGCAGGAAGCTGCACAGTCGACCGATGGCCTGAAGATGGAACGCGTCGTCGTCACCGGCACGCCGATCGGTTCGAGCAAGATGAAGTCGAGCGTCTCGGTCAGCACGCTGGAAGCGGACGCCATCCAGAACCTCGCGCCGACCAGCGCCGCCGAAGTGCTGCGTTCGATCCCCGGCGTGCGCTCGGAATCGTCGGGCGGCGAAGGCAATGCCAACATCACCGTGCGCGGCGTGCCCATCTCCGCGGGCGGCGCGCGCTACGTGCAGATGCAGGAAGACGGCCTGCCGGTGCTGCAGTTCGGCGACTTCAACTTCATCACCCCCGACAGCTACATCAAGATCGACGGCACGCTCGACCACGTGGAAGCCGTGCGCGGCGGCTCCGCATCGACCCTGGCCACCAACTCGCCCGGCGGCATCATCAACTTCATCACCAAGGATGGCTCGCAGCAGGGCGGCAGCATCGGCCTGTCGCGCGGCCTCGATTACGACAGCACGCGCGTCGACTTCGACTACGGCGCGCCGGTCTCCGCGCACGACCGCTTCTTCGTCGGCGGCTTCTACCGCCGCGGCGAAGGCATCCGCAACGCGGCCGGCAAGGACGAGCGGGGCGGCCAGCTGCGCGCGAACTTCACGCACGACTTCGACGGCGGCTACGTGCGCGTCTCGCTCAAGCACCTCGACGACCAGAGCCCGACGGCGCTGCCGGTGCCGGTCCTCGTGAACAACGGCCATATTTCGGAAATCGCCGGCATCGACCCGCGCTACGCGTCGTTCTATTCGCCGTACTGGGTGCAGGACGTGTCGCTCACCAAGGGCAACGGCCACGTGTCGAGCGACGTCAACGACGGCCTGTCCGTGAAGAGCAATGCGATCGGCCTGGAAGGCTCGTTCGACTTGGGCAACGGCTGGACCGTGACCGATAAATTCCGCAAGGCGTCCAACAGCGGCCGCTTCGTGGGCGTCTTCCCGGCCGACAGCGGCACGGTGGGCAGCTACACGTTCGCGACGGGATCGAGCGCAGGCCAGGCCTACAACGGCCGCGCGTTCAACGCCGTCGTCTTCAACACGTCGATCGACGACGCGGGCAATACCCTGAACGACGCCCGCCTGACGAAGACGTTCAAGATCGACGGCGCGAAGCTGAACGTGACGGCGGGCTGGTACTCGTCGCTGCAGAAGCTGGGCCTGACGTGGAACTTCAACCAGTACCTGATGCAGGCGACCGGTGACGACCCGGCGCTGCTGAAGACGGCAAGCAGCACGCCGGGCTATGTCGGTCCGGCCTGGGGCGGCTGCTGCTCGCGCGCCGTGGACGTCGAATACCGCACCAACTCGCCGTACGCGAACATCGGCTGGGAGCAGGGTACCGTCAACGTGGACGCCAGCGTGCGCCGCGACCGCCAGCACGCCGGCGGCAGCGCCAACATCGCCACCAATGCTGCCAGCTACCAGCCGGGCACCGTGCAGCACGTCGACTACGACATCGGCCACACGTCGTATTCGGTGGGCGGCAACTGGAGAGTCACGCCGGCGCTGGCGCTGTTCGCCCGCACGAGCGAAGGCGTCGCGTTCAACGCCGACCGCATCCTGTTCGGCACCCCGCTGGACGGCAGCGCGCCGATCAGCATCAACACGGTGAAACAGCTGGAAGGCGGCGTGAAATGGCGCAGCGGCGCACTGTCCACGTTCCTGACGCTGTTCCATGCGAAGACCCGCGAGACCAACTACGAAGCGACGACCCGCCTGTCCACCGCGAACAGCTACGACGCGAAAGGCGCCGAACTGGAAGCGGCGTATCGCGTGGGCGACTTCCGCGTCACGGGCGGCCTCACGTTGACCAATGCGAAGATCACCGCGACGGCACCGGGCGGCGAAGCCACCATCGGCCACACGCCGCGCCGCCAGGCGCACGCCGTGTACCAGCTGTCGCCGAGCTACGACCTGGGCGCGGCCAACTTCGGCCTGGCCGTCGTCGGCACGGGCAAAAGCTGGGGCGACGATGCCAACACGCTCGTCCTGCCCGGCTACACCGTCGTGCATGCGTTCCTGAACTACCAGTTGACGCCGAAGGTGCAGCTGTCCGTGAACGCCAACAACCTGTTCAACCGCATCGGCTACACCGAGATCGAAGGCGACGGCCACGCCGCCCGTTCGATCACGGGCCGCGCCGTGAAGGCCAGCGTCAAGTACGCGTTCTGACGCATTGGCTGCCTTGGGCCGGCTTCCACGCCGGCCTTTTATTTTCGATCCCCAGAGATTCATGACGACGATGTCCCATTCCCTGCGCCGCCTGCTCGAGGCACTGCCGGCCGGTCGCCACGCCGACGCGCAGCGCCGTTTCGCGCGCCACGAGGCCGTGCTGGCCGACCGCCTGCACCGCCTCTACGGCCACCTGCCCGGCCACGCCGCCTGGTTCGACAACCTGCTGGCCGGCGTCGGGCAGCTGATGGCCGCGCGGCCGGCCGCGCTGCAGGCGCTCGACGCCGCCCGCGAGGACGATCCGCACTGGTTCTGCGCCCCGACGATGCTGGGCTACAGTGCGTACGTCGATCAATTCGGCAGCGACCTGCGCGGCGTGAAAGAACGCATCCCGCACCTGCGCGACCTGGGCGTCACTTACCTGCACCTGCTGCCGTTCCTGCGCCCGCGCGCGGGCGAGAACGACGGCGGCTTCGCCGTCGCGAGCTTCGACGAGGTCGATCCGCGCTTCGGCACGATGGCCGACCTGGAAGACCTGACGGCGGCGCTGCGCGAGGCGGGCATCAGCCTGTGCTCGGACCTGATCCTGAACCACGTGGCCGACGACCATCCGTGGGCACAGGGCGCCCTGACCGGCGACGCCGCCATGCGTGCCTTCTTCCACGTGCTGGACGAGGACAAGGCGAAGGCCTACGAACGCACCTTGGGCCAGGTCTTCCCGCAGGCAGCGCCCGGCAACTTCACGCATGTCCCGGCGATGGGCGGCTGGGTGTGGACCACGTTCTACCCGTTCCAGTGGGACCTGAACTACGCCAACCCGGCCGTGTTCGAAGCCGTGGCGGCGGCCCTGCTGCGCCTCGCGAACCGCGGCATCGACGTGTTCCGCCTGGACTCCACCGCCTTCCTGTGGAAGCGCCTCGGCACGGATTGCATGAACCAGCCGGAAGCGCATCTGCTGCTGCAGGCGCTGCGCGCCATCGTCGACATCGCCGCCCCGGGCGTGTTGCTGAAGGCCGAGGCGATCGTGCCGACGCGCGAGCTGCCCGCGTACTTCGGCGATACCGCCGCCCCCGAATGCCACCTCGCATACCACAGCACCCTGATGACGGCCGGCTGGGCCGCGCTGGCCGAGGAAGACGCGAGCCTCGTGCGCGCGGTCGCCGCCGCCACGCCGCCGCTGCCATCCGGCGCGAGCTGGCTGACCTATGTGCGCTGCCACGACGACATCGGCTGGAAGCACCTGCTGGCCGAGGCGGGCAATCTCGATCGCCTGGCCGCGGTCGCGCATGTTTATAACAACGGGGGCGGTATCGGCTTCCAGGGCGGCCTCGCCACCAACGGCACGGCAGCCGCGTTGTCCGGCTTCGATGGTTCCGAGGAAGGCTTGCGGCGCCTGCTGCTCGTGCACGGCCTGGCGCTGTGCTTCGGCGGCCTGCCCGTGCTGTACATGGGCGACGAGCTGGCGATGGCCAACGACGACAGCTATCTCGCCGACCCGGCGAAGGCGCACGACAGCCGGTGGATCCAGCGCGCGCCGTTCGACGAGGCGCGTTACGCGCAGCGTGACGACATCACGACGCCGTCCGGCCGCGCGTACGCGGGCCTGCGCCGCCTGATCCGCCAGCGCCGCGAGACGCCGGATCTTGCGGCCGGCGCGCCGTGCACGGTGCTGCCCGCGGGCGATCCGGCCCTGCTGGCACTGGCACGGGGCGAGCGCTTCCTGGGCCTCTTCAACTTTTCCGGCCGCGCGCTGACCGTCGACCTGGCCGCGTACGGCCGCGCCGGCACGGTGACGCTGGCCCCGTGGGACCAGGCCTGGCTATGACGAGGAACGACATGACGCAAAAGACGCAAGGACCGGTCGCCGTGTTCGGCGAAGCGCTGGTCGACGATTTCGGCGACCGCCAGGTGATCGGCGGCGCGCCGTTCAACGTGGCGCGCCACCTGGCCGCGCTGGGACAGGACGCCCTGATGCTGACCCGCGTGGGGCTGGACGAGAACGGCGCCCGCATGCGCGCCGAGTTCGAGCGCTTCGGCCTGTCGATGGCCGGCCTGCAGGTGGATGCGACCTTGCCGACGGGCCGGGTGAGTGTGGAACGCCACGCCGACGGCGGCCACCGCTTCACGATCCTGCCGCATCAGGCTTATGATGCGATCGAGGCGGAGCCCGCGGTGATGGCCATGACGGTCGCCGCGCCCGCGACGCTGTATTTCGGCACGCTGGCCCAGCGCGAGCCGGCGTCGCGCGACGCGCTGGCGCGGCTGCTGGCGGCGACCGATGCCTGCCGCTACCTGGACTTGAATGTACGGGCAGGGCAGGTGACGGAGCGGTGCGTGTTCGCGTCGCTGCATGCTGCCGACATCGTCAAGGTCAACGAAGAGGAGTTGCAGGATTTGTTCGGCTGGTACACCCACATGCGGCTCCCGACGGACGACATGGCATGCAATGACGTACGCCACGCGTGCGCGACCCTGCTGCGCGTGTTCAACCTCACGGGCCTGATCGTGACCCTGGGGCCGCGCGGTGCCGTGTACTTCGGTGCCGACGGTGCGTATCACGCGACCCCGGCGCCTTCCGCGCCCGTGCAGCTGGCGGACACGGTGGGCGCGGGCGACGCGTTCTCCGCCGTGTTCCTGCTGGGCCGCGCGCGCGGCTGGCCGCTCGATACGACGCTGGCGCGCGCCAACGAATTCGCGGGCGCCGTGTGCGGCATCGTCGGCGCCGTCCCGGACGACCTCGCGTTCTACCGTCCATTCATCGAACGCTGGGAGGCATGATGGCCAAGCCGCGCATGACGTTCTGGCAGATCGTCAACATGAACATCGGATTCTTCGGCATCCAGTTCAGCTTCGGTCTGCAGCAGAGCAGCATGAGTCCCATCTACAAATATCTCGGCGCCGACGAGGCGAGCCTGCCGTATCTGTGGCTCGCCGGTCCCGTCACGGGCCTGCTCGTGCAGCCGCTGGTCGGCGCGATGAGCGACCGCACCGTCAGCCGCTGGGGGAGACGTACGCCGTATTTCCTCATCGGCGCGATCCTGTGCAGCCTCGGCCTGCTGGCGATGCCGTACAGCCCGACCTTGTGGATGGCGGCGAGCCTGCTGTGGATCCTCGACTCCGCCAACAACGTGACGATGGAGCCGTACCGCGCGTTCGTCAGCGACAAGCTGCCCGCGAGCCAGCATTCGCTCGGCTTCCTCACGCAGAGCGCGTTCACGGGACTGGGCCAGACGCTGGCCTACCTGACGCCGTCGCTGCTCGTGTGGATCGGGATGGACAAGGATGCCGTCAACGGCAGCCATATCCCGCAGGTCGTCGTCGTCGCATTCCTGATCGGCGCCGTGTGCTCGCTCGTGTCCGTGCTGTGGTCCGTGAAGACGACGCCGGAAGACCCGCTGTCGCCGCAGGCAGTGGCCGCGCTGCGGGCGACGCCCGGCGGCTGGAAACACACGCTGGCGGAGATAGTCGCGGCCGTGCGCGACATGCCGTTGACGATGAAGCAGCTGGCGCTGGTGAAGCTGTTCCAGTGGTACGCGATGTTCTGCTATTGGCAATTCATCACGCTGTCGCTGGCGCGCACCCTGTTCGGCACGAGCGACGCGGCCTCGCCGGGCTTTCGCGACGCGGGTCTCCTCAATGGGCAGATCGGCGCGTTCTACAACTTCATCGCGTTCCTCGCCGCGTTCGCGCTGGTCCCGTTCGCGCGCCGCCACGGGCCGCATGTCGTGCATGGCGTGTGCCTGCTGCTGGCCGGCGCCGGCATGCTCGCGATCCCGCACATCCACACGCCGGTCCTGCTGCTCGTGCCGATGGTCGGCATCGGCCTCGCGTGGGCCAGCATCATGGGGAATCCGTACGTGATCCTCGCGTCCAGCCTGCCGCCGGAACGCACAGGGGTCTATATGGGGATCTTCAACATGTTCATCGTGATCCCGATGATCATCCAGATCTTCACCCTGCCGCTGTACTACCACAGCTGGCTGGGCGGGAACCCGGAAAACGTGATCCGCCTGGCCGGCGCGCTGCTCGTCTGCGCCGCTTTCGCGATGCGGCTGGTGCGCTACAATGCCCCGGGGTCGATCGAACGGACGGAGACGGTATATGGTGAAGTGGAACGGGATGGCGGTGGTGTTCGGCGAGGTGCTCGTTGAGGAAGGCGCGGGCGCCCCGGTCGTGGGCGGCGCCCCGTTCAATGTGGCGCGCCACCTGGCCGCCTTCATGGCACCGCCCCTCCTGATCACCCGCATCGGCGACGACCGCAACGGCGCCGCCGTGCGCGCCGAGTTCGAGCGCTTCGTGATCCCGGAAACGGGCTTGCAGATCGACACCATGGAAGAGACGGGCCGCGCCGTCGTCGAACGCCACGGCACGAGCCACCGCCTCACCTTGCTGCCGCGCCAGGCCTACGATTTCATCGATCCCGACGCCGCTGCCGCGAGCGTTGCCGGCGGCGTGTACGACACCGTGTATTTCGGCACGCTGGCCCAGCGCGAGGAACGCTCGCGCCTCGCGCTGGCGGCCGTGCTGGACGCAACGCCGGCGGCCAAGCGCTTCCTCGACCTCAACCTCCGCGCCGGCCAGGCGAACGAACCCATCGTCACGCGCGCGCTGACGGCGGCGGACATCGTCAAGGTCAACGAAGAGGAATTGCAGGCGCTGTTCCAATGGTATTTCCAGATCGGCCCGAACGATGCCGCGCTGTCGACGGAAGAAGTGCATGCCGCGTGCCGCGCGCTGATGGACCGGTTTGCGCTGGAAGCGCTGATCGTCACGCTGGGCCACCGGGGCTCCGTCCACTTCGGCGCGGACGGCAGCTACATCGCCACCCGCGACAACCCGGCGCCGCCGTTCGTGATCGACACGACGGGCGCGGGCGACGCGTTCGCCGCCATCTTCATGCTGGGCCGCGCGCGCGGCTGGCCGCTGGACGTCATCCTGGCACGCGCCAACGAATTCGCCGGCGCGATCTGTGCCGTCTCCGGCGCGGTGCCGGGGGACATGGGCTTCTACGACAAGTGGGTGGCCCGCTGGCGCGACGCTTCATAAAAAGGGACCTCGAGAAACCGTCGCGAGCGGAAGCAATGTTGGCCGAGAAGCGCAGCCGTACTTGAGTACGGCGAGCATCGCAGGCCAACAGTGCGACGCGCAGCAGGTTTATCGACGTTCCTTATTCGCCCATCTGCGACTGCAGGTAGTTCTGGATGCCGACCTTGACGATGAGGTCGAGCTGCGTCTCCAGCCACTCGATGTGTTCCTCGGTGTCTTCGAGGATTTCCAGCAGCAGGTCGCGCGACACGTAGTCGTGCGCCACCTCGGCGGCGGCGATGCCTTCCTTGACCGTGACCTGGGCCGCGCGCTCCAGCTTCAGGTCGCATTCCAGCATTTCCTGCGCCGATTCGCCGATCAGCAGCTTGTGCAGCGCCTGCAGGTTGGGCAGGCCGTCCAGCATCAGGATGCGGTCGATCAGGCGGTCGGCGTGCTTCATCTCGCCGATCGATTCGTCGTATTCCTTCTTGCCCAGTTTCTCGAAGCCCCAGTGCCTGTACATGCGTGCATGCAGGAAGTACTGGTTGATCGCGGTGAGCTCGTTGGTCAGCTGTGCGTTGAGCAGCCGGATGATGTTGGGATCGCCCTTCATGGATTGCCTTTGCGTGCGGTTGTCGTCATAACATCATAGCAAACCGCGCGGCAGGCGGGCAGGGGCGCAGGATCAAATTGCCGCCAGTGCCAGCCCGCCCGCCGCCAGCAGCGACACGGCCCCGATCACGATGCCCACCGTGCGTTGCCGGTTGGTGAGCGTCCACAGCACGACGCCGGACAGCGACAGCAGGATGATGGAGCCGGCCAGTGTGTCCACGAGCAGGATCCACGCGGCATTCATACCCACTCCCTTGTGCAGGTTGACAAGGGTGCCGAAGACATTGTTCTCGGCCCGCTTGACGGTGACATAGCTGTTGCCGACCCAATATTCCGCCTGGACATTACCCGACGGTGAAGTAAAACTGGCGCTCCAGCGCGCGGGCTGGATCAGCGACTTGTCGCCCCACGCGACGGGCCGTGCCGCCTCGGCTTTTACGCGCCCCGGTTCCGGCTCCAGCCGCAGCGAGCGCTTGAGCCAGGTCGCCAGCGCCTGCGGACTGCCGGGGGCCGGACGCGGCAAGGGAATCTGGACCGTGGATTCCTGCGCCTGGACGGCGGGAATTTTCATCACGGCACGGTGGTTGAGGAGGATGCCGGTGCTGCCGAACAGCAGGCCGAGCACGGCGCCCCAGAGACCGATCCAGCCATGCGTCTTGCGCAGCCATTTGACGATGACGGCGCGGCGCGTCGGCTGCGGAGGCGGCTGGACCGTAAAGGGTGCTTTCGGTGGGCGGAACGGGATTACGGGCATGGGAGTGAAATCCGGATGCGTCGGAAGTCACATATTACCAAGACCGGGTCGCGCATGGTCGGATGCATGTGCGGATTGTGCATAGCAACAGACAAGGCGGCTAGCCCAGCCGCGCCAACGCCTCGGACAGGTTGATGCGGGCCTGCCTTTCGTATCGTGCACGGCCCGCAGGCGTGGCGAACAATGCCGGCCGCCGCAGGAAGTCTTCCAGTATTTCGCGGCGCTTGTGTGCGAAGACCTCGTCGGGAACGTGCGCATACTCGGCCCGGATCTGGCGCTCGTACTCGCGGAAGCGGGGCGGCGCGGCGCCGAGGATCGCCAGGTCGACGTCGACCAGCAGGCTCGCTTCGGGATCGGTGCCGGCGGCATGGTGCTGGGTCGCAAGGATCAGGGACGTCACTCTGTCGACGGTCGGTCGCGCCACGCCGGCGGATTGCAGGCAGGAGGCTGCCCACGCGGCACTTCGTTCTTCGTTGTCGTGGCGATGCACGTCATAGATGGCGTCGTGGAACCAGAGCGCCAGTTCGATAGCCGTGGTGTCGCCCCCGGCCGGGCGCACGTCGTCGAGCGCTGCGAAGCATTCTTCCAGATGCCGCAACGTATGGTAGTGGCGCTGCGCTTCCCGGTAGCGCCGTTCCAGTTCGGCGAACAGATCGGGAGGGGCGGAACTGGATGGCAGTCCCTGCCACGTGGTGATCCAGCGTTCTCGCAAAGTCGGCATGATGGGCTCGCTATCGGGCGTCCGGTTCCGCGTCCGCGAAACGCTGGACCAGTTGCAGGGCCATGTCGGCCGCGTAGCCGCGGGGCATCATGTCGCCGGCTGCGCTCGACAACTGGAATGCGCCTTCCATGAACGCGATAAGCGCGGCAGCAAGATGGCCGGCACGCGCGCGCGACTTTCCTCGTTCGTCCAGGTAATCGTTCAGCAGCGTTTCCAGCAATGCCCGTTCGGCAGCGACCGCGTCCTGGTAGGCCGCGCGTACCTGGGGTTGCCGGATCGCCTCGGCGCCGATCACGACCCATGCCGCGACGGCGTGCGGTTCGGCGCCGTCCCCCAGGGCCAGGCGCGCATCGATACAGGCCTTCAGCCGGGCGGCCGCACCCGTCGCCAATGCCGCCAACTCCTCGTAACGACGTTGCGCGACCGCCGCCAGCGACTTGACGAGCTCGAGCAGGATTTCTTCCTTGTTCCTGAAGTGGTAGTGGATCAGGCCCGGGGCAAGGTCAGCCTTCTGTGCGATCGTCTGGATCGTCGCCTTGTCGTAGCCGTGCTCGCCGATCGCCTCCAGTAACCCGTGCACGATCTGGTCGCGGCGCTGTGCGGTATTGGGTTTGCGTGCCATGTGCGTACAAATATTGGTTGATCAACCAAATTATACTTGTGGAACGGTCGCCCGTCGTTTATCTTTCTGATTAATTGGTTGGTCAACCAATAATAAGAAGGGAGCGGACTATGGACATCGTCGTCGTCGCAATCGTTGTCGTCGTTGGCATCGTGCTTTGGGTTGGATCACGCGGCCGCAAGGGGCGGCCGGGCCCGATGCCGCAAGCCCTGTGTGCAGTCGCGTTCGATGACCGGACCATCACGGTGCGCTACCCGAACGGCGACACGCGGGCGATCGGATGGGACGAATTGACCTTGGTCGGCATCAAGACGACGGACGAAGGCCCGTTCGTGGAGGATGTCTTTTGGGGATTGCACGGCCCGGACGGCGAGCCGCAGGTCGTCTACGCGCAAGGGGCGACGGGAGAGGAAGAGTTATTGGTGGAAATGCAGCGGCGCTTGGTCGATTTTGATAACCGGCAATTGATTGAAGCGATGGGCTCGGCCCGCAATGCCTTCTTCGTAATCTGGAAAGGCGGGCGCCCGGACGTCGCGTGAACGATCAGGCGACGATGCCGTCGGCCGGCGCGCGGCGCAACTCGGTGACGACGGTCTTGCTTTCCAGGTGCTCGTGCATCACTTCGCGGGCATAGCTGACGCATTTGCCGCAGCAGGTGCCGACGCCCAGTTCCTTGTACAGGTCGGCCATCGACGTGAGGCCGAGGTCGACCGCCTGGCGGATTTCGCGGTCGGAGATGTTATTGCAGACACAGACGATCATGGACGGTTCCGGTGGTGGATGCATCACAGGCCGTTGTTACTTGGTCTATAATGCGAATCATTCTCATTACCCTTCGTATTCTGCTCAAGTTGGATCGCGAATGCAAGCGTTTTTGTTGCGTTGTTGCGTTAAATGAAGGCTGAGAGAGCGGAAGTAGACAAACCGCAAATAGAAATAATTCGCATTTAGGTTTATGATGTAGTCAACCGTAAAAGCCTCGCCCATTCTCCGGAAGCGACACCATGACTCTTGCTCCTACCCTGACCACGCTCGACAGCCTGAAAGCCGGCCAGAGCGGCACTGTGATCCATCTCGCGCCGAACGCGGTCGGCAGCCGCGACGGCGGCATCGACGTGTCGCGCCGCCTGATGGAACTGGGTTTCGTGCCGGGCGAGCGCATCCGCATGCTCAAGCGCGGCCTGCCCGGTGGTCCGCTGGCGGTCAAGGTCGGCCAGTCGACGTTCGCCCTGCGCCGCTTCGAGGCAGCGCTGGTCTCGATCCAGCCGGAGTAATGGAACCGACATGGGAGCAGTAGATCAGCAGGTCCAGGCGGCCGTAAAAACGCCGCTCATCGCCCTGCTGGGTAATCCGAACTGTGGCAAGACCGCCCTGTTCAACCGCCTGACCGGCGCGCGCCAGAAGGTCGCGAACTACGCCGGCGTCACCATCGAACGCAAGGAAGGCAGCTTCACGCTGCCGGACGGCCGCGCGCTGCGCGTGCTCGACCTGCCGGGCGCCTACAGCCTGAACGCCCACACGCCCGACGAAGCGATCACGCGCGACGTCGTCGCCGGCCTGCGCGCCGGCGAGCAGACCCCGGACGCCGTCGTCTGCGTCGTCAACGCGACGAACCTGCGCCTGAACCTGCGCCTCGTCCTCGAGATCAAGCGCCTCGGCCTGCCGATGGTGCTGGCGCTGAACATGGTCGACGTGGCGAAGAAGCGCGGCATCGAGATCGACACGGCACGCCTGTCGGAAGAGCTGGGCATGCCCGTCATCGAGACCGTGGCCGTGCAGGCCGGCGGCGAGAAGGGCCTGCTGGCGGCGCTGGAAGCCATGCCGTTCGACCTGCGGATCAAGCCGAACCCGCTGTCCGCCATCGACGCCGTCCCGGTCGAGGAGACCCAGCGCGAAGTGCGCCGCATCATCGACGCGACGGTCAGCTTCGACAACGACAAGGGCAACCTGAGCGAGCAGATCGACCAGGTCGTGCTGCACCCCGTGATCGGCCCCGTCATCCTGGCGGCCACGATGTTCCTGATTTTCCAGGCCGTGTTCAGCTGGGCGAACACGCCGATGGAGCTGATCAAGGACAGCGTCGACGCGCTCGGCCACTGGATCGGCAACGCGCTGCCGGATGGCCCGCTGCGCGGCCTGGTCGTCGACGGCGTGTTCGGCGGCGCGGGCAGCGTGCTCGTGTACCTGCCGCAGATCCTGATCCTGTTCTTCTTCATCCTCGTGCTCGAGGACTGCGGCTACCTGCCGCGCGCCGCGTTCCTGCTCGACCGCATGATGGGCGGCGTGGGCCTGTCGGGCCGCGCGTTCATTCCGCTCCTGTCGTCGTTCGCCTGCGCGATCCCCGGCGTGATGGCCGCGCGCACGATCCAGAATCCGCGCGACCGTCTCGTCACGATCATGATCGCGCCCTTGATGACGTGTTCCGCGCGCCTGCCCGTGTACGCGCTCGTGATCGCGGCGTTCATCCCGGACCGCGAACTGGGCGGCGGCATCAACCTGCAAGGGCTCGTGCTGTTCCTGCTGTACGCGGCCGGCATCGTCAGCGCGATGGGCGTGGCGTACTTCTTCAAGCGCACCGTCGGCGCGAAGGGCCAGCAACCGCTGATGCTGGAACTGCCTGCCTACCATTGGCCGCACCTGCACAATCTCGCATTGGGCCTGTGGGAGCGGGCGCGCATCTTCATCACGCGCGTCGGCACCGTGATCCTCACCCTGATGATCCTCGTCTGGTTCCTGTCCAGCTTCCCGGGCGCACCGGAAGGCGCGACGCATCCGCCGATCTACTACAGCATCGCGGGCATGCTGGGCCGGGCACTTGCCGTCGTGTTCGAGCCGATCGGCTTCGGCTGGCAGATCTGCATCGCGCTCGTGCCGGGCATGGCGGCGCGCGAAGTCGCGGTCGGCGCGCTCGGCACGGTGTACGCGCTGTCGACGACGGGCGACGACGTGGCCAGCTCGCTGACCCCGATCATCGCCGCGTCGTGGTCGCTGCCGACCGCGCTGTCGCTGCTCGCGTGGTACGTGTTCGCGCCGCAGTGCCTGTCGACGCTGTCCGTCGTGCGCCGCGAAACGGGCAGCGTGCGCTACGCGCTGCTGATGGCCGGCTACATGTTCGCGCTCGCGTACACGGCCTCGTTCCTGACCTTCCACATCGCACGGGCCGTGCTGGGGAGCTGATCATGATCCAGTACCTGATCGTCGCTGTCATCGTCGCCTTCGCCGCGCTGTATGCGGCGGTCAAGTACCTGCCCAGGGCGTGGCGCGAGAAGCTCGTCTACAAGCTGTCGGGCGGCACCGGCCGTGGCCGCGTCGTGAAGTGGCTCGGCACGGATGCCAGCTGCGGCAGCGGGTGCGATACGTGCGGCACGTGCGAGACCGAGCCGCTGCCCGAGAAGGATGCAAAAGGGCGCAAGATCATCAAGATCCACTCGTAGGGTGGGCGGCCCTCCGCCCACGCGTAACGCCTGCGGACAGTTGACGTCACGCGTGGGCACGGGGTGCCCACCCTACGGCCAGCTCACATCAACCATTTTCATCAGCTTCTTGGCATCGAACGGCGCCCTGACCTTGATGTCGTTGTCGAAGTAGCAGTACACGTCCCCATGCTCCGCACATGCGCGGATGCGCGCGGCCCAGCGCGCCAGCGATGCGTCCTCGTACCCGCTCGCATACAGCTCGTGCTCGCCGTGCAGGCGGATGTAGACGAAGTCCGCCGTCACGTCATCGACCTCCAGCCACTTGCCGGCCGTATCGGCCACCACCAGCGCCACGTTGTACTTGCGCAGCAGGGCGAGGAAGGCCGGGTCGCGGAAGCTCTCGTGGCGCACTTCGACGGCGTGGCGCAGCGGGCGCACGGCGTCGATTTCCAGCAGCGCGCGGCCCGCCAGCTTCTCGTCGTGGCCGCGCGCGATGGCGAGCGCATGGCCCGTGTCGTGCGGCAGGGACAGGAAGTGTTCGACCTTGTCCGCATCGAAGCGCAGCTGCGGCGGGAACTGCCACAGGAAAGGCCCGAGTTTCTCGCGCAGCGCGAACACGCCGGAGGCGAGCACGTTGGCGAGCGGCGTCTCGATGCCGCGCAGCTTGAGCATGTGGGTGAGGAAGCGGTTGCCCTTCACGGCGAACACGAAGCCGGGCGGCGTCGCGTCGTACCACGCCGCATAGCTGGACGGGCGCTGCAGCGAATAAAAGGAACCGTTGATCTCGATGGTGGGCAGGAAGCGCGAAGCGTATTCGAGTTCGCGCGCCTGCACGAGGCCGGGCGGATAAAACACCCCGCGCCAGGGTTCGTAACGCCAGCCCGAGATGCCGATGTAGATTGCGCCCATGCCCCCAGTCTAGGGCAAACCGCGAAAATCAGGCGCGCCGGCGCCGCCACAGTCCGATGCCGCCCACGCCCGCCAGCAGCATCGCCCACGTGGGCGCTTCCGGCACGGCCGGCACCGATTCCGCGCCGGGCAGGGCGGACGACATGGAGAGCGTCGTGCCGTCCGTCCAGAGCAGATGGTGTTCCGAGTTCGCGTACGGATTGAACTGGTAGTCGTAGACCATCTGGCCCGTCGTGACGAAGTGGCCGCCGCCATACAGGCCTTCCGGATCGCTGGAATATTCGCTGACGCTGAACGACAGGCCGCTCTCGGCGGAGAAGCGGAAGCTGTCGGCGTCGCAGTGGTAGTTGATGTTGCTGCCCGCGGCACAGGCCACGTAGTCCTTCGCGTCGACCAGCAGCGACGTCAGTTCGCCCCGTTCGAGGACGCCGTCGCCGTTGGCATCGACGCCGGTGAACGAACCGTCGATGCGCATGTCGGGCAGGAAGGCGGCGGCTTCGTAGTCGTAGAAACCGGTGTAGCTGAAGGCCCAGTGGGATGCCTGGGCGTGGGCGAGCGTGCTGGCCAGCAGCATGGCGCCGGCGGTGACGATGAACTTCATGAACAGGACCTCGTGGATCGACGTGAAAGCGTCCGTACAGCCTACCTTGCCGTCCACGAAAGTCCTAAGGATTTAACATATGTGTCGCCGCTCAGCCACAGTGCATGGATTACTTCCCTGCCTGCACCACCGGCAGCTCGATCGCACTCTCCAGCCCCGGCGCGTGATAAATGCGCTGCGTCGCCTTCCGATAATCGCCCGGCTTCGCGTAGAAGATGTTCGGCACGAACGTCTGCGGATTGCGGTCGTACAGCGGGAACCAGCTGGACTGGATCTGCACCATGATGCGGTGGCCCGGCAGGAACACGTGGTCGACGTTCGGCAGCGCGAAGCGGTAGCGTTCGGCCTTGTTCGCGGGGATCGCGGCCGGCTTGTCCAGGCCCTGGTAGTAGCGGCCGCGGAAGATGTCCATCGCGATCGGCAGCTGGTAGCCGCCCATCTCCGACTGCGCCGCCACTTCGTCCGGGTACACGTCGATCAGCTTGACGACCCAGTCGCTGTCCGTGCCCGACGTCGACGCGTACAGGTCGACCATCGGCTGGCCGGCCAGTTGCAGCGGGGCGGTGAGCGGGGCGGTCGTGTAGGTCAGCACGTCAGGGCGGTCCGAGTAGCTGCGCTGGTCCGTCACGAGCCACGGCTTCCACACGCTGGCGTCGGTCATGTGCACGGGACGCGGGACGAACGGCACCGGTTTCGCCGGGTCGGACACGTATTCGTCGAACGCGGCCGTCTTGTCGGCCTTGCCCTGCGCCTTCTCGAAAGCGAGGCCAAAGCCCGGCTTCAGGTACAGCGGCGTGGCGGCCGGCACGAGCGGCCACTGGTCGAGACGGCGCCAGCGGTTCACGCCGGTCTGGTACGACCACACGGGAGGCGTGTCGAACGCGGGCGCGCCATCCTTCAGGTACTGGTTGAAGAACGGGAGCATGACGTCGCGGCGGAATTCGCGCGCGGTGTCGCCCGTGAATTTCAGCGCGCCCAAGGTCGAGCCTTCGTAGTTGACGCCGCTGTGGCGCCACGGGCCCACCACCAGCGAATTCAGTTTATTCGTCTTGTCCTGCGGCTCGACGGCGGCGTAGGTCGCGTAGGCGCCGTAGATGTCTTCCTGGTCCCAGCGGCCGACGACGGTCATCGTCGGGACGGACAGCGGACGCTTGGCGAGGATTTTATCCAGCGCCTGCTCCTGCCAATAGCTGTCGTAGGCCGGATGCTCGAACAGCTTCTTCGTGAAGTTCAGCTGGTCGAGGCCGTAGAGGTGCGCGAAGTCGGACGTGGAGCCCGCGCGCAGCCAGGCGTCGTAGTCGTCGTTGATGCCGGTGACGATCTTCTCGCCTTCGCCGCGCGCCGCGTTCTGGCTGGCGATGTAGGCGAGGTTCGGGTTGCGGAAGGCGCCGTTGTGGAACCAGTCGTCGCCGCGCCAGCCGTCGACCATGGGACTCATCGGCACGGCCGCCTTCAGGGCCGGGTGCGGTTCGACGAGGGCCATCAGCACGGTAAAACCTTCGTACGACGAGCCGACCATGCCGACCTTGCCGTTCGATTGCGGGACGTTCTTGATCAGCCAGTCGATCGTGTCGTACGCGTCGGTCGTGTGGTCGACGGCCGTGTTGTTCAGCGGGCCGCGCACGGGGCGGGTCATCACGTAGTCGCCTTCCGAACCGTACTTGCCGCGCACGTCCTGGAACACGCGGATGTAGCCGTTCTCGATGAAGGCATCGTCACCGTCGCCCAGGATGGACTCGATGTGCGGACTCTTCATGCGGCCGGCGCGGCCGGAGGCGTTGTACGGCGTACGCGTCAGCATGATCGGCGCCTTGCCTTCCATGACGCTTTTCGGAATCACGATCACGGTGTGCAGCTTGACGCCGTCGCGCATCGGGATCATGACGTCCTGCTTGACGTAGTCGGCGTTCGGGATCGTCGTCTCGAACTTCCCGGCCGGGATGTCCGGCGCCATCGGTGACGTCTGGGCCTGCGCCGCGCTGGGCAAGGCGGCGGCGAGCACGAGGGAAAGGGCGGACAGGGACGGCAGGCGGTGACGCGGCATCGGATTTGTTCTCCACGGGACGGTTGAGTGAGCAACCTTGGATAAAGATTGCAACCGATCATGGTACCGAACCGTGGGAAACTCTGCAAACGCGCCACCAAAATTCGGGGTCAGAGCACGTTTTGCTCGGAATTCGGGGTCAGAGCGCATTTTTGGGCACGGTCTTCAGAGCAAGCTTTTGCGCTAGCCGTCGCCTGTCCGAATCTGCGCGCGGCGATTTGTCGCGACGCCATGCGTGCACCCTGAACGGTCAATGTCCATCTGGACATTGACCCAAAATGTGCTCTGACCCCGAATTTGCGCCGAAATGTGCTCTGACCCCGAATTGAGGAAATGGCCGGTGGGAACCGGCCGGGAGGTTCAGGCGGACAGGAGCTTGCGGCCTGTCGGTGCCGCGAGGGCCGGCGTGGCCGCGGCCAGCTTGAATGTGCTGACGACGGCATCCAGCTCGCGCGCCTGTTCCTGCAGCGCGGCCGCGGCGGCGGCGGCTTCTTCGACGAGGGCCGCGTTCTGCTGGGTCGCGTCGTCCATCTGCGCAATCGCCTGGTTGACCTGGGCGATGCCCGTGCTCTGTTCCTGGCTCGAGGCCGCGATGTCGCGCATCAGGACTTCCGCGCGGCGCACGGAGGCGACGATCGCTTCCATCGCCTGGCCGGCACCGTCCGCCAGCGCGCTGCCCGCGTCGACCTTGGCGACGGAATCCAGGATCAGCTGGCGGATCTCTTTCGATGCGGCCGCCGAGCGTTGCGCCAGCGTGCGCACTTCACCGGCGACGACGGCGAAGCCGCGGCCCTGTTCGCCCGCACGGGCCGCTTCCACGGCCGCGTTCAGCGCGAGGATATTGGTCTGGAAGGCGATGCCGTCGATGACGCCGATGATCTCGGAAATCCTGCGCGAGCTTTCCGTGATGGCGCCCATCGTGCGCACGACTTCCGCCACGACGGCGCCGCCTTTCTCGGCCGACTGCGCCGTCTCGGACACGAGACGGTTCGCTTCGATCGCGTGTTCGGCGTTGTGGCGCACGGTGGTCGTCAGTTCTTCCATCGCGGCGGCCGTCTCTTCGATGCTCGACGCCTGCGCTTCCGTGCGCGCGGACAGGTCCAGGTTGCCGCGTGCGATTTCCTCGGTGGCGCCCGCGATCACATTGCTGCTGTCGCGAACCTTGCCGATCGTGCCGCTGAGCGAGCCGACGAAGCGGTTGAACGCCTGGGCCAGCTTGCCGACTTCGTCCTCGCCGTCCGCCACCAGACGACGGCTGAGGTCGCCTTCACCGTCGGCGATCTCGCCCAGCATGCCGGCCGCGCCCATCACCGGCGCCGAGATGGCACCCGCGACGAACCAGATCGCGGCGAGGCCCACCGCACCGCCGACGAGCGCCGCGACGATGGCGGACACCGCCGCCGTGCGGCCGATATTGCCCAGCACTTCGGTCTCCGGCACTTCGGCCACGACGTACAGGTTCAGTTCCGGCACGTACGACGAGGCGACGAACTGGCGGCCCGCCGGCGCGTCGTAGCGGTTCGATGCAAACGCCTGCTTGCCCAGCAGCGAACGTACGATCCCGGGCGTGAAGCCGGGCAGCTTGTCGAGGGTGTGGTGGCCGTCGAGCAGGGCGCGGTCGCGGTGGACCAGCAGCGTGCCGTCATTGCTCACCAGGTAGACGTAGCCGGATTTGCCGAGGCGGTAGTTGCGGATGCTGTTGGCCAGCGCTTCGGCGGAGAGGCCCAGGCCGGCGATCGCCAGCTTGCCGCCCGGCGTCTGCACGCGCGCATCGATGAACAGCATGTAGACGCCCGTGGTGCCGTCCTTGTCCAGGTTGAGCGTGTAGGGGGCGCCGCTGTCGAGGAATTTCTTGAACCACGCATCCTTGTCGGACTTCTTGTCGATCGTGCGGTCGAAGCCCTTTTCGGTGAAGTATTTCGACGTGTTGTCCGATACCCAGAACACGGTGGCCGCATGGTTGGCGTCCTGCAGGCGCTTGGACTGCGCCGTCCACGCGGCGAGACCGTCGTCCGGATTGCCGGCGTCTTCCCACGCCTGCAGGAAGGTGTTGTTCGCCAGCGTCTGCGAGATCGCGGCGGGTTCCGCGATCTGGCGCTGGATGTCGTTGCGGATGGCGCCGACCTGGGCCGGCAATTCGTTGCCGACGACGCGCTCGCGCATCTGCGCACTGGTCATCGAAATCGAGAGGGTGGAGGAGATGGCGATGAAGACGAGCAGGCACACGCCCATGCTGAGCATGAGCTTGCTGCGGATGCCGAGATGACGGAAGTTCATGAACGTGAATTGTTTCGTGGAAAGATCTATCGAGTGTAATCAGGGATGCGTTGGATGACGCCCGTAATTGGTGATTTCCCTCAAAATTACGACATCGACGCGGCATCGCTACAACGTTCTTTTATAGTCTTGGAAATGTTCAGGCCGCTGATCGGGGCAGCGATATACGGGGTATGTTCCCTTGAGTATGTTGTCGGTTTGCTTCTGGTCGGCACGCAAGAATGCTAAGCTACCGCCTTTCCCACGCCGGACAATCCGATGATCATCGTCCATCACTTGAACAACTCGCGCTCCCAGCGCATCCTGTGGCTGCTGGAAGAGCTGGGCCTGGACTACGAGATCAAGAAGTACCAGCGCGATCCGAAGACGATGCTGGCGCCGCCCGAACTGCGCGCCGTGCACCCGCTCGGCAAGTCGCCCGTGATCCAGGATGGCGACACCATCGTGGCGGAGTCGGGCGCAATCGTCGAATACCTCGTCGACCGTCATGGTCCCGCATTGGCGCCGAAGCCCGGCACGCCCGAGCGGATGCGCTACACGTATTTCCTGCACTACGCGGAAGGATCGGCGATGCCGCCGCTGCTGCTGAAACTCGTGTTCGACGAAGTGGAAAAGAGCCCGGCGCCGTTCTTCGTGCGCCCGATCGCCAAGGCCATCTCGAACAAGGTCAAGGCCAGCTACGTGCTGCCGCAGATCCGCCAGCACCTGGCCTACCTGGAGGGAGAGCTGGGCAAGCACGCGTGGTTCGTGGGCGACGCGTTTTCCGCCGCCGACATCCAGCTGAGCTTTCCGCTGGAAGCGGCGGCATCGCGCGGCGGATTGGGTGGACAATATCCGAACCTCGTCGCCTTCCTCGACAAGATCCACGCGCGGCCGGCCTACAAGCGGGCGCTCGAACGGGGCGGGCAATACGACTTTGTAAAGTAAGCAAGACATGGCGAAGCTGCTGGCCATCGACGGCCTGAACATCGTGCGGCGCGTGTACGAGGCGAGTCCCGAGCCCGACTCGGACCTCAAGGCGAGCATCGCGCTGCGCCACGCGTTCTCGTCGTTCCGCAACCTGCTGGAAGCGCACGCGCCCACGCACGTGCTGGCCGCGTTCGACTATGGCGGCCCCACGTGGCGGCATGCGCTGTATCCGCGCTACCGCGAAGGCCGCGCGCCGATGCCGGGCGTGCTGCGCGAGGCGCTGCCGGAATTCCACGAGCGCCTGCGCAAGGTCGGCCTGCACGTGCTGATGCTGCCCGAGGTCGAGGCCGACGACGTGATCGGCACGGGCGTCATGCGCTGGCTGCTTGAGGCGCGCGGCGACGCCGTCGTCGCGACGACGGACAAGGACTTGCACCCGCTGATCGCGCACGGCGCGCTCGTGTGGGATCATTTCAAGGGCGAGTGGCACGACGATGCGTGGGTGCGCAACAAGTTCGGCGTCGCGCCCGAGCGCCTGCACGACCTGCTGGCGCTGATGGGCGACCCGACGGATGGCGTGCCGGGCGTGTCGAAGATCGGCATGAAGACGGCGGCGCGGCTGCTCAACGCGTATGGCGACCTGGACGCCGTCATGGCCGGCGCCGGCATCCTCAAGACGCCGCTGGGCGAACGCCTGCGCGCGGAACGCGAGATCCTCGAGGTGTCGCGCAAGCTCGTGCAACTGAAGACCGACGTGCGGCTGGGCGTCACGTGGAACATGCTGGCCTACGAGTCAGACTGAAGAAAGGAAACCGATGCTCAAGGCGATCATCGTCGACGGCAGCGCCGTGGCGCGCGGCCTGCTCAATACCGTGCTCACGGACGGCGGCTACGACGTCGCCGGCCAGGCCCATACGGCGGCGGCCGGATTCGCGCTCGCGCTCAGGCACCAGCCGCACATCTTCTGCATCGCGCGCGAGCAGTTCGAGGATGGCCGGGAAGCCGTCGAGCAGCTGCGCGCGCAACTGCCCAAGACGCTGATCTTCATGGTCTCCGGCTCGCTCGACGCGCCCGCCATCCAGGCGGCGGTCGCGGGCGGCGTGCACGGCTTCATCGTCAAGCCGTTCAAGGCCGACACGGTGCTGCGCACGATCCGCAACACGGTCATCTCCATCGTCAAGAAACACCGCGGCGCCTGAGCCTTCAGGTCCGGCGCCGCAGCTCCTCGACGGCGATGACCGCCAGTTCCTGCAAGGCCCTGATTTCGCGGGCACGCAGGCGGCGCGGCTCGCGATCCAGCACGCACAGCGTGCCGAGCGGGTAACCGCCCGCGTCGACCAGCGGCACGCCGGCGTAGAAGCGCACGTGCAGCGGCCCCGTGACGAGCGGGTTCGCGGCAAAGCGCGCGTCGTGCGATGCATCTTCCACCATCAACGGTTCGTCCTGCACGATCGCGTGGCTGCAGAAGGCCCAGTCGCGCGGCGTCTCCGCGAGCTCGACGCCGACGCGCGACTTGAACCATTGGCGGCGCGACGTCAGCACCGTGACCAGCGCCATCGGGCAATCCGTCACCTGCGTGGCGAGCCACGTCAGGCGGTCGAACACGGGCTCCGGCGCCGTGTCGACCAGGCCGCTCGCCGCGACGGCGGCCAGGCGCGCCTTCTCGTCTTGCGGCAGCGGGTGAGCTGGCGCCGGACCGACCCGGAACTCGGAATCGGTGCCCGGCCCTGCTTGTGCCGGCTGCGGCTGGCCGGCCTTGGCCGCCAGCAGGCGCGTGACGGCGGACAGGCGCACGCGCCGGTGGCCGCCCGGCGTCTTCCACGAGGGCAGGGCACCGCTTTCCAGCCACAACTGGGTCGTGCTGACGGCGACGCCGAGCAGGCGGGCTGCGGCGGCGGTGGTGAGGACGGGATCGTCGGAATCGTCGATGCGGGGTGTCGGCATGGTCACGGCATTTTACGTACATGACCGTTGCACATCAATAAAATTGATGATTTTGAGCTGTTGCTTTCCAGTGCAATCGACAGATAGCGGGTTATATGATGAAGGTATCTGTTGACTGTCGGAAATTTGACAGTCAGAATCCATCGAATAAGTCAAATCCGTCAAATTTAAGGCAACCATGCCCCTGTCCCATCTCCGTCCGCGCGGCGAAGCCGCCCGTCTCGACGTGTTGCGCAAGCTGAACCTGCTCGATACGCCCCCGAGCGAAGCATTCGACCGCATCACCCGCATGGCCGCCCAGCTGTTCGGGCTGCCCATCGCGGCCGTGTCGCTGACGGACAGCAACCGCCAGTGGTTCAAGTCGCGCGTGGGCGTCGAGCACGATGCGATCCCGCGCGCGAAGGCGCCGTGCGCGCAGGTGGCCGACGAGAGTGCGATGCTGGTCATCGAGGACCTGCAGCTGGATGCGTGCTACCACGATAGCCTGCTGGCCGCGTCGGGCGTGCGCTTCTACGCGGGCGCGCCGCTCGTCACGCACGACGGCTGGTGCCTGGGCGCGATGTGCGTGCTGGGCACGAGCCCGCGCACGATCACCGACCTTGAGCGTGCCGCGCTGACCGACCTCGCGGCGATGGTGATGGAGCAGATCGAACTGCAGCATGCGCTGGGCCGGGTCGACCCCGTCAGCGGCCTGCCGAACCGCACGCAGTTCCTCGACGATTTCAAGGACCTCACCATGGACAGCCCGCGCGGCGAACACCGCCTCGCCGCGCTCGTGAACCTGGCGAGCCCGGAACAGCTGGGCAACGCGATGCGCGCGATGGGCGCGTCCTACCTCGACGAGATCGTCGGCGAGGCCGTGCGCATGCTGGACGCGACGATCGGCAAGACGAGCACCGTGTACCACATCGGCGCGACGGAATTCGCCTTCATCGCGCCGGCGGGCAGCGAACTGGATGCGTTCTGTGCGGAGCTCGAAGACTGGTTGCGGCGGCGCGCGCAATCGGTGACGTCGCGCTTCGTGACGACGGCGACGGTGGGCATCGTGCCGTTCCAGCTGGGCCCCACGGCGTGCGCGGACCTGCTGCGCAACCTGCACTCGGCGGCGCGCCACGCGTTCGAGATGGACCGCGGCGTGTCCGTGTTCTCGTGGGAGCAGGACGCCGTGTACCGGCGCCGCTTCTGGCTCATCAACGAATTCGGCGCGGCGCTCGAGAACAGCGGCCAGCTGCGCCTCGTGTACCAGCCGAAGGTCGACCTGGACAGCGGCGCGTGCATCGGCGCGGAGGCGCTGCTGCGCTGGTCGCATCCGACGTTCGGCGACGTGTCGCCGGCCGAGTTCATCCCCATCGTCGAGCAGACGTCGATGGTGCGCGCGACCACGCGCTGGGTCGTGGAGACGGCGCTGCGCCAGCTGGCGGCGTGGTGGGAAGCGGGTCTCGAATTGCAGGTGGCCGTCAACGTGTCGGCCGTGAACCTGCTGGAGCCGGACTTCTGCGCGCGCATCGTCGACGGCCTGCGCCGCCACGGCCTGCCGGCGTCGAGCCTCGCGCTGGAGATCACGGAAAGCGCGCTGATGAAGAACCCGCGGCTCGCCGAGGCCACGCTGCAGGCGCTGGATGCGGCCGGCGTGCGCCTCGCGATCGATGATTTCGGCACGGGCTACAGCAGCCTGGCCTATCTGCAAAGCCTGCCGGCGCAGGTGGTCAAGATCGACCAGTCGTTCGTGCGCGGCATCGAACGCGACGAGCGCAAGCGCTCACTGGTCTCGGCGATGATCAAGCTGTCGCACGACCTGGGGCACCGCGTGGTGGCGGAAGGGGTGGAGACGGCGGACGTCGTGGACGTGCTGAAGGCCGCGGCGTGCGACGAAGCGCAGGGCTACCTGTATGCGCGGCCGCTGGCGCCGCAGGCGTTCGTGCAGTGGGTGGAAAGACGCGGGAAAGCGGAAGCAGTCGCGCTCTAAAACAACGTCGTCCCCGCGGAGGCGGGGACCCAATTTTGCATGCGTTTCGATACGCGTAAAACTTGGACCCCCGCCTTCGCGGGGGCGACGTTCATGTGCAGCAGTCCAGAATTACGCCGCGTCCTTCGCCGCCGCCAGCAACCCCATCTCTTCCGACCCGAGCAGCCTGTCGATATCGAGCAGGATCAGCATGCGCTCGTCGACGGTGCCCAGCCCGCGCAGGTATTCGCCCGACACGGTGGCGCCCAGGTCCGGCGCCGGCTTGATCTGGTCCGGCGTCAGCGTGACGACGTCGGAGACGCTGTCCACCACCATGCCGATCGTGTGGTTGTTGATGTTCAGGACGATCACGACGGTGAACGCGTCATACGTCGGCGCGCCGACGTTGAACTTGATGCGCATGTCGACGATCGGCACGATGCTGCCGCGCAGGTTGACGACGCCCTTCAGGTACTCGGGCGCGTTGGCGATGCGCGTGACGGCGTCGTAGCCGCGGATTTCCTGGACCTTCAGGATGCTGATCGCGTATTCCTCGCCGCCCAGGCGGAACGACAGTACTTCGGTCGCGTCGTTGATGATCTCTTCAGTCATAGATATCCCTCGTTAATTTCCGTGTGGCAATATACCGAAAGATTACGACATTTTTGTGTCGGATACGATGGGCAAATGACAATCGCGACCAAAAATGCCGTGGCTGCGGACAGGATGCAACAATCAGACGGCGCTCGCCGTATCGATGATGCCGCCGCCCAGGCAGACGTCGCCATCGTACAGCACGGCCGACTGGCCCGGCGTCACGGCCCATTGCGGGTCGGTGAAGT
>CBIHOW010000037.1:0-56817 GCA_966211695.1 uncultured Massilia sp. | reverse complement strand
CGAACGCGGTGCTGATCTGCCACGCGCTGAACGCGTCGCACCACGTCGCCGGCCATTACGCCGACCAGCCGAAGAGCACCGGCTGGTGGGACAACATGGTGGGACCGGGCAAGCCGGTCGACACCGACCGCTTCTTCGTCATCGGCGTCAACAACCTCGGCTCCTGCTTCGGTTCCACGGGCCCGATGCACACGAATCCGGCCACGGGCAAGCCGTACGGCGCCGCGTTCCCCGTCGTGACGGTGGAAGACTGGGTCGCCGCGCAGGCGCTGCTGGCCGACCGCCTCGGCATCGAACGGTTTGCCGCCGTGATGGGCGGTTCGCTGGGCGGCATGCAGGCCCTCGCCTGGAGCATCATGTTCCCCGAGCGCCTGCGCCACTGCATCGTGATCGCGTCCACGCCGAAGCTCTCCGCGCAGAACATCGCGTTCAACGACGTGGCGCGCCAGGCGATCCTCACCGATCCGGACTACCGCGGCGGCGATTTCTACGAACACGGCGTCGTGCCGAAGAACGGCCTGAAGGTGGCGCGCATGGTCGGCCACATCACGTACCTGTCGAACGACGACATGGCGGAGAAATTCGGCCGCAAGCTGCGCAACGCGGCCGAGAGGAACGACTACAAATTCGACTTCGGCATCGACTTCGAGATCGAATCGTACCTGCGCTACCAGGGCGACAAATTCTCGGAATACTTCGACGCCAACACGTACCTCCTGATCACGAAGGCGCTCGACTATTTCGATCCCGCGCGCGAGCATGGCGGCAACCTCGCCAAGGCGCTGGAAAACACGCAGGCCCAGTACCTGGTCGCGTCGTTCACGACGGACTGGCGCTTCTCGCCGGAGCGCAGCCGCGAGATCGTGGAAGCGCTGCTGGCCAACCGCCGCAAGGTGACCTATGCCGAGATCGACGCGCCGCACGGCCACGACGCCTTCCTGCTGGAAGACGCGCGCTACATGAACATCGTGCGTGCCTACTTCCAGCGCATCGCTGCGGAAAAGGAGGCGGCATGAAGTTCGAAGACCTGACCCTGCGGTCCGACCTTGCCTTCATCGCCCACTGGGTCAACGACGGCGCGCACGTGCTGGACGTCGGCTGCGGCGACGGCGCCATGCTGCGCTACCTGGAGCAGGCCAAGCGCTGCACGGGCTACGGCGTGGAGATCGCCGACGACAAGGTCCTGGAAAGCACGCAGCGCGGCATCAGCGTGATCCAGCACGACATGGAGCAGGGCCTCGACCTGTTCGCGGACGACGCGTTCGACATGGTCCTGTGCCTGTCGTCGCTGCAGATGATGCAGCACGTGGAGGCGCGCCTGCGCGACATCGTCCGCGTGGGCAAGGAGGCGATCGTGTCGTTCCCGAACTTCGCGTACTGGCCGCACCGGGCCGCGCTGCTGAAAGGGCGCATGCCCGTGTCGCGCACCTTGCCTTACCAGTGGTTCGACACGCCGAACCTGCGCTATGCGACGATCTACGACTTCAAGGAACTGGCCGAGAAATGCGGCCTGGAAGTGCTGGAATACGTCGCGCTGGCCGAGGGCAAGCCGGTGTCGTTCCTGCCGAACCTGCGCGGCAGCCTGGCGGTGTTCCGCCTGCGCAAGCGCGATCTCGTGAGCAAGGCCTGAGGCGGCATCGCCTGCCCATGCGTATCGTGTTGTACTTACGGACGCGACGCGGGCATCATGTGTCCAGAACCCAGCAGGAGAACACCATGAATCGACTCTTCAAGCGTGGCGCGGCCGTGTTGCTTGCCCTGAGCGCGGCCACGCACGGCGCGGTCGCCTCGGCGGCCCAGGACCGCCCGAGCCAGGACCAGGTGGTGCAGGACGGTATCGCCGTCAAGCCGCTCAACCGCAACCGCATCGGAAGCGTGTGGCGCGACATCGCCGCGCCGGAGGAAGCCATCAACCAGCAGTCGGCCCAGCAATACCTGGCGCTGATGAGCAAGGCGAAGCAGGAAGGCGCGCTCGTGCCGGAATCCGATCCGCGCGTGCAGCGCCTGCGCGCCATCGCGAAACGCATCATCCCGAACACGGCGCGCTGGAACCCGGCTGCGCAGCAGTGGAAGTGGCAGGTCAACCTGCTGCAGTCCGGCGAGGTGAACGCCTTCTGCATGCCGGGCGGGCGCATCGCGTTCTACACGGGCATCATCGACAAGCTGCGCCTCACGGACGACGAGATCGCGGCCGTGATGGGCCACGAGATCGCGCACGCGCTGCGCGAGCACGGGCGCGACCGCCAGAGCAAGGCGACGGCGACGGGCCTCGCGAGCCAGCTGGGCGGCGCCGCGCTGTCGGCCTGGCTCGGCGTGGACGTGCGCGGCGCGACCAATGCGGCCGGCCAGCTGCTCGTGCTGAAATTCTCGCGCGACGAGGAACGCGAAGCCGACCTCGTGGGCCTGGACATCGCCGCGCGCGCCGGCTACGACCCGCGCGCCGGCGTCGTCCTGTGGAACAAGATGGCGGCGCTGAACCAGAGCGGCGCGCCGATCGAGCTGCTGTCCACGCACCCGGGCGGCGGCGAGCGCATCGAGCAGATCGAGAACCACATGAACGTGCTGCTGCCGCTGTACGCGCGCAGCAAGGGCACGTCCGTCGACCGCTTGCCGCCTTACCGCTCCAACGTCGCACAACGGTAAAGGATAGATGGCACGTTTCGTCAGGAAGGGCCACCAGGCCGCGGCCAACGCCGTCGTGCCGCTGCCGGTGCGGGACGGCGTGGCGCCCAGCTACCTCTGGATCACGGAAACCCGGACCGGCGGCATGCTGGCCTTCCTCGAGGAACGCTTTCCCGCGATCGCCGGCCCGTCCTGGGCCGAGCGCCTCGTCCGCGGCGACGTCGTCGATGCGCAGGGCGCGCCGCTCTCCGCCGACAGCCATGTGCGCCAGGGCATGCGCATCTGGTATTACCGGGAGCTGGAACACGAGACGCCGATTCCGTTCGAGGAAAGCGTCATCTTCCAGGACGAGCACCTGCTCGTCGTCGACAAGCCGCATTTCCTGCCGATGATCCCGACGGGACGCTTCCTGCGCGAGACCCTGCTCGTGCGCCTGAAACAGAAGTTCGACCTGCCGCACCTGACGCCGATCCACCGCCTCGACCGCGAGACGGCCGGCGTCGTCATCTTCTCGCACAACCTGGCCACGCGCGGGACGTACCAGTCGATGTTCCAGAAGCGCAGCATCCGCAAGGTGTACGAGGCGCTGGCGCCCATGCTGCACGGGAGGGAATTCCCGTTCACCTACCGGAGCCGCATGGTCGACGGCGACAAGTTCTTCATCATGCGGGAAGAGGAGGGCGAGCCGAATTCCGAGACGTTCGTCGAGCTGCTGGAAACGCGCGGCGACGTGGCGCGCTACCGCCTGCACCCGCACACGGGCCGCAAGCACCAGCTGCGCCTGCACATGGCGTCGCTGGGCGTGCCGATCCTGAACGACGCCTTCTATCCCGTCGCGCTGCCGTGCAAGGGCGACGATTTCTCCGCGCCGCTGCAATTGCTGGCGCGCTCCATCGCGTTCGAGGATCCGCTCACGGGCGAGGCGCGCAGCTTCGCAAGCAGGCGCGCCCTGGACTGGCCCGTGCGCTAGCCGCCGTCAGGCCGTCGGCCCGAGGTTGAAGTCCGTACTGCCGATGATGGCCACGTTGCCCGCCACGTCCTGGATCGCATTGCTGTCCACCGTGAGGTGGTAGACACCGTTCAGCGTGCCCAGGTTGAGTTCCAGCGTGTTCGCCACGCCGCGCGCGTCGGTCGCGATGTCCCAGTTGGTCAGCACGTCCCACGCATGGTGCGAGCGCGTCACGTTGCCGACGTCGAGCACGTCGATCGCGCCGTACTGCGCGAACACGACCTGTTCGCTGAATACCAGGCTGTGCCAGTTGCTGCCCGACTTCGTGGCCGACTGGGTCGTCGCCACCGTCGGCGCCGTCGTGTCGATCGTGATCGTCAACGCGGCGGACGACACGCTGCGGTTGCCGGCCGCGTCGACGTGGGCCACCGTCAGCGTGTGGTCGCCGTCCCGCAGCGCCTTGTCGGCGCCGAGCGTGAACGTCCAGGTGCGATTGCTGCCGACGTCGGCCTGGCCCAGCAGGGTGTCGCCTTCGTAGACCTCGATCCGGCCGCCGCTTTCCTGCGCCGTGCCGGTGATCGTGGGCGTGGTGTCGCTCGTGATGCGGTCGGCGGACGAGACGCCCGTGTCGCTCGCTGCCGCCAGCACCGGCTGGTTCGGCGCGTCCGGTTCCAGGAAGTCGACCGTGAACGTGAACGGGACCGACAGGTCGCGCGGCGTCGCGTTGCCGCTGGTGTCCAGCAATTCGAGCGTGACCGTGTGCTCGCCGTTCGCGAGGTTCCACAGCGGCCGGAAGTGCCACACGCCGTCACTGCCGGCCGTGTCGGTCCCCAGGATCGTGCTGCCGTCCCACACGGTGACGGTGGTGCCGGCGGCCACGGTGCCCGAGAGCAGCGGCGCCGCGTTGCTCGTGATGTTGTCGGTGGCGGACAGGCCCGTGTCCTCGCCCGCGGCGAACGCCGTCGCCGCGGCGGTCGAGCCGGCGACGGTGATCGTCAACGGCTGCGACGGTGCGCTGGCATTGTTCGCGGCGTCGTACTGGACGGCCTTGACCGTGTAGGTGCCATTGGTGCCCAGCAGGACGTTGTCGATGTTCCAGTGGCCGTCGCCGTCGGCCCAGCCGCTGGCGGCCAGGCGGTCGCCCACGTACAGCTCGATCTGGGCCCACGGTTCGGCACCGCTGCCCGTGATGGTCGGCGCCACCACGCTCGTGACGTTGTCGCCGGCGGTGCCGGTGTCGGATGCGGCCGCGAGCTGCGGCGCGGAAGGGGCGTCCGGGGCGTGCGTGTCGATCCGGATGGTGCCGCCGTAGCCGTCCGAGTCCCCGAGGTAGCCGAACGTGATGTGGGCGAGATCGAGCACGTTGCCGGCGCCGTCCGCGAAATGGTCCGTCAGGTTGCCCTTGGTGACGATGTCCAGGCCGGACACGTCGTTGTCGCCGGCCGCCACCGTGTAGGTGAAGATCGCGCTGCGGTGGTCGTCGCTCATGCCCTGGAACTGGGCCACGGCACCGTTGTTGAGTTCGAGCGAGGGGGTGCCGCGCACGTCGACGGGCTCGCTGAACGTCACCCGCATCTCGATGGTCTCGCCGACGCCGTAGTCGCCGGCGCTCGTGCCGGCGCGCAGGCCCGTCGCCCGCGGCGCGGTCACGTCGACGTAGGTGCCGGACGTGTGGAAGACGATGCTGCGATCCATCACCACGTTGCCGGCCAGGTCGGTCAGCGCGGAGGGCATGTAGAGCGTGTAGTCGTTGCCCGAGCCGAGGTGCATCTCGTCGGCGGTGAGCGTGAGGGTCTTGTGGTCGCTCGAGAAGTTCGCTTCGGTCAGGCCGATGTAGATGCTGCCGCCGTCGTGGTCGTACAGCTGCACGCCGTCGTAGCTGCTTTCCCCGTTCGTCCAGTACACGGGCTTGTCGAACGTGAGGACGAGGTCGCCCGCGACGTCGAACGAAGTGCTGCCGTCGGGCGAGCCCGTCACGTTCGGCGCGGTCACGTCGATCGTGAACTGCTTGGACGCCGTGGCGCTGGCGTGGCCGGCATCGTCGACGATGCTCGCGGTGTACGTGTGCACGCCGGCGGGCAGGTAGGCTTCGCTCGAGTATTGCCAATACGTCAGGCCGCCCTCCGGCGAGCTCACGTGCACGCTGTACGTGTCGATGTCCTGGCCGTCGAGCGTGACCTGCACGTGCTCGGTGCCGCCCAGCGTGCCGGTGAAATAGCCGAACACGTATTCGCCGGCGCTGTTCGTGATGCCGTCGTCCTCGTACGGTCCCTGGTCGCTGATGTAGATCCCGGAGATGTAGGCCGCCACCGTCGTGTCGTACGTGTAGTTGCCGGAACTGGCGGTGCCGCTGCCCGCGTTGCCGAGCGCGTCGTGCACCCTGGCGAGATCGAGGCCGACGGCGTTGGCGTTGTCGACGACGCCCGTGTCGTTCGCGGACAGGGTCGCATACCACGTCCGGTAATCGTCCGAGTGGTGCAGGTTCGTGAGCGCGGCGTGCGGTGTGCTGAAGGCGGAGGTGTCGAGTGCCGTCACCGCCGCCGAGAAGCGCACCGTGAGACCGACGCTGCCGCCGCTGACCAGCGCCGCGCCGTCCAGGGCGACGGTGGCGGTGAGCGCATCCGTGTTGACGCTGTAGTGCGACAGCGACGTCGCGCTGCCGCTGCCCGCGTTGCCGGCCGCGTCGTGCACCTGGGTCAGGTCGACGCGCAACTGGTTGCCCGTGCTGCTGCCGGCGCCGGCCTCGGCGCTCAAGGTGCCGGTCCACGTCTTGCCGCCGTCCGCCGTGGCCAGGCCGCTCACGGTCGCGTGCGGGGCCTGCAGCGCGGCGGCCGTCAGGCCGCTCACGCTTTCCGAGAACGTGATCGAAAAGCCGATGGTGTGCGTGGGGCCGAGCGTCGTGTCGTCGAACAGGATGTCCGCCACGAAGGGCGTCATGCTGTCGATGGCGTAGGCGGCCGTGCTGGCCGCGTAGCCGCCGCCCCGGTTGCCGTGGCCGTCGACGACCTGGGCCAGGTCGAGCATGACGTGCAGGTCGCCCTCGTCCACGCCGGATAGGGCCGTGAGGGTCGCCATCCACGTCTTGCCGCCGTCGGTCGTGCGCACGCCGCTCACGGTGGCGCCGGGTGCGATGAGCGCGGCTGCCGTCAGGCCGCTCACGCTTTCCGCGAACGTGATCGTCACGTCCATCGTGCCGCCCGCGATCAGCGCGCTGGCGCCCAGCGCGATCGCCGCGCTCGTGGGGCCGGCCGTGTCGACCGCGTACGCGGCGCTCCACGCGTTGCCGGTGCCGGCATGGCCGTTCACGTCCAGCACCTTGGTCAGGTCCACGCCGACGACGTTGCCGGTCCAGTCGCCGCTGCCGCTGGCCGACAGCGTCGCGGTCCAGGTCTTGCCGCCGTCGCTGCTCGCCACGTTCGAGACGCTCGCGTGCGGCGCCGAGATCGCCGCGAGGGGCAGGTCGCGCACGGCCTGCGTGAACGCGAACGTGGCCTGGACCGTGTGGGTTGCGTCGAGGCTCGTCCCGTCGAGGGTGATGGCGAGCGTGTTGGCGATGCCCGCCACCGCATAGCCGGCCGACTGGGCGCTGCCGCTGCCCGCATTGCCGGCCAGGTCGTGCACCTTGGTCAGGTCGACGGACAGCACGTTGCCGCTGCTGGGCGTCGTGTCGTTGCTGGCCAGGGTGCCGGTCCACGTCAGGCCGCCGTCCGCCGTGTGCAGGCCGCTGATGGCCGCGTGCGGCGCGGTGATGGCGTCCGTGCCCAGGTCGGCCACGGCCTCGTTGAAGCGGATGGTCAGCGTGGCGCCGTGGGTGGCGTCGAGGTTCGTGTTGTCGAGCACGATGTTGGCCACGGTGGGCGCCTCGGTGTCGACCGTGTAGCCGGCCGAGACGCCTTTGCCGCTGCCTGCATTGCCGAATGCGTCGACGACCTGCGCCAGGTCCACGCCGACGGCATTGCCGGTCCAGGTGCCGGTGCCGCTCGCCGACAGCAGGGCCGTCCACGTCTTGCCGCCGTCGCTGCTGGCGAGGCTGGACACGGTCGCATGCGGCGCGCTGATCGCGGCCAGCGGCAGGTCCGGCACGGCCTGCGCGAACGTGAAGGTCGCGTGGATGCCCGTGCCGTTCGCGAGCGTCGCGCCGTCGAGGGCGATGGCCACGTTGGTGGGGCCCTGCGTGTCGACGGTGTAGTTGGCGCTCGTCGCGCTGCCGCTGCCCGCGTTGCCGAGCGCGTCGTGGACCTTCGTGAGGTCGAGGGTGACGGCATTGCCCGCATCCTCGATGCCGCTTTGCGGCGTGAGCGTGGCGGTCCACGTCATCCCGTCGCTTGAGTGCTGCAGGTTCGTGAGCGTCGCGTTCGGGGCCTGCAGCGCGGCGGCGGTCAGGTCCGTCACCGCCTCGCTGAAATGGATCGTCAGCGTGGCGCTGCTTCCGCCGTGCAGGGCGGTGCTGTCCAGCGCCAGCGTGGCGGCCGGGCCCTGCGTGTCGACGGCGTAGAGCGCGCTGGTGGAGGTGCCGCTGCCCGCGTTGCCCGCCAGGTCCTTCACCTGGGCCAGGTCGACGCCGACGGCGTTGCCGGTCCAGGTGCCGCTGCCGTCCGCGGTCAAGGTCGCGGTCCAGGTCTTGCCGCCGTCGGTCGTCGCGAGACCGGCCACGTGCGCGTGCGGCGCGCTGATCGCGGCGAGCGGCAGGTCCTGCACGGCTTCGTCGAACGTGAACGTGGCGTGGAGGCTGTTGCTGCCGGCGAGCGTGGCGCCGTCCAGCGCGATGGCGACGGTGCCGGGGCCGTGCGTGTCGATGGCGTAGTTGCCCGAGGCCGCGCTGCCGCTGCCGGCATTGCCCGCGGCGTCGTGCACCTTCGCGAGATCGAGGACGACGGCATTGGTCGCGTCGGTGACGCCGCCCTGCGGAGTGAGCGTGGCCGTCCACGTCAGGTAGTCGGCGGAGTGCTGCAGGTTTGCGAGCGCCGCGTTGGGCGCCTGCAGCGCGGCCGTCGTCAGGTCTTTCACGGCTTCGCTGAAGTGCAGCGTCAGGCCCAGGCTGCCGCCCGTGTTCACGGCGGATCCGTCCAGTGCCAGCGTGGCGGTCGGCCCCTGCGTGTCGACGGCGTACGCGCTGCTTGCGACCGTGCCGCTGCCCGCATTGCCGGCCATGTCGACTACCTTGGCCAGGTCGACGGTGACGGCGTTGCCGGTCCAGGTGCCGGTGCCGTCGGCGGAAAGGGTCGCGGTCCAGGTCTTGCCGCCGTCGCTGGTGGCGAGGTTGGACACCGTCGCATGCGGCGTGGCGATCGCCTCCGGCGCCAGGTTCTGCACGCTTTCCGCGAACGTGAACGTGGCGTGGATGGCCTTGCCGGCGGCGAGCGTGGCGCCGTCGAGGGCGATCGAGACGGCGTTTGGTCCCTGCGTGTCGACCGTGTAGGCCGCCGACACCGCGCTGCCGCTGCCCGCGTTGCCGGCCAGGTCCTTCACCTGGCCCAGGTCGACGGCGAGAACGTTGCCGCCCGCACTGGTGGCCGCGGTGCCGCTCAGATTGGCGACCCAGGTCGTGCCGCCGTCCGTCGTGTGCAGGTTCGAGACGGTCGCGTGTCCGGCGCTCAGCGCGGCGGGAGTCAGGCCCGTGACGGCTTCGGAAAACTTGATGGTCGCGACGGCGCCGCTACCGCCGCCGAGCAGGGTGTTGTCGAGCGTGACGGTCGCCGTGGGCGCCTGCGTGTCCACTGCGTAGCTGGCGAGGTTGCTCGTGCCGCCGCCGTGGTTGCCGGCCGCATCAAGCACTTTGCTCATGTCCAGGGTCAGGACGTTGCCGGCCGCCGTGGTGGCGCCCGTCGGCGCCGTCAGGGTGGCGTGCCACGTGATGCCGCCGTCGCTCGTCGTGAGGTTCGTGATGCCCGCGTGCGGCGCGGCCAGGGCGTCCGCCGGCAGGTTCGCGACGGCCTCCGAGAACTTCAGCGTGACCGCGATGCTGCCGCCCGCCTTCAGGACGCCGCCGTCCGTGTCGACCGAGACGAGCGTCGGGCCCTGCGTATCCGGCGCTGCCGGTGTCGTGAACGTCAGCTGCGACGTGGAACGCACGCCGCCGAACGCCACGTGGCCGCTCGACTGCAGCGCGTCCGCGCCCATCACCACGCTGTACGTGTGGCCGGGCAGCAGGCCGGTGACGTCCAGCTTGACGTGCGAGCCTTCGATGACGAGGCTGGAGGCGGACACCGTGTGGGTGTCGGTCGCGCCGACAACCCGCAGCGTGGGCTCGCCCGTCGCGCGGTCGATCACGGTCTGCACGGCGCCGTCCGTGACGATGATCGTGCCGCCGGCGGCCGCCATCATCGTGTTGAAATCCAGCGCGATGCTCATGTCGCTGGCCGTGCCGGTGGGGGTGGCGGCCAGCAGGACGGGCGGAACGGACGGGGAGGAGGCAGTGGTCTGGGTGGGCATGATCGTTCGCGGACAGTGTTTGACGTCGTGGAAAAAGATTCCACAAGGAAAACTTAGTGAACGATCATATCAACAAACCCACTCTGCAAGTAGGTAAGTTGATGTTTTTACGACATTTTCAGATGCAATTCCCCCTTTCCGGGGGGAATTATCACAGTCGGTAATCGATGATCAGGGGGGCATGGTCCGAAAACCGCTCGTCCTTGTAGATCGAGACGGCGTGCGCCCTGGCCGCGATGCCCGGGGTGGCGACGTGGTAATCGATGCGCCACCCGACGTTTTTCGCCCACGCCTGGCCGCGGTTGCTCCACCACGTGTATTGCTCGGGGCGCTGGTCGATGCCGCGGTGGACGTCCACGAGGCCCAGTTCGTCGAAGATGCGCGTCATCCAGGCGCGCTCTTCCGGCAGGAAGCCCGAATTCTTCTGGTTGCTCTTCCAGTTCTTGAGGTCGATTTCCTTGTGCGCGATGTTCCAGTCGCCGCAGATGACGATCTCGCGGCCCTCGGCCTTGAGCTCCTGCAGGTGCGGCAGGAACACTTCCATGAAGCGGAACTTGGCTTCCTGGCGCTCCGGCGACGACGAGCCGGACGGGCAGTACACGGAAATGACGGTCAGGTCGCCCACGTCGGCGCGGGTGTAGCGGCCTTCGTTGTCGAATTCGACGCAGCCGAAGCCCGTCTTGACGGCATCCGGCTTCGTGCGGCTGTAGACGCCCGTGCCCGAGTATCCCTTCTTCTCGGCATAGTGGAAATGGCCGTGGTAGCCGTGCGGCGCGAGGAATTCCTCGGTCATGTCGGCCTGCTGGGCTTTCAGTTCCTGGACGCAGATGAAATCGGCGTCCTGGCCGGCCATCCAGTTGAAGAAACCTTTTTTGTGGGCGGAACGGATACCGTTCAGGTTGGCGGAGATGATTCTTGGCATGATCGAAAACGGTCAGGATGGAGCAAGGGGCACAGTGTAGCGTGTTTTGATCCATATCAACACCACTGCGACCTGTCCGGATGTTGCCGATCAGATGGCTAAAATGTCATCTTTGAAATGTTTCACTGCGCGGCGTCAAGGTAATGACGGCACCGCCGCTTCCTTCCACCCATCAGGGACCCATGCTCATCAAGACCGACGACCTGTTGTCCGGCAAACACGGAAAAACGGGGCATTTCGTGCGTTTTTACGACGACAGCGACACGCTGCTCGACGAGGTCGCGTCCTTCCTCGAGCGGGCATTGCGGGCGCGGGGACGGGGCATCGTGATCGCCACCGGCGCACATGCGGATGCGTTGCGCCGGCGCCTGGACGAGCTGGCGGGCGCGGAAGGGCGTTCGGCCCCGCGGTCGCGCGACGTCACATGGCTCGACGCCGAAACGACGCTGGCGCGCGTGCTGGCCGACGGCTGGCCCGACCGCGCGCGTTTCGAGTACGAGGTCGGCCGCATCGTGGCGGAAGCCTGCGCCGGGGGCGCGCCCGTGCACGCGTTCGGCGAGATGATGCCGCTGCTGTGCGCGCGCGGCCGCTACGACGCGGCCCTGCACCTGGAGCGGCTGTGGAACGAACTGGCGCGCAAGCTCGATTTTTCGCTGTTCTGCGCCTATCCCTGGGCCCTGTTTCCATCGTCCGACGTGGGGCACGTGTTCCGCCAGGTGTGCGCGGCGCACGACCACGCCTGCGCCGACGTGGCGGCACCGCTGCCGTCGGCGCAACCCGTGGATATCAACCTCGTCCGGCTCGAGCAGAAAGTGCATGCGCTGCACGCGGAGGCGGCGCGGCGGCGCCAGGCGGAGCGCGACTTGCGGCGGCGCGAGCGCGAGTTTGCCGACATGGTCGAGAACGCGGCCGAAGGACTGCACCAGGTCGGCGCCGACGGCACGATCCTGTGGGCCAACAAGGCCGAGCTGCAGATGCTCGGCTACCGCTGGGAAGAATACGTCGGGCACAACGCCGCCCGGTTCCACGCCGATCCGGCCGTCGCCGCGGACATGCTGGCGCGGCTGGCGGCCGGCGAAACGATCATGGACCAGCCGGCGCGCCTGCGCTGCAAGGACGGCTCGATCCGGCACGTGGTCATCCGCTCGAACGCCTGTTTCGAGGACGGCCGCCTGCGCTACACCCGCTGCTTCGTGCGCGACACGACCGAACATGTGCGCATGCAGGCCGCGCTGGAGGACGCCCGCCGCGCCGAGGATGCATTCCTCGCCATGGTCGGCCGGGCGCTGCGGGCCCCGCGCACGGAACGGCGCCTGCACCGCCTCACGCGGATGGTGGAACAGCGGCTTCGCGGGCGGGGGCGGGGCGGATTACAATACCGGTTTTCACAGTTCGAGGATCGTGTCGTGGACAATCTGCGCCAACAGTTCATTGCGTTTTCAGTCGAAGCCGAAGTCTTGAAGTTCGGCCAGTTCATCACCAAGGCGGGCCGCCAGTCGCCGTACTTCTTCAACGCCGGCCTGTTCCACGACGGCGCCACGCTCGGCAAGCTGGCCGATTTCTATGCCCAGACCCTGCTCGATTCCGGCCTCGAATTCGACATGCTGTTCGGCCCGGCCTACAAGGGCATCACGCTGGCTTCCGCGACGGCCGTGGCGCTGGCCGCGAAAGGCCGCAACACGTCGTTCGCCTACAACCGCAAGGAAGCGAAGGACCACGGCGAGGGCGGCACCATCGTCGGCGCGAAGCTGGCGGGCCGCGTCGTCATCATCGACGACGTGATCTCGGCGGGCACCTCCGTGCGCGAATCCGTGGCGATGATCCGCGCCGCCGGCGCCGAACCGGCCGCCGTGCTGATCGCGCTCGACCGCATGGAGCGGGGCGGCAAGGACGGCGTGCTGTCGCCGCTGTCGGCCGTGCAGGAAGTCAGCCAGAACTACGGCATCCCCGTGATCTCGATCGCCAGCCTGGCCGACCTGTTCGGCTACCTGGAAACCGATCCTTCGCTGGCGCAGTACAAGGACGCCGTCGCGGCCTACCGCCGGCAATACGGCGTGGCCTGAGCCGCCGGAATGTGATGTAATGGCGGCAACTATTTGGGGGCTGCCATGAACAACGTCGCGCGCGGCATTCTGACCGTCATTCTCTCGTTGGCGCTCGCGGGCTTCGGCCTGTGCGGCGCCGTCGGCACCTTCAGCGGGCTGGCCGGCCTGTCCTCGCCCGGGCCCGAGAACTTCTCGTCGATCGCGCTCGTCTTCGGCCTGATCGGGCTCGGCGTCGCCTTCGTGTGCGGCTGGATCGTCGTCAGGTTGTGGCGCAAGCGCCCACCCGTCGGCGAATGAAGGGCCCCGTCCTTTCCACCGCGACGGCGCAGACGGTCCACCTCGTATTCGAATGGCTGGCCCTCGCGGGCGGCGTGCAGCTGTACCGCTGGCAGCGCCGGCGCGCCCATCAACCCGCGCTGTTGCAGCCGGGCTCCTTCGCGGTCGTCGTCGGCTGCATCCTGGGCGCGGCCATCGGGAACAAGCTCGTGTTCTGGATCGAGATGCCGCACCTGTGGCAGGGCGTCGTGCCGGACTGGCGCCTGATCGCGTCGGGCCAGTCCATCGTCGGCGGGCTGCTGGGCGGCCTGCTCGGCGTGGAGGTCGCCAAGAAGCTCACGGGCATCCGCCGCTCGACGGGCGACCAGTTCATCCTGCCCCTCGTCGCCGGCACGGTCGTCGGCCGCATCGGCTGCTTTATCGCGGGCCTGAACGACGGCACGTACGGCGTGCCCACAAGCGTGCCGTGGGGCGTCGACTTCGGCGACGGCATACCGCGCCATCCGACGCAGGTCTACGACATGCTGTTCGTGCTGGCCGTGGGTGCCTTGCTGTGGCGCTGGCGCGCCGCGCTTGCGCGCAGTCCGGGGCTCGCGTTCAAGCTGTACCTCGCGTCCTACCTCGCCTGGCGCCTCGTCGTGGACGGCATCAAGCCGGTGCCGTATGCGTATGCGTTCGGGCTGTCGGGCATCCAGTGGGTGTGCATCGCGGCGCTGGCGTGCTACCTGCCGTTCGTCTTCACACAATTGCGCACGGAGGCCGCATGACCCGCAAATCCCGCCCCTACCTGTTCTACGACACCACGACCTCCGTGTGCTCCACCTGCCTGCACCCGGTCGAAGCGAAGATCGTGTTCAAGGACGACAAGGTCTACATGGACAAGTGGTGCGGCGCGCACGGCACCGAGCGCGTGCTCGTCAGCGACGACGTCGCGTACTACCGCCTGTGCCGCGAAGTCTTCGTCAAGCACCCGGAGATGCCGCAGCAGTTCAACACGAAGACGGAATACGGCTGCCCGTACGACTGCGGCCTGTGCCCGGACCACATGCAGCACTCGTGCCTGTCCATCGTCGAGATCACGGACAACTGCAACCTGAACTGCCCCGTGTGCTACGCGGAGAGCGGCACGCACCGCGAGCGCCACCGGCCGCTGGAAGACGTCGTCCGCATGCTCGACGCCGTCGTCGCCAACGAGGGCGAGGCTGACGTGATGCAGTTGTCCGGCGGCGAACCCACGCTGCATCCGCAGTTCTGGGACATCCTCGATGCCGCGAAAGCGCGCCCCATCAGGCACGTGATGGTCAACACGAACGGCATCGTGCTCGCGCAGGACAAGGATTTCGTGAAGCGCCTGGCCGGCTACGCGCCCGGCGTCGAGGTCTACCTGCAATTCGATTCGCTGCGCGCGGAAGTGCATCGCGTATTGCGCGGCGCGGACCTCACGCGCATCCGCCGCCAGGCGCTGGACAACCTCAACGAGGCGGGACTGTCGACGACGCTCGTCGTCACGCTCAAGAAGGGCCTGAACGACGGCGAGATCGGAGAGATCATCGATTTCGCGCTCCAACAACCCTGCGTGCGCGGCGTGACCCTGCAGCCGATCCAGGACGCCGGGCGCGTGGAAGACTACGATCCGCGCCTGCACCGGCTGACGGTGTCCGAGATCCGCCGCCGCATCGCCGGGCAAAGCCGGTTGTTCACGCTGGAAGACGTGGTGCCGGTGCCCTGCAACCCGGACACGCTGGCGATGGCGTACGCGATCAAGACGGACGAGGGCACCGTGCCGCTCACGCGCTGGCTCGATCCGCAGACGCTCGTCGAAGGCAGCGGCAATACGATCGTGTTCGAACGCGACCCCGCGCTGCACGGCGCCGTGAAGGACCGCATCTTCCGGTTGTTCTCGACGAACCACTCGCCGGAATCGCAGGCCAACTGCCTGTCGGAGCTGATGTGCTGCCTGCCGCTCGTCAGCGCGCCGTCGGCACTCCGCTACGACAACGTGTTCCGCGTGCTGATCGTGCAGTTCATGGATGCGTATTCGCTGGACGTGCGCGCGCTGAAGAAATCGTGCATCCACTTCGCGCTGCCGGACGGCCGCCTCGTCCCGTTCGAAAGCCACAACCTGCTGTACCGCGACGGCCGCCGGCTCGAACACATTCGCGCCGGCATCGCATCGGACTTCTCGCGCCGGCGCGAGAAAACTACGATACCGCTGGTGCCGGCGCCGTCATCTGCTGCCTGACGGCCATCGCCAGGAACGCGTCGAGTGCGGTGCCGCGGCCTTCACTGCCGCCCACCTGGATCGACGGCACGAGCGCCACGTGGCCGCGCTCGATCGCTTCGGCGAAACGCAGCAGGACGGTTTGCTGGAACTGCAGTTCCGGGCCGCCGTAGGCCGCCACGTTCAGCTCCGTGGCCCTGGCCTGCGCCTGGCCGACGGCTTCCAGTTGAAAGGCTTCCGCCTCGGCCAGGCGGCGCTTGGCGTCGGCCGCGCCGGCCGCGTTCTGGCGCGCCTCCTCGGCCGCCTTGATCGCCTTCTGCACGGCCGCGCTGCCCTGGTTCTCGGCGATGCGCACGGCGAGTTCCGATTCCGTAATGGAGGTCTGCTGCTTGGCGCGCGCCTCCGCTTCGCGCAGGATGCGCTCCTGCTGCGCGGCCGCTTCCTTGGTGCGGTAGGTCTCCAGCTGCTCGCGCGAGACCTGGCGTTCGCGCAGCTGGCGCAGGATCGTTTCGATCTGCGTGTCGCCTTCCTTCGCGCGCGGCGTGCCGATCAGGACTTCGTTCAGGGTCAGGTTGTAGCCCTCGAAGTTGCGGCGCATTTCCGCCATCGCGCGTTCCTGGATGTCCGACCGTTCCTGCAGCAGCTCGATCAGGGTCTTGCGCTGGCCGACGTTCTTGAAATACGCGGCCACCATCGGATCGAGCGTCTGCTCGACCAGCTTGCGGATGTCGCCGAAGCGCTGGATCACGAGCGGCGCCATCTTGTAGTCGATGTTGACGACGACCGACAGCGGCAGGTCCGGCTCGAACGCGTCCTTCGTGATCAGCGACACTTCGGACAGGTGCTTGTCCAGCTCGTGCGAGCCGATGGCGCCCGCCTGCCATTTCAGGATGAAGTTCGTCGTCGGCACCTCGATCACGCGTTTCGCGTACGGATTGAGCGCGTACTTGCCGGGCAGGAGCGGCGTCGCCTGCACGCCTTTTTCGTCGGCGCCGACGAGTTCACCGTGGCGGTAGTCGTCGCCCGTCAGGTCCATGCCGGCCTTGCCCGTGTACGACACGACGACGCCGACGAAGCCCACCGGCACCTCGGTCTTGGGCACGATCTCCCACGACGCAAAGCGCGCGTTCAGGTAGTACGTGCCTTCCACGAGCACCTGCAGCTGGCGGCCCTTGTAGCCGCCGGCGTCGATGAACGTCTCCGGATTCTGGTAGTCGTGGTGGTAGCGCGCCGCGTCGGCCGGATCGGCGCCGACGATGGGCGCGACGATGGTCCCTTCCGGCAGCGACTGGCCTTCGTGCGTGGTGACGACGGCGAGCTTGTCTTCGCGGATCACGAGCGGGCGGAAGCCGCCGCGTGCCACGAGGTCGTCGTGGACGGCGGCGAGGATCCCCTTGAAACCGCCTTTCGCATCGACGTCGGCGTCGCCCGGCAGCGGCAGCGCGTACACGCGGTCTTCCGTCAGCACGACGAATTGCGCGAGGTTGATGGCATACGTGCCCTCGCGCAGGATCTTGCGCTGCAGGCCTTTCTGGCCGCCCTGCGCGAGGAACGCGCCGACGTCGGTGAAGTCGGCGGCGACCTTGTTGCAGCCGAGGTTCTGGCTCGGCGCCATCGGCAGGCCGTCGCGCGCGAACACGTAGGCGAGGGTACCCTGCTGGATCGTCACGAGGTTCTGGCGGTGCACGCGGTACTGGAACGGCGGGAAGAAGTGGAAGCCGCCGCGCAGTACATCCGGCTGGAAGCCGGCCTCGCCCCGCAGCGCGATGAAGCCGGCGTGGACGGACCCGCGCCCCGACCAGGTCTTTTCCACGATCCCGATCTTGTCGTTGGGGATGTAGACCACGCAGCTGCGCACGAATACGAGGAGGGCGGCGGCCAACAGGGCCACGGCCGCGACGGCGACGATCTCGAACATATGGCGTCCTTTCGACGAGTGATGACGAGACCAGCGTAGCCGCGAAGCGCGTAAACGCGGTGTATAAAGATCGGGGCCGTCCGCAACGGCCCCGTAAAAATCATGCTTCCGCAGGTTCCACGACGTACTGCGCCACCTGGGCGGCCAGCGCCTTGCGGTAGGCGGGACGCGCCGTGCAGCGGTCGCGCCAGGCGGCAAGGCGAGCGAAGCGTTCGACGTAGCCCATGCCGTCGAGCAGGCGCACGACGGTCGTCATCAGGATGTCGGCCACGCTGAACTCGCCGGCCAGGTAGTCGCGGCCGTCCAGCCAGTCGTCCACCTGGCCCAGGCGTTTCAGCGCGATCTCTTCCAGCACGGGGCGTTGCGCCTCGGCCCACGGCTGGTCCATGGAGAAGGCGACGAGGTTGGCGAGGTTGCCGACGTAGGGTTCGACGGAATTCAGCGCGGCGAACATCCACATCGTCACCTGCGCACGCGCGGCCGGATCGCGCGGCAGCAGGACCGGATGGCGTTCGCCCAGGTGCAGCAGGATCGCGCCGGTCTCGAACAGCGTCATGTCGCCGTCGTGCAGCACGGGCACCTGGGCGAACGGCTGCTCGCGGCGGTAGGCGGCCGATTCCTTGTCCTCGAAGCCGATCAGGCGCAGGTCGTAGGGCTGGCCCGCTTCCTCGAGGGCCCAGCGCACGCGCAGGTCGCGCACGTGGCCCACGGCAAACGAGGGAACCGAACGGAAGGTGGTCAGGGTGTACATGGTCGCGTCTCCTTGTGGTGAATGGAGACCAGAATACGCGGCGACAAAATATGTTCAAGAACATAATGTGAATACGCGCATAATGCCGTTCTCGAAAGGAGATGCGAGATGCCCTACAGCAGCGAACACAAGGCCCGGACCCGCGAACGCATCGTGCATGCGGCGCGCCGGCTGTTCAACCGCCATGGCTTCGAACAGGTGTCGATCGACCGCGTGATGTCCGAGGCCGGCCTCACGCGCGGCGGCTTTTACCACCATTTCGACAGCAAGGACGACTTGTATGCGGCGGCCGTCGCCAGCTTCAGCACGTGCAATCCGTTCAAGCCCGATTTCAGGGACACGCCGCCGCCCGCGCCGCGCGACCTGGCGCGCATGCTGGTCGACATCTACCTGAGCGACGAGGTGTTCGACAACATCGAGGCGCATTGCCCGTTGTATGCATTGCCGGGCGACGTGGCGCGCGCGGGGCTGTCGCCGCAGAAGGCGTACACGCAGCTGATCCGCAATCTCGTGCACGTGTACGCGGGCGCGCTCGCGCACGAAGCAGACGGCGAGCAGCGGGCGCAGGCCATCGTCGCGCTGTGCGTGGGCGGGATGGTGCTGGCGCGGACGACGGACGACGCGGCGCTGCGCGGCTCGCTGCGGGCGGCGGCGCGCGCACAGGCGCTGGCGTTGCTGGAAGCGATGTAAACGCCGCGTATAAAGTTGGGCGTTCCGCGCAACGCCAGCGTAAACAAATTCCGTGGCCCCAGAGTGAAGATGCCGTTCTTACGGCCACGTGTGCAATTTTGTAATGACAATTGGTGAGTTTTCCGTGGCCCAAATCCCCTAGACTGCTTGGCACCGGGTAGCGGGTGCTGCTCGGTGACAATAACTAGGGAGTCACAACATGGCCACGCAGCCGCTCTTCGACATCGGAAACGTCATCCTCGCCCCTTCGCCCACCTTCGCGCGGCTGAAGGACAAACCGCGCCCCTTCATTCCGCTGGTGGTCCTCATCCTGCTGACGCTGGCCGTCAGCTGCTGGTACGTCTCGTCGCTCGATTTCGCCTGGTTCCGCGAGCACATGCTGGCGGCCCAAGGGACTGCGAACCCGGAAGCGCGGGCCGCGATGGCGCAGTTCCTGACGCCGAAGACGATGATGTGGAGTTCCGGCGTCGGCGCCGTGCTGGGCACGCCGCTCATCTGCGCCGTCGTGGCGCTGTACTACCTGTTGGCGGGCAAGGTGATGGGCACCGGCATCGGCTACGGCAAGTGGTTCGGCTTCGCCGTCTGGACCAGCATCCCGCGCCTGTTGACGGTGCCCCTGTCGGCGCTGCAGATCCTGACGTCGGGCGGGCGCCTCGCGCCGGAAGACATGAACATGGTGTCGCTCAACTACCTGCTGCTGCACCTGCCGGCGTCCAGCCCCTGGTTCGGTCTCGCCACCAATCTGGACCTGTCGTCCGTGTGGTCCATCGCGCTGGCGGTGCTCGGCCTGAAGGCGTGGACGGGACGTTCGACCGGCGCCTGCGTGACGGTGGCCGTGCTGCCGTACGTGCTCGTCTACGGCATCTGGGCCGCGAAGATCGCCTTCCTCGGATAAGCGCATGAAGAAGAAACTGATAGGCGCGGCCGTTGTCCTCGCGTTCTTCGTCGTCCCCGTGGCGGTGAAGCTCGCGGGCAAGCAGACGCGCCGCGAGGCCGAGCTCGCGACCGTGCAGAAGCTGGCGATCCATCCGGCGATCCTCGCCACCGGCAACCTCGTGTTCCGCCAGGAGGTGCAGCTGTCGGCGGAGGTCATCGGCAAGGTGGCCGGTGTGCTGGTGAAGGAGGGCGACCAGGTCGAGCGCGGGCAGATCCTGCTGCGGCTCGATCCGACCGTGTACCTGGCCGAAGTGGCGCAGCAGGAGGCGAACCGGCGCAATGCCGCGATCGCGATCGAGCGCGCCCAGATCAACCTCGCGAACCAGCAGCGCAACCTGGACCGCACCGGTCAGTTGTACAAGGCGAAGTACATCGACATCTCGAAGTACGACGACGCCGTGCACCAGGTGGACCTGGCCAAGGTCGAACTGCGCGCCAGCCGCGAGACGCTCGAACAGGCCAGCGCGCTGCTGTCGCAGGCGCGCGAGCACCTGGCCAAGACGGAAGTGCGCGCCCCCATCGACGGCACCGTGACGGCCGTGCCGATCAAGATCGGCGAGACGGCCGTCGCCAGTGCCACCGGCATCGCGGGATCGTCGCTGATGACCATCGCCGACGTCGGCTCCATCATGGCCGAGGTGAACGTGGACGAAGCGGACATCGCGCGCGTGGGCGTCGGCCAGCAGGCCAAGGTGTTCCCGGCCGCGTTCCCCGACCAGCCGGTGACGGGCCGCGTGGAAAGCGTGGCGATGGCGCCGAAGTCCGTCCTCGGCGCGCAGGCGCAGGGGCGCACCTACGTCGTCAAGCTGCGCCTGGACGACGCGAAACTCGCGCTGCGTTCGGGCATGACGTGCCGCGTGGAGATCGTCGTCGGCAACGGCGCCGCGCGGGCCGCGGTGCCCATCCAGGCCGTGCTGAGCGAGGAAATCCCGGGCGCGAAGGACAAGATGAAAAACACCAGCTACGTGTTCCTCGTGCAGGACGGGAAGGTGAAAAAGACGACGGTGGAACTGGGCCTGTCGGACGACGCCAACCAGGAAGTGACGAAGGGCGTGGCGGCCGGCCAGACGATCGCCGTGGGCCCTGCGCGCCTGCTGCGCGAGCTGCACGACGGCGATGCCGTGGTCGCGAAGAAGGCCGACGTGAAGGTTGCGGAAGGAGTGCATCAGTGATCCGGCTGGAAGGCGTGACGCGGCAGTACCGGATGGGCGACCAGACGGTGCACGCGCTGCAGGGCGTCGACCTGCACATCCGGGCCAACGAGTTCGTCGCGTTCATCGGCGCGTCCGGCTCCGGCAAGTCGACAATGATGAACATCGTCGGGTGCCTGGACCGGCCCAGCAGCGGCGCGTACTGGCTCAACGGGCGCGAGGTCGCGACGATGTCCGGCGACGAGCTGGCGCGCGTGCGCAACGAGGAGATCGGCTTCATCTTCCAGAGCTTTCACCTGCTGCCCCGCGCGAGTGCGCTCGACAACGTGGCGCAGCCGCTGATCTACCGCGGCATCCCGCTGCGCGAACGCCTCGCGCTGGCGGAGCAGGCCTTGCAGCGCGTGGGCCTGGGCGGGCGGGTGCACCACCGGCCCAACGAACTGTCGGGTGGCCAGCGCCAGCGCGTGGCGATCGCGCGCGCGCTCGTGGGCAAGCCCTCCATCCTGCTGGCCGACGAGCCGACGGGGAACCTCGATTCCGCCACCAGCGAGGAGATCCTGGCACTGATCCGCGAACTGCACGCGGGCGGGCAGACGGTCGTCATGGTGACGCACGAGCCGGAGATCGCGGCGCAGTGCCGGCGCATCGTGCGCTTGCGCGACGGGCGGATCGTGTCGGACACGAGGAATGATGCGGAGAACGCGGCATGAATCTGTTCCTCGAAAGCCTGCGCTCCGCGCTGGCATCGATCCGCGCGCACCGGCTGCGCAGCTTCCTCACGTCGCTCGGCATCATCATCGGGGTGGCGTCGGTGATCACGGTGATCTCGCTGATCCAGGGCCTGTCGAAAAGCGTCACCGACCAGTTCGAAGGACTGGGCGGCAACGGTCTGACGGTGCGGCCGCACAACGAATTCAAGGAGGTCATGCGCGGCAAGGTGAACTACCTGCGCTTCGAGGACGTGGAGCAGCTGCGCCTGCGCGTGGACGGCATCCGCGACCTCAGTCCCGTCTTCACGCCCGGCTTTTCCGAGGTGCGCTTCACGGGCATGTCCGCGACGGCGCAGGTAGTCGCCACCACGGCCAGCTTCCAGGAAGTGAACGGGCGCTACGCGCGCCTGGGGCGGTTCCTGAGCGATTCCGACGATGCCGGCGCGCGCCGCGTGGCCGTCATCGGCGAGAAGCTGATCGAGGACCTGCACCTGCCGCCGAACCCGGTCGGGCAATTCGTCCTGTATGCGAACGAGTGGTTCAAGATCGTCGGCGTGATGGAAAAGCGGGGCGAGATCTTCGGCATGTCGCAGGACAACCAGTTGATCATCCCGTTCAAGACGGGGCGCAGCATCATCGGCAACAACACGCGTCCGCAGCTGAACATCACGGTCGCCGTGCGCGACCTGGGCCGGCTGGATGCGACCCGCAGCCACGTCCGCACGGTCATGCGCCAGGCGCACCGCCTCAAGCCCGACGACACGGACGATTTCGAGGTCGAATCGGCGGACCAGATCGCGAAATCGTTCGAGAAGCTGAGCGGCACCGTCACGCTCGTGATGGGCGGCGTCGTCGGCATCGCGCTGCTCGTGGGCGGCATCGGCATCATGAACATCATGCTGGTGTCGGTGAAGGAGCGCACGCGCGAGATCGGCATCTGCAAGGCGATCGGCGCGCGCAGCCGCGACATCCTGCTGCAGTTCCTGATCGAGGCCGTCACCCTGTCGCTGCTGGGCGGCCTGGTGGGCCTCGTGATCGGCTACGCGCTGGGCGTGGGCATCGCCGCCATGATCCCGGACTTCCCGCCGGCCGTCGTGCCGTGGTGGGCGGTGGCGCTGTCCGTGCTGTTCTCGGGCGGCGTGGGCATCGTCTTCGGCGTCATGCCGGCCAGCCAGGCGGCCCGCCTGGACCCGATCGACGCGCTCCGCTACGAATAAATTCGGGGTCAGAGCACTTTTTCGGCGAAATTCGGGGTCAGAGCACTTTTTTGTGCATGATCCTTGGAGTAAGTTCTAATGCCACCACTGCGGGCCGCTTCCGCTGCATGGCGATCGATACGTCGATGCTGTCAGCTGGGGCGGCCGGTTTAGTTTGCGTACAGATATTGATCCGAAATGTGCTCTGACCCCGAATTTGCGCGGAAATGTGCTCTGACCCCGAATTGGGGCAATTGGCGGGCGTAAAAAAACCGGAGCATGCTCCGGTTTTTCGTTGGCGCGGGAGGGTCAGGCCGCCAGCTTCTTCTTCAGCAGCTCGGTGACCTGGGCCGGATTCGCCTTGCCTTTCGACGCCTTCATGCACTGGCCGATCAGCGCGTTGATCGCGGCTTCCTTGCCGGCCTTGTACTGCTCGACCGACTTCGCGTTGTTGGCCAGCACCTCGTCGACGATCGCTTCCAGCGCGCCCGTGTCCGAGATCTGCTTCAGGCCTTCGCGCTCGATGATCGTGTCGGCCAGGTCCTCGTCACCCGACTGCGCTTCCCACATCAGGCTGAACACTTTCTTGCCGGCGTTGTTCGAGATGGTGCCGTCGGCGATGCGCTTCAGCAGCAGGGCCAGTTGCGACGCTTCGACCGGCGACTTCTCGATGGCGACGTCGGCGCGGTTCAGCGCGGACGACACGTCGCCCATCAGCCAGTTCGCGGCCGCCTTGGCGTTGTCCTTGCCGGCCTTGGCGACGACGGCTTCGTAATACGTGGCCATCGCCTGCGACGACGTCAGGATCAGCGCGTCGTACTCCGGCAGGCCGTAGTCGCCGATGAAGCGCTCGCGCATCGCGGCCGGCAGTTCCGGCATGCCGGCTTTCACGCGGTCGATCCACTCCTGCGAGATCGCGAGCGGCGGCAGGTCGGGGTCGGGGAAGTAGCGGTAATCCTGCGCGTCTTCCTTGCTGCGCATCTGGCGCGTTTCCTTGCGGTCCGGGTCCCACAGGCGCGTGGCCTGCACGACCTTGCCGCCGTCCTCGATCAGCTCGATCTGGCGGCGCACCTCGTAGTTCACCGCTTCCTCGATGAAGCGGAACGAGTTCAGGTTCTTGATCTCGCAGCGCGTGCCGAATTCCTTCTGGCCGACGGGGCGCACGGACACGTTGACGTCGCAGCGGAACGAACCTTCCTGCATGTTGCCGTCGCAGACGCCCAGCCACATCACGAGGCCGTGCAGTGCTTTCGCGTAGGCGACGGCTTCGGCGGCGCTGCGGATTTCCGGCTCGGAGACGATCTCCAGCAGCGGCGTGCCGGCGCGGTTCAGGTCGATGCCGCTCATGCCGTGGTAGTCCTCGTGCAGCGACTTGCCGGCGTCTTCCTCGAGGTGGGCGCGGGTCAGGTTGACGGTCTTCGTCTCCAGCTTGCCGTCCTTCTCGAACGCGAACGTGAGGCTGCCGCCCTGCACGACCGGGTCTTCGAACTGGCTGATCTGGTAACCCTTCGGCAGGTCGGGATAAAAGTAGTTCTTGCGCGCGAAGACGGATTGCGGCGCAATCCTGGCGCCGACCGCGAGGCCGAAGCGGATGGCGCGTTCGACGGCGCCCTTGTTCATCACGGGCAGCACGCCCGGCAGCGCCAGGTCCACGGGGCTCGCCTGCGTGTTCGGCTCGGCGCCGAACTTGATCGAGCTGCCGCTGAAGATTTTGGAGTTGGTCGTGAGCTGGACGTGGTTCTCAAGACCGATGACGACTTCCCATTGCATGGTGTTCTCTCTTGTATGTCGATGCGTCAAACGCCTTCGGGCGCGCGCGTATGCCAATCCGTGGCTTGCTGGTACTGGTGCGCGATGTTCAGCAGCTTCGCCTCGGCGAAATAATTGCCGATGATTTGCAGGCCCACCGGACGCTTGCCGTTTTTCTCACCGGCGCCGAAGCCGACCGGGATCGACATGCCGGGCAGGCCGGCGAGGCTGGTCGACAGGGTGAAGATGTCGGCCAGGTAGTTCGCCACCGGGTCGTTCGCCTTGGAACCCAGGTCCCACGCGACGCTCGGGGCCACCGGGCCCATGATCACGTCGCACTTGTCGCGGAACGCGGCCTGGAAGTCGTCGGCGATCAGGCGGCGGATCTTTTGCGCCTGCACGTAGTACGCGTCGTAGTAGCCGTGGCACAGCACGTACGTGCCGACCATGATGCGGCGCTGGACTTCCTTGCCGAAGCCTTGCGCACGCGTCTTCTTGTACATGTCCTGCAGGTCCGTGTACTCGGGAGCGCGGTAGCCGTAGCGCACGCCGTCGAAGCGCGACAGGTTCGACGAGGCTTCCGCCGGCGCGATGATGTAGTACACGGGGATCGACAGCGACGTCTTCGGCAGCGAGATCTCGACCAGCGTCGCGCCCAGCTTCACGAATTCGTCCAGCGCGGCGCGCACGGCCTGCTCGACGTCGCTTGCCAGGCCTTCGCCGAAGTATTCCTTCGGCACGCCGATGCGCAGGCCGGTCAGCGGGGCATTCAGGTCGCGCGTAAAGTCTTCGCGGGCATTGCCTTGTTCCGGCGTGAGGCTCGTCGAGTCGCGCTCGTCGAAGCCGACCATCTCGTTCAGCAGCAGGGCGCAGTCCTCGGCCGTGCGGGCCATCGGGCCGCCCTGGTCGAGCGACGAGGCGAACGCGATCATGCCGAAGCGCGACACGCGGCCGTACGTCGGCTTGATGCCGGTGATGCCGCAGAACGCGGCCGGTTGGCGGATCGAGCCGCCGGTGTCGGTGCCGGTCGCGGCCGGCGCGAGGCGCGCGGCGATGGCGGCGGCCGAGCCGCCCGACGAACCGCCCGGCACGGCCAGCGCGTCCCAGGGATTCTTGACGGCGCCGAACGCCGAGTTCTCGTTCGACGAGCCCATCGCGAATTCGTCGCAGTTCAGCTTGCCGAGGGTGACCATGCCGGCGTCCGCGAATTTCGTGACGACGGTGGCGTCGAACGGGCTGACGTAGTTGCCCAGCATCTTCGAGGCGGCGGTCGAGCGCCAGCCCTGCGTGACGAAGATGTCCTTGTGGGCAATGGGGATGCCCGTCAGCGGGCCGGCATTGCCTGCCGCGATGCGGGCGTCGGCGGCCCGGGCTTGCTCCAGCGACAGGTCCGGATTCACATCCAGGAACGCGTTATGCTGGCTGGCGGCGATGCGGTCGAGGTAGTGCTGCGTCAGCTCCGTCGCCGAGACTTGTTTCGAGTGCAGGAGCGCGGACAGCTCCTTGATGGTTTTTTGATGCATCATGATGGTCGACGTTCGCTGCGGGTTATTCGATGACTTTCGGCACCAGGTACAGGCCGTCCTGGGTTTTCGGGGCCGGGGCCTGGTAGTCGTCGCGGTGGTTGTCTTCCGTCACCACGTCCTCGCGCAGGCGCAAGGGCAGGGCGAGCACGCTGGCCAGCGGTTGCGACAACGGCGCAACACCCGTGGTGTCGACCGCCTGCATCTGCTCGGCCAGGGCGAAGATCCCGTTCAGCTCGTTCAAGGCGATTTCGGCATGGGCTTCGTCCATGTCGAGCTGGGCCAGGTTGGCGATCCGTTTTACGTCTGAAAGTGTCAGGGACATGGCAAAAAGCGCGGTTCGATACCGCGTTCAAAGATGAATGTGTAGATAATGAAATTTGGACAACGGCGCGCTAAAGCTGATAAAAGCTTTCTAATACCGTCGATCTCGCAGGCTGATATGGGCACGAAACCACCCGTTTTTCAGCATTTAATCGGCAAATTATAAGGTAGAATGGCGGGCTAATGCGTTCTCCGGGCGAAACCTGCCCCGCATCCACGCATGAAAAGCCCGCGAGGCTGGTTCGGCAGTCGCGGCGAGGATTCCCCGATTAATGTTAGGCGCGGTCACTGCGCATATCAGGACACACATGTTTGGTTTTTTACGTAGCTATTTCTCGAACGACCTGGCCATCGACCTGGGTACCGCCAACACGCTGATCTACGTGCGCGGCCTTGGCATCGTGCTGGACGAGCCTTCGGTCGTCGCGATCCGCCAGGAAGGCGGTCCGAACGGCAAGAAGACGATCCAGGCGGTCGGCAAGGAAGCCAAGCAAATGCTCGGCAAGGTTCCCGGCAACATCGAAGCGATCCGTCCGATGAAGGATGGCGTGATCGCCGACTTCACCGTCACCGAGCAGATGCTCAAGCAGTTCATCCGCATGGTGCACGACTCGAAGTTCTTCCGTCCGTCGCCGCGCATCATCATCTGCGTGCCGTGCGGTTCGACCCAGGTCGAGCGCCGCGCGATCCGCGAATCGGCGCTGGGCGCGGGCGCGTCGCAGGTCTACCTGATCGAAGAGCCGATGGCGGCCGCGATCGGCGCGGGCCTGCCGGTGGCCGAGGCGACCGGTTCGATGGTCGTCGACATCGGCGGCGGCACGACGGAAGTCGGCATCATCTCGCTGGGCGGCATGGTCTATAAAGGTTCCGTGCGCGTGGGCGGCGACAAGTTCGACGAAGCCATCGTCAACTACATCCGCCGCAACTACGGCATGCTGATCGGCGAACAGACCGCGGAAGCGATCAAGAAGGCAATAGGGTCGGCCTTCCCGGGCTCCGAAGTCAAGGAGATGGAAGTCAAGGGCCGCAACCTGTCGGAAGGCATCCCGCGTTCCTTCACCATCTCGAGCAACGAGATCCTGGAAGCGCTGACCGACCCGCTGAACAACATCGTCTCGGCCGTCAAGAACGCCCTCGAGCAGACCCCGCCGGAACTGGGCGCGGACATCGCCGAGAAGGGCATGATGCTGACCGGCGGCGGCGCGCTGCTGCGCGACCTGGACCGCCTGCTGATGGAAGAGACCGGCCTGCCGGTGCTGGTGGCCGAGGATCCGCTGACCTGCGTCGTGCGCGGTTCGGGCATGGCGCTCGAGCGCATGGACAAGCTGGGCTCGATCTTCTCGTACGAGTAACCCGGCCGTGGCTGCGCGGACAGGGCGTGTGACCGTTCCGGTGATCCCGGGGTGGCACGCGCCGTCCGCGTTTGGTGTCGCCCGTCAGCTGTTACCCCGCGCCGGGCGTCTGGATTGACGCGGGCGCCGGTAGCCCCGCATTATTGGAAGTCATGGAATACAGTCCTCCGCCGCTGTTCAAGCAAGGCGCCCCCGCAAGGGTCAAGGTGACCGTGTTCGCTCTCCTGTCGATCGCGCTGCTCGTGGTCGACGCCCGCCTGCACGCGCTCACCGCCGTGCGCCAGGTGGCGGCAACGGTCCTGTACCCGTTCCAGATGGCCGCCCTGGCGCCGCGCGACGCGCTGGCCAACATGGGCACGTATTTTTCCTCGATCTCCGCGCTGCAGAAGGAAGTGCGCGACCTGAAGAGCCAGCAGGTCGCGATGGCCCAGGCCATGCAGCAGGCCCAGCTCCAGATGGCCGAGAACGCGCAGCTGCGCCGCCTGATGGATGCGCGCGAGCACCTGCCCGTGCACTCCATGATGAGCGAGATCCTGTACGACGCGCGCGACCCGTCCACGCGCCGCGTGGTGCTCGACCGCGGCACCCGCAGCGGCGTCAAGCTCGGCCTGCCCGTGATCGACAACGCCGGCGTCGTCGGCCAGGTCACGCGCGTGTTTCCGTTCACGTCCGAAGTCACGCTCCTCACCGACAAGGAACAGGCGATCCCCGTGCAGGTGCTGCGCAACGGCCTGCGCAGCGTGGCCTATGGCCGCGGCCAGTCCGGCCTGCTGGACCTGCGCTTCGTCGCGCCGAACGCCGACATCCAGGTCGGCGACGTGCTCGTGACGTCCGGCCTGGACGGCGTCTATCCGGCCGGGCTCGCGGTGGCGAAAGTGATCCAGGTCGAGAACGTGGCGCAGGGCGCCTTCGGCCGCGTCGTGTGCCAGCCGCTGGCCGGCATCGACCGCCACCGCCAGCTCCTGATCGTCATGTCCGACCAGCCGCTGCCGCCGCGCCCGGCCGAGGTACCGGCCAAGGCCAACGGCAACACCACGTCGAAGAAGAACCTGCCGCGCATGGAACCCGTGCCGCCGCTGCCGTTGCCGCCGCAGCCGCTGGCGCCGGCCGTTGCGCCGGCCGCCGGCGGTGCCGCGGGTGCCGCAGGTGCCGCTGCCGGTGCGCGTCCGGCGGCTGCGCCCGCGAACCAGAACGCCGCCGCGCCCGCGCGCGCGAATCCCGCTGCCGCGGCACCTGCGGCGCGTAGTCCGGCCGCGACCGCACCGGCGGCTACCGGGGCGCCGGCCGCCGGTGCGCCGGCCGCCGGAACGCCGGCCGCCGGAGCGCCGGCCGCGCCGCCTGCGGTCCGGCCGAAGGAGGGCAACTGATGCCGACGACGAACCGCCCGCACTACATCCTGCTGCCGGTCAGCCCGCTGTTCATCGCGTTCAGCCTGGTCTGCGCGTTCATGCTCAACCTGCTGCCCTGGGGCCGCTGGGTCGGCGCGCCGGACTTCGTTGCGCTGGTGCTCGTGTTCTGGGGCATCCACCAGCCGCGCAAGGTCGGTATCGGCATCGCGTTCTGCATGGGCCTCCTGATGGACGTGCACGACGCCACGCTGCTGGGCGAGAACGCGCTCGCGTACACGTTGCTGTCGTACCTGGCGATCATGATCCACCGCCGCGTGCTGTGGTTCCCGCTCGTCACGCAGGCGATGCACGTGTTCCCGCTGCTGCTGCTCACGCAGGCGATCCAGGTGATGGTGCGCTTCTTCGTCACGGGCCGCTTTCCCGGCGCGCTCGTGTTCATCGAAAGCGTGATCGCCGTCGCGCTGTGGCCCGTGATCACGTGGCTGCTGCTGGCGCCGCAGCGCCGCGCGGTCGACAAGGACCATACGCGTCCGATCTGAAGCATTTATTCATCGCCTCCCCGAATGACCGAGATTAAAGACAGCGATCGCGAGATCCACCTGTTCCGCATGCGCCTGACGGCGATGGTGCTGTTCGTCTTCATCTGCTTCGGCCTGCTCGTCGCACGCTTCGTCTGGCTGCAGGTCGTCAAGCACAGCCAGTACATGGCGCAGGCCGAGGACAACCGCATCGCACTGGTCCCCATCGTGCCGAACCGCGGCCTGATCGTCGACCGCAACGGCGTCGTCCTGGCCAGCAACTACTCCGCCTACACGCTCGAGATCACGCCGTCGAAGCTGGAAGCGAACCTCGATTCCGTCATCGACGAACTGGCGAAGCTCGTCACGATCGAACCGAAGGACCGCAAACGCTTCAAACGGTTGATGGAAGAGTCGAAGAATTTTTCCAGCGTCCCGATCCGCACCCGCCTGACCGACGACGAGGTGGCGCGCTTCACGGCGCAGCGCTTCCGCTTCCCCGGCGTGGAAGTGCAGGCGCGCCTGTTCCGCCAGTATCCGCTGGGCGAAGTCGCCTCGCACGTGCTGGGCTACATCGGCCGCATCAACCAGGCCGAGGCCAAGGTGCTCGACGCCAGCGACGATGCCGCCAACTACAACGGCACGGACCATATCGGCAAGGAAGGCCTGGAAAAGAGCTACGAGCGCCAGCTGCACGGCCAGACGGGCTACGAGGAAGTGGAGCGCTCGGCCGGCGGCCGCGCGATCCGCACGCTGTCGCGCACGCCGCCGACGCCGGGCAACAACCTGATCCTGTCGATCGACATCGAGTTGCAGAAGGTCGTCGAAGAGGCGTTCGGCAACTACCGCGGCGCGCTGGTCGCCATCGAACCGGCGACGGGCGACGTCCTCGCGTACGTATCGCGCCCGGGCTTCGACCCGAACCTGTTCGTCGACGGCATCGACTGCCAGAGCTGGACGGAGCTGAACACGTCGCTCGACAAGCCGCTGATGAACCGTCCGCTGTCCGGCACGTATCCGCCGGGCTCCACGTTCAAGCCGTTCATGGCGCTGGCCGCGCTGGAGCTGGGCCTGCGCCGGCCCGAGTACGGCATCAGCGATCCGGGCTTCTTCGTGCTGGGCGGGCACCGCTTCAACGACGACAAGAAGGGCGGCCACGGCTATGTCGACATGTACCGCTCGATCGTGATGTCGTGCGACACGTATTACTACCAGCTCGGCAACGAGATGGGCATCGACCGTCTCCACGACTTCATGCAGCCGTTCGGCTTCGGCGAGAAGACGGGCATCGACCTCGAACACGAGAAGACGGGCGTGCTGCCGTCGCAGCAGTGGAAGCGCGAGCGCTTCAAGAAGAACCGCGCGGCGCAGAAGTGGGTCGGCGGCGACACGATCTCGATCTCGATCGGCAACGGCTTCAACAGCTACACGCCGCTGCAGATGGCGCACGCGGTGGCGACGCTCGCCAACGACGGCGTGATCATGAAGCCGCACCTCGTCAAGATGCTCGAGGATCCGACCAGCCATGGACGCACGCCGACGGTGCCGAAGGAATCCGGCCGCATCGCGCTCAAGCAGCAGAACATCGACATCATCAAGCGTGCCATGGTCGGCGTGACGGCCGACCAGAGCGGCACCGCGTTCATCCCGTTCCGCAACGTGCAGTACACGGTGGCCGGCAAGACGGGTACGGCGCAGGTGGTGGGCCTGAAGGGCCAGAAATACAATGCGGCCGCGACGCCGGAACGCCTGCGCGACAACGCACTGTTCGTCGCGTTCGCCCCGGCCGACCATCCCCGCATCGCGCTCGCGCTGGTCGTGGAAAACGCCGGCTTCGGCGCGGCCGTCGCGGCACCGATCGCGCGCAAGGCGCTCGATTACTACCTGCTCGGCAAGCGTCCGGGCGACGCGGACAAGCCGGCGCCGAAACCCGCCGACCCGGTCCCGGCCGACGAAGACCAGGTGGCGCCCACGGCCGGTGCCGATTTCAGGCCGGGCGGCGAGACCCCCGGCAACAAGGACTGAACCATGGCGCATTTTCCCGAACGCCGCTCGCTCAGCCGGCGCCTCAAACCGTATTTCACCGTCTTCGATCCGGCCCTGTCGCTGATCCTGTTCCTGCTGCTGTGCACGGGGCTCGTCACGCTGTCCTCGGCCGGCCACGACTTCCCCGGCCGCCTGGAAGGCCAGATCCGCAACATCCTCGCGGCCTTCGTGTTCATGTGGGCGGCCGCCGTCGTGCCCCCGCAGACCTTGCTGCGCCTCGCCGTGCCGATCTATACGTTCGGCGTCGCGCTGCTGCTCGCGGTGGCGACGGTCGGCATCATCAAGAAGGGCGCGCGGCGCTGGCTGCACGTGGGCGTGGACATCCAGCCGTCCGAGATCATGAAGATCGCCACGCCGCTGATGCTGGCGTGGTATTTCCAGACCCGGGCAGGCATCCTCAACTGGAAGTCGTTCGCGGTGGCGGCCGTATTGCTCCTGATACCCTTCGGCCTCATCGCCAAGCAGCCCGACCTCGGCACCGCGCTGCTCGTCGGCGGCTCCGGTTTCTTCGTGATCTTCCTGGCCGGCCTGTCGTGGAAGGCGCTCGGCGCGCTGTTCGCGGCCGGCTGCGCGGGCCTCCCGGTGGCGTGGTCGATGATGCACGACTACCAGCGCGAACGCGTGATGACGCTGATCGATCCCACGTCCGATCCGCTCGGCAAGGGTTTCCACATCATCCAGTCGACCATCGCGATCGGCTCGGGCGGCGTGACCGGCAAGGGCTATATGAAGGGGACGCAGGCGTATCTGGAATTCATTCCGGAACGTACCACCGACTTCATTTTTTCGGTATATTCCGAAGAGTTCGGTCTGGTCGGCAACCTCGTGTTGCTGTTCCTGTACCTGCTGCTGATCGGGCGCGCGATGATGATCGCGGCCAATGCGCCGAACCTGTTCACGCGCCTGCTGGCCGGATCGGTCGCGATGATGTTTTTTGTTTATGCTTTCGTCAACATGGGCATGGTCAGCGGCATCCTGCCCGTGGTCGGAGTTCCGCTTCCTTTCATGAGCTATGGCGGAACCGCGCTGATTACTTTGGGCCTCTGCAGTGGTATATTGATGAGTATTCAACGACACCGCAAACTGGTGCAGACCTGATATGCAAGAGAACGCGATGGCCGTTCCGAGGTTGCTCCCAGCGGTCATTGCGATGTTGGCAATGATGGCGGGGTGCAGTACCACGGACCAGAACGGCGAACACAAAAGCCTGATCCCCCTGCCGTGGAAGCACAAGGTCACCCGCGTGGACCCGTAGCTGCCGAACCTGCCGTCGGCCGGCTCCGGCCGCGGCGGTTACTACCAGGACGACGGCCCCGGCGCGAATCCGCCGCCGGGCCTGCTGGACACCCCCGACGCCGTCGTCAAGTACGAACCCTACGCCAAGTTCGCCAACAAGCCGTACGCCGTGTTCGGCCAGACGTACACCCCGCTCATCAACGACGAACCGTTCACCCAGCGCGGCGTGGCCAGTTGGTACGGCGTCAAGTTCCACGGCCAGCGCACGTCGTCGGGCGAAGCCTACGACATGTACAAGATGACGGCCGCGCACCCCACGTTGCCGATTCCCTCGTATGCGCGCATCACGAGCCTGGAGAGCGGCAAGTCCGTCGTCGTGCGCATCAACGACCGCGGGCCGTTCCACTCCGACCGCGTCATCGACGTCTCGTACACGGCGGCCCTCAAGCTGGGCCTGTTGGGCAAGGGCAGCCACCAGGTCGAGATCGAGCGCCTGTTCCCGGGCGACGTGATGCAGCTCGCGTCCGCGCGCCGCGCCGCCGCGTCCGAGGCGCAGGCCATGCCGGCACCGCCCGCCATCGCCGCCCTCATGCTGGAAGACCGCGTCGACATGGACAGCGCCGCCGTTGCGCGCGCGCAGGCGCCTGCGGCCTCGACCTCGGCTGACAAGGTTACGTTGGCACCGGGTTTCTACCTGCAGCTGGGCGCCTACGGACGCGAAGGCAAGGCCGAGGAGATGGGGGAAAAGCTCAAGCAGGCTGGCGTCGACCTGGCCGTCGAAGTCGTCCGCTCCGGCAACGTCAACCGCCTGTACGGCGGTCCCTTCGAATCCCGCGCGCTCGCGCAGGAAGCGGCGCGCGCGCTGCCGGCCGGACTCGGCCTGAAACCCATCGTCGTACGACGCTGAACGGGCAGGGGGGCGACCGACGTCCCCTGCAGCGCCCGGCCCCCTCGGTTCCCTTCGTATTGTCGAGACATCAGATGTCTGACCAAGATGTCCGTATTTTGCGCGCCATCGGGTGACAATTTTCCATGTCAATTGCATTAAAACCACAAAAAATGGCAGAATTCGTGGTTTTCCTCGATTGTTATCGTCAGATGTCAGACATCTACGACGATTTTCGCTTTGATATACGCTACCATTCCTTGTATGGCAGAGTCGATGCTCTTTTAAATTTAATACGGGTATCTTTGTAAAAGTTCAGAATAAATAGCGGGTGTCAGACGATGTTTGCGCAAAACATTTATGTTTGCTTAATTGACACCCGTAACATTGTGCTCCTACACTGGTTTTGCCTAGTAATAAACACATGCCTTTCGGCGTGGCCAGGCCTACAAAAACTACAGGAGACAGCAAATGATCGAGAAGTCCGTAGCGCGGCGTCGTCATCAGGGCCGCCAGGTTGTTCTTGGCCTGGGCGTAATCGCCGGCCTCATCCAGCAAGCGTATGCCCAGGAAGCCCCGGCCGTCACGGCCGATACTGCCGTGGTGACCGTGACCGGCTACCGTGCCAGTCTGCTGTCGTCCGCGAAGGACAAGAAGGAAGCCGTCGGTTTCCAGGACACCATCAGTGCCGAAGACATCGGTAAATTCCCCGACAAGAACATCGCCGAATCGCTGAGCCGTATTCCCGGCGTGCAGATTGCGCGCGACGTGACGGGCGAGGGCGTCAACGTGCAGATCCGCGGCCTGGGTTCGAGCTTCACCAAGGTGCTGCTGAACAACGCACAGATCGCCGTGGCGTCGTCCGGCCCGATCGACGGCGCGAACACGAATCGCGAGATCGACCTCGACATGCTGCCGACCGATCTGTTCACCAAACTGACCGTCAGCAAGAGCCCGACGGCGGACATGATCGAAGGCGGCGCGGCCGGCGTCGTCAACCTGCGCAGCGCGCGTCCGTTCGACAATCCCGGCACGCACGTCTCGTACGGCGGCACGCTGCAGAAACAGCAGATCGCCGATGGCGTCGGCGGCCGTGCTTCCATCCTCGCCAGCAAGACCTGGGGCGACACCTTCGGTATCCTCGCCGGCTTCGCCGTCAACCGCCAGAAGGCACGCACGACCGGCTACGAGACGGTCGGCCTCACGAACGCCAACCTGTCGGCCACGCAGAACACGACGGGTACCCGTAACCCGACCGGTGGCGGCAACTGGACCATTCCCGCCACCGTGCCGGCCGGCGCCGGCGCGGGCCTGGTGGCAGGCACCCCGATCAACCAGGCATTCCTGCTGGCGAACAACCCGGGCCTGAACATCGGGCAGATCGACAACGCGATCCTGCCCCGCCTGGGCCGCTACATGGATTACTTCGGCACGCGCGACAAGGGTGCGGCGATCATCAGCGCCGAATGGCGCCCGCTCGACAACCTGCATTTCTACGTCGACACGATGTACAGCAAGAAGGACGACGACATGTCGCGCGTCGCCTATACCTGGGCCGTGCGCAACAACTTCGAGATCCCGCTGAACATGCAGGTCGACAAGAGCGACTGCGCCGCCGGCTGCACGGTCACGCAAGGCACGTTCGCCAACTCGCGCTACTTCATCGAATACGGTCCGCGCCGCGACAAGACGACGCTGAAGGGCATCAACCCGGGCATGGAATGGAAGATCAGCCCGACCCTGAAACTGGAAGCGCAAGCCAACGCGACCAAGTCGTCGTTCTCGCACGAAGCGCCCACCATCATGCCGATCACGGCCGATGGCAGCGGCCTCGTCGCCACGTTCAACGGCAACGGCGGCGCCATGCCGAGCATTACGTTCAACCAGGACGTGAACAACCCGGCCAACTTCGTCTGGGCCGGTGGCCGCGTCAACATCCAGAACGAACTGCGCGAAACGAGCACCAAGGGGTTCCACTCCGACCTGACCTGGGGCGACGCGAAGCTGAACGTGCGCGCCGGTATCGCCTATGACGACATCGACCGCCGCATCCGCGGCCAGGACAACTCGGCTGCCTGGCAAGCTGCCGTGTGCGGCAACAATCCGAGCGTATTCCTGCAGGGCCCGAACGGCGCGCCGCCATGCGACGGCGCCTCGACGCCGGGCGCCAGCGCCAGCGCCCTGTACCCGGGCTACGGCACCGGCTACACGGCCGGCCAGACGGCACCGCTCGCGTACCAGGGATCGCTGATCCCCGTGAGCAAGCTGGGCAGCTATCTGGTGCCGGGTCCGTACGGCCGCCTCGTGATCGACTGGGACCGCTTCCGCAAGGATTCGAACTACGACGCCTACAACTCGACGGCGCCGGATTCCACCAGCTCGTCGACGGGCGCCAGCTCGGGTTACGTGCGCGAGCGCAGCACGGGCTTCTACACCGAGGTCAACGGCCAGACGAACGTCGCCGGCTTCCCGCTGCGCTACAACGCCGGCGTGCGCTACGTCCGTACGAAGCAGGAAGTGGGTTCGCTCAACTCGTTCAGCGATCCGCGCAACGCCACGCTGACCCAGAACGGTTCGAAGTACCCGAACCAGACCGAGTGGGTGTACCAGAACACGACCTACAACAACACGCTGCCGTCGGCGACCGCCGCACTGTCGCTGCGCAACGATATCGTGGCCCGCGTCGCGCTGTCGAAGACGATGACCCGCGCGAACCCGAACTCGCTGCGCCCGGGCATCAACTTCAGCTCGCCGTCCGCCGACATCGGCACCATCGGCAGCCCGGAACTGAAGCCCTACCTGTCGAACAACATCGACCTGGGCCTGGACTGGTACACGGGGCGTGAAGGCTACGTGAGCCTGACCGTGTTCCAGAAGCAGGTGAAAGGCTTCACCGTCATCGACAACCGCACGCTGCCGTTCTCCGCGCTGGCCGCCTACGGCATCACGTACAACAACCTGATCCCGACCCAGCAGGTGGCCATCAATTCGCGCGGCGGTCCGGACGCGGCCACGGTCGTGATGAGCCAGGAACGCAACGCGGGCGGCATCCTGCGCGTGCGCGGCCTGGAGATCGGCTGGGTCCAGCCGCTCGACAAGCTCCTGCCGATCAAGGGCTTCGGCTTCAACGAGACCGCGACCTTCATCAACCAGAGCGCGAGCGGCGAGGGCACCAGCGGCTTCGTCGCCCTGAACGTGCCGAAGAAGAGCAACAACTTCGGCTTCTACTACGAGAACCACGGCTACATGGCGCGCATCTCGCACCAGTACCAGCAGGGCAGCCAGGCCAGCACGGCCAACCAGAACGGCATCACGCTGGCGTCGCTGTACGGCCGCTCGTACAAGCAGGCCGACTTCTCGTCCAGCGTGGACCTGGAAAAGGTCTTCGACCGCGACGGCTGGCCGACGGTCACGTTCGACATCGTCAACCTGAACAAGGCCAAGCGCGAAGCCTACTTCCAGTTCCCGAACGCGGCGTTCTCGTCGTACGACCCGGGCCGCACCTTCCAGCTGGGCGTGCGCGGCAAGTTCTGATCGCATCGCCGTACCTTTTACGTCCCCTGTCCCCGCTTTCGACCGGCAAGCAGCACGCCGGTTGCGAGCGGGGCTTTTTCTTTTGCGGTAGCTCACGCCGCCTGCAAGATCTGGAACTGCCGGCCAGGCGCCCCTGTCGAACGCATGCAAACGCAACGACAGGAGGCAAGGCATGGGGGCACGACTCATGGAGCTGGTCACGCGCTTCGGCGGCCGGCTGGAAGGCGATCCGGACATCGAAGTGGCGCGCATCGCCCCGCTGGACCGCGCGGGCGCCGCGGACATCAGCTTCCTCAGCAACAGCCGGCTGCGCGCCGTCGCCGCGCACAGCCGCGCGGCGGCGCTGATCCTGGCGCCGCTCGACGAGCCGGAGGTCGCGGCGACGTATGCCGGCGCACGCATCGTCACGAACAACCCGTACGCCTATTTCGCGCGCACGGCGCAATACCTGTGCGCACCCGCACATACGCCCGCGCCGGGCATCCACCCGACGGCCTTCGTGCACGCCGGCGCGCGCGTGGACCCGACGGCCCACATCGGCCCGCACGTCACCGTGGAGGAGGGCGCGGCCATCGGTCCCGGCGCCGTGATCGATGCGGGCTGCTACATCGGCCGCGACGCCAGCGTGGGCGGGGGCACGCATTTCTTCGCCAACGTGACCTTCCACGCGCGCTGCGTCATCGGCGCGCGCGGCATCATCCACTCCGGCGCCGTGATCGGCGGCGACGGCTTCGGCTTCGCGGTGGACGGCGGCGTCTACATCAAGATCCCGCAGACGGGCCGCGTCGTCATCGGCGACGACGTCGACATCGGCTCGAACACGGCGGTCGACCGGGGCGCGCTGGACGACACGGTGATCGAGGACGGCGTGAAACTCGACAACCTGATCCAGATCGGCCACAACTGCCGCATCGGCGCGCACACGGCGATGGCCGGCTGCGTGGGCGTGGCGGGCAGCGCCAACATCGGCCGGCATTGCACGTTCGGCGGCGCGGCGATGATCAACGGCCACATCGACATCGCCGACAACGTGCACGTCACGGCCGGCACGCTGGTGCCGAACTCGATCACGGCACCGGGCCGCTACACGGGCTTTTATCCGATGGCCCCGAATGCCGAGTGGGAACGCAACGCGGCGCTGCTGCGCAATCTGTCGGCGATGCGGGAGAAGATCAAGGCGCTCGAGCGGGCGGTCAAGGCGTTGGGCGGGGCGCAGATGGCGGGTGCGGGGTAGGGAGCCACGCGAGCGCCCCGTCGTCGACATTGTGCAGGTAGCGCCGCTGCGCAGTTTCCGTCAGGCCGGTGATCGTTGGCGTATGACCGGATGGATCCTGCAGGTCTTCCGTGATCGTGCCGTCCTCGGTGAACGCCACAACGTGTCCGTACGATGCGGGGCGTGGCAACAGTGCGCGCGGCAAGCGCAGGGCGAGTTCCCTGAGGAATGGATAGCCCGCCACGGCATCGCTGCCGTTGCGTGGCCCGGCCAGTCCCAGCCAGATGCGCCCATCGGATCCGCGCATCAGGTTGTCGGGGTAGCCGGGCAGATTATCGAGCAGCACCTGCGCGCCGGGGCCTGGATGCCCGACGTCCGCGCCGCTGGCGTCCACGTCGATTTTCCAGACGCGGTAGCGGCCCGATTCGCTGACGAGCAGGTGGCGTTCGTCGCCGGTGAGCGCAATGCCGTTCGCGAGGCTCAATCCCGTCGCGACGACGCGCGTCGTGCGCGTGCCAGGGTCGAATGCGATGACGCGGCCCGTCGCGGATTGCTCCATGACGTCGAGCAGGGCCGCTTCCTGCGTCGTGCCCCAGCGCGCCGCCGTGAAGCGCCGGGAGGAATCGGTCAGGTAGATCGTGCCGTCTTGCGCGACGACGACGGCGTTGGGGAAGGACAGGGGCGCACCGTCGCCCGCCGGCACGAGCACGGTCTGCTTGCCGTCGGGTGTCACCGACAACAAGCCTCGACGGGCATCGGCAACGATGAGATTGCCCGTGCGGTCGAATGCCAGCCCCAGCGGACGTCCGCCCGTCGCGGCGACGACCTGCTGCACGGCGCCATCCCGGGACAGGCGCAGGATGCGCCCACTGACCACGCCAACGTAGACGCTGCCGTCCGGGCCGGCGAGAACGTGCTCGGGCCCGGCCTCGCCATGCAGGTCGATCAGGTGCGCGGCCGTCAATTCCGAATTGACGGCAAACGGGCCGGCATACGCCGGCGCCTTGGACGGCTGCCAGCGCACGGCGTCGATCGGAACCGGCCACAGGCAGAGGTAGGCGGCGAGGGCGATCACGAGGGGCATGGCGAATCCTGGCGCTGAACGTGGCAAGCGGCCGCGCGTCATCCGCAGCTCTTGACGTCCGCTCCGTCGTAGCGCTCGGCAAAGCCCTCGACCCGCTTGCGCGTCGCCGCATCCAGCCCGCGCAAGCGGTACACGTAGTGGGTGGTCTGCGGCCCGCGCGGCGCGATGCGCGCCGAGTGCACGCCCTGCTTGCCCAGTTGCGCGAGCATGGCCTGCGCGCTGCTCTCGGTCTTGAACACGCCCAGCGAGATGGCGTATTTCAAAGGAGTGTCGGTGTTGATGACGTAGAAATTGGTCACGCCCAGGTTGCGCAGTTCGGCGGCCTTCTTGTCGGCCGCTTCCTTGCTGCCTTGCGACGGGATGTGCACGAGCCAGCTGCTGACGTCCTGGGCCTGGATCGTCTGGCGCGACTGGCGGTCGCCGAGGTCGAGCGCGGCCAGGCGTGCCTCGAAGCGGCGGGCGTCGCTCGAATTGAACGGGCCGATTTCCGTGCAGGCGAAGGCGGGCGCAGGCGCGGCAGCGGCCGGTGCGCTCGCGGCAGCGGGGGCGCTCGCCGCGGCGCTTGCCGACGCTACGCCTTCCGCCGCATCGCCACCCGCCGGCGGCGCAGCAGCCTTCGCGGCGGCCTCGGCCTGGTCGCGCGTCAGCAAGGTCATCTTGGCCGTGTTGAACTGGCGCTTCAGGCGCGCCGGTTCGTGCTCATTGCTCCTGGACGTGCCGAGCAGGCCCTGGGCGTACGCGAACAGGGCGGCGTTCAGGAACACCAGGGACCAGAAGGCGAGTCGTAGCACGAGCATATCCTCAAGCGGATGCAGGGTCGGAAGCGAAGAATGGCGCGGCAGCGTGCAGGCCCACCAGGACAATATTATCCAGCATCCAGTGCGGGACGGACAGCAGCGGGGCCACGCTGGCCGCCGCGCCCCCGGAGACGATGCACAGGTCCGCCGGCAGCGCCGCGCAGGCGCGTTCGATCGCGCCCGCCTGCGCGGCCAGGCAGCCGGACAGGATGGCGTCGCTCGTGTGGTCCGCAAAGGTCGCCGGCGCCGCGCCTGGCGCTACCTGCGGCAGCTGGGCCGTGCCGCGCGCCAGCGCGCCCAGCATCAGGCCCAGGCCCGGCAGGATCATCCCGCCGAGGAAGTCGCCGGCGGCGCTGACGGCATCCACCGTCGTCGCCGTGCCGCACGTGGCCACGACGAGGTTCTTGCCGGGGGCGAGGCTGCGCGCGCCGAGGGCGGCGGCGAAGCGGTCGCTGCCCAGTTGCGTGGGATTGCGGTAGCGGTTGCGCAGTCCGCCCAGCTCGGCGCGCGACGTGAACCACGACGGCGGCGCCGGCAGGAGTGGGGCGAGCAGGGCTGTCAGCTGGGCCTGCATCGCGTGGCCGGCCACGTTCGAGACGATCGCGTGCGTGAGGGCCTGGCCTGCCCATGCGGCCTGCAGGCGCTCCAGTTCCGCATGCGGCACGGCGCCATGCGCGGTCCAGTCGCCCGGCGCGGCGTCAGGCGCCGCGATGGCCCATTTGATTCTCGTGTTCCCTGCATCGACGAGCAATAGCATCACGTTCTCCCGCAGATCAATCCCTGGTGCGCAGCGACACGTCGCCGGCCACGATGGTCACGCGTCCCGCCGCCGTGTCCAGCAGCAGGCGGCCCATGTCGTCCACGCCGGCGGCCAGGCCCTCGTGCTGGACCTCGCCCCGGTCGAGCAGGACGACCGGCCGGCCCTGCCACGCGTGCAGTACGTTCCAGCGCGCGACGAAGGCGGCGAAGCCTGCGCGCGCGAACAGCGCCAGTGCGTCGGCCAGGCCGTCGAGCAGCGCGGCCATCAGCTCGTCGCGGTCCATGCGCGCGAGCCACGGCACCGCGGCGGCGCTGCGGCCGATCTTCTCTTCGAGTGCGTCCGGCATCACGAGGTTCACGCCGACGCCGACGATGGTCCATGCGGCGCCGTCCGCCGCCACCTGCGTTTCGACGAGGATGCCGGCCAGCTTGTCGCCGTCCTTGAGCACGTCGTTCGGCCACTTCAGCTGCACACTCTGGCCGAGCCGGCCCAGCGTTTCGGCGAGGGCGACGCCGATCGCGAGCGGCAGGCCGGCCAGGCCGCGCAAGCCGTCCGCGAAGCGCCACGCGAGCGAGAACGTCAGCGAGTGCCCCGGTTCGGACAGCCAGCTGCGGCCCGCGCGTCCGCGTCCGGCCGTCTGGTGCTCGGCGACGAGCAACACGGGGGCGGTCAGCTTCGGCGCGCGCGCCAGCAGGTCGGCGTTCGTCGAGCCGGTCTCCGCCACCACGTCGACGGCGACGCCGGACCGCGAGAATTGCATGATGCGGTCCGCGTTCATGGCGCCGCCTTTCCGGATTTCGTCGGCGCGTGCGCGAACAGCGCGTCGAACAGGACGTTGGGCAGCAGGCGCAGGACCTTGGCGACGACGCCCATCGGCCACGGGATCACGCGGTAGCTGGTGCCGGCGTCGATGGCGCGGGCGGCCGCCGCCGCGAAGCGGTCCACGGGCATCAGGAAGGGCATGGGAAAACGGTTCTGGCGGGTCATCGGGGTGTCGATGTAGCCGGGCGCGATGGTCACGACCCGGATACCGTGGGGTTGCAATTCGAGGCGGAGCGATTCCGCATAGGTGTGCACGGCGGACTTCGACGCGCAATAGGCGCCGGCGCCTTTCATGCCGCGGATGCCGGCCACGCTGCCGATGGCGACGAGCCGGCGCGGGCCGGTATCGCGCTTCATCGTCTCGACGAACGGCGCGAACGTGGCGACCGTCGCGGTCACGTTGATGGCGAAGATCTCGGCGAACCGAGACAGGTCGTCGGGCCGTTCCGTCAGGGTGCCGGCCGAAACGCCGGCGCTGGCGATGACGACGTCGGCGCCGCCTTCGCGCGCAATGAAATCCGCGGCGGCCGCGGCCAGTGCCGCATGGTCCGTCACGTCGACGGTGTAGATGTGATGGCCGCCGGAGAAGGGGAGCGCGTGCAGGGCATCCGCGCGGCGGCCCAGCAGCCCGAGGACGGCGCCGCGCGCCGCATATTCGCGCGCCAGCGCGGCGCCGATGCCGCTGGACGCGCCCGTGATGAATACGCGCAGCCGGCGGCTCCGCGCCGCGGTCATTTCTTGTCCGCTTTCGCTTTCGCGACGAGGAAGTCCATCACCTGCAGGGCCGTCTGCTGTTGCTGGGCTTCCGTCGTGCCCTCCGGGGCACCGGCGCCCGCGTGCGACGGCGACGTGACGAAGCGGCCGTCGACGACCACGAGCGGCCAGCGGTCCACGCCGTACGAATCCATCATCGCGGCGGCGCGGCGCAACCTCGCCTGGATGCCGAACGAGCGGTAGGTGTCGACGAACTTCGCGCGGTCGATGCCCATTTGCGCGACCCAGTCGAATACCTGCTCGTCGCTGGACAGGCGCAGGTGCTGCTGGTGCATGGCGTCGAACACCTTCTGGTGGTACTGGTTCAACAGGCCCATCGCGTCCAGCGTGTAGAACAGGCGCTGCTGCGGCAGCACGCCGGCGCCGCCCTGGATGTGCACGCGCTTGAACACGATGTTGTCGCCCTGCTTCTTGACCCACGCTTCGAGCGCGGGTTCGAACGCGTAGCAGTGCGGGCAGTAATAAGCGAAGAACTCGATGACTTCGACCTGTTTGCCCGTGTCGGTCGGCTGCACGGAAGGCAGCACGAGGTATTGCGCGCCCGCCTGCGGATCGGCGGCGGAGGCGGACAGGCTGGCGAATCCGGCCGCAAGGCCGAGGAGGGCGGTGCAGAACAGGCGGCGCGGCAGGCGCATGGCAATCTCCGGATTAACGCTGGTTGCGCACGATGGCGACGTCGACGCCGCTGTCGAGCAGCTTGGCGCGTGCCTTGTTCATGGCTTCGGGCTGGTTGTACGGCCCCAGGCGCACGCGGTGCAGCACGCCGCTGTCGCTCGTGCGGTCGCTGATCGTCGCCTCGAAGCCGAGCAGCGCGAGCTTGGCGCGGGTGGCCTCGGCATCCGACAGGTCGCGGAATGCGCCGGCCTGCAGGTAGTAGATGTATTCGCCGGCGCCGGCGGCGGCAGGGGCGGCGGCCGGTGTCGCCGGCGCCACCGACGCGACGCGCGTCTCCGGTTTCGGTTCGACCCTGGCCGGTGCCGGCTCCTTCATCGCGGCGATCGCCTGGCCCAGCGGGTCGGCGTCGGCGGGTTTGGTGCCCGGCGCCGGCGCGGCATCGGTGCCGCCGGAACGCGCGGCGGCCTTTTCCGTGATCTCCTTGTTCGCCACGCGCGCGGCGTCGCGGTTGGCGTACATCGGCTTGTTCGGGTCCTGGGCCTGGCCCGGCGCGGGATCGGCCGGGCGGCCCGCCTTCACCGTCTTGTCGGTGAACGGCGAGGCGCCCTTGGTGATCGTCAGCGCGACCGCGACCGCGATGCCCAGGCCGACGATCAGGCCGATGATGAGGCCAGTGAGCGTGCTGCCCCGCTGGCGCGTGAAGGAGGATTGCGAGCGATTACGGAAAGCGGTCATGTAGTACGGGTGTGTAGATAAAACGCTTACATCTTTTCCGGCGCCGAGACGCCGATCAGGGCCAGGCCGTTGCGCAGCACCTGGCGGATGGCGGCCGCCAGCGCGAGGCGCGCGAGCTTGGTCGGCTCGTCGTCGTCGAGCAGCCATTTATGGGCGAAATAATAGCTGTGCAGGTCGGCGGCCAGTTCGCGCAGGTAGAACGCGACCTGGTGCGGACCCAGTTCGACCAGCGCGCGCTGCAGCATCTCCGGATACGTCGACAGCTTGGCCAGCAGGCCGGATTCGTGCGAATTGGTCAGCGGAGACAGGTCCACGTTCGCCAGCCGGGCGACGTCGCCGCCCCAGTTCGCGAGGGCCGAGCAGATGCGCGCGTGGGCGTACTGCACGTAGTAGACGGGGTTCTCGTCGTTGGTGGCGAGGGCGACGTCGACGTCGAACACGAATTCCGTGTCGGCCTTGCGCGAGATGAGGAAGAAGCGCACGGCGTCGCGGCCGCGCGTCACGTCGCCGTTGCCCGACCATTCGATCAGGTCGCGCACCGTCACGTACGAACCGGCGCGCTTGGAGATCTTGACCTCCTCGCCGTTCTTCATGACGGTGACCATCTTGTGCAGCACGTAGTCGGGATAGCCCTTCGGGATGCCGATGTTCACGGCCTGCAGGCCGGCGCGCACGCGGGCGATGGTGCCGTGGTGGTCGCTGCCCTGGACGTTGATGGCCTGGTCGAAGCCGCGCTTGAATTTCTGGATGTGGTACGCGACGTCCGGCACGAAATACGTGTAGGTGCCGTCGGACTTGCGCATCACGCGGTCCTTGTCGTCGCCGTAGTCCGTCGTCTTGAGCCACAGGGCGCCGTCCTGCTCGTAGGTCACGCCGGCGTCGACCAGGGCCTGCACGGCCGCCTCGACCTTGCCGTCGGTGTACAGCGAGGACTCGAGATAATAGTTGTCGAACCTGACGCCGAATGCCTGCAAGTCCTGGTCCTGCTCGTTGCGCAGGTAGGTGACGGCGAAACGGCGGATCGATTCGATGTCGTCCACGTCGCCGCTGGCGGTGGCCGGCAGGCCGTCGCTGGCCGACACGGTCTTCCTGGCGAGGAAGTCGGCGGCGATGTCGGCGATGTAGTCGCCGTTGTATGCGGATTCCGGCCACTCGGCGTCGCCCGGCTTGAAGCCGCGGGCGCGTGCCTGGACGGACGTGGCCAGGGTGGCGATCTGGACGCCGGCGTCGTTGTAATAGAACTCGCGCGTGACCTGGTGGCCCTGCGATTCGAACAGCGACGACAGCGCGTCGCCCAGCGCCGCCTGGCGCCCGTGGCCCACGTGCAGGGGGCCGGTCGGGTTGGCGGACACGAATTCGATGATCACGTGGTGGTTGTTGCCCGAGTCGCCGCGGCCGAAGGCGTCGCCCTGCTGCAGGACGGTCTTGACGACGGACTGCTTGGCGCTGGCGGCCACGCGCAGGTTGATGAAGCCCGGGCCGGCCACGTCGGCCGATTCCACGAGGCCCGCTGCCTTCGGATCGGCCAGCAGCGCGGCGACGAGGCGGGTGGCCAGTTCGCGCGGGTTCGTCTTCAGCGGCTTGGCCAGCTGCATGGCGATGTTGCAGGCGATGTCGCCGTGCGACGGATCGCGCGGGCGTTCGAGGACAACGTTGGGCGTGAGGTCGCTGCCGGCGATGGACGGGGCCAGCGCGGCCTGGAACAGGGCAACGATCTCTTGTTTTTGTTGGGCGAGCATGAACTGTGGTCGAAAATGTAATGGTCGGTGCGGCGCGGTGGCGGTGCCACGGGCAAGCTAAGCGATCATTATACTGGTTTGCCGCAGCGCGCAAACCATCCGGGGGCGCCGGCACAAGCCTCGCTTAAGCCTGCGCAACGCGTAACCGTTACAATGTGCGTCTTTATGCATTGATCGATTTGCCATGACCGAAAAGCGCCCGACGCTCACCCTCAAACCCAAGGCCAGGGCGGCCGAACCCCGGCGCGGCCGTCCCGGCGGCAAGGGGCCTGGCCGTCCCCAGGGCGAGGGCAATCCGCGCGGTCCGGGCGGCGCGCCTCCTCGGGGTACCCAGAGGATCGAACCGGCGCCGCGCGACAAAGCGCCGGACAACGACACGCCGCGCCTGCGCCAGAGCCATGAAGTCAAGGCACCGGTCCAGCTCGATTACCGTCCCGACCTGCGCGACGATTCCCTCGCGTTCGCCCTGCTGGGCGCCGCGAGCAGCCTCGCGCGCGTGCGCGCCGGCACGGCACTGCCCCAGGCCCTGGCCGAGGTGTTCCAGGCCTGGGACCCGCTGCCGCAGGCGCGCGGCGCCATGCAGGACATCGCCTACCGCGCCATGCGCCAGCTGGGCCGCAGCGGCATCCTGCTGGGCCTGATGACGAGCAAGGCGCCCGAGCCCGCCATGCTGGCCGGCCTGCTGGAATGCGCGCTGGCGCTGCTCGACCCGCCCGAGGGTACGGAGCCGCCGTACGAGGCATTCACGGTCGTCGACCAGGCCGTCCGCGCCGCCGCCGCGCACCCGGATTTTGCCCACGCCAAGGCGATGGTGAACGCGGTGCTGCGCCGCTTCCTGCGCGAACGCGAGCAACTGGTCGGCACCGCGCTGCGCGACCAGGTCGCCCAGTGGAATTACCCGCAATGGTGGATCGACTCGGTGCGCGGCGCGTACCCGGCCGACTGGCAGGCGATCCTCGCGGCCGGCAACCGCCAGCCGCCGCTGACCCTGCGCGTGAACCGCCGCCGGACGGACGTCGACACGTATTTGAAGACGCTGCTTGCTGCCGGCATGCGCGCGGAGCAGGTGGGCCCTTCCGCCGTGCGCCTGGCGCAGGCCGTGAACGTGGCGCAGATCCCCGGCTTTGCCGACGGCCTCGTCTCCGTGCAGGACGCGGGCGCCCAGCTGGCCGCGCCGCTGCTGGACCTGAAGGACGGCATGCGCGTGCTGGACGCCTGCGCGGCCCCGGGCGGCAAGAGCGGGCACATCCTGGAGACGGCCGACGTCGACCTGACGGCGCTGGACGCCGACGCCCGCCGCCTGCAACGCGTGGACCAGAACCTGCAGCGCCTGGGCCTGTCCGCGACGGTCAAGGCGGGCGCCGCCGAAGCGACGGATTGGTGGGATGGACGTCAATACGAACGTATCCTCGCCGACGTGCCGTGCACGGCGTCCGGCATCGTCCGCCGCCACCCGGATATCCGCTGGTTACGGCGCAAGAGTGACACCCACCAACTTGCAACACTTTCCAGCAAAATACTCGACAATCTTTGGCAGATGCTGCGGCCCGATGGTAAATTGCTGTTCGTGACATGTTCGCTCTGGCCGCAGGAATCGGAAGCGCAGGCCGCCGCCTTCGCGGTGCGCCACGGTGCAGTCCGTCTCGATGCGCCGGGCCAACTGCTTCCTCGAAGTGGCGCCGGGCAGGATCATGACGGTCTGTTCTACGCCCTGTTCCACAAGGCCGGAGCGTGAGCAATCCCGACAACGCTTTTTAAGGCTCTGGCCCTAGTGACTGTACGATTTTTCCGCCTCCTCGCCTGCCAGTTCTTGCTGGCATTCGCATGCGCAACGGCGCAGGCGGCCGACGGGATCGAGATCACCCGCGCCAGTATCGAGGCTTCCGACGACGGCTACCGGCTGTCCGCCGCCTATTCGTTCGACCTGACGCCCGGCCTCGAGCAGGCCATCCAGCACGGCGTGCCGCTGTCGTTCACCACCGAGATCGAGCTGACCCGGCCGCGCTGGTGGTGGACCGACGACCACGCCGTCTCCTCGCGCCGCACGGTCAAGCTGAACTACGACCCCCTGTTCCGGGTCTATCACTTGTCCGCCCTCGGCAGCATCCAACAGAATTTCGACACCCTCGACGAGGCGTTGCTGGCGATCCGTCGTCCGACCCGCTGGCTGATCGCCAAGCCGGGTACGCTCAAGCCGGGCGAGACCTATAACGTCACCGTGCGCATGTTCATGGACCGCGAATACCTGTTGAAACCGCTCCAGGTCGATGCCCTGAATAATTCCGACTGGCGCCTGGCCTCGCACAAGAAGACCTTCACCTACCGTGCGGAGTAAGCCGTGATCCGGGCCCTGCGCTATGCCCTCGTGATCGGCAGCGCGATCGCGTCGATCCTCGTTTTCATCCTCGCTTCCGCGTCCAGCAATACGGGTTTCTTCGCCCGCAACTTCGCCTGGCTGTTCGGCCTGATCGTCGTCGTCGCCGGCGCGCTGTTCGTGCTCGTGATGGTCGCGTTCTGGCGTCTCTATTCGCGCTACAGGGCGGGCAAGTTCGGCTCGCGGCTGATGGTGCGGTTGATGGTGCTGTTCGGGGGGATCGGCATCCTGCCCGGGCTCGTCGTCTTCATGGTCTCGGTGCAGTTCGTGTCGCACTCCATCGAATCGTGGTTCGACGTCAAGATCGAAGCGGCGCTCGATTCCGGCCTGAACCTGTCGCGCGCCGCCCTCGACGAGGCGCTGGCCGACCTGAGCGCCAACGCCGGCACCGTCGCCGCCACGCTGGCGGGGCAGGGCGAACAGGAGGCCCAGACGATCCTCATGCGCGCGCTCGACGACGGCGACGGGATGCAGAGCGCGCTGCTGCTGAATGCGGCCGGCAAGCCGGTCGCCAGCGCCGTCGAGGACCGCCGCGCCGTCGCGCCCGCCGACCTGCCCACGCCGCAGATGCTCAAGCAGGCCGCGATGCCGGGCGGCTATGCGCGTCCGGAAGGCGGCATCGACGACGACTTCCGCGAAGCGCGCGACGAATCGCCCAGCGCCCTCGACGCCGCCACCGGCCTGCGCCTGCGCGTGGTCGTGGCCGTGCCCGAACCGCCCGGCATGGAGGCGCGCTACCTGCAGCTGACGCAATCCGTGCCCGTCAACCTGGCGTCCAACGCCGCCGTGCTGTCCACCGCCTACCGCGAATACCAGGAGCGCTTCGCCGCGCGCCGGGGCCTGAACAAGATGTATATCGGCGAACTCACGCTGACCCTGCTGCTGGCGATCTTTTCCGCGATCGGCGCGTCGTTCCTCATCGCCGGCAACCTGGCGCAGCCGCTGCTCGTGCTGGCCGAGGGCACGCGCGCCGTCGCGGAGGGCGATTTGTCGCCGCGTCCGATCGTCGAGACCAACGACGAACTGGGCACGCTCACGCAATCGTTCAACGCGATGACGGGCCAGCTGTTCGAAGCGCGCTCCGCCGTCGAACGCAACCGCGCCGCGCTGGAAAGCGCCAAGGCCCACCTGGAATCCGTGCTGGCCAATATGTCGGCCGGCGTGATCGTGATGGATGCGGACGGCGTCGTCGTCAACTCGAACGATGCCGTGCACCGCATCCTGCAGGTCGACGTCGCGTCGCTGGCCGGCCGCCCGCTCGACGAGATCGAAGGGCTGGAAGCGTTCGCCGGCGCCGTCACGCGCGCCTTCTCGGCACAAAGCGCGCAGTCGGCCGCCGGCCGTGGGCGCGGCAGGGCGCACTGGCAGCAGCAGATCGAGATCCCGCGCCGCGCCGGCACCGACGACGGCCACGACCTCACCCTGCTCGCGCGCGGCTCGCGCCTGCCGGTGGGGGCGGGCAGCGGCTTCATCGTCGTGTTCGACGACATCTCCGACGTGATCTCGGCCCAGCGTTCCGTGGCCTGGGGCGAGGTCGCGCGCCGCCTCGCGCACGAGATCAAGAACCCGCTCACGCCGATCCAGCTGTCGGCCGAACGCCTGCAGATGAAGCTGGCCGACCGCGTCGACCCGGACGCCGCGGCCCTCCTCAACAAGGCCACCGACACCATCGTGAGCCAGGTCGCCGCGATGAAGCGCATGGTCGACGACTTCCGCGACTACGCGCGCACGCCGCCGGCCGTGCTGCAGCCGCTGGACCTGAACGACCTGATCGACGAAATCCTGAATCTCTACCTGTCCGAGGACGGCTCGGACGTGATCCACCCGTCGCTTGCCCCCGGCCTGCCGCGCGTGATGGGCGACCCGACCCAGTTGCGCCAGGTGATCCACAACCTGCTGCAGAACGCGCAGGACGCGCTGGCCGACCGCCCGCCGCAGGACGACCCGCCCCGCATCGACATCGTGACGGAAGCCATTCATTATGTCGGCGCCGACGGCGGCACGGGCACCGCGGTGCGCCTGGCGATCGTCGACAACGGGCCCGGTTTCGCGCCCAAGATCCTGGCGCGGGCCTTCGAACCGTACGTCACGTCGAAGGCGCGCGGCACCGGCCTGGGCCTGCCGATGGTCAAGAAGATCGTCGATGAACACGGGGGGCGGATCGACGTCGCCAACCGCGCCGACGGAAGTGGCGCTTCGGTATCGATTTTGCTGTTAAAGTTAGCGCCAGAGGCGAACTTGGCCGAAGCGTGAATCGCGCATAGAATCTTGGCTGTACAGGAGGCTTCCGGAGAAGCAGGTCGTCGCCTCCAAAAGGGACCACGAAAAACCGTCGCGAGCGGCCGCAATGCAGTTCGAGAAGCGCAGCTGTACGAAAGTACAGCGAGCATCGCAGGACTGCAGTGCAACGCGCAGTAGGTTTTTCGACGTCCCGCAGAGAGAGTCAGATCATAAAAGGCATAACAAGATGGCGAACATACTCGTAGTTGACGATGAAATGGGCATCCGCGAGCTGCTCTCGGAAATCCTTGGCGACGAGGGACACGCGGTCCAGCTGGCGGAGAACGCGCAGCAGGCCCGCCAGGCGCGCCAGCAGGGCGCCCCGGACCTGGTGCTGCTCGACATCTGGATGCCCGATACCGATGGCGTCACCCTGCTCAAGGAGTGGCAGCGCGACGGCCTGTTGACGATGCCGGTCATTATGATGTCCGGCCACGCCACCATCGACACCGCCGTGGAAGCGACCCGCATCGGTGCCCTGAATTTCCTGGAAAAACCGATCGCGCTGCAAAAACTGTTGAAAGCCGTGCAGCAGGGCCTGCAGCGCGGCCAGGAAGTGGCGCGCGCGCCGGCGATCGCGCCGCGTCCGATGGCGAGCGTCGCCTCCGTCTCCGCGCCCGTGCCGGAGCCGAGCGCCGCCGCGCAGCCGATGTATGCGCCGCAGCCGCAGGGCGGGGCGATGGGCGCGTCGATGGGCATGGCCCGTCCGGTCAGCAACGGCGAGGCGCATGCGCACGGCTACACGCTGTCGTTCGACCTGCCGCTGCGCGAGGCGCGCGACGCCTTCGAGCGTATGTACTTCGAACACCACCTGGGCCGCGAAGGCGGTTCCATGACGCGCGTGGCCGAAAAGACGGGCCTGGAGCGGACCCACCTGTACCGCAAGCTCAAGCAACTCGGCGTCGAACCGGGCAAGCTGGGCAAGAAGAGTGCACAGTGATCCCGACGGTGCGACGATTGACGCCCGCACCGTCCTGACCCTCGTCACCGGCCTGAGCGCCGGGACGCGCGAGGCGGCGATCGCCGCCCACCTTTCCGATCTGCATGAAGACCGCACGCAGCCCATCATGCAGGCCATCATCCTCGAGGGCCTCGCGTCCGGCAGTTCTCCCCTCGACGACCTCCCATCCGGCCAGACGGTTGCGCGGATCGCACCCGGTTGCCTGTGCTGCACCGGTAATCTGGTTTTGCGTGTAACATTGAATCGCCTGCTGCGCCAGCGACCCCGCCGCATCTTCATCGGTGTCGCGGACAGCGAGCATCTTGATCAGTTGCGATCGTGGCTGCAGTCCGAGCCATACGATCAGCTGTTACGGCTGACTTCCGACCTGAATGCGTGAGTCCCTGCAGCGTGTTGAGATTGAAATCGTAACAAGTTGTAGAGGTTCTTGAATTCGGTTCCAGTGGCCCCACCTCTTAATCGAAGTGGAAAGAAAGTGGAAAGTGCGCCGTCCGCCGCCGGGCGGCCCTTGCACCCATCTGATCGAGTGAAGGAGTCATCATGAACATGATCTATAACAGCGAACAGTACAGCGTTGTCGAATTTGGCGTCGATCACAACCTCGAAGCCCTGCGCTTCGGTGGCTACGAGATCGTCGACAAGTCCGGCCGGCGCGAAGCTTTCATCGGCGGCAAACTGGCGCAAGCGTTCCGGCGTGATGTCAACAACCTGATCGCGAGCGAGCCGACCATGGAGGAAATCGACGATTTCCTGGGTTCGTACGATACCCTGATGAGCCAACCGGTCGTGCTGCACTGAGTTCCCCCCGGGCCGGACGCCGCTGTCCGGCCACTGCACCTGCGTGACGCAGCCCAGTGCCGGGCCGGCGACGCAGGGCACCATCTCCCGCATTTCCTATCACTTTTTCCTCATACCGCCTTTGTGTTCGCGCATGGTAAGCTTGACCCATGTGTCAGCTACTTGCCATGAATTGCAATGTCCCGACGGACATTGTGTTTAGTTTCACCGGCTTCGCCCATCGGGGCGGACGCACGGACACGCACCACGACGGCTGGGGCATCGCGTTCTTCGAGGGCGCCGGCGTGCGCCATTTCGTCGATCACCAGGCCGCCATCGCATCGCCGATCGCGGAACTCATCAAGCATTACCCGATCAAGTCGCTGAACGTCATCGCCCACATCCGCAAGGCCACGCAAGGGCAGGTGGCGCTGGAAAACTGCCATCCGTTCGTGCGCGAGATGTGGGGTCGCTACTGGGTGTTCGCCCACAACGGCGACCTCAAGGGCTTCGATCCCATCCTCGACGGGCCGTACCGCCCGGTGGGCAATACCGACAGCGAACGGGCTTTCTGCTTCCTGCTGCAGCAATTGCGCGACCGCTTCGGCGACACGGCGCCCGCCATGCCCGTGCTGCGCGCCGCGATCGCCGACCTCGTCGCCATCATCGCCCGCCACGGCACGTTCAACATGATGCTGTCCGACGGCACGGCGCTGTTCGCGCACTGCTCGACGAAGCTGTGCTACGTGATCCGCCAGTACCCCTTCGACAACGCCTGCCTGGCCGACGAAGACCTGTCCGTCGACTTTTCCCAGGTGACGACCCCGAACGACCGCGTGGCCATCATCGTCACGACGCCGCTCACGACCAACGAGACGTGGACGGAATTCGCCCCGGGTGAATTGAAGGTATTCGTGGACGGGCTGCCGCAATCCTGACAAAGTTTTTTACAGGAAATCATTTTCACGTAGTCACCGGCCGGCGGAATGCGTTAAAGTAGCTACGTTCCCTTGCTACAAGAGTCCATGATGACCGATACCACCGCGAGCCTGGACCACGCGAACTATCCCCTGCGCGTGCGTGACTTCTACCTGGGGCGTCAGCCGGTGCTCGACCGCAACCAGGCCCTGTATGGCTACGAACTGCTGTTTCGCAGCGCGCGCCAGGGCGAGGCCGACGAGACGGGCCTGTCCGCGACGGCCGCCGTGATCGCCCATGCGGCGCAACTGGGCCTCGCGCGCGCGATCGGCGACGCCACCTGCTTCCTGAACGTGGACGCCGAAGTCCTCGCGAGCGACATCTTCGCCTTCCTGCCGCGCGACCGGACGATCCTCGAGATCGTGTCGGACGTCGTGCCCGACGACGACCTGCTGGCGCGCATGCGCGCACTCGCGGGCCACGGTTTCCGCTTCGCGCTGGACGGCGTCGACGGCGACAGCCTGCGCCTGCAACGCCTGCTGCCGCTGGCCGCCTTCGTCAAGCTGGACCTGCGCAGCGTGCCGCCCGCGCAACTGCCGAACCTCGTGCGCCGCCTGCACGACATGGAAAAGACCGTGGTCGCGGAAAAGGTCGAGACGCGCGACACGTACCAGGCCGCGATGAACCTGGGCTTCGACTACTTCCAGGGCTTTTATTTCGCGCGTCCGTCCGTGCTGGGCGGCCGCAAGCTGTCGCCGTCGCAGCTGGCCGTCGTCGACCTCATGAACCTCGTGATGTCGGACGCGGACAATGCCGACATCGAAAAGGCCGTCAAGCGCGACGTCACGCTCGCGCTGAACCTGCTGCGCCTCGTGAACACGCCGGCCGTGGGCGCGACGCAGCGCATCGATTCCGTCAGCCAGGCCCTGCTCGTGCTGGGCCGGCGCCAGCTGCAGCGCTGGCTGCAGATCATGCTGTACGCGGAACCGGCCACGCGCGGCCACAACCAGACGCCGCTGCTGATGCTGGCCACGACGCGCGGCCGCCTGATGGAGCTGCTGGCGCAGCGCCTGCGTCCGGGCCAGCGGGCCGTCGCGGACGTCGCGTTCACCGTCGGCATCATGTCGCTGATGGATGTCCTGTTCGGCATCCCGATGGCCGACATCGTCGAACAGATCCCCGTCAGCGACGAAGTGCGCCAGGCCCTCGTGGGCCGCGCCGGTTTCTTCGGCGAGCTGCTCAAGCTGTCCGAGAGCATCGAGCAGGCCGACGAGAACACGGAACTCGTGCTGCCCACGTTGAAGGAGCTGCAGATCTCCGGCGACGACATGATCGAGCTCGAGATGTCCGCATTCCAGTGGAGCGACTCCGTCGTCCGTTACGCCATCTGAGCCGGCCAGTCGTCGCCGGCTTGGGCGCGCGGCATCGCGATGTTCGCGACCCCGCGAGCAGGCGTAGCGCTTACAGGTTCGGCGCCAGGTAGCGTTCCAATTCGTCCTTGGGCATGCCGCGGCGCTTGGCCATGTCCTCGAGCTGGTCCTGGCCGATCTTGCCGACCACGAAATACTTCGATTCCGGATGCGAGAAATAGAAGCCCGACACCGCCGCCCCCGGATACATCGCGAACGATTCCGTCAGCTGCATCCCGATCTCGTCGGCCTGCAGGGTCTTGAACAAATCGGCCTTGACGGTGTGTTCCGGGCACGCCGGATAGCCCGGCGCCGGACGGATGCCGACGTATTCTTCCTTGATCAGCGCTTCGTTCGACAACTTCTCGTCCGGCGCATAGCCCCACAGGTCCGTGCGCACGCGTTCGTGCATGTACTCGGCGAAGGCTTCGGCCAGGCGGTCGGCCAGGGCCTTGACCATGATGGACGAGTAGTCGTCGCCCTCGGCCTCGAAGCGCTTCTCGATCTTCTCGGCGCCGATGCCGGCCGTCACGGCGAACATGCCGATGTAGTCGGCCACGCCGGACGATTTCGGCGCGATGAAGTCGGCCAGGCACTGGTTCGGGCGTTGCACGCCGTCGACCACGGGTTTGACGCCCTGCTGGCGCAGGCCGTAGTACGTGAAGGCGACGCTGCTCCGCGTGTCGTCCGTGTAGATCTCGATGTCGTCGTCGTTGACGGAGTTCGCGGGCAGCAGCGCGATGGCGCCGTTCGCGGTGAGCCAGCGGCCGTCGATGATCTTCTTCAGCATCGCCTGGCCTTCCTCGAACACCTTCGTCGCCGCTTCGCCGACCACCTCGTCCGTCAGGATCGCGGGGTACGGGCCGGCCAGGTCCCACGTCTGGAAGAACGGGCCCCAGTCGATGTAGCGGGCCAGGGTGGCCAGGTCGACGTTCTTGAAGACGCGGCGGCCGACGAACTTCGGCTTCGCCGGCGCGAACGCCAGCTGCGCCTTGTTGGCGCGGGCCTGCTCCAGGCTCACCATCGGCAGCGCCTTCTTGTTCGCGTGCTGTTCGCGGATGCGTTCGTAGTCCTCGGCGATCTCGGCGACGTAGCCGTCGCGCGTATCCGCCGTCACGAGCGACTGGCCGACCGAGACGGAACGCGACGCGTCCGGCACGTACACGACCGGGCCTTCGTAGTGCGGCGCGATCTTGACGGCGGTGTGTGCGCGGCTCGTCGTCGCACCGCCGATCAGCAGCGGGATGCGGCGGTCGCGGAACCACGGGTCGCGCTGCATCTCGCGCGCGACGTGCGCCATCTCTTCGAGCGACGGCGTGATCAGGCCGGACAGGCCGATGATGTCCGCGTTCTCTTCCTTGGCCTTCGCGAGGATCTCGGATGCGGGCACCATCACGCCCATGTTGACGATCTCGAAGTTATTGCATTGCAGGACGACGGAGACGATGTTCTTGCCGATGTCGTGCACGTCGCCTTTCACCGTCGCGATGACCATCTTGCCCTTCGGCTTCGCGACGATGCCGGTGCGGCGCTCCTCTTCCGCCTTTTCTTCCTCGATGAACGGGATCAGGTGGGCCACGGCCTGCTTCATCACGCGCGCCGATTTCACCACCTGCGGCAGGAACATCTTGCCCTGGCCGAACAGGTCGCCGACGACGTTCATGCCGTCCATCAGCGGGCCTTCGATCACCTGGATCGGGCGGCCGCCTTCGGCTGCGATCTGCTGGCGCGCTTCCTCGGTGTCCTCGACGATCCACTGCGTGATGCCGTGCACGAGCGCGTGCGACAAGCGCTTGCCGACGGGGGCGTTGCGCCATTCCAGATTCTGTTCCTGCTTCGCGCCGCCGGCCTTCAGCGTGCCGGCGAATTCGATCATGCGCTCGGTGGCGTCCGGACGGCGGTTCAGCACCACGTCTTCCACGCGCTCGCGCAGTTCCGGATCGAGGTCGTCGTACACGCCCACCATGCCCGCGTTGACGATACCCATCGTCAGGCCGGCCTTGATGGCGTGGTACAGGAACACGGTGTGGATCGCTTCGCGGGCCGGGTCGTTGCCGCGGAACGAGAACGACACGTTCGACACGCCGCCCGACACCTTCGCGTACGGCAGGTGTTCGCGGATCCAGCGCGTGGCGTTGATGAAGTCGACGGCGTAGTTGTCGTGCTCCTCGATGCCGGTGGCGATCGCGAAGATGTTCGGGTCGAAGATGATGTCTTCCGGCG